>NZ_PJBZ01000132.1 GCF_002835995.1 Psychromonas sp. Urea-02u-13 | reverse complement strand
GCGCTTTATGCTCAATGGCTTTTTATATGTAAACATACAAGTAAGAATATAAGTGGCCACCTTCCCCTGCCTAGGCAAATAAAAGTGGCCAATCGCTATTTATGTTTTTATCGGTTTTTCTCCCTGCTTAACACGCATTTTAAACAGGCGAACAACCAATAGCGCGAATAACGCAGTCAAACAAATCATGAGTACAATCGCCGGTCCAGAAGGGATATCCCAGAACAACGAACTCATTAACCCCGCCATCAAACCGATAGAGGCAATAATAAAGGCCACTATTATCGGTCGATGCGCCATTAAACTCGCAGCAGCCACTGCGGGCACCACTAACATGGCAAACTCTAAATATACACCCAGCGTTTGAATTAACATTGGAATAGCCAATGCAAACGCCACATAGAATCCGCTACCTTTCAAAAATTGAGGATGATAATGATTCACTGTAAATAACAACACAGAAAACCCCAGTAATACCCAAGCTTGCGACCAATTGACCCACAATAACTGTCCTTGTAATAACGACTTAACTAAGACAATACCATGGGGATTATTACTCACTAAAATGATCGCTAAACACGCAGAAAGCACATAAAACGCGCCAATAATTGCTTCCAAATGTTTAATCCTGCGTGACTCTAATTTGGCAATCACAAAAGCCACCAGCCCAGTTAATAAAGTCGCGCCAAGGTAAGAAGCCCAAGCGTATTGATGCATATACACATGGAAGAATTTATCCGTTAATAATATGCCTAATGCAGCCACTTGGGCCATGGCAAGATCGATAAAAATAATGCCACGAATCAATACCTGTCTGCCTAATAACACGTTGCAATAAACGGCCAATAAACCGCAGCAAATAGCCGGTAATAACCACGTATAATGACTAATGGCGTCCATTATGGTTGCACCGCTAATAACGCATCAATGCTGCTATCAATTAACGAAAATATATCCAATGCTTGATCGGTGCCTCCGACACTTTGTGCTAATGCAACAACCGGTAAAGCAGTGCGTTTCGCTAACCAGTTAGCAGCCTTATCAGACTGATGAGTGGAGTAAACAATCGCGTAGACCTGTTGTGCATTAAAATTAGCCAGTGAATTCAAATGCGCCGTGGTCGGTGATACACCCGGTTTAGGCTCAAGATCAGCAACTTGTTCGATGCCTAACCAGGCAAATAAATAACGATAAGTACCGTGATAACCAACAACTTTTTTACCCTTCAAAGGCGCTGCTTTTTGTTGCCACTCAAGCATGCTCTGTTGCCATTGCTGTTGAAATTTAACGCCGTTTTTTTGATACTGCGATGCATTTTTCTTATCCTGTGATGTCAAACGTAGGGTTAAGGCTTTAGATACCGCCAGCATATCTGAAATTGCAAATTGTACATGTGGATTACCCTGCGCATGTACGTCCCCCAAGACACGATCAACATTATCCCTTTTATCCAACATTGCTACATAATCGGTCACATAAAATAATCCCTCACTGCCTGTACGCACCTTGCTATTTCTGCTTTGTCGTTGCAGTTCAGGTAACCAGCCAATCTCTTGCTCTGCCCCCGAGCAAATCACTAAATCAGCTTTGCGCATTTGAGCGATAAGAGACGGACGCGCTTGAATAAAATGCGGGTCTTGATAAGCCGTTGTTGCACTAAAAATATTCGCCTGAGGCGCATGCACTTTAACCAGTGCTGCCCAGTCAGGCTGACAAGTGAATATATTTAACGCCATCACAGGCGTAGCAAAAATAGAAAACAACAGAGCAGAAAAAATAGCTTTATTAGAAACCATGGGCAGCGTGTGCTCCAAACGTCATCACGTATTGTAACGAGAAAATATTATCATCTTTCGTATGTGTTTCTTGACGCGTATATTGCCCTCTTACTTGACCAAAGTGAGACGATAACCATGCTAGGCTCACATCATATTCACGTAATTTAGCATCACTAAAATCACCGTGTGCATGGTCCCCATGCCCGTGTACATCATTGGCTAACTGATGATCAAATTCACTACCACGCAGAGCAACCGACCAATGCGGTGTGAATTGATAAACGATGGTTGCATATATACCTTTTAAATTATCTTTGGCGCCCTGAAGGTCTGAAAATTGCGTGTCATAGAGATCATTTAACTGCAGGTATTCTGTCGTAAAACGGACATTTTGATATTTATAATTCCCCTGCGGTGCCCACTTCCACGTAAAGTCTGCGCCAAACAAGTTTTCACCTGTAAACGCAGGACCATGACTATGCTCACCATGATCGTGTTCGTCGTGACTGTCTCCCGCATGGTCATCATGATCATGCTCTCCGCCAAATTGCATTTCTCCATTACCATTACGCAATGCACTTAAACCAAACATCCAACTGTGTGATGCATTAATATCAGCACCAATATTAATAGCCGCGCTGTACACGCCAACGGTAGCGGGTTGATCAAAACCAGCATCTAATTTTTTACCAGAAAAAGCTTCACTCGTGAATGCTAAATAGAAATCAGTAGGCGCAAGCCAACTTAGCTGTACACCATCATCAAAATAATGCCCGCCTAATAAAGCACGGTAAACACCGGGACGTTCGGAAAACGCATCTTCATGCACATGTTTTTCATTGAGGTAACCAAAAGAAGACAGGAAACGCCCTGCTTTCACTTTGAATCCCCAAGGCATTGCCAGTGATTCAATAAAGGCTTCTTCAAGCTCTATTTCTGTTTTTCCCTCGTGGGATTCCAGCATAGTGGTTAATACACCACGAAACTTATCATCTATATTTGCCGATAAATTAATTTCACTGTGCCCTAACGAGAACCCTTCTTCACGGTGTGAAAACTCACGACTGCCGTCTTGATAAATACCATCAAGTACCACGCCAATTTCAACATTAGAAATAGTATTACTCGTTGTTGCCATGGCTGCTGTGCTACTGATGCTTAATGCGCTAAGCCATAATAATTTTTTGTTCATTACTTTTTCCACAAAGTATTAACCCTTAACTAAATAAGGCATTAACAATTGATAAATAAGGGGTTTATTTAGTAAGACAAGCCTTAGGAATATATTTCCTAAAATACTTGCACTTACGCTTTGTTATAATATAACATAAACAAATGTTACATTATAACAATTGCAAAAATCAAGTATTGATAACCAATTAAACAAATGGAAAGTTAAAATGACGTTACAAACACCCGTACATTTCAGGAAAAAAGTATTATCTGTTGTATTCGCAACTCTGTTTATTTCAGCCTGTGACTCAGGATCTAATGACTCAACCGTGGTAACGGAAGAGCCTATAGTCGATCACGGCGATCATCATGGCAAAGGTCGTTTGGCCATCGCTGAAAAAGATCAAACGCTGATCCGCTTTATCGATTTAGATGACCACAGTTTGTTAGAAGAGATCAGCACCACCAATCCTGCTGGTTATTTATATGCAAGCCCAAGTGGACGATATTTAACCGTGGTACAACGAGACCAACACTTAGTTGAGTTTATCGATGGCGGTTTATCGCAAGTCGCGCACGGCGATCACTTTGATACCGTTGAGCAAGCACCTAGCTTGCAGGATTATCAGCTACATGCGACTAAACCAACGCACTACAATACGATTGGTGAACAAGCCGCTTTGTACTTTGACGGGAATAAAGTAGCAGGAGAGTCATCGGGATTTTATCTATTTGATGATAAAAGTATTGAAGCTGGCACACATACGGCAAGCCACACTATGGATACCTCAATGCATGGCACGCTGCAAATACGTGGTGACTATGTATTAAGTACCGTCGTTCAGGATTTTTCAGAGCAAAATGTAGACTACAACATGCCAGATAGTGTGGCGTTGTTTGAACTGCACGGCGATCACTTCCATCAAGAGCAGATATTTGAAGCCACTTGCCCAGGATTACATGGCAGTTTTCAAGGAGAAAATTGGACAGTGTTTGGTTGTAGTGATGGTGTTTTAGCGATTGAACAAGTAGGCACAACATTTATCGCCAAAAAAATAGCCCATGACATAGGCATCGGTACGTTAAAAGGCAGTAATCATCAGGATAAATTTCTGGGTATTACACGCTCTCAAGAAACATTTTTAATTGACCCGCTACTCGGTGAAATAACAGAAATTGATTGGAAAGTGGCACCCGATGTAAGCATGCTGGCACATGCTACTGATGCGCATCAAGAGCATTTTATGGTATTAGATTCTTTGGGTTATTTGAACTTATTTGATATCGAAAATAATTATGTGCCCGTGCAACGTTTTAAAGTATTAGAGGTTGTTGCCCCAGCAGCCGATGCGGCACCTGTGACGATTAAACATAAAATCGCAGCCTCTTCATCACAGGAGGTGGTCTTCATTACTAACCCTGCCGATAATACTATTTTAGAAGTCGATTTAGTGGCCATGAAAGTGACCAATACCATTCAACTAGACTTCACACCTAACATCATCGCTTGGTTAGGCGTTAAAGAAGAACATGCTGATCACGCACACTAAATGCTCATAATTTAATGGGGGATGTCTCCCCATTTTTATGTGTGCGCCTATTTATATGCACTGATATTAAGCATGATCAAATAAACGAAAGTTCCAATTTTCAACCTTGCCAGTGCTTAAGCGTATCTCGACTTTAGTTAACCAACTCACTGAAAGTTTTTCTTGCTTAAGCAGAACATTAAGACCGACCGTATCTAAAGGGTTACCGAAAAAAATATCACAAACTTGTTTGATGGTCATTGCGTTTTCTTCACGATGAATGCGAATAAGTGGTGCATTAACAGCGACCGTACCGGTTTTAATCACACGTAATAACCAGCCACAACGACTACTATTTTGCATCTCAACGGCAAAACGCGAAATACCCCAGTGTTTATCGAGTTTAAAACAAGGCGATCGCGGTTGGCTGACTTCAATAATCGTATCGCCCCACTGAAATTGGTCACCAATACACACGTTGTTTTCATCTAAGCCAAGAGTACTGATATTCTCTCCCATGCCCGATATTTGCCAAGCTTGTTTAGCAACGCCATATTTTTTGTGCCAATGCAGGTAATGCTCCGCGGGGTAATGATGTAAGGCTCGCTCAAGTCCTCCGTGATGGTCACTATCAGCACATTGGTCACCAACTAGACCAAGCTCAGACATCATGACATTATTGATAATAGGTTGTTTATTGATCGCCGTTTGTAAACCCACGTGTTGTTCAACTTTACCAATAAAAATTTTTGTTGCGATCATTTGGCTCTTCCTTAATTAAACCCGGGATAAGGCTACTGGCTATTTAATGATTAGTTTCTCGACTAAAAAATCTATAAAAACACGAATATGCGGTTTTGGGTATTGGCTCGACTTATAAATTGCGAATATCTGTAAACGGCTATGTCGCGCGTAACTTACTTTCCAACTTGGTAATACCACCACTAACTGTTGGTCTTCGACATAACCTTTTACCATGCAATCGGACAACAGTAACAAGCCGCCATGGTTTAGTGCAACAGAAAGAAGTGTATTAGCGTTAACTGACGAAATGACTTTAATTGCACAGAAAGGAGTTTCAGATAAGATTTACCAAGCAGCATTAAAAGCACTAGGAGAGAGACAAGTTGCTCAGGTAATCATGAAGATTGTCATGATTAATACGTGGAACCATTTTGCTATCTCAACAAAAATGCAACATCAGATAGTTTAATACTTTGTAGCGCTCAATAGCACTAACAGCCAGCTATAGCGTTGTTCCCTATTATTTCAATAAAAAACTACCACTAAGAAACCAATAGCCAAAATTCAATTTTCTCTTTAACCTTCTTTTTCTTCGTGCCTTCGTGGTTAATTTCTTTTGAATTTATATAAATTGTTTAATAGTTATAATGCGCTTTCCCTGGGCCTACCGCTTAATCATGGTAACTATTTTTGATTCTATATTTTGCGGTTTAGTGCTCGGCGCGAAACGTTCGATGCTTTCTCCATTGGGGCTAATCAAAAACTTAGTAAAGTTCCACTTTATTTTTTGGCTGCCAAATATTCCCGGTGCGCTACTTTTTAACACATTGAAAAGAGCATGAGTATGGTCACCATTAACCTCAATTTTATGCGTTAATGGAAAGGTTGCACCAAAGTTTAATTCACAAACACTGGCCATGGTTTGGTCTGTTTCTGGCTCTTGGTGTTTAAATTGATCGCAGGGAAAACCAATTACCAACAACCCTTTCTCATGATATTTTTCATGCAGAATTTGTAACCCTTCAAACTGAGGTGAAAAACCACACTTTGTGGCAGTATTGACGACCAAAATCGCTATATCTTGCCATTCTGCGAGTGTGTGAATTTTGTCGCTGATCATAAACTCGGCGTTATATAATGCATGTTGCATATTGCTTCCTTTTTCACGTAAATTTAGATTATAAAATGAAGAGAACGGGTATAGATAAATGCGCTGTCGTGCATCTCACTCTATGAGTTTATTTGTAAAAATAGCTAATAATCAAGGCGGAATGATAGAAGTTGAATAGCAGGGAGTAATAAAAAGCGTATTGTTAATTGAAGCACGTTAAAGAGTAAGGCTAAAAAACACTGAAATATGCTTTTTAGCCTTTATTT
>NZ_PJBZ01000131.1 GCF_002835995.1 Psychromonas sp. Urea-02u-13 | reverse complement strand
TGTCTTTTTTTAATGGATAACTCGATTAAGTTAGTAGTGAGTAAAATGACCAAGAAAGATCAAGCGTCAATATTAGTACATTTGTAATGCACTAAAACTTAGGCACCAATACCAAAAAGCACCAAACTTGTGAATGGTGCTTTTTGTAAATTGCCGTAATTAAGCCGTTACTTAAATATGCCTAGTGGTAGGTAATAGTAAAAACGGAGACTGGTGGAACAGGCTCTTCATTTTCATGGTCACCTAAAATATAAACTTGCCCATCTCTTATCGCTAAATCACTCGGATCAGTAACATCTTCGTTATCTAGATCAAATACCGCGATAATTTCACCGACTAAGTTTAGTTGTATGACCTTGGTAAATTTTTCTGATAACACATAAACGTGACCGTCACTGTACTGAACACCTTGTGCATCATAAGCAAAAATACTGCCGTTGGTTTCTTCAGGGAAAGTAATATCGTATTTTTCTTTTAAGGAGAAGTCACTGTTCAGAATGATTAATACATCTTTATCGTCTTCATTACCTTGGTCAGGTACTAAGAAGTATTCCCCTGAATTTTCATCCTTTCCTAAGCCGGAATAACGATAGCCATGACCTTCATCATTTTTTATATCAATGTGGTGTTCTTTTGTTAACTCATAGATATCGTTGACTTTATTAAACTGTCCCACTAAACCCGTATCCGTTAAGGCGAAAAATTCATCTACGCCGCCCACAATGGCTTCAGTACAGCCTTGATTACAGTTAATACTGTCAAAATTAATTTCAACACGTGATGTTTTATTGAAGTCACTATCAAGGGTAAACATTTCTGCTTGGTCAGTAATTATCATCCAAGTATCATCAAACATTGACCAAATACCTGATGGCTGTACGATGTCTTCGGATAATGGATGTTGTGCAACTAAGGTTAATTCACCGCTATCTTCAATCGGTCCTGCGCCAATGAGGTCGTCTTTATCCATAACTAAGTAAATATTATTTTCTATATCACTGGTTGAAACGGCAATACGGCCATCGGGCATTAAGCTAATATCATTAAAGGCTGTTGTCTCAAAACCTTCTAATGACCAAGAATCGTTGTGCGTTAATGTAGAACCCTCGGCCTCGTAAAGCATTACCATGTCGCTGTTGTCAGCTTCGGCTAATAAGAAAAATTTCTCTTCAGTAATCGAGATGCCATTAACGGCAATATCTGCGGTTAATTCATAGTTAATTGATTGCTCAGTTTCTGCATTGAAATGTACTAATTGATGGGCTACTTGGTCATATAACCAAATGTTTTCATTGCCTTCTTCATCAAGGGTAAGCTCGGTAAACTCTGCACCTTCGTTTACAGTCCATTGGGTGGTTTTGTCTGTACTACGATTATATTGAGAAAGTACATTGTCACCCGAGACAAACCAAATGAGATCTTCTTGACGTTCAAGGTCTACCGCGTTCATTGCTTCGTTCGACTGTTGCGTTACGGAGTGATAAAACAACTCATTTGAATCACCATCTATAAAACCGTACTCTTTATTTGCTTGGTGTATATCAAACATTGGCCAATTGATATCTATACTAGTAATCGCATCAACTACCTGCTCTTCTTCAGGGTAGGTTACGTACATGGCTAATGGAAAGTCATCTACCATAGAAGAGCCTTCAATGGGCAAAACTAATTCAAGTGCTGGGTTGGTTGGCACTGGCGTTATAGGGGTAGTACTTGAATCATCACTATCACATGCAGATAAAAGTGAGATAAGAGATAGGGCTATTAGTGATTTTTTAAACATTGTTTTTGCTCCGTAATATTTTGTAGTGCAACAGTAGCAAGGCGGTTGTCAACGATGTGTCAATGGCTTTTGTAAAGACGGTATTTTTATGATTATTAAAAGGTAGATACAAAAAAGCCCATACTGCTAAAGCAACACGGGCAAGGGGAAAAGGTAGTGAGTTAAATGACAATACTCGCTGTTTTCAGCTTAAAAAACGGATAATAACATGGTGATTACACTGATAATTAAGCTTAATAAGAGTAAAAGTAACATGGTATTGAACAACCACTTTATTGGATAGTACATGCTTGGTTTACGTTTTTTTAGCTGCTTAGCCGCGGTTAAAAATGGCGTTACTTTGGCAAACAGTTTATTCACAATGCCCGCTTGGTCTCCTTCTATATTCGGTACCAACATTTGTGTAATGAGCTTTTTGTAAAAAAAGTTGATGAGCTTGCCAAAGATGTTCATTGGTCTTTCTACATCACACATAAGAATGAGTCGGGTTTCATCGGTGTTATTTTCTACATAGTGTAAATAAGTTTCATCAAACATGAAGGCTTCACCATTGCGCCATGATTGACTTTTACCGTCAACATTAATAAAGCATTTTTCACTATTGGGTGTATCCAACCCAAGATGATATCTAAAAGAGCAGGCTGCGGGGTCTAAGTGTCGAGTTAATTTAGAGCGTGGCGGTAATACGGTAAACATGGCACCATTAATCGCCGGGATTTTATTGATTAACGCGACAGTATTAGGGCAGTGTGCTAATGCTGAATTAAGTGTTGTGCCATACCAAGTACAATAAAATTTACTCCAACCATACTTATAAAAAGTGCGAAAGCCGACATCATAAAAGCTATCATTTTGCTTATTGGTGGTTTGCTCAAAATAGCCATTGTCTAATAACGCCTTAGCTTCTTTAGCGATCACTTGCCAGTTATCTTCAAGCATCGTTAAATGATCAAAATGACTGGTTTTAATGAAAGGAGTAGATGCCCACTTTTTAGTTGCCATATATAACATTACGTTAAGAGGCGCAAAAATAGGCCAGCCTTTTCGTAAATATTCTACAGCACTCGTAAATTTTACAGCGCCTCTGAAGTGGTAAACATAGATGGCGGAGCAAATAGAAAACAAGACTAATAGCATTGTGATGGTATTAACATTCATGGCTTTAATTACGTGTAGCTTAATAGAGGTACACAGTGTAAAAGTTAGCTTGTCAATAAAGTGTCAATGCTACGGGCTTAACGAAGGGCGTTAAGCATTGACACTTTATCGACAAAGCGTTCTGTATTATATTTTAACTAGCCTAGTAAACTTATGCTTTAGCTAACAATATTATTAAATATAATGCTGTTGATGAATACACTCAAAGGAAAAATATGGCTTCTCCAGTAGCGTCAATACGCGTATTAATCGCGGAAGATAATTTAGATATTGCTGAAAACATTGGCGATTTTTTAGAGATGAATGGTCATCATGTCGATTATGCCTATGATGGTTTAATGGCTGTTGAGCTCTTTAATCAGCATGATTTTGATGTCGTGGTGATGGATATAATGATGCCTAAAGTCGACGGTCTTAAAGCCACTGAACAAATTAGGCAAAGCCCCCGAGGTGATGTACCTATTATTATGCTAACCGCTAAAGATACTTTAGCGGAGAAATTAGACGGTTTTACGGCTGGCGCGGATGATTATCTTGTGAAGCCTTTTGCCATGCCAGAGCTTTATGCGCGCCTTCAAGCACAAGTGAGAAAGTCACAAACGAGTTACCACCATCAATTTTCGGTTGAAAATATTATGTTAGATCATAACGATAAGTCAGCTGCTATCAGTGGAAAGCCATTAGTGCTCAATCCAACCACGTTTAAAATCATGTGGCAACTTGCCAAGGCCTATCCAAACCTTGTTGCTAAAGCAGAGCTAGAATTTTTATTGTGGGGAGATTTACCTCCAGAGAACGATATTTTGCGTAGCCATATTTATAACTTAAGGCAGTCACTGGCTAAATGTAATGATGATATTTCAATACTTGCGAAACATGGGCAAGGTTATCAACTTGTTCTAAAAAATAAGCTCGCGAGTACGCATAAGTTGAGTAAATAACATGGTTCATTTAAGTTTAAGTCAGCGGGTTAAAGTGACCTTTATTACCAGCTTTATACTGTTATCATTGGTTAGCTTAGTGCTACTTTTTGCGACGACTAAAGGCATAGAGGACTATATTTTTGAGCGAGAGCTAATACTCAATATAGAGCAATATCAACAAGCTGAACGACGTGGTGAAAAAACGCTATTACCCGAAGTCATTACCGTTTATTCCGATGTGTCTGAACTACCTGATAATTTAGGGAAATATATAGATGAAACGGCTATCGGTGTTTATGAGCTAGACCACCCCGAAGACTTAGATTACCACTATGCTATTACAGAAAACGCAGCAAAAAAGCAGCAAATATTTTTATTTGACGTTAATCGCATTGAGCTATCCGAAGACTTAGAGCGAGAAATGTTTAGGTACTTGCTCATTGGTTTTATTGTGCTATTTATTGTTTTCTTTTTAATTTTTCAATTAGTGGTTAAGCGCGCATTAGCCCCTATGTTTCAGTTGATTGAGCAAGTAAAGCAGCAAACATACCAACCTAAAACAAAACAAAATCATGATTTTAAATATCAGCATCCAGAAGATAATGAGTTAGGACTTTTATATAAAACATTTGGTGATTACAGTAAACGTATTGAAAAGTTTATTCAACGAGAGCAAGAGTTTTCAGGTTTTGCCAGTCATGAATTACGTACACCAGTTATGATCATTAAAGGCGCCACTGAGCTATTACAGTTACAGCAAGATAAATGTAAACACTTAGCCAAACCATTAGGGCGCATTGAAAGGGCAACCCATAGCATGGAAGGTATGATTGAAATGCTATTAAGCTTGTCACGTGAGCAATACCGTACTCAATCACAGTTGCAGCCGATTGATGCAACCTTTTCCCAAGTACTTCACTCTTTTAAAGAACAGGCGTTATTAAAAAATAAAGTGGTACAGGTCGTCGGTGAATTATCATCCACTATTCAGATTGAGAAAATACCCGCTGAAATTATATTTTCTAATATTATTAAAAATGCCATTCAACATGCAACGGCTTCGGGTATCGAGATTAAGCTAACAGATAAAACATGCGTAATAAGTAATAGCGTTATGAAAGCACAGCCAGGGCCTACTTCTTTGCCAGAACAAGGTTATGGTTTAGGAACATTGATTATTGAAAGGATTTGTTTACAGCATCATTGGCAATATAAGACATGGATTGACAATGATCATTATTTCGTGGAAATTTCCTTTGATGAGCCTCAAGTTTTTAACGGTGTATAGTGAAGTATGATTCCATGTTTATGGAATACAATCATTCTCGATGGCTCAATTCCCCAAGGTGAAATTGAGCGCATGATGGATTATTCATCTTTAATGATAATCGTTTTTAGGGGATGTTATACCAATACCGTTAAATTATTGACCACTTGTACAGGCTAAAATTCTTCATGACGGCGTTGCTTTCAATCCCAATAGCCAGCTATTAGTCAGTCAAGCGCCTTGCCCTGAAATATTTTCACTTCGTACAACAAGACCAGGAACTTATCGGAATTGGTATTACTTTCGACCTTAATGGCAGTTCATTCGTCAAAGCAATCGTTCATTTCTTTTACCTAGGCCGTACATAATGAAAATTTCACTGCTCTTTTTACTGTTACTAACTTGTATTAGCTGTAGCGATGAGGCTGAGTTTTACTCGGTTGAGAGTTTCAATGACTCATTCACTAATGGCTTATTTATTTCAAAATTAATGAATAATAATATTCCATATCAATACGACTACCAGATGGGGGAGGACTATGTTTTAGTGCACTTTAGTTTTAAAGAGAGCTTAATCCAACTGCGTAAAGACAGTTTAAAAGAAGCAAAGTCACTTTCACTAATAAATCTGGAAAATGAATGTAGTCAGCAAAACTTATCTCAAAAATTCAAAGAATCTAATGTTTTTCATATGACTTTGAATAAACGAAGTATTCCTATGATTAGGGTGACTAATAAGGATCACAGTAGTCAAAAGGTATCCGCTATTTTAAATGCATATGATTGGCGCTGTGATTAATCAATTCTTATGCTTTAGACTTTAAGTTATTACTAAATACTGAGATGACCACTACAGGTACTGTAGGTCCATGTAGGTAAAGTATTAATCTGTAGTAACATCTTTAAAATTATGATGTTCTTGGTTTCCATCAATTTTACATAACTTTACGCTAGCTTTACCCAACCTCACTTATATTAGTGCAAACTAAGTTGATGAAATATGATGATGCTAATTTTTAATAAAAAATAAAGATAAGCTGTATTTTATATGTTTATTTCATCTTTCTGCTACGAGGTTGCGATTGTCATGTTAAATACATTACGTTTTCTTATACTCAGTACCCTATTTGTTATACTTGCTAGTTGTGGTGGAGGATCCACAGAAGAAGCTGAGGATCCAATAGTCATTCCAGTAGAAATCCCAGTCGAGCCGCCTGCAGAAGATGATAATGAACTAGTACAACCTAATATCTTGTTTATCATCTCTGATGATCAAGGCTTAGATGCCTCTGCTCAATATGATTTTAGTGACGATGTACCACAAACCCCTACGTTAAATATGCTGGGGCAACAGGGTATTACTTTCGAAAATATGTGGGTAACACCCGCGTGTTCAACAACGCGCAGTACCATTATTACGGGTAAGTACGGCGTTAATAATGGCGTTGAATCATTACCTGGAAACCTGTCAGCAGAACATGAAATTTTGCAACAGTATTTAAAGACTAATGCCACTTCAGACAACTATCAATCGGCAGTATTTGGTAAATGGCATA
>NZ_PJBZ01000130.1 GCF_002835995.1 Psychromonas sp. Urea-02u-13 | reverse complement strand
GCCATGGAATATTAAGTGTCGCTAGGTGCCATTGCCCAGACGCTTACAAATTAGGAGAGACAGGTTCTGGTTTGAATACAAATCCGTGGTCAGTTTCACTTGACCACTTCAGCCTTGTTATTTTGTATTAAGGTGAATTTTTATGATTCATAGGAAACCGACTCAACTTAGGTTCAGTAGATTAGTATGTGTTTTCATTTAATAAAATGACGCTTTAAATACACAAATTAACAATCATTTTTATATTGCCTGTATTGAATGACCTACTTTATCGATTATATCTAATATAGCATTCTCTATTTCTTCTGTTGTATTACCACTAAAATGAAACCTACCGGGTATGTTTTCATAAGAGAAATCTTGTTTTTCTTTGGAGTGCGGTATGATTTTTTTGAATTTCATTAGCTCGTGATTAATATTTGCTTCATTCAAAATGCTATAACCGCTTTGAAAGGGGTTAGGAACCATAAGAAAACCGGTAAGCTTATGAGGAACTTGCTTTATTGGAAGATGCAGGGATGCATCCGTCCATAGCTGAAAAAGGTCTACATTTTCAACTCCTTGGGTAATAAATGGGATCTCTCCTCCACCGACCCTTCCGCCAATCTCTAGGAAATAATATTCACCCCCAAAACAAATTAGTTCAAGATGAAATGCTCGATTATCAATTTGTAAGGCATTAAGTATTTTCAAGGTTAACTTGCTCACTAGTTGATATACTTTTTCATCATCGATAGTCACAGAGCCCAGAGGCACACCGAAAGTAAACTGAAGGCAATCATTGATATATCGAGAAACTTTGCAGTAAGGAAGCTTCCCTTTGGCAATAATACCGTCGACATGCAATATTGTTCCTTCTATAAAGCATTCAATTTGCATTCCGATAAAGTCTTTGACTTGATCAAGATCACATAAATTATTTAAGCGAATAACACCTTGGGATGAAGCCCCTGTTCTCGGTTTTATTATTAGTGGGAATTTATTATTCTTGATAAACTCCAAAGCTTCTGTTCTGCTAGATACCTCCATAAATGGTGGGTATAACACTCCAGTTCCTTGTATAGCTTGCTTCATCTTGACTTTATCACGGAAAAGTTCAGTTTCTCTGGCTTTAGCTCCAGAAATATTTAGAGAAGCCCTTATCTCCCCCGCTAGATCCAAGTCAAACTCAGAATAAGCAATTACAAAATCAATTTTTTTATCTTGGTGTATCGCTATAGCAGCGTTATAAACAGCTTGTGAATTATTAACATAATCTATTACTTCTACCGCTTTAAAAGTGGAGCTATTTTTAATAAATTCACCACAGTCTTTTGCATAAATATATGAAACTACATATTGATTATGGTCAATGTATTTCGTGTAATCAGAGAACTCATCTATGTAGCGATTGATAATAAGCACATGCATCATAAATTATAAGCCTCGTTATTGATTAATTGAATAGTTTGCTTAATATTTTGATAGCAATCACCTCCAAGCATGAGGTGTCCGACACGAGAAGAGAAATCCATTTTATCACTTAACTTATCCCCTTTATTCAAATAAAGGAGTGAAGAAGTCACTGACGACATCGCCACAAGTTTATCTAACCCACAAACACCATTAAATTCTTTCTCACCATTATTAGGAATGAAAGCTATCGCAGATATAATATCCTTGTCTTTATCTTTAATACAAAGCGGAACGCCAAGGCTAGCGTTGATAGCCATTTCAGCCATATCATAGCCCTTTGATATTTTAATTAAATCTACAATATAATCGCCTGGTAATCGAGTAGCAATTTCAATAGCTATAGGTTGATTGTCACCAGAAACTCTTAATTCAAGATGGAATGGTCCTACATTTATTTTTAAGGCTTTAACCAGTTTTTGGGTATAGTCACTAACGCACCGATTTAATTGATTATTTAGTTCACTTCCCACAATATGCCCAAGCTCAACAAAAAATGGTTCTGGCCCAAGAAATTTTTCAGTAATCGATATAATATGAACTTCACCATTATCAACAACCCCCTCCACACTAAATTCATCGCCACTAATATACTCTTCGATAATAATATCTCCATTCGTATGGAAACCTTCATCAAACAAGGGGGTGAGTGACAAATTTTTTATCGCTACCATTAACTCTTGTAAGTTTTCAACTTTGCTGATCCCAATACTACCAGACATGTCTACAGGCTTTACTACCGCAGGAAATTGAAAATCATTTGGAATGGATAGATCTTCAGCTATGGAAGCATTAACAGTAAAATATTGCGGGATTTTAAAACCATGATTCGTCATCATAGACCTGAACTCTTTCTTGTTTCGAGTAGCCAGTGTTACAGATTCATCTAAACCATTTAAACCTAATTCTGAATTTAATTTTGAACATAAAGTAACGTTATATTCAAAGCCGGATAGTACTGCACCTAAGTTATCGATACCCTTAAGTAGTTTCAACAATGTTTTGTAGTCTGCTGTATCAGCTTGAATTATCTGATCCACTTGTTTTCGAATGATTCCAGTAAGTTTTCTATCACCAGTATCGGCAGAGATTACTATTACATTTAATCCAAGTCGTTTTGCAGCAGCAATATAAGCAGTACCTGAAGATACAGGATCAATAATTACAATACTTTTCATGATTTAATTTTCCTTTCATATTTTGATTAAATGGTACTGCTTGTCGGTGGCGAATAAAGATAGATGCTCTACGTGAACAAAATTTTTTTTTCTCATTACCCAAAACGTTCTATTTCAGTGATGCAATTAATAGTCTGTTGGTCTAGAACACTGATCACATTATTTGACCCAATGGCAACGATAATAGAATTTTTATCGTAAACAATAGGCCGAGCGCCTGTGATCCATTCTTGGTAGGGGATATTATCCACAGTGGTCTTAGTGGGTAGTAACTGTTGAAACTGATCTAAGCAATATTGATGGTATTGACTAAGTGTTCCTCGATTAATTGCATAAACATACAGTTCTTGTAGTTTATAATTCCTAATAAGTTCCACCCCCCTAGATAAGGCAGCCCCCATTCCTGTCCCACCAGCCACTACAATAACTTTCTTAAATCCATTCGCTCCCCTGTATATAGGTAATTGTTGATTTTCCAGTTTAAAATTTATAGGAAAGCCTTGAGATAGCTTCTCAAATAGAGTAGAAAACTCCCCTTTATCTTGTAATTTGACATGAAAAACTAATTGGTCATAACCTACATTAGGCAGTGAAACTAGGGAATATGGTCGGGTTAGATTTTTCTCTGGGTGTTTTATATTGACAATAGTTTTTGAATTATAAAAATTTCTTTTTACTGTTTTAAGAGTAACTTGTAAAATTTTATCATCAAGCTCCTCAATTAATTCAATAGAAGAACTGGCTAGTTTTTCGTCATATAGTTTTATGCTAACATCAGAAATGGGGCTGGTAATACATGGTAATATATCAGCAGGACCTTCAATCTGTTTTCCTTCAACCTCAACAGTTCCTTTTATCAATCTACACTTGCAAACTCGACACAACCCCTTCATACAGCCACGAGGAATATGCGTTTCTTTTAATATATCCAGTAAATAGGAATCAATATTAGAAGTAAACAGCTTGTCACCAACGCTAACTTTCATATTCTTTACAACTTATCTTGAATGAATATATACAAGCCCATTGATATTAAACAGGCAAGCTATAGTGCTACAGTACTTCTCTTTGTAACTCGTTGAAATATTCACCAACAAGCGGGATTAATACAGATAAATACTTTTGAGCCTTTATAAAATCCGCATCATTTTTGATACAAGTCCCTAACATATCCGTCATCATACCGCTATGGTCTTCTTCCTCATCAAAAGCAACGTGAGCAGCCGCACCATCTACTTTAGCTTGCCCCATATTCGCAGCCGCTTTTTCAGTGATGAATGGGTTGTATTCATCACCATAGAATTCTAAGAACCAATCCCAAACAACCGCGACCATAGGCCCTTCTTTCTCTACTACAAAATTTAAATATCCCATTAATTTCATTGTTGATGAAAAGACTGATGACAATTGGATATCAGTAGCGGTGTAACCATATTGGTCAAGATCACGGGCGAACATCTCATCATGACCTAACTCATCATATACGTAATAGGAAAGCATCTTAGCAAGTGCAGTATTGCTTTGAGTTGCAATCGCCACTGCTCTTGAATCCATTTCATTATTCATGTGAATACGCAATAGGCATTCAAGAATATGGCGCTTGTAGTAATTCTCATTAAACCAATCACTAGTATGAAAATTTTCCATTTTTGGTACTTTCCCAAACTCTACTGCCATTAATTCTTTAACTTGTTGTTCAAGTATTGTGGTTTCTTTTTTAGTTACAAACATTTTTATCTCTTCCCATGTGAATAAAATACTACTGGTTTAGTAGTTTTAGTTTTTCTTACTTGCCTATATTCCACTGCGATTTTCTTTTCAACCGCAATGGCTATTACCTTTCTATTAAAAAGATTGAATATTAAACTTCTTGAGCATTACCCTCAATATCAGTCTTTTTTTGTGGAAAAAACTCATAAAATACAATCGTTAAAACAATCAGTATTCCCCCAAATATTTCGAACTTGGTGGTAAGTTGCGCTAAAAATATAAAGCTGAAAAAAATTGCAAAGATAGGTTCTGTTAGTTCGATTAATTGCACTGATTGACTTTTCAACAAAGTTAAAGCCTTGGTCGTCGCCCAAAAACCGCCTATTGTTGGTAACAAAGCAAGCAATAAAAGATAAAGAAAGCTTTGAAATGAGACACTACCACTGCCTGATGAAATAAAAGGAAAAACTAAATAGATCAAACCAAAAAAGAGTAAACAAAAAATAGTAGTCAACCCAGAGCTAATTTCTAATCGTTTAGACAGCACTAAAAACACTCCGTAGCCCACTCCTGACATAATGGCATTGAAAACACCAACAAGGTTTTTATCCTGCATTCCTCCATCAATAAAAAGAAAGTACAATCCAAGCATCGACATAATAATGGAGATTAACTCTCGAAAATTTAAAAAACGTTTTTCGAAAATAGCACCAAGTATGAAAGTAGTTATAGTTGAGGCACCGAATAAGCAAAAAACAACAACAGGAACATTGATAGTTTCATAGGCGGCAGTCTCGAAATGGTATAACATGAAAAAACCAAAAAATGCGCAAATAGCGACAGCTTTCCATTTGTTTTTTAAATAAGGAAGTACCTCTTTATACTTTCCAGAGGCCAACAATAATGTGCTTACAACAATAAATGCTATAAGACACTTAAGAAATGCAATGCTTTGTGGACTCAAACCCGAGCTGAATAAATTAACACTAATAACACCAACAGTAGCATTAAAGATGGCTGCAAATAACGCCAGTATTACCCCACTAAAATTTTTACTATACACCTATAACCTCCATTCAATTATTTATCGAAATACCTTTTTTGATCTATTATATTTTTCAGTCTTAGTATTAATTAAGCTACATTTTGAATATCCTCCCATCTGATACGACACTTTAAAATCTATCATCTACAGCAATACACAAGACAACTGATTTAGTATTACCAACTAAATGAACAGCTCCAGTTCCAATCAGTGTGCATGGTATTAAGCTTCTTTTTACAATACGTTCACCCACTACAGAGGTAACGGTGACAAATTCTTTGATTCCATTATTTTTGGCATAATCATAGATAGCCTTTGTAACTTAAGATGACTTTATTTTTCAAACAATCATAGAATACACAGCATCCTAAAAAACCATAGGATATATAAATATATTGTCCTCATTATGTTATATAGATCTCTTTTTTTCTGGTAAACGGTGTCTATTTCCAGGCCCCAACTCAAACAAGAATGAAAGACCTTGTAACGTAGTGAAAATAATTCATTAAATTCAAATGTAGAATCAGCATTAAAAATAGCTTCTTTAATTGTAAGCATTTAGCTATAGCTTCCTTGCAAATATAAAAAACTAACAGATGCTATTTTGGAAGTTTCCTCTGTGAGTAATATCGAGGAGATGGGAAATATATTGCAGGGTATTACTCTAGAATTTGATAGGAAATACTTCCTTTTCGGCATAGCAATGCCAAGCTCTCTTACTCGAACGTAAGCATATAACTAACAACGAACCGAGTTATTGTCCCTACGAAAAGAAGTTAAAACACTTCTTATGGAGAAAGAAATACTAAAAAAAGCCAGTGCCCTCTTCACAAAAAAATGAAGTGAATTTAAATATATTCGAGCATGCAACTCTCAATATCCCATAAAATTGCTTTGTAATGCACTACAAGTGAGCCGTAGTGCATTTATGATTTCCTAAAGCGATCGGCTAAAATCATCAGTGAAGAAGCGTTAAATCTGTATCGTACTGCTCCGCAATTGTTTAAACCTAGCCGTGGCTAGTTTAAATAATGAATAGTTATTCAATGTCGTTCGCTTAACACGTGATGCAATGAAGATGGGTGTTGAAGAATATATCCGTTATTACAACCATGAGCGACTGCATACATCACTCGGTGATTTAACGATGATTAACTATGAAAATTTACAAATTCAGGTGTCCGGTTATGCTGACCAGAATAGGTCACAGAGGGTCGTAGCGATAAACCGTTCTTTTAGTTAGAGAACCTTGATTGAACTCACAAAATTAAAGTACAACGTATTCCACCTGGTACATAATAAGGTAATATATTATTCATTATCACTAGAGTGGTGTGGGGTTTTATTTTTTAAATAAGCAAAGGGAAAGGGATACAATGATTAAATCATTAATAAGTTCGGGATTGTTACTCACCTCAGTATCAGCATATAGTGCTTCTGACTGTGAAAAA
>NZ_PJBZ01000129.1 GCF_002835995.1 Psychromonas sp. Urea-02u-13 | reverse complement strand
GTGGAAAGTAGTTATCATTAAGCAAATGTTCAGAAACCTCAATTACTAGGTTCTGCCTTAAAGTACGAGATTGTTGCATCAATTCATAAATAAGCCATTGCATACGTACTTTATCCATCAAAATGTCACTGCTGAGGTTAATCGCGATAGGTGGGCATGTTTCCCCGCGCAAAACTAACAAAGCTAATGTTTTTTCTAACATCAAGAGGTCAAAACGTTTCTGCAAGCCACACTTTTCAGCCATCGGCAAAAAAACACCGGCAGCAATAACTTCGCCATCATAGCCAATAATACGAGGCCACAGCTCAGAATAAAGCTCTGTCATACTGTCTCTGAGCATAAGTCGTTGGCGATAAAGTAATAGGTTATCTTTCTCTAAGATCCCTTCTAATAGTGAGCGCCACCTTACGGTCCCCTTAGGTAAACTCGCTTGCTTAATACCTTGTTCAGCCAAAAACCAGCCACTTACTTTTTGATGTTTTGCCACCGTAGAAGCACGGTTAAGATCATCCATAATAATCAAGGGTTTTTCACCACAATAAAAATTAACCACACCTATATGGAAAAAATCATCAATCGATAAAATCTCGGGTAACTGCAGCTGTAATAACAATTTAGTCAGTTGCTTGGCTGCCACTTCTGTTTCTTCATAGGACATTTGAGGAATAATTAAAACAAACTCAGATTTTGCTATACGCCCATAAAACGGATCTTCATAACGGTTTACAAATTCAGTCAATAATTCGGTGATTTGTAATAAAAGAGCATGACGTTTCGCTTTGCCATAATTATCTTGAACCAGATCTAATTCTGAAAACTTAATCTGCAATAATGCGCTTGATAAAATAGCGCCATCAACCGCAGTAACATCCAGTTGATTTTCAAAAGCTAAACGATTGCCAATGCCGGTTGTATCATCTAAAAACGCTTGGCCACGAATATGTGCATCGAAATGACTACGCTCTTTTTTGCTTTCATCAAGTTTTTGATTAAGCATATCTAACGCTTTACTAGCCAGTTTTGGCCATTCTTGTGCATCGGCAATACGCGCAGTGGGGTTATTTTGTAAAATATATTTGGCACGTTGCTCTAATAGCTCCGCCCCTCTGAATTGCCTTTTAATCCAACGAAGAGAAAAACCAAGCAGCAATAAACTAAAAAGAATGGCGGCCCCCACCCCTAACAAGGGAGCAATGGCGAAGTTCAATTCTTGATAAGGTTGTCTAGTGTGGATAATTAATGAGGTATTGGGGTAACGCGCCAATTTATATTGATAACGCAACAGTAACTTACTGGAGAAAAAATCACGGCTTTCATAATAATTTTGAAATAATACTTTATCTTCGCGTTTTATTTGTAAACGGACAATGCCAGAAGCGTCCAATAAATCAGGTAACCAAACATCAAATTGTTTTTTGACGACATGCTTATCCAATTGGCGCTCTATCACCTGAACCACACCATCGATACGATTATGATGATACTTCAGGGAGAATGCGCGTAAGCTAAAAAGCCCCCCTACCAAAATCAGCCCGATACAGCTCAATACAACCGTTGTTGTTATAAACGTAAATTTATCCCTGCACGCGTTAATAATTAAACCTTGAATTTTAATCACAATCAAAATGGAAAGTGTACAATATCACGAACAATTAAAAGTAAAAAACAGGAACCGTCATGTCAGTCACAAATACAACATATTCAAATCCAAGTAAATTATTACAACGCAACGAAGCGCTATTTGAAGGTAAAAATATTTTAGTCGCAGGTAATATGGATGACAGCTATCCACTGCATTTACAATCATTAGCCGCGTCGAGTACTTTCTGCTTTAGTGATTACAGTCATTTTAGTGAAATCAATGATAAATTGACGGAATCTACCTGTGTATTTACTGACAACTATCAAGGTGAGCGCGTTTTTGATCTACTGCTTATTTTTATACCAAAAGCTAAAAAAGAAGTGCAATACCTACTGGCTAGCTTAACGCCGCATTTAGCACAGGGCGCGTCAATTATTTTGGTTGGCGAAAAGAAGTGTGGCATTAAAAGCGCAGGCAATTTATTAGCGCCTTATGCTGGTCAAGTTAACAATGTAGATTCTGCTCGACATTGTTCTCTTTTGTACTGTGAGCTAAGTAATGAAGTCGCGCCATTTAATCAGGCAGATTGGATTAAAACTTACCCAATTAAAATTAATGATATCACCCTGCAAATATGCTCTTTACCGGGTGTATTTAGTCACGGCGAATTGGATAAAGGCACAGAGTTATTACTGCTTAATTTACCCAAAAATCTGAAAGGTGATTTACTCGACTTTGGTTGTGGTGCAGGCGTTATTGGTTGCTATATTCAAAAATGCTTCCCAGATTTAGCTATAGATATGATTGATATAAATGCCTACGCTTTAGCCAGCGCTAAATTATCGCTGATAAAAAATAAACTTAATGCTAATGTTTTTTCGTCCAATGTATTTTCTAATGTAGAAAATAAATATAATACATTACTTTCTAACCCGCCTTTCCATTCAGGTAAACAAACTAATTATGTTGCGGCAGAAACTTTTATCAATCAGTCTCCTAGCTATTTAAAAGCACGTGGTACTTTATCAATTGTTGCTAATAAGTTTTTGCGCTACGAGCCATTATTAGAGGCTAATTATACCAACCTCACCACTTCTCAACAAAATAACAAGTTTAAAGTGCTGACCTGCCTCAATAAATAATCAAAATCAGCATTAGATTACTTTTATTTTTTTGGCTTTTTTGATATTGTCTCCAGGCTGTATATGGATTAAGTTGCAAACACGATTTGTTACAAATTTATGACACCTATTCCCCTTTAATCTGGAGACATTTATGTCTGGCATTCTTGCTATGATTCTTGCTGGCGGTGAGGGCTCACGCCTTTATCCATTAACCTCCACAAGAACAAAACCTGCAGTACCTTTTGGTGGTAACTACCGCCTTGTTGATTTTGCATTAAACAACTTCGTCAATGCAGATTTAATGAAAATATATGTATTAACGCAATTTAAATCCCAATCATTAAATATTCATTTACGTAAAGCGTGGCGTTTGTCAGGAATTTCAAATCGATTTATTGAAGCTATTCCTGCACAACAACGTGTTAATAAAAACTGGTACAGCGGTACAGCGGATGCTATCTACCAAAATGCACGTTTTATTGAAAAAAATGCAGCAGATCATGTTTGTATTTTTGGTAGTGATCACATCTATAAAATGGATGTGCAACAAATGGTTGAATACCACAAGCAAAAGGCAGGTTCATTAACGGTAGCAGCCATTCGTGTGCAAAAATCTGAAGCTTATCACTTTGGTATCATCGAAGTAGATGAAGAAGGACGCATGATAGGGTTTGCAGAAAAACCATCCGTTGAAGACGCTAAAACGATTCCGGGTGATCCAGACCATGTATTAGCCTCAATGGGTAACTACATCTTCAAATCTGACGTATTGCTAAAAGAGCTTTATGAAGATGCAAAAGATGAAAACTCTAGCCATGACTTTGGTAAAGACATTATTGGTAAGCTTTACCCTAAAGGTGATGTGTTCATTTATAAATTAAGTGATAACAAAATTGAAGGCGAGCCAGACACTGCTTACTGGCGCGATGTAGGTACGCTTGATTCGTACTGGGACGCACACATGGATCTGCTTGCTGATAACGCCCCTTTCTCGTTATATAACAAAAATTGGCCTCTACATACTTATCACCCACCTTTGCCTCCAGCGACCTTTCGTGACAGTGGCGATACAGTAAGTGATGTTTCTAAATCACTGATTGGTGCAGGCTCATACATTAATGGCGCAAAAATTGAAAACTCAGTATTGGGTTTCCACAGTCATTTATGTAAAGGCGTCATTATTAAAGACAGCATTTTATTGGGTAATGTGAAAGTAGGTGCCGGTGCACGACTTAACAAAGTGATCCTCGATAAAGGGGTAGAAATTGCGCCAGGTACTGTGATTGGTGAAAATTTAGAAGAAGATCGCAAACAATTCACCGTCTCTGATAATGGTGTTGTTGTTATCGCTAAAGGCACAAAAGTCGGTTTTTAATCCCCACTACATAATATAGGTTTTAATATGGCAAAAGTTCTATCTATGATTTTAGCGGGTGGCGAAGGCTCTCGACTTTATCCTTTAACACAGTCTCGTACTAAACCTTCTGTTCCTTTTGGTGGCAGTTACCGTTTAGTCGATTGTGTATTAAACAATTTTGTAAATTCGTCATTGTTACGTATTTATGTTTTAACGCAGTTTAAATCTCAATCGCTTAACGAACATTTAAATAAAGCCTGGGGACTAAACAGCATCACAGATACATTTATTGATGCCATTCCAGCGCAAATGCGTACGGGTAAACATTGGTATAGCGGTACAGCAGATGCTATTTATCAAAATCTGCAATTTATCGAATCTGATGAAGCAGACTTAGTGTGTATTTTTGGTAGTGATCATATCTACAAAATGGATATTCGTCAGAAAATCGCCTTTCATCAAGAGAAAGACGCAGTATTGACTGTATCGGCAATTCGTTTACCAAAAGAGCAAGCGTATCATTTTGGTATTATCGAAGTAGATGATGAAGGACGCATGATTGGTTTTGCAGAGAAACCATCGGTTGCAGAAGCAAAAACAATTCCAGGCGACCCTGACCATGTATTAGCGTCAATGGGTAACTATGTTTTTAGCTCTCAAGAACTACAAGATGAATTGATTCGTGATGCTGCAGACGAAGGCTCTAGCCACGATTTTGGTAAAGATATCATTCCTCACCTTTACCCTGAGGGTAAAGTGTTTGTCTATGACTTTACTACAAATACCATTGCTGGTGAAACAGGTGAAACATACTGGCGTGATGTAGGTACGATTGAATCGTACTGGGAAGCAAATATGGATTTGATTAAATCAGAGCCCGCTATTTCTTTGTATAACCGTAAATGGCCAATGCATACCCATTACCCAGCATTACCACCGGCAAGTTTCCGTGATAGCGACCAGTTTATTTGTACTATTCGTAAATCTTTGATTTCTGATGGTTGTCATATTTCAGGCGCAACGATTAAAAAATCGGTATTAGGGTTTAACTCCGTTGTAGGTACCAACAGTAATATTTATTATTCAGTATTACTTGGTGATACTAAAATCGGTAGCAACTGTATTTTAACTAAAGTAATTGTCGATAAAGACGTACATATCGCAGACAATGTACAAATTGGCGTTAATTTAGAAGAAGATAGAAAGTGCTTCACAGTGTCAGATGACGGTATTGTGGTCATCCCTAAAGGCGCTAGAATTGGTTTCTAATCAGTTATAAACTCGTCTACAAATAAGCCACAGCTTGCTGTGGCTTTTTCTTTTTTATTAGGAGTGATCGAATGGATCATCGTAAATTAAAAATTCTTTTTGTTTCATCTGAAGTTGAAGGTTTCTCAAAAACAGGTGGCCTAGCTGATGTGGCTAAAGCATTACCTATTGAGCTACGAAATTTAGGCCATGAAGTTAAAATCATCACCCCTTTTTACCGTACTATCAATCACCGAGAGCATGCACAGCATCGTTTTAACTTAACGCTAAATACCGATTGTGCACGCCCAGATATCCAATTCCAAGTACATGAATTAAACCTTGATGGTATCCCAGTATTAGGTATTGATAACGCGCATTATTTTGACAGAGCGGGTTTATATGGCGAAGATAACCATGCCTACCAAGATAACGGAGAACGTTTTGCGTTCTTCTGTTTAGCGGCCCTTCAAGCCTGTGAAGCGGATGATTTCACACCCGATATTATTCACTGTAATGATTGGCATACTGGCCTTATTCCCTATTTATTAAAAACACGCTACCACGATCATTATCGTTTTACGCATACAAAAACCGTATTAACAACGCACAATGCGTGTTACCAAGGTATTTTTGATAAATCACAACTCAACCTTATTTCTGAAGTGAGCAGTTGTATGGATGAGCGTGTTTTAGAAAATTATAATTACATTAATTATCTCAAAGTCGGCTTAACCTATAGCGATAAAATTAATACAGTGAGTCCAAACTATGCCAGCGAACTATTAACACCGCTCGGTTCACACGGTATGTCACATCACTTTTTAGCACGTATTCATGATTTTGAAGGCATCTTAAATGGCTGTGATTATAATGACTGGAATCCTGAAACAGACAAATACATTCCGGCTAATTTCAGCGCTGATGATTTAAGTGGTAAAGCGATCTGTAAAGCAGCCTTGCAAAAAGAGGTGGGATTACCAGTAAGCGATCACCCTATGTTTGGTATGGTTTGTCGTTTGACTGATCAAAAAGGCTTTGGTTTGATTATTCCAATGCTGGAACGATTTTTAAAACATAACTTGCAACTGGTTATTGTAGGCTCGGGTGATCCTGCGATTACTGGGCAACTTAATGCGATCATGGCGCATTACCCTGAGAAGTTTAAGTTTATTGATATCTACAGTAATAAACTGTCACATATGGTTGAAGCTGGCGCAGACTTTTTCATGATGCCTTCTATCTTTGAACCTTGTGGTTTAAATCAACTTTACAGTTTAGCTTACGGCACATTGCCAATTGTACGTGCTGTCGGTGGATTAAAAGATACGGTCCTTGATTACGACCAAGATCCTGATCATGCTAACGGTTTTGTTTTTTATGATACAAACCCGAATCAATTACTTAATCTACTACGTCGTGTTTTATTGTTATACATTGAGCACCCAGAAGAGATGTTGCGCTTAAAAACGCAAGCAATGCGTTCTCACTTCTATTGGTCAGATGCAGCGAAACATTACGAACACCTCTATTACAATGCACTTTACCAGCACCATAACTGGTAAATCCTCTAAAAAGCCAATCTCCCTGATTGGCTTTTTCAACACACCCCTCAAAAAAAAGATCTACTTGTTATAAAAATCACATAAAAGTTATACTATTAACTAGGAATTAATTTTATTCGCAATACTCAATAGAAGACAAATACACGAGTGTTCGTCTAAGAGGCAGTTAAGTTAAGTTAAGTTAAGTTAAGTTAAGTTAAGTTAAGTTAACTTAAGTTAA
>NZ_PJBZ01000128.1 GCF_002835995.1 Psychromonas sp. Urea-02u-13 | reverse complement strand
GTCAGGGCACCGGTCAAAGTAGGCGGTAATGCGACGGACAGCACGGGAATAGGCATCGATAGTCGAAGGTCGCTTCCCTTGTAAGGTTAAGTTGGTAAGATGTTGATGATAAAGGAAGTCGAAATGCTGTTGTTGGTATTTGTCCATAATAATTCTCCAGTAATCGCCTCTGAATGAGGGGTACTAGAGAGTATGGGTCTTTGTTTTTTCTGCCGCATAGCGGCTTCGTTCAACAAGTTGCTTAAACGGAATAAAAACAGTTGGTTATCGCTACGCGATTATAGCCAACCATTTTTATCCGCTTAACGAGGCGTTAAATTTCACTAAGCATTGTGAAATGTAGAATGCATAAGATAGATCGTCTGGTATTATATTAGAGCTTATTTTTCAGAGCGTTTGCTAATCGACTTTTGACACGCGTGTTTAAATATTAGGATTGTCATGCACTACTTGAAATACGTAATAATATTAACCTTTATTTTTTCAGGAATGGTACATAGCCAAACAAATCTCCAATTCTTATCAAAAATTAAAGCATCTGAAAATTTAGTTATCTCTGATGAATTTATCGTTCGACTTAGTCAATTTGATATGGCAGCAAGAATGAAAACTGACCAAGTCGTAGACAAAAAGCAATTTTTAGAATTTGTCTCTAGTAGTGTTATCGATTGGAATAAATCGGATATTACTAAAGTCACTAAAGCCTTTGATAGTATTAGGAGTCAACTTCAAAAACTGAAAATAGATCTGCCTAGCAAAATTGGAGTTATTCTCACTGACGGAAAGGAAGAAGGAAATGCGCCATATACAAGAGGGAATAGCATTATTCTTCAACATGATAAACTATCTTCTAGCAAAGAGTTAAAGAAGTTAATTGCACATGAGATATTTCATATTTACTCAAGAAATAACCCTTTAGTTAAAGACAACCTTTATAAAGCAATTGGTTTCTTTCCTGCTAAAGAACTCGAGTTTCCAAACACACTTAAAGGCCGAAGAATCACAAACCCTGACGCACCGAACAACAACTATGTAATCAGAGTCAAATTCAATAACGAAAAGTTGTGGGTATACCCAATAATATTTTCTGAAACAGATAGGTATATTCCAAGTAAAAGAGGAGAATTCTATGATTATTTGCAGTTTAAGCTACTAGTTTTAGATGATGGAAGTTCACGAATCCTCGACTTTTCACAAGTAAGCGGTTATTTTGAGCAAGTGGGAAAGAATACTAACTATATTATTCACCCTGAAGAAATTTTGGCTGACAATTTTGCATTAATGGTGTTGGGTATTACAGCTATTCCTTCTCCGGAAATTATCGATAAAATGAAAAATGTTTTTCGCCAATCTAGTTTGATTAACGTGCCAAGACGGACACCCGAATTTTTATGAACTCCCAAAGTAATATTGAGAGGGCAATGTTGGGATGTCCTATCCTGCGTTGAATCCGCTGATATTCATATCGAGCTAAGTTGCCATTGCTATCGTTAATTGCTCCTCTATCGCGCCTAAACATACCTCAACACTAAGTGGCATTTGCTTTCCAAAAGCATGTAACGCATAAACTGAGTTAGCGGGTAATCTGTGATCAGGGAAAACATCACTGAGTTCTGTTGATAATGTTTTTAAATGAAAATCAGGAATAATCCCAATCCCCGATGAAGACTGAATCAACGCTAAACACGTATGAAATGAATTTGTTACGCAGTGAGCGGTTGTCTTATATGAAATATTTTCAGAAGAGTGGGGGGTATTGCTTTGCTGAATCATAGAACTGCTTTTTAACTCAGGCGTTATTTTATCAGCTGCGATAGCTTTGAATCGATGATGAATCTCTTTTCCCTGCCAAGTATTACTAATATAAGCCAACTCTTGCCACGGTTTTGAGTGAATATAGTCAGGCTTACCACAAAGCACATCTCGAAAGGTGCCAATCCGCTTTTGTTTTAATGCACTTTCTTGTGACTGTCCAACACGAATGGCTAAATCAATGTCTTCATTCATTAAATCTAAATGTTGATCATGACTAATCAGTTCGGGCATCAACAAGGGATATTGCAATAACAAACGGCCAATAGAGGGCGCGACTAATGTTTCCATTAATGCGCTGGGAGCGGTTATTCTTATTCGCCCTTGCGGAATTATTTTGGTTTGTTGCACATCAAGCCAAGCGTCATTGGCTATTTGGTTTATCATTTTACACTGCTGATAAAACCGCTGACCGGCATCGGTTAATGACTGTTTGCGTGTAGTGCGTTTTAATAACAAGATCTCTAATTCATTTTCTAATGATTTAAGATGCTGGCTCACCACTGATTTTGAAACATCTAATAACTCTGCTGTTGCAGTGATAGATCCCGTTTCCACAATATGAGCAAAAACAGACATTTGTCTCAACCTCATCATAATTTACTCGCCTTTTATTGTTCTGTTTTATTAAACAGTCTTTCTTAATGTAGCTGTTTTTCTTGGTTAATAGTAGCGCTATTATTCTGCTCACTAACAAAATAGAAAACCAATACGTCTACTTACGGTGGCTCATATTACCTAGGTGTAATGCATAAAATATTAGGAATAAAAAGATGAAATTATCACGATGAACGAATCAAAAAAAACAGACAACATTATTTTAGAAGCATGTAAAAAGGGTATTTCAGATTGGACCACTGCATTTAACAATCAAGATGCTCTAGGCTGTGCAATGCAATACCAAGAAAATTGCATTATGACAGCGCGTCCTTTTGGTGTTTTTGAAGGTCGTGATGCCATTCAAGCTTTTTGGCAAGATATCATCGACAAAGGTTTTGATACGGTTGATTACACCGAAGTCGATTGGCAACCAGAGGGCGAAAATGGATATACATTAACCTCTCGTTGGACAATGAATAAGGCTTTTGGTGTGGTACACAATGAATTATGGATAGTGGGCGAAGATGGTCTGGCGAAGCTGGCAAGTGATGAATTTGAAATTCAGGGAGAGCGCTAATACAGCGTTTTGAATGTTGTTTATAAATAGTAATCGAGCCCCCGAATTTTTGATGGTTATATTGTTTTTTGTTTTTTGTTCTTAAAACTTAAGCCCTAATTCAAAAACTGAAATTAAAAGCGTCTGTCATTACACAATGCACGCAGCAATACCCCCGTTGTATTCCCTTTGATTTAAAGTTTGTTTTAGCAATGCCTGACAGGAAGTCAGGCATAAGTGCGCTTCAGAACATGGATGTTCTGTAAGCACTGGTGCGGTAAAAACAATCTTGAAATCAAATGAAGGGAATAATCGGGCGAGCTCTTTTCTGGTTACTCTTTTCTGCTCGCCAGAAAAGAGTAACTCGCCTCCGGCGAAACGACAGTAATGTAAGATCAAACATTGTTTGAACAAGCGTTAGCGTTAAAATATTCAACGCGTAAATGGTGTCTTTCTATTTTGAACAAGGGCGGAGGGTGATGTTACTCGAAGTAAAGTGGGATGTATCCTTTTTTGTTGGCGTGCAATTTTGTTGGCTGGCAATTTGTATTACCGCGACTGAATACGGGGATAGGAAGTCAATGTGGCAGCAAAGACTCCGTTTACATTTTGCTTAGGTGAACAGCAACTTTAGCAAAAGAAATCATGGAGTGAATTGAACGAGAGTTCAGGGTTCTGAACGGGCTAAGCACTGAGTACCCCTTGATCTTCATTAGCCTTTGCATGCACAGGAATGTGCATTCAAAGGCGGTACGTTAAGAAGTTGTTGATTACGTAAGAATAAAAAACGTTTCGGAACGGCACTTTTTGGTTACTTTTTATTGCTATTGAGAAGCATGACTTCCTAGAACTGCGAAACTACGTTTCGATTTCTACACATCGACTCGCCGAGAGGTGAAACTTCTGCAGAGTAAGCTCAAATAAAACCAGAATAAGCGTTAGCGAAAAAACAACTATTGGATAATAAATACTAGAGTGCCATTCAGTCCTAGTATTGCCTTTTGGCAAAGAAAAAAGGCAATACCCCATCACTTAAGACGTAAAACTTATGTCTGCCTCCGAAGTGTATTACCAAAAGCATGAAGTATTTTGATAGCTACTGTCGATCAATGAGGTTAACTTGATAGCTAAATACTATTGAATGATAAGGTTTAAACGAATTAACAAATATAAGTAAGCCCATTAGACTGTCCTCGTTCGACAATATATTCATATTCATATTCATAATCATAATGAGAAATATAATGAGAAATATAATGAGTTTTAATAAAAAACAATTAGCTATTGCCCTAACTGCCAGCCTTTCTTTCACTGCAACTGCAGAAACCCTCACCCGTGATAACGGTGCTCCAGTCGGGGATAATCAAAATTCAATTACTGCCGGTAGCAATGGCAGCGTGTTATTAGAAGATGTACAGCTCATTCAAAAGCTGCAACGTTTTGCCCGTGAACGAATTCCTGAACGTGTTGTACATCCACGTGGAGCAGGTGCTCATGGTGTATTTGTTGCGAGCAAAGATTTCAGTGTGATTACAGCAGCAACCCCCTTTGCTGACAAAGGTAAAGAAACGCCGGTTTTTGTGCGTTTTTCTTCTGTTGTTCACAGTAAAGGTAGCCCTGAGACATTAAGAGACCCACGTGGTTTTGCCACCAAGTTCTATACCGACCAAGGTAATTGGGATCTCGTTGGTAATAATCTGCCAGTATTTTTCATCAGAGATGCGATTAAATTCCCAGATATGGTGCACTCATTAAAGCCATCTCCTGTCACTAATATTCAAGATGCAAATCGTGTTTTTGATTTCTTTTCAAGCCAACCTAGTGCAACACATATGCTAACTTGGTTATATAGCGATAATGGTACACCTGCAAGCTACCGTAAAATGGATGGTTTTGGTGTACACGCTTATAAAATGATTAACGACCAAGGTGAAGTTAGTTATGTAAAATTCCACTGGAAGAGCTTACAAGGCATTAAGAACCTAGATGCAAGTGAAGTCGCTAAAGTGCAATCTACAGACTTTCAACACTTAACCCGCGATTTATATGACAGCATTGAAGCTGGGCAGCATCCTCAATGGGATTTATACATTAAGATTATGAGCCCATCAGATCTTAATAATTTTGAATATAATCCACTAGACGCCACTAAAGTTTGGACCAATATTGCTGAAACTAAAGTTGGGACAATGACATTGAATAGAATGCCAACCAACTTTTTCCAAGAAACGGAACAAGTTGCAATGGCTCCCGCTAATCTCATTCCTGGTATTGAACCTTCGGAAGATAGGTTATTACAGGGGCGTATGTTCTCTTATTCTGATACTCAAATGTATCGTTTAGGCGCTAACCATCAGCAATTACCCATTAACCGTCCTGTGGTAAAAGTAGTTAATTATAATCAAGATGGTGCTTTTAATAGTGGCTCGACCATCTCTAATGTTAACTTTCAACCAAGCCGCGAGGGGATTGTAGAGAATAAAAAAGCACGTCACTCTATACCTGCATTAGCGGGACACGTACAACAAAAGGCGATTGAAAAAGAATTAAACTTCACCCAAGCAGGTGAGCTGTACCGTAGCTTTTCAAAGCAAGAAAAGCGCAATTTAATCAGTAATCTAGCTGGTGATCTTGGGGCTGTTAAAAATACAGCAGTGAAGCTACAAATGCTTAGCTACTTCTATAAAGCAGACGTTGAATACGGCGTAGCGATAACCAAGGCTGTTAACGGCGATTTAACTAAAGTTAAAGCATTAGCAAGCAAGCTATAAATTGATTTTACTGTTATGCGAAAGAGGGCCTTTCGCATATTTCCTCATCATATTTCCTCATTAGGGTACTAATCGATGATAAATTTAAAAACGTTATTCAGTGCAACCCTATTCATTTTATATGGAGTATTTTTTTCAGCGAATCTGCAAGCTGAAGACCTTGACACTTCAACACAATACAAAAAATTATTACCCTATTATTATGCGGCCGCAAGAAGAGGTGATGAGGAAATAATAAATGAATTTCTAAATGCGGGCTTGCCGGTTGATGTCAAAAATATGAAGGGTTATACGGCGTTAATGATCGCAACTTATAATGGCCAAACAGCGATTGTAAATACATTGATTAAGCGCGGTGCAAATGTCTGTGCTGAAGACAATAAAGGCAATAGTGCATTGATGGCCGCCATTTTTAGAGCTGAATTTAATATCGCTAAGGTATTGATGCAAAGTGATTGTGATTCAAACCAACAAAATAATGCAGGCCAAACTGCGGTTATGTACGCGACATTATTTGGTCGCACAGAATTAAGAGCGTTACTCATTAGTCGTGGTGCTGATATTGAGTTACAAGATAACAGTGGTAATTCAGCTACCAGCATCGAAGCATTTTAATAAAAAATATCTTACCTAAATTACCTTCTTGATTTGATGCTTTTTAACAGTTAAACGGGGAAAAGGTTCGGGTGTTCGGTTTTTTTTTCGGTTTTTTTGAACCCTAGCTTAAGTCTCAAGCAATAAACGCTTGAGTCAGCTGCTGATAAAGCGTCTCAACACTGGGGCGAGTATTAATATGTTCAAACAAAGTGGTGTGTACCTGTGCTTTTATCTGATCGTTTTTATCACACAATTGATAACACAAATTAATGGGTTTAATGATCTCTTCTAACACAGCATCAACTAAGATACAGGCCTGTGCCAGTACAATTTTACCACCCCCTTTTTTCAAAATAATGCGCTGCGCAGTGCCTACGATCTTACGCCCGTTAATATTGATATTAAAATCCCCGTCACAGTAGGAAAATTCAGTGGCATGCGTTTCACTACTTAACCCATATTGACTGAAAAAATCTTGCAATATTTGGCATAAATTTTCATAAGCTTGGCTAATCGAGTAGGGCGTTGCATCGGGCCAAACATACAAGTGCGATAGGTTAATAATACCTTGGCATTGTGGCACCGGCGCGCCACCTGTTTTTCGTGAGAGCAATTTCCAATTATCTGCCTGTAAGGCGCTATGCAGCGCGGGGGACTCTGGCCATTTTTGACCCGAAGGAAATACAATTGTGGGTGTTTTTGCTTGCCATAATATAAGGCATTGCGAAATTTCATTGGCTTGCATTTGTGCAATCATGGCAGTTTCTTTTTCAAACACATTCGCCACAGACACACTTGTATAACGTAATAATTTATTGCGATTTTTCAGCATAACCATCCCCAGATTTAAACCATGGTTAACGATACTCAATGCGTTAAAGCAAAGAAAGAAAAAAAGGCGATACTCTTGAAGTTTTGATTAAATGTTAGTGAGGAAGTGGTACTTTTATATTGAAGATGGGATGTCCTATTTTGTTTATACAATTGATAACTCAATTATATCAGTATGTTATCTGTTTTTGTT
>NZ_PJBZ01000127.1 GCF_002835995.1 Psychromonas sp. Urea-02u-13 | reverse complement strand
ATATCGCCGAATCAAGAAAGGGATGTCCTGTTTTACTTAAAATCACTGCACTACCACACTTACAGCTGAATTAGGGGCATTTAAAATTGATTGAAAGGGAAGATTGAGATCTTTTTATTTTAACCTCTCGTGGAATTATTTTAATGCGTTCTTCAATGTTTCTTGGAATTCTTCGGATTCTCTGATTTTTTTAACTGTAATCCAAAATTTCTCTGCGAAAATGGGATGCTTCTGATAAAAGCCATGAGAGAAAATAAGATATCGACCACTTCTGTCATATGGTTTATGAATTTTTTCAAATTTTGATTGTAATCCTGGTGTAGTTTTTATGAAATAGTCTGCTCGAATGCCGCTATCGACAATGACTTGATACCTACCTATACCCATCAAGCTAAAATTTTGTGCAGTTGTTTTTGCGGCATCGTAAACTTTGATCCCTTTATTTTTAAGTTTATCTACAATTGAGAAACCTGAGTTTGCTCCAACTCTTCCTGTGAGACCAACTAATTGGTTCCCATCCCAATACACAGGATCTCCTTTCAATTTATAAAACGTATACCCATCTACGTGTAGTGCAAAGCTATTATCCAGCTCTCCATTAGGTTTTAAGGGATATTGCCCTATTTTCATACGAGACTTCTGAAATGATGATCCAATCAGCCCAGAAATATTATTCGACCCTAGGTTCTTATGGCAACGTCTCCATGGCATAGGGGTTACTATTACTTTGACTCCTAATTCTTCACCAGCCTTTCTGACTAAATCAAGGTCTAAACCTTCTTTTTTTACATTCCAGTAAGGACGTTTATCAAAATCCATATAGCAAAACTCCATGGATTCTGGATTTTCTTCAGCTAAACAGAGTGGGCTAAAAAATATTAGGGAATATAAAACCATAGTAAAAAAATTAATTATAAAAATTTTCATATTGTCTTCGTGCCTCATTGAGTATGTTTCAAGTTCAATATTAAATTCCAAGCCCCACTTTGATTAACTTTAGTTTATTTGTATTGCTTCGCTACCTTTTATATTAGTACGCGGTTAATTGACTCGACTAAGCCCAGCTAAGAGTTAATTCTTTTAACTGGAGATTGAAATGAAAATACGTAAAATCTATTCAAGATAATTTAAAGTGATACTGTTGTGGCTGAGTAATATTCGGCCCAAAGCGATTTATAGGTTTCTAAGTCGCTTTGGGGGCGAAAGCGCTTTAGCTTTCCAGCACTCCAAAGGAGCATAAATTGTCGAATAAACACGCTCTCAAAACAAATTTTATTGTAAGTGATCAATCTTTATTATTTTCTGGCACTACGATAGTTTTCATCTCTTCTGTATTGTAAACGTTCGCAACGTAGTTTCTTATTTAAACTACAGACACAAAAAAGCCAAGGTAAAAACCTTGGCTTAACAATCGTTTTTAGCTGACAACTGACAGCTAATAGCTTTAATTAAGACGCTTCAACAATCGTTTTCATGTCTTTCGTATTGTAAATGTCGCATGTGGTTTTTACTAAATAACAGATACAAAAAAGCCAAGGTAAAAACCTTGGCTTAACAATATTTTTTAGCTGACAACTGAACGCTGACAGCTAATAACTTCGTTATTAAGAAGCTTCAACGATAGTTTTTTTGTCTTTCGTCTTGTAAACATCGCAATGTAGTTTCTTATTTAAACTACAGACACAAAAAAGCCAAGGTAAAACCTTGGCTTAACAATATTTTTTAGCTGACAACTGAACGCTGACAGCTAATAACTTCGTTATTAAGAAGCTTCAACGATAGTTTTTTTGTCTTTCGTCTTGTAAACATCGCAATGTAGTTTCTTATTTAAACTACAGACACAAAAAATCCAAGGTAAAACCTTGGCTTAACAATATTTTTTAGCTGACAACTGAACGCTGACAGCTAATAACTTCGTTATTAAGAAGCTTCAACGATAGTTTTCATGTCTTTCATGTAGCCACGTAGTTTCTTACCTACGATTTCTACAGGGTGACTACGAATCGCTTCGTTTACTTCGATTAAACGTGCGTTGTCTACAGAGTTAGATTTAACTTCAAGAGCAGAACCTAAGTATTGTGGGCTTAGCGCTTTAACGAAATCTGCAAGTAGTGGCTTAGCAGCGTGGTCGAATAAGTAACAACCGTATTCCGCAGTATCAGAGATAACAACGTTCATTTCGTAAAGTTTCTTACGTGCGATTGTGTTAGCGATAAGTGGAGTTTCATGTAGAGACTCGTAGTATGCAGACTCATCGATGATACCTGATGCTGTCATTGCTTCAAATGCAAGCTCAACACCCGCTTTGATCATTGCTACTAAGAAGATACCGTGGTCGTAGAATTCTTGCTCATCAATTTCCATGTTGCCAGCTGGTTGTTTTTCAAAACCAGTTTCAGCAGTTGCTGCGCGCCATTTAAGAAGATTAATATCATCGTTAGCCCAATCAGCCATCATAGTTGCAGAGAATTCACCTTCAATGATGTCATCCATGTGCTTGTTGAATAGCGGACGTAAGATAGCTTTAAGTTCTAAAGACATATCGAATGCTTTGATTTTAGCAGGGTTAGATAGACGATCCATCATGTTAGTGATGCCGCCGTATTTAAGGCCTTCAGTTACTGTTTCCCAACCAAATTGAATTAGTTTAGAAGCGTATGCTGGCTCAAGACCATCAGCAACCATTTTTTCGTAACCTAAGATTGCGCCAGTTTGCAACATACCACAAAGGATAGTTTGCTCGCCCATTAAGTCAGATTTAACTTCAGCAACAAAAGAAGACATAAGAACACCAGCGCGATCGCCACCTGTTGCAGATGCGTATGCTTTTGCCCAAACAAGACCGTGGCCCTGTGGATCGTTTGCTGGGTGAACAGCGATTAGTGTTGGAACACCGAAACCACGTTTGTATTCTTCACGTACTTCAGAACCAGGACATTTAGGTGCACACATGATTACAGTGATGTCTTCACGTACTTGCATACCTTCTTCAACGATGTTGAAACCGTGAGAGTAAGCGAGTGTAGCGCCTTCTTTCATAAGAGGCATAACCGCGCCAACTACAGCTGTATGCTGTTTGTCAGGAGTCAGGTTACATAGAAGATCCGCTTCTGGGATTAGCTCTTCGTAAGTACCAACAGTGAAACCGTTTTCTGTTGCATTTTTCCACGATTGACGTTGCTCTTTGATTGCTGCAGCACGTAGTGTGTAAGAAACGTCAAGACCAGAGTCACGCATGTTTAGACCTTGGTTAAGGCCCTGTGCGCCACAACCGATGATAACTACTTTCTTGCCTTTTAATGCTTCAGAACCGTCAGCGAATTCGCTACGATCCATAAAACGACATTGACCTAGTTGGTTTAGTTTTTCACTTAAAGGAAGTGTATTAAAGTAGTTAGCCATGTTTGACATGCTCCTGTTGTGTAATTAATGAGATAAAGTTTATGAAATGCACTATAACGTATAACTTATATTGCGCAAAATGATATATTAGCAACACTACGTTGCAAATTATGAAACATCGTTTGCGTACAGATTGAAAATTAAAGAGAGGCTAACTCAATGAGTTTATTAACACTTCCTAATGATCTTGTTTCGGTTAAATGGCTGGCAGAAAATATCAATGACAGCTCGCTTATATTATTAGATGCCAGTTACTTTATGCCCGCACTAAAACGAGATGGCAAAACAGAATGGTCTGCAGAGACAATTCCTGGTGCGCGCTATTTTGATTTTGATAAAAGTATTTGCGATCCAAGCAGTGCACTTCCGCATATGATGCCTAGTGCTGAATTATTTCAACAGGCGGTACAGGCATTAGGTATTAATCAAAGCAGCTGTCTGGTGGTATTTGATCGTTTAGGTATTTTCTCGAGTCCACGTGTTTGGTGGATGTTTAAAAGCATGGGCTTTAATAATATTGCCGTTTTAAACGGAGGTTTAACTAGTTGGAAAGAGCAAAGGTTAGCAACAAGCCCAGGCAAGTTAAAAAGTAATATAGATAAAGGTGACTTTATTGCCCACTATCAAGCAGATTTCATCGCAGATAAACACGTTGTATTAAGTGCCATTGATAATGAACATTCTCAGATAATAGATGCACGTGCTAAAAATCGCTTCTTGGGTGAGGTTGTCGAACCGCGTGCTGAGTTACGTAGCGGGCATATGCCAACAGCTAAAAATTTGCCTTTTAGTGATTTAATTGAAAATGGAGAAATGCGTTCTAGTGAGCAATTAAAACCTCTATATGAGCAATTAATAGATAAACAGCACAATGTCATTTTTAGTTGTGGCTCGGGTGTCACTGCCTGTGTTTTAGCGCTAGGGGCGTCATTATGTGGTTATAAAAACCTGACTGTCTATGATGGTTCATGGACAGAGTGGGGCGCAGATAAATGCTTACCTATAATAACGTCGGGTGACAAGTAGATGGATATTAAATCGTTAAAGCTATTTTTACATCTCAGTCACAGTTTGCATTTTAGTAAAACGGCACAAGCCAAACATGTCAGCCCATCAACATTAAGTCGCTGTATTCAGCGTATCGAAGATGAACTCGGTGTTGCGCTTTTAGTGCGTGATAATCGTTCTGTGGTATTGACCGATGCCGGTAATCTATTTAAACAATATGCCCTTAAGCAAATAGATCAATGGGAAGTACTAAAACGTGAATTAAAAGAGTCAAAAAGTGAATTAGAAGGGCAGATAAACTTATTCTGTTCAGTGACGGCCGCTTATAGTCACTTGCCACCTATTCTGGATCGCTTTAGACAGCTTCATCCAAAAATAGAAATAAAATTGAATACCGGCGATAGTGCCATCGCCGTTGATCAAGTATTGCAAGAGCAAGTCGATTTTGCGATCACCGCTTATCCAGATAGCTTTCCTGCGGGGTTACATTTTAAAAAGTTAGCGGAGATCCCACTCTCTATTATTGCGCCTTCAATTGCCTGTGCATTGACAGCTGAGGTCAATCAGCAGAGTGTTAACTGGAAAACGATCCCCTTTATTTTACCTGAACATGGTGCTGTTAGACGCCGTTTTGATAATTGGTTCCGTAAATTTAAAGTGGGAAAACCACATATTTATGCCACGGTGGCCGGTCATGAAGCATTAATTAGCATGGTGGCGCTAGGTTGTGGGGTGGGTATTGCACCCGATGTGGTTATCGAAAATAGCCCTGTTCGAGATCGTGTACAAGAGATCTCAAGTGAATCATCGATTCAGTCTTTTGATCTTGGTGTTTGTTGTAATAAAAAACGCTTACAAGAGCCTTTGATTCATGCATTTATTAGTTGTGTTGAAACTTAAGAGACATGACGATTTCTGCTTTGTATTTCCCTGTCTCATTTAATTGTCACTATTTTTGTTGAGTTTAGTGGTTGATTCAAAGATGGAAAATTAAGTTATTTAACTAAAACGTTTACGGCCACACATGAGTTTCTTCTATCAAGGTGGCATTTACACTTGTGCCATCTTTATTACTATAAGCAGGCATCTTCATCGTGCATTTCAAAATGAGATCTCGCTATCTTTTTTAAAAATGAAACATTTATAACAACGCAAAATAGTAGGTAGTAAATTATGCTATTAAGATAAACATAGTATTAAACTTTTTGGAGAGATTATGCGTGCAAGTTTACCGATCAAAGAAAAACGCTTGCCAAGCATATTGTTACTTTATCCTTCCGCTTTATTATCATTAGCTTTTTGCTTTTGCTCACTTTTATTAACTTATTTCACCTATCAAAGTTTGCGTCATGCACAGCATGAAGATGAACATCGTTATCAGACTTATTTGTTAGCGACACAATTACATCGACGCTCAGATCAACTCACACTCATGTCGCGTAGTTATGCAATGACCGGTGATGTGAAGTATTTTAAACTTTACAATGAGGCATTAGCTTTTCGTGTTGGTAAGCAGTTTCAACAGCAGCATCATCATCAAGTTTACTGGGATATGCTGATGCCTAAAAGTCATGTTAAGCCCACTGTGAAGACAGAAGAAAAATCATTTAAGCAATTAATCGAAAACCTAAAATTACCAGCAGAAGAGATGACTTTATTGTTGCAAGTCAAAAGGGCTTCTATGGTGCTATCGAAGAGTGAATCTCAAGCCTTTTTAGCAATAGAAAAGGGGCTCGCCAGTGGAAATTATAATAATAGCGCGGCTCAGCAACAGGCAAGCGCATTACTTTATAGCGAAGATTATTTACTTGAAAAAGGAAATATAGAGCGTAGCATCAGTGAATTTTTCGCGTTACAAGAACCCCGTAGTATCGAAGCGATTGCCTCTAATACCACACGACATTATGTTTGGGCGAGTTTAACCACTCTGTCTTTTTTAGTGCTTATTGCATTTTTACTTTATAACCTGTTCAAACAATCTAAAAGCAAACAGGTGTTTGTTAAAGCATTAAGAAAAGAAGTGTCTAATCGTACTTTAGAGCTCTTTGAAAAACGAGAGCAGTTAAAAGTGGTTATCCATGAAATGGAAGAGACAAAAAATCAGTTGGTAGAATCTGAAAAAATGGCTTCATTAGGGAATTTAGTGAGTGGTGTTGCACATGAAGTGAATACGCCCTTAGGCATTAGTGTGACGCTAGGGTCTTATTTACAAGATGAAACCAAATCTTTGTTAGTAAAAATAGAAAGTGGTCAACTTAAGCGCTCTGATTTAGATAAATATTGTGTGGAAAGCATCGAAAGCTTCACCTTATTATTATCAAATCTAGACAGAGCTGCTAATTTAATCAGTAGTTTTAAACAGGTTGCAGTTGATCAAAGTAGTGATGAAATTCGTACTTTTAAAGCGAGTGAATATATTGATGAATTACTGCTCAGCTTGCATCCGGTAATTAAGAAAACAGAGATTACGATCGTGGTGGGCACATCCGATAATGAGCCTTTAATCAATACTTATCCGGGCGCAATCGCACAAATTGTGACTAATTTGGTTATGAATGCACTGATCCATGCTTTTGATGAGGGTAAGCAAGGAAAAATAGATATTTCAGTTGCCTATCAAGGCACGCAAGTCGAGCTCTGTTTTTCTGATAATGGTAAGGGTATGGAAGCGGATATTGCTAGTCGAATATTTGAACCCTTCTTTACGACTCAGCGTGGGAATGGGGGCAGTGGGTTAGGCATGAGTATTGTGTATAACCTTGTTGTGCACCAATTAGGTGGCACCATAAAATGCAAATCAGTATTGCGTAAAGGCACATCATTTACGATTCGTTTTCCTGCAGATTTTAAATCTTCTTCATCAATAGCGAGGTAATACTGGTAGAGACACTCCCTATTATCGGGAGGTGGATTATTTACGCTATTATTTTATATTAGCATTTTTAAATAAAGTTAGCAGTATGTTAAGATTTAATGC
>NZ_PJBZ01000126.1 GCF_002835995.1 Psychromonas sp. Urea-02u-13 | reverse complement strand
CATGGCCCAACTAGCTGGGTATCTATCACTCTCTGTGAAGGTAAAAATCGTCAAATACGAAAAATGACGGCAGCGGTAGGTTTTGCCACATTAAGGCTAGTAAGAGTTCGCATTGGCGATATTCATATCGATAACATGGCCTCTGGTGACGTTGTTTTACTAAACGATTTTGACGCGGCGCTAAATCGCTAATCTCATTATTGTTTCCAATCCCAATAATCAGACATTACTTTCACCTATAAAAAAGCTCGGCGAATGCCGAGCTAATTCAATGATTTTTTTGACTGCGAGCGATTAGCCTTTCTTTAACTCAGACAATTCTTCGCTGTGCCAAATTTTACGCTGGAAACGTGGATTCTTTGAAGACATATCAATCTTGTAAGGATTCGCTTCAGGCTGATGTGGTAGGTCAAGAATGTTAGAAAGCTCTTGTGCTAACCATTTCTCAACTTTAAGCACGACCAATTTTTTACGTAAACGGCCCTGTTCATCACGGTTTAGAATCGTAGGTAGCGTATTAAGCGTTAGAATTTCACCAATCGCAGGATGCACCATACGTTCACGACCTTCTTCACTTGCATAGAAATGTGAAACAGCAAATACCATACGCTCAGGATTAATTTTTTGTAAGAACTGGCAAGACTTAACCACAGTACCACCGGTACGCACCATGTCATCAAACAAGACAATGCTACAACCGTCTAACCCTTCGAAAGTATGTTCACTTTCTTTGTGCAAAGTAAGTTCCACTTTACGTTCGTTGGTACGTTCTTTATCAAGCATGATAAATTTAGCTTTAGGTAAACCTAATACGTTGTACATCTCTTTTACGAAATCACGTGCGCCTTTATCTGGTGCACATAATACTAAGCCTTCACCCTCTGGCCCGTAATTTAAAATATTGCTGTTTAATAAATAGTGAGCGTAAATTTGGTAAGGGATTAAGTTGTGGAAATCACCTTCAAAGATATCAGAGAAAATACGCTGCACAGAGTAAGAATGGTTGTGAATCGTCAGTACTGTATCAACACCCGAGAATTTTAGTAGCTCTGCGTATAATTTTGCAGTGAATGCTTGGCCATCGAATTTTTTAATGTCGTTTGCATCACGTTCAAAATTTGTTTCGCCTAGGTCTTCATGTGCACCACGATCTTGCGCGCTATAAAACAGATCAGGTTCAACTAAAACAACGCGAGCAGCACCGTTTTCTTTCGCCGTACGCGCGATAACCAAATTAGCCATTGCTAATTCTTGGCGCGATTTAGTATGACTACTGGTACTTACAATAACGACAGTTTTGCCCGTTAGTGTTTTACCAATAGAGTCCATATCCAGTTCATCAGAGATGAAACGTGGACAAAATTCCGAATTCATAAAAGTTTTCATGCTGATTAAATCTGCAATGTCTTCATGCTGGCCCATCGCATAAGCGATATCAATTGCGAATGGGTTGTCAGATGTATTACTTACAACGACGAGATTACTAGACTGGTTTACCGAAAAACTCATGAACAGATCCTTAACGAAATCGAGAGATTGGGGGTGCAATAATTTAGACGCCTATTCTAATGTTAACGGTCCCTATTCGATACTGTTTATACATACAAAATTTAACTTTTAAGTAACATAAGAATAATCCATTAGTTGTTCTAAATCATCGAACGCACGATTAAGGTTGTAAAACACACAGATTTCACCCAAACGTTAACTACTTCCCCGTTCAATGCACTGCGTTACTATTTTTACCTGTGCAATTACTGTTTATTACTTCTCACTTTCAGACTGTCTGGTCTGTCTTGAATAAAATCAATAAAACAGTCAGCCATTGAATGCTCAGTCACCACACCATCCCCTTCCATGCGGGTTAGAGCTTGGTAACCCTCTTTGCCTTTCATGGTATAAGCGGAGGAGCTTCCGGCATAAAATAGCTCAGGGTCGATATTCACCCAGCCTTTTTCTGCATTATAAAGGGTGAGCTCTGCAATTCGTTTACCCAGCGCACGTTCCGGGTAATAGTTAAAATCCAAATTATAGGTATAAGGATAACTGCCCGAGCCAGTGCCAACGACACCATTATTGGTTGCGTTGTTGATTGCCCCCTCGAGCGCCTGTGCGATATATTTTCCTTTAATGCGATAAACACCGATAGGCACAACAAAAGGCAGTAACTTACCTGCAATATCAGCCACTGAAAGATTACCGCGATATAAAGACGTTCGAACGCCGCCCGCATTATGAATAGCAAAATCAACTGGGTGGCCTTTTTTATTCATCATATGCGCAAAGGATTCCGCAACCAGCGGGGCGATTTCACTGCCTCCGTTGAGATCAGGAATGCGGATATGGCGCAGATCTTCATCTACCTTCGCAATCACCCTGTTTTGTAGCGCACGCACTCTCGGAATATATTTGTTCTCAAGCAAGTCTTGTAGTTGAGGGTCTTTTTTACACACGATAACGTTTTCATGTTGCCTTAGGAAGTCGCTTGCTTGTGTGTGGATTTTATCATTACTAACGGTTAACAAGCTTGCATCAAGACACAATCGACGACCAATCAGCAGTTCGTTTTTTCCCTTAAAAGCCGTCACGGTGCCATCGGCAGCAAAATCTATTTCACAGTGGCCCAATGCCTGCGAGTGATAGCCCGCTTGCACAATGTAAGTGCCCTTAATTTGCAGGCCATATTCACACTCTTTTTTCAGCCCCAACGCACTGAAATCACCTTGAAGGGTATGGCTGTGCCCGCCGACAATGAGACTGATCCCCTCAACCTGCTTGGCTAACTCGCAATCACCCTCAAAACCTAAGTGACTTATTAAGATTATCTTATTAATGCCCGATGTTTGGATAGCATGTACCGTATTTAGGGTTGTTTCGAAGGCATTCACAAAGGGGGTATCTGCATCTACATTGGCGATATCAGCCATCTTATCCAGTGAAACCCCAAATATGGCAATAGGCTCACCATCCATAATGCGTGTCATCCAGCGTGCGGTTTTTGTTTCAGGCTGATAAGAGAGTAAGTTTGAGCGCCCTTTTAAATAATGAGACTTGGTCTTTATTTCATTAGTGAGATCCCAATTACCCGCTAATAATGGAAACTGAATACGATCTAAAAAGGCAGCCACAGGCGCGTTACCCATGTCTAATTCATGATTACCTAATGTCATCACATCAATGTTTAATGCATTGAGTAGTTCAGAATTTGCTTTGCCTTTAAACAAAGAGAAATACAATGTTCCTTGAAAACAATCTCCGCCATGAACAAAGATAAAGTCGCGCTGTTGCTGCACCGCGTTGGCTTTAAGTTGCTTCGCTCTGGTTGCTATACGTGCAAAGCCACCATTACTTACATAAGGCGCTATCTGTTGACCGTCAATATTAAGCTGTAGTTGCACAGACTGAGGTTCAAAGTAGGAGTGCGTATCATTTATATGTGCCAATGTTATTCTGGCGGGTTTATTATTTTTTATCATAGTGTTTTGATTTTTACCATAGGGCTTACTCCCCTCGATAGTAACGTATCAATGAGACTATTAGCATTAATATATTAAGCTTAATTAAATGCATCAAGAGAGCCACCATTACTTGCTATAAATTCAGCCCTTATATTTCTTTTCTGATAAGATTGATGTTTAAAATATTCTACAAGTTATTGATTAAGCTATATCAACCTTGAGTGCCAAACTGACAAGGACAGCATCGCCATGAACTTAAATAACCTGACTCGCATTGATTTAAATCTGTTGGTCATTTTACAAGTCTTATTAGAAGAAAACAGTGTCACACGGGCAGCCAGTCGATTAAATGTCAGCCCTTCTGCACTCAGTAAAAGCCTCACACGTTTACGCAATAGCTTAGAAGATCCCCTTTTTACACGTACTGCACATGGCTTAAAACCCACCGCGCATGCCTTGCAATTAAAAGAAAAATTACCGCAGTTATTGCAAAGTTTACATCAACTGACGCTGGCGCCCAGTTTTGACCCTATCAGCAGTGATCGCCATTTTTCAATTAGTATGGTGGAAAGTGCCTACGCCACATTATTGCCCTATTACATTGGTCCATTATTAACACAAGCGCCTAATGTACGTTTGAATGCCTTTGGTTGGATGAAAAATTCAATGCAAGATTTGCAAAAAGGCACGGTAGATTTTGGTATCACGGGTCGCGACCTTGCTGAAGGTAATAGCTTACAACTTGGTAAGTTACCCGATGGTATAAAATGTACCACCCTGTTTACAGATCAACAAATTTGTCTTGTGCATGAACACCATCCCATCTTAAAAAGGGTTGAGCAAGGAGACTGGAATTTAGAAAGTTACCTAGAGCAACAGCATGTTCAGGTACGCTGTGAGGGCAATGAATGGTGGGCGTTGGACTATTATTTAGCGGCGCAAAACAAGCAACGTAATATTATGAGTACCCTGCCCGACTTTTATGGTGCGGCCAGTGTGTGTGCTTACAGCGATTTGATTTTCACGCTACCTTCAAGTTTTGTTCCACATGCACAAAAGTTGTATCCACTAAAACAGATTCCCCTGCCCTTTGATTTTTTCCCGATGGCTTATGTATTACTGTGGCATGAACGTAATAGCGATGAACCGGGTCATAAATGGATACGTGAGATGATTTGCAATAGTGTAGAAAAAGCGATTCGAGATTAACCAACACGTGATCAGCTAAAACGAATGAGCAAAAAAAAAGGCGCTCAAAGAGCGCCTTTCAGGAAGAGTTAAAATATTAGCAATCTACTTTAACAATCCAACCAAATTTATCTTCACGACGACCGTACTGGATGCCCGTTAATTCATCGTATAAGTTACGTGATACTTCACCGGCTTTATTATCATTAATGAAATAATCTTCACCTTTAAAGCATAGTTGACCCACCGGAGAAATAACCGCTGCAGTACCACAACCAAAGGCTTCAGTGATTTTACCGCTTTTAATATCTGCTAAAATAACGTCGATATCTAACTGTTCTTCTGCCACTGTGTAACCTAATGTAGGTGCCAGTTTTAAGATAGAGTCACGTGTGATACCGGGTAAAATACTGCCGCTTAATTTAGGCGTTACAATGTGGTCGCCGTAAACAAAACAGATGTTCATCGCGCCAACTTCTTCAATATACTTACCGTGTATCGCATCTAACCAAAGTACTTGTGAGTAACCTTTCTTTGCCACTTCTTCTGACATATACAAACTAGCCGCATAATTACCACCGGTTTTCGCTTCTCCAACGCCACCAACAACCGCACGGCGGTATTCGTCAGCAACATAAACAGAAACAGGCGAGAAACCATCTTTAAAGTAAGCACCAGCGGGACCGGTAATGATGAAATGTGTGTATTGATCACTTGCGCCGAGACCAAGCTTAGCACCCGTAGCAATCATTGTTGGACGAATATAAAGTGAAGAGCCATCTTGATTTGGCACCCATTTATTATCTAATTTAACCAATTCTTTTAACGCATCAAGGTGGAAATTCTCATCAACTTCTGGCATTACCATACGTGTTGCAGAACGATTAAAACGTTTGAAATTATCTAGGGGACGGAATAAGTTTATTTGCCCTTCTTTAGTACGGTATGCTTTCATACCTTCAAAAATTTCTTGTCCGTAATGTAAGACGGCTGCAGAAGGATCTAATGAAATCGATTGGTAAGGTTTAATTTCTGCGTTTTTCCAACCATTGACACGGTCGTGTGCTTGAATAAACATATGATCAGCAAAGTTTTCACCGAAATTAAAAGTTTCTGGACACGCTTTACGCTCAGCTGGCGCAAGTGGTTTGATATCGATAGACATGTAAATCCCTTCTGGTAACGAGGTACTTTTCGACTAATTATTAACAACACAAGACACTATGTGCTTGAAATCGTCGAACGAAGCAGTGATAGTAAAAAATTATTGCACTTGCATCCACTGTTATTTCTGAATAAAGCCATTATTCAGAAAATTTAGTGAATATAATCAGGAAACTAGACATAAGCGGTCTATTTACTGCCTACTTACTACTTATATACTACCCATTTAGTGACTGTTGACTCTCTACTGATGAACTAAAAAAGCCAGATCAGATCTGGCTTTAAATAAATATCACGTTAGCGAGCAGAACTAACGGTGAAAAACAACGTTAGCTCGTACGAGCGATTAACAATTTACGCTTTTAGATTATTCATATCCGCTTTTACACGTTGAGCATAATCAGCGTCTGCCTGAGCAAATTGTGCCAACATACGTGTTTGAATACTTGCATTCGCTTGCGCTAAGCCACCCGCAATATTCCCCGTTAACTGCTGTTTTTGATCCTCAGACATTAAACGGAACAAATCACCCGCTTGTGAATAATGATCTTCTTCGCTTTGATCAAAATGACCAACCCAAGCATCTTCTAAAAGTGGCATAGCGGGCGCGCCTAATTGAGGACTTGGCACAGGAGCACCGTGCGCTTTTTGATCGTTGGGATAAAAGTTCGTTTGCCCCGTTGGCGCGGAATTCCCCATAGGACAACCACCCGCAAAAGCACCATCTCGTTGATAATTATTCACCGGACAGCGTGGTGCATTAACCGGAATATGATGTGAATTAGTGCCCACACGATAACGGTGTGCGTCTTGATATGCGAGTAAACGCGCCTGTAACATTTTGTCTGGTGAAGCGCCTACGCCCGGTACTAAGTTGCTCGGCGCAAAAGTGGATTGCTCTGTTTCTGCAAAGTAGTTATCTACATTACGGTTTAACTCAAGCGTGCCGATATCTTGTAATGGATACTCTTTATGTGACCAGACTTTAGTTAAATCAAAGGGATTGAGTGCACTTTCTTTTGCTTGTTGCTCTGTCATTAGTTGCACTTTCACTGCCCAACTTGGGAACTCTCCACGGTCAATCGCTTCTACTAAGTCTTGTTGTGCACCGTGCACAGACATCGCGTCTGCTTCAGCACCAGTGAGTGTTTTGATACCTTGATTGGTTTTAAAGTGCCATTTCGCCCAAACACGTTCGCCATCTTTATTCCAAAAGCTTAAGGTATGCGAAGAAAATCCATGCATATGACGGTAAGAAGCAGGAATACCACGATCAGACATTAAAATAGTCATCTGATGTAACGAAGCAGGATTATTCGCCCAAAACTCAAACATATGCGCAGCACTCGCAATATTGGTGCGTGGGTCTTTCTTTTGAGAATGTACAAAGTCAGGGAATTTAATCGGATCGTTGAGGAAAAATACCGGTGTATTATTACCCACCATGTCGAAGTTACCCTCTTCGGTATAAAACTTAACCGCAAAACCACGCGGGTCACGCGCATAATCACTCGAGTCTTGCCCACCACCGACGGTAGAGAAACGCATAAATAGCGATGTTTGTTTACCCACGCCCTGCAAGAAATCAGCAATCGTATGTTGTGATAAGTCATGGTTTAGCGTGAACGTACCGTAAGCACCGGTACCGCGGGCATGCACAACACGCTCGGGAATACGCTCACGATTAAAATGCGCTAATTTTT
>NZ_PJBZ01000125.1 GCF_002835995.1 Psychromonas sp. Urea-02u-13 | reverse complement strand
GTGGTGATCTGATCGCTACTTATTGAAAAAGTTCAATTTATCTCAAAATTTATAATGATCTTGCCGTGAGTAATGTGGTCTGTTTGTACTATTATTTAAATAAAGGGTTGGAGACTCACATTGGACTTTTCGCTGAAATGCTCCCCCTTTAATAAGATGCCCAAAACTGGTGGTTCAAATCAGATTTTGACATGACCATCCCGATTATATGTTTAGAAGTTCTGGCTTGTTCTTTAATAAAAAGCTGATTAGGTCCTTGGTATCCTCGTCTGGAAGTCCGGTGTTAAAGACATACTTATCCAAGATGTTGCTGAAACCAACTCTTCTTGCAGCAACGCTACGCTTATGCAGAGCCAATTGGAAATCAGCACTATCTGCATACATACGTTCTATGGATCGATTTCTTTTCTTTATTGATTTAATACTGCCTTTCCCTACATAATGCTTCAAGTATAATTTTTGGATACGGGGTACATTCTTCAAGTTTGACCTACCCCACACAGCTTTAGTCCCCCAGCTACTTACCTCATCTGAAGCATCGTGATAGCCTTTTGCATATTTACTTCTCTTCATATATCTAGCGTGCTTGTTCTTCGGTTCATGTATAATAGATCGAACAACATTTGCAAGATCATTCGACTCCCTGAGAGCTTTCTTTGTATCAGGAATAACCATTCTCGGAGCTCTAAAATTTTCAAAATCGACCCGCATACGATTCTGAATACTTTTCTGTGTTGAACCGAAGATGTTACCAAGCCCAAAAGTGCTAAGGTTGATTGCGATATCGACTAAAGCTCCATACCCAGCGTCTTTTACACTCTGCCCCTCTAACTTAACATTAGTGATCATTCCAATGCCTGCAGCTCCTAATGCATCCACAACTGCCATGCCTATTTGCACGGAGGTTTTAGTCGCCAAAATTGAAGCCCCCCCGATACCACCACTAAAAGCACCGAGAGCAGCGCCGATACCTATTTGCTTCAGATCTGGTTTTTCGCCTGTAATTCCCGCTTTTACAACCTCCGTTACGGTACTAAATAGAGCACCAACCGTCGCTCCTACAATGGCTCCAATGATGATAGATGACAAAATAAGGTGCCCACTTGGATCTTTGTTGTTAACAGGATCACCCAAGCAATAAGCATAGCTATTCACGCCCCCCTTCCCGAAGGGACTAAGAGAGTCATTGGCATTAAATCTCATAAGTGTTGGGCTATAAAAGCGATAGCCATTACCTAAAAAATAAGAACCTGTTACAGGGTCTTTATATTCACCATTGAACCCTAATGGATTGCTAATGATAGAATTTCTTTTAATTGAAGTAGCATGCCCAGCAATTGGGTTCACCATCGAAGATGCGGCGAGTGCAGCTCCGCCTTTTATAAAATTGCGCCTTGAGACTGAAGAGAAAGCCATTGTTTTCTTGTTTAACATAAATTTATCCTTCTCCATATGGTGTGTAGCTACGTTCTGTTTTAGCCATAACTATTTCACCAGTTTCATCTTCAGTTAATGCCAGAGTATTAACGATGCTATCTTGCGCATTTGAGACCATAAACTGTAGTGTATTAAGAGTTATCCCATTATAAAGCCTTGATTGTCCGCTAGCTGTATAACTAGAATGAGCTTCTCCTAAAGATTCATTCTTTAGCTCTCCTTCTTGATAATAAAAGTCAGTCTTAGTACCTTCTACGACTTTAGATATAATTTGACCTGATGAATCATAATGACAATTAGAAAGTAATTGTCCATTGTCTGAAACAGATTCTACTTGCCCGTATGCGTTGTAAGAGTAACTGCGTAATTTTTCATCATTAAGTAGATTTCCTTCTGCGTCATATTGAAACTCAACATATGCAGGGTAATCTGCATGGGTATTAGTGACGCTTTTAAGCTGGACTGGATTATGTTCCATATAGGTAAAACTCGTATAATTCACAGACTCATCAATGAAATTAGTCGTTACACCAGTGATGTTATTTAATACGTCATGAGTAAAAGACTGACTAGCCAGTATGTTCAAAAATTCGTCTTTTGGTGCGTTGGGGCCCGCGACCTGATAAGTAACTAAACGATCGAAAGAGTCATATATAAACTCCTCAGTCGTCAACTGAGAATCTTTATAAAATCTGCGATTAGAGATCTGTATGGACTCTGTATAATCTTGTTCAAACCGACACAAAGTTTGCCCGTTAATCAGGACTTCTCGCACTAACTCTAGCCCTAAAGAATCCAATGTGAGATTAGTGATCATTTCTTCAGTTCTATATACCTCGCGTTCTTTTATGACTCGGCTAAAAGAATCATATTCGTAATTTGTAAGAACAGCCCCAGAATTAGAATATGCTATTATGGAAGATGTCCGACCATATTGATCATAAGAATACTCTTCTCGGTTGCCAAAATAGTCAACCGATGATATTAATTTTCCAAGAAGAGAATAGTTATATGTAGATGTGCGACTGACTCCATCTATTACTATTGTTTCAGATTCGAGTTGCCCAAGTGCGTTATAAGTATACGAGCTGCTCTCATTTAAGGATATAGAAGATTTAATATTTCCTGATACGTCATATTGATAATTAATTGATAATTCATTTTGACCTACAACATTAATAGATGTTGTCTCCTGTGATTGACTATTATAACCAAACTCTAGTCGATTATTATTTGCTGAAATTACATGAGAAGGCATGAATTTTGAGTTATTATATGAATATAATTCACTTTTCCCTCCAGCATAAGTTCGGGAGGACATTCTAAACAAACCGTCGTACTCCTGAGTTCCTAAACTTACTTGGTTAACGCTGATATTGGTTGCTAGATTTTCCTGTGCAAAACGGCAGTATTCATAGTTCTGTATAACTGCCTCACCATCAACATTTTTTGTAATAGAAATTACACGTTGCCACTGGTCATATTCATAGCGTGTTGTTCTCCCTTTAATATCTGTTTGTGATATTAGATTTGAATAACCATCGTATTCATTAATAGTCTTAAGAATTAAATTATTATTAGAGTCATATGTTTCTTTAAAAATCTCATTACCAAATAAATCAACTTCGGTATAAACTCTAAATAACCCTTTGAGTTCATAAGTATGAGAAAGATCAGCAAAGTTTGAGTCGTAGAGTTCTTCGCGTCCATCACTATGTAGAACTCGCTTTATTTCTCCAGAGAGAGAATATTCAGAATTTGTAGCAATCCTATTTTCAATATCAGAGAACCAATCAATATCGACTTCCTCAAGACACCGGCCATACGAATCATAGTAATATTCAGTAATTGGTAAGAAAATACCATTACTATCTACCACTTCTTCCATTATAATTTTTCCGGCGTTGTTAAATGTTTTCTTTTCAGCAACACCATTTAATTCAGTTGTCGTTATCGATAAATTACCTGAACCAAAATTATACGAGTACAGAGTAATTGATTCCTCTGGTGTATTTGGGGAAGTTGTGGTTTTTATGGTTCGACCTAATGAGTCGAAATTACTTAGTTGGACAATTCCACTTTCATCAACAACCTTAGTTAAGTTTCCAGTCAAGCACTCAACAACAGACTCGGTAGAGATTTCAAGACCATCATGTGTAAGTAAATTAATTGTTATGGAGCACTCTCCATTAATATAACTATAAACAAACCCCTGAGTTCGTGTATGCGTATTATGAGTTAAGGATGATCTACTCGATCTACCATATGTAAGAAAGTTTTCACTATCATTAAAATATTCCAAGACTCCTTTCATCCATAGTGCATTATCAGTACCCATGTTTTTCTCTTTTAAAAGAACAAAGTACTCATTATCGTCATGTAGTTTAGGCAAGGAAGTATAAGTAAACTGATTGACTTGAGGTTTATCGCGACTACCATCAATATTAATCCGCGGGATAACCTTTTGAAATGATATAAAAGCAACTATATTATCGGGGGCTGGAGGGCATTCACTGCTGCCTTCTAATGGATAGTAAATAGTGATATACTCTGTTCCATCAGGAGTTTTTCTATATATTTCATTGGCATAGTCATCATAATCAAAGATTGAAACAAAAGATCTAGTTTTATTTTCTTGATACATGATCATTTCTTTCTTTTTCAATAGGGTATATTTAGGAGGTTGATAGTCAATACGTTTGCTAAGGTCAGAAAAATATTCAAATTTGTCTTCTTGGAAGAGAATATATTGTTGTTGTTCATTCATATGATAAATGAACTCAGAGTCTTGAGAGTGATATTTATTGAATGTTCTAATAATCATTATCTCATTATTTATCACTTCTGTTGATGTATATTTATAATCACTTCTTACTCTGAATAACGTATCCTGGTATGGTAGCCAACTTTCACTGCTGTATGCACCGAGATAGTTTTTATCTGAATAGCTGTAGCTGATACTTCGATTAGGTTGGTTAGTCCCGTATATAACACTATGATTAGTAACATATGGTATGTTACTAAGTGGTGATCCTGATGCTGTTGCATGTCCAGGCTCGAAGTAGGTGATATGTTCAATAAGGCCCGTAGGATGAGCTACCTCTGTAATAAGTTCATAGCCACTAATGCTAGAATAAAGATATTCAAGAGACATGCTTAAACCTTCAGAAAAGTCAATTTTTTTCAATTTCTTACCTGAAGATCCTGAGCTCTTATAACATACGAGTGACTTATATAAAGTTCCGTTGTTATAGAAATAAATACGTGTAAGCCATTTTTCAGTCCACCAGTCAATTATAACTTCATGTCCTGTGCCTTCTATCGGAGTATCAGCGATTCTCCATAATATTTCATTTCCATTAACTCTACTATGGTCATAGTATATTTCTAAGCCATTTGGTGAAACTACTTTATTTAGCGTACCTTTTTCAATATTAACAAATTCATGTTTGCCATCTTTATAAGCAATTTTTAATTCCCCTGTAGTACTCACCTCGGATACGGAAATATCTTTTAGTCTTCTATATGGTATATCGAACTCGCTACTAGTTGTGCTTTTTTCAATGACAAAAGATTGACCAGATGAAAGTGAAAGAATACGGCTTGTATTGTTAAAAGAACTAATTGGAATACTCCAACCACATCCAAAACCAGAGTCAAAGTTACTTGATACTGCATAACCGAGTGATAGTGGGATAATTAAGCCTGAACCTTGATGTGATATAAAACTTCCCAAGCTAAGACTTATAGAAAACATCCCTGTTCGGGTATCTACACCAGAATTAATGTATTCTGAAAAATTATATGCATTACTTGCTATTGAACTCATTTTTGTTGTCCATCAAGAATTAGCTTGCCATTAGAAAGTGTTAAGCTAAGAACTGAATCCGTACCATATTGATCAGTGACAACAATGGTTGATAATGTATCGTTGAAACTCTTTTGATTATTTATTGAGTGGGTAAAGTATTGTAATAGGCTTGTATCAAAACCGATGCATGCAGACTCAAAGTCATTTGCTGACATTTTATGCTGTACCCAACAAACATCATCGGCATCAACAAGTAATGGATCTGCATTTAAAAAACTTCCGGCTTTGTACTCAAAATGCACTAAATGACGTAATAACATAGGATCACTTTCTCTAGTAAATAAATATGGTATGTTTCTTGTTCTGGTCTTAGCATCATGACTATTCACATATTTAATGTCCTTTTGGATATTCGAGTCAAGTAAGAAAGTTGTCGCAGAATTTGGTATAGTTTTTATATCAGCATGATAAAACTCATGCAAGAATGGATCTGAGTGACTTGTTACTGCCATGAGTGTCTCTGTAGATTCACTACCAGAATTAGTCACCTTAATTATTTGAGGTGCAAAGCTTTGTCTTCGCAACATATGCAATTGAAACGTTCCTCTGGGATTAATAAAAAGTGTCCCCCCTACGATTAGCGTAAAATAGCTTTCGTCAAGATAAACAGGTGGTTGAGATAAAATGCTTACTAAGGCATTAGCCGAACCCGTTCTACAACTACTTGTTTCTTCAGTTATAATCTCACCACCGGCATTAAAATCTACATATGTATAATTTGCCACAGCACAGATTTCTTCCTGATCTGGTAAATCACTACTCACCCAGAACCGATATCTTTCGTAATTATCATCAAGAATAGATAAAGATCCGATATTGTTATCTTTAGTTGTCAATGCTGATACATTCGCAATGTAATGCACATATTCATTTTCAATATCACTAACAACCCAGCCTGGGACACTCTCTAAAGGCTCTGGAAGCGTAGTATCATTTGTATATAGTTTCACCCAATTCAACTGGGGTTTACTGTGTAAGACCCTGATATCAACTTTAACTTCTAACTGCATTTCTCCATTAGAGTATATTTTACCATCTCCAACAATATGAATTTTCGGTGTATCTACTGGAGGAAAACTTTGTGTATTAACCGAAGAGTGAGTAAAAAAAGGTAACGAAACTAAGGTGAGACACCCTACTGAGCATAAATATTTCTTCATTTTTTTTCCTTATTAAATTTATGGAGCCTACTGAATGAAAAGTCGAGCCGAAGAAGTACTCAAAAATATTATTGACTTTGTCCCAAAATGATCAGTTACTGTCACTGCGTTAACAGCTTTACTATATTCTTGTAAGGCGTAAGTATTATGACTAAGTGTTTTTGTGTCACCGTTATAGTCATAACATTTATAAACGAACGAACCATCATTTCCACTAGTTATGTCACAAGATTCATCGCTACCGGCTTTTGTTGTATCGACATTCCATAAATGTTTGCTTTTGTGATGGAAAGTTTTGAAACTTAGAATTACAAGCGGATTTGTCGCTGTTCCTTCGGAGTATTCGATAGGTGTGGTGGTTACTGTTTTCGAAAACGGCTCGATAAGTTTCATGTTCTTATGGTGTTCGTCTTCAAGAGCAAATGTCATAGCTTGGTTTATTGAAACGGAATCTACACCATAAAAATGTGTTGAAAATGCACGTTTACTATCCAGTTGATAAGTTTCTTCTTTATAATCATCATTCGCAAATTCTACGTGTAAAATTTCAGGCACATAAGGTCTTCTTTTTAAGTTTTCAAAATATTGGATTCCATGACTATTTTTTGCAGAAGTATATTTATCACCAAGCTCAAAATCATTACCAGAATAAAAAACTGGAGGTAAGGATACAATATGGACACTTGACATAGAACTAGTCTTCCGACAGCTCGTAATTTCCTCTATTTCTCCATTATCTGACCGTGTTAAATTTATGCTAGCGCATATCTCTTCATGATCCGGAGAGTTGCTAGTCACCCAGCGTTTATATCTGGTATCCTCCGAATTTTGTGGCTCTTCTTGATATGCCAATGTACCGGAAGGTATATAATGCAAATACTCATTTTCAGTTTCGCTGACCTTCCATCCCTCTACATTTTCTAATAATTGAGGATTTCTAGTATCGTTGGTATATAACTTAACCCAATTTACTTTTGGGTTATCATATAATACAACGTCAATAGTTACTTCTAGCTGCATATTTCCGTTTGTATAAATTCTTCCATTTCCACCTACACTAACTTTAGGAATGTCAGCTTGTGGTTCTGGTACAGGGGAAGGTGGGCCAGAAAATACTTTGGTACTTACTAGCGATAATAGCCATAGTAAAATTAGATTGCGTCTCATTTATTATACCTTTCATTTTGTTTAAATTAAATTACGACGATAGGATGACATACCATTAGTTGCATATCAAGTATCAATCAATTTAATGTTTATTCATGTCATGTTTATACCAAATAAGCATAACAAAAAAAGCAGGACACATATAATCACTCCTTATAAATCAAGGTTACACTGTTTTTTCTTTGCTATTTAATAATCGATATCGTGCAAAATAATCGTCGCCACTTAAACAGTAAGGGCTAGGTTTTTTGGTTAAACCTGTTTTTGCTCTTTATCGTTTTATTCGATAGTTCACCTTTCCTGAACTGCTTTTTTCACTGTTGAGATAACGGTTTCTTGACATATATCCGGCGTCTTAATGACTCTTTATGGGGAGTCGCGT
>NZ_PJBZ01000124.1 GCF_002835995.1 Psychromonas sp. Urea-02u-13 | reverse complement strand
GCTTTCTTTCATAGGTTATATATATGGCAAAGATAAAGAAAAAATTATCTGCTTCAGTTAAAGCCGCAAGAAGAGAAGCCAAACTTGATCGCCAGGAAAAATACGAAACTGTATTTATGAGTGGAAAGCAAGTGAGAGTGAAACGTCAAAAATCACTCGATGGAATTCCTGCTGATGAATTTATCAATCAAAACGCAGATGCGATTTGGCTACATCAAAATGGAATGTGGGATCAAATTGATTAACCAATGGAGTTAATCCAAAAGCTAACAAGGCAATTAAACGGAACTAAAACAGTGGGTTACGTTTCGCTTCGTTACACATTATAACCCACTGCTTTAGCCCGCTTATTGTGGCGTTATGCATCTGTGTTTATTGATGACTAAAGCTTAGAGGCCACATGAATATAAAAATAAATAAGGGTATGTTTATTTATGCGCAGACTTAGGTCAAGTGGCTTTACTCTCATAGAATTAGTCATTGTTATTATTATTCTTGGTGTACTGGCGGCAACAGCTGTGCCTAAGTTTTTTGATTTTCGTTCGGAAGCAATTATTTCGACTTCTGAAAACCTAAAAGGGGTTATTAATAGTACTTCAACATTGGTATACAGCAAATCAGTGATTGAGGGAGTAGAAAAGTCTCCGTCTGCAGAAATTATAATAAGTGGGCAGAAAATTGAGGTTGTTTATGGTTACCCTTCTGGGACTAAAAATGGTATTAGTGCAGTGATTGAATTTGATGAAGGTGATTGGGCTAATAATCAACGAGATAGTGAGTGGCACAGTCGGGCAAGCATTTTTCCTGGTGCTTGGATATATTGGCACGGTAGTTTTGAGCAGGATGCTGGTTCATTACAATGCTATTTACGTTATCGTCAGCCCGTGGCCGTTAACACTAGGCCGATTATTGATTTTGAGTTTAGGGACTGTTAATGGGTATATGTGTGCTTCGATAAAAATGTATTCCACTTAGTATATAGCTCAGCATGCATAATCGGGTAGCCGAAGGTGTCTAGCCTTCAGCCCCCAAGCACCAATCGGGGACACCCATAACTTCAACCATATAAAATCAATAGGTTAAGGTATTGTAGTTTACGGCTGTCCCTATTTTTTCTGTCTAAATCTCATTGCGTTTCTAATAAACTTTATTACAATTCATAGAAGATCTTCAATATAACAATAAAATTATCTTTAAATAAGATAGAAAACAAACTTGCATTTTAAATGCACATTAAATACAATCCCCCTTAAAGGTGCATTTGAAACGCATGTTATATATTTAGTTAAAATATTTGAAACAACATCTCAATCTTTGGACAGGCGATATGAATAAAACGGCAGTGAATAAGTTTATGAAGAAATCGACAGCCTCTTGTTGGAGACAGTCAAATTGGCCTCGTAGCTTAGTTTCTCAACATGGGCAGTTAGCGCTAGAAATTGAAGCGATCAATCACCTATTAAGTCAGGGTCACAGCAGTTTCATTCACATTGAAACTCGGTTACGAAAATTGACCAAAGGGCTGCTTCTTCACCTTGAACTGGAAAACTGTTTTCTTGTTCCTATTCTTGAAAAAAGTGAAGTACAAGAGAGTGAAAAAAATAGCCTTGTACAAGGTTATCTTATGCTTGCTAATACTTGTCATGCAATCAGTGATTATTTTCAAGCCCTTAAATTAGAGTGTGGAAATACATTGGTTGAAGAAAATCAAATACAACATATGCGTGATTTTTTGATTGAAATAGAAAATAGATTAAATGATGAAAGCATCATTTATTTACCGGTAAATAAATCGATGGAAGCTACTGATGAAATTTAACTTTTTAGGCCAAGATGCTGAATTAACTTGGTATAGTCAAGACATCATCACAGCTTCTGTCGATACTATCTATGGCAGAGAAATTCTTTGTCGGGGTTTTATTACCGCTTCTCAATCATTAATCCCTATGGCTGAATTGTTTTCCTATTTGTATGCTAATCCAGCGTTATTGCTCGAGATGACCTGTCAGCAAATCAAAGACAGCTACCAAGAAAGTGTCACGACTAAAACACCAAATATAAAAACGTGGATCAATCTCGCTGGACAATTAATTACAGATAATGATTTATTTGAATATTTATATACCAATGTGCTTTGTTCATTAACAGTCCAACAAAAGCAAAATTTGGTATTAGAAATTTGTGAAGATGATATTAGCGATGAAGTTGTTGTTGCCCGTTTGTCTTTTCTTAAAACACATGGCTTTATTATCGCCATGGATGATTTTGGCTCGGGTCATTCAAACTTACTGCGCTTAAGTCATATCCATTTTGACATTATCAAGCTCGATCTTCAGCTTTTAGCGAAAGTTCCTGATGATTTATGGGCTGCGAGTTTTTATCGTGAAATTGTCAATGTATGTTCTTCCGTGGGCAGTTTAATTGTAGCTGAAGGTGTTGAAACATCATTGCAATCTGACTTTGTACGTTGGGCGGGTGTTGACCTGATACAGGGTTTTTTATACTCAAAGCCAAAACCACTAAAGCAGTCTTACTCGTAAACGATAATTTACTAACAGTTATAGGAATTATTTATGAAATCACTTTTTCTTAGAATGCGCTTAATTCACTGGTTAGCCGCCATTTCATTATTTATCAACGCGATGTTTTTTAGCGAACAGTTAGTTTCGCAAGCTATACAATTTGTGGTGATGGTGTTGTTGATCATTCATGATCTGGACGAAAAATTTTGGGGTGTTGATTCACTGAATGAAACAACTGAATATATGCGTTCATTCGAGCAAAAAGATTTATCGGTGGCGTGTACGATAAATAGTAAGTTCAATAGCGAAATGAGCCAAGTACTCAGCGTTATTAATTCTTTTAGAAGTAATGTGCGACACGCTTTAATTGACATTCAGTCGCAGGCAAATGCGTCTGACGATATCGCGAGCACACTTGAATTAAAAACGCAGGATATTACTGATAGAATACAAACTCAGGATCAACAAGTTGCGCATATTGCTCGACAATTTGAAATTTTAGATGAACAATCGCTCGCTTTACAAACAAAAGCTGATGAAACAGAAGTACAAGTTTGTAAAACCAAAGAGAGTTTACTGCAATCAAACCTTGCGATGAAAAATATGGCAAATAGCATTGACTCTTATGCTACGAGCAGCGGTACACTCAAGGGAAAATTTGATTCATTAGCAGAGCAGGCTAGCACCATTGGCAGTGTCGTTGCGGTGATCAACAATATCGCCAATCAAACGAACCTACTGGCTTTAAATGCTGCCATTGAAGCAGCACGTGCCGGTGAACATGGCCGTGGTTTTGCTGTTGTTGCAGATGAAGTTAGGCAATTAGCGATGTCGACACAAAATAGTCTTGAACAAATTAATCAAATTGTATCCGGAATTTCTACTGCAGTGATGGAAGCAGGTGAACATATTGAGTTACAATCACAAAACCTTGGTGAACTTTCAATACATACGGTTGCTAGCCAAGAGGAAATTGACACCGCTTGCATTAATATTGATGCTATTTTGACGCTGATCAGTCAGCAGGAAAATTCAGACAACGTTGATATTCGTTATATTCGTCGCCTTGTTACTGAGGCTGCACAACAAATAGAAGGCTTACAGACCTTGTCCAGTTCAAATGCGCAAGATTGTAACGATTTAGAGCAACAGGGCAAGCGTTTAAATGAAGTGACTGAAAAAATTGTTGTGCAATTGAGCGCATTTAAAACCCACTAACCCTATGGGTAAAAGGACTTTTGATGAGACTAACAACCTATACAGATTCAGGACTGCGAGCGCTTATTTATTTGGCGAGTTTACCCAAAGAGCAATTAAGTAGTGTTGCCGAAGTGGCGGCGGTTTATCAGCTTTCCTATAATAATTTGGCTAAAATTGTCGGTCATTTAAAAAAAATCGGTTATGTGCGAGCCCTTCAAGGAAAGAATGGCGGTATACAGTTAGCGCTTACTGCCGACAAGATAAATATTGGTGAGGTTATTAGTCATCTTGAAAATCATTTAGATGGTGTTGATTGTGCCTCAACTGCTTGTAAGTTACAGTCGGTTTGTCGGTTACAACAAGCGCTTATTCTAGCAATGCACGCTTTTATTGGTGTAATGAATGAATACACACTGGCAGACTTAATATCAAATAAGGAGCAGTTAATGCCACTTTTAATCGCTTCAACAGAAGTATAGATATTAGGGGCTTTTGCTTCTCTGCTTTGAATTAATGATACTTTATTGCTTTTAATAAATTGTCGATATCACTATCAGATCAAATTCAGAGTATAGGTAGAATAAACATCCTTTGTAACTACTCAGCACCTAAATCACAGTTTTAATAACTTATTAAAGATCAAAAAGGATCGACTTGCTTGATCCTTTTTTAGCTTTATTCTAACTACTTCCTAAGCCTATAATGACATGGTTCATCAAGATGAAAGTAAGTGGTATCGATATTGAAAGCCATGTCGAAAAAATAAAACAACAGATTGAAGCCGATACAACATTATCTCCATCTATGCGCACCACGTTAGACTTATTATTACTTATCGTTACCCTGCTATGTCAGCGTCTTGGGCTTAATAGCAGTAATAGTAGCAAGCCACCATCAACTGATCTGAACAGAAAAAAAGAACCTAAAAATAGTAGTGAAAATAACTCGGGAGGCCATAAGGGCTCAACCCTATTACTTGATAGTAATCCTGATATCAAGCATAAACTATCCGTTGATCAGACCCTTTTACCAGAAGGCACTTACACCGAAATTGGTTACGAAACACGTCAAGTTATAGATATCGAATTTAAGCGTGTCGTGACTGAGTATCAAGCTCAAATACTTGAGAATGAAATAGGAAAACGCTTTGTTGCATCATTTCCTAAAGGAGTAAATAGTCGTATTCAATATGGTAATGGTGTTAAAGCCCATGCTGTTTACCTTTCTCAATACCAATTGTTACCTTATGATCGTATTCGTGAATATTTTACTGATCAGCTAAACATACCACTGAGCAGTGGTAGTCTTTATAACTTCATTAATACGGCCTATAGCAAGCTTGAAGAGACCCATGCGCTAGAAATAATCAAAGCTAATTTGCGCAATGAAGCTGTGCTACATGCCGATGAAACTGGTATTAACATTAATGGAAAACGACAGTGGCTACATAATGCGTCATCACTCAAATGGACTTACCTATCTGCACATGAAAAACGTGGGCATACTGCAATGGATGACATCGGGATTCTGTCTCATTTTAATGGCGTAATGTGTCACGACCATTGGAAACCCTATTATCGTTACGATTGTTTGCATTCGCTTTGTAATGCACATCATCTACGCGAATTAACCAGATCTTATGAGCAAGATGGTCAAGCTTGGGCTGAAACTATGCGTTTATTTTTGGTTAGCCTGAATCAATCAGTGAACAATGAAGATGGTCTCATCAGCAAAGATAAGCAATCCAGTTATATTGCCCAATACCGAACAATTTTAAAGGATGGAGAAAAAGAAAGCCCTGCTCCGATAGTAGTAAAAGGCAAACGAGGTAGGCCGAAAAAAAGCAAGTCTAGAAACTTACTTGAACGTCTGCAAAACTATGAAGGTGATGTACTTCGATTTATGGCCGATAGAGAAGTTCCTTTTACCAATAACCAAGGCGAAAATGACCTACGAATGGCAAAAGTTCAGCAAAAGATATCTGGTTGCTTCAGGAGTGAATATGGAGCGGAAATGTTTTTTGGCCTCAGAAGCTACCTATCGAGTAATAAAAAGCAAGGGGTCAGTGCATCCACAGCTTTAGCCTTATTATTAAATGGCATGTTACCAAATATTTTTACCCCTGCTGAGTAGTTACCATCCTTTTTCTTAATATCTAAAATATGCTTACCTCATATTTCCACATTTGCCTCTTTTTTCATTGCTATGAGGGAATGAAATACTGACACTTATCGCTTATTATTCAACTCTTTTACAAAATTACAGGTAAAAATGCAAGCCCCTCCCGCTGTTGTCTAAACCAGCTGCTTTTGTTTATGATGAACTTGTTGTGGCCTGTAAATTTGGCCTCTAATTTGTATTTAATCCAATATTATTTTTCTAAGCCAAATTGTAGTATATAAACCTTTATACCCATAATTATTGCGTGGTTATAAAGGTGGTTTAATAGTCAGGGAATAATTTGGGGTAGGTACGGTAAGCTTTTTTTAAAAAAAGTGTAGATAATGCCTCTGACTTGTCATTGTTTTTCTTGATTAGCCATAAAGCTCCGCCAAATAGAGAAATAGAAAACAAATTTGTTTCAATATCTTACAGTATCCAATATGAATCTATCTTAAATTTTTGTGGTTTTTTTTGCTAAATTTACAGATTAAAAACGGAGTGTTAAAAAGGCACATGCCCATTTTATTGAGCTTGTGGCTATTAATGCCCCTCTACAATAGCGGAGCTTTGTACCTAATCAGGTTGTTTTTTGAACTGTTAACACAAAGGTCCTAAGTCGGTATGCCCCTTTATATCTCAGAAAGCTAAGTCGCAAACGCCCCCATTATAATATGAGTTGTCTACAAATATCGTTCATACTGATATGTAGACATGCACTCATTTTGTACGAATATTGCCCCTTAACACTCGATGTTTAGCGCATTGCTTTCGACAAAATGAGTCACTCAAACTCACTAACGAATACTCAGGGCTTGCCAGCAACGCTCATTATATTGCCTTCAAAGAATTTGAGAACGCATGCATCCTCTTTAAACTTTTGGAGGCACTATGAATACTCATTTAGAAATAAATCAATATCGGGCGTTTGTTGGTATTGATTGGGTAAATGATAAGCATCATATTTGTTTACAAGATCTTACTACAAACAAACGAGAATTCTCCGTCATCGAACACAAGCCTAAAAATATAGATACATGAGCTAACAATCTTAAAAAACGATTTAGTGGCCCTATCGCTGTTGCAGTGGAACTCAGCAAAGGCCCAATTATCAGACGTCAATTGTTTATGCCTTGCTAAAATATGATTTTATTGTATTAATTCCAATTAATCCGACGACTTTAGCTAAATATAGAACCGCCTTTAAACCTAGCAGGGCGAATATGACTGATTGAGGACACCTATAACTTCAATTATATAAAATCAATAGGTTAAGGCATTGCAGTTTATGGCTGTCCCCGATTAACATCAACATTATAACCCACCATTTTAATCCGCTTAATGTGGCGTTAGCGTATTTCCCTAATTTAATTTCGAGTGCTACTATAGTGATACATATTTTAGGTTGGGATTATTATGAGAGTAGAACTAGTAACAACATTGAAGCGTCAAGCAACTAAGATTTTAGCTGAGCTTCACTCTTCGAAAGAACCAGTATTAATTACTGAACATGGACAACCCTCTGCATACCTTGTAGATGTTGATGATTTCGAATTCATGCAAAAACGCATGCAAATTCTTGAGGCTCTAGCTAAAGGAGAGCAGGCAATAAGCCGTGGAGAAACTATGTCTAATATTGAAGCTAAAGAGAAAATGAATAAATGGCTGAAATAATTTGGACAAATCCGGCTTTGGAAGATCTAAACGATATCGCAGAATATATTGCTTTGAGCAATCTACAGGCAGCTAAAGCTTTGGTTGCGAAAATTTTCGATAAGATTGAACGTCTTGAACAGTTTCCTGAATCAGGAAAGAAACCTATTGAGCTGACGACTCTAAATTATCGCGAAGTCGTTGTTAACCCTTGTCGTGTATTTTATAAAATAGATAGCGATAAGGTTTTTATTTTACACGTTATGAGACAAGAGCGGGATTTGCGAAAGTTCTTGTTGCTAGCGTAACACACAGCTACAAGGCCTTAAACGGAACTAAAACAGTGGGTTAGGTTTCGCTTCGCTACACATTTTAGTCCACTTAGAATCACTCGTCGGGACATCCCAATATTTTATCTTAACCCAACAGATTCCCGATAAAACAACTCGGGAATGACGGGATAACACGCGCCGTTCGGGCCCCCAATCTTTTATCTTAACCCAACAAAGATTCCCGATAAAACAACTCAGGAATGACGGGATAACACGCGCCGTTCGGGCCCC
>NZ_PJBZ01000123.1 GCF_002835995.1 Psychromonas sp. Urea-02u-13 | reverse complement strand
CACGCGCCCTTCACTGATTAAACGTTCTACATGTTGTGTATTTCTTTTAGACCAATTACTGCGTGGCTTTCTAGGGGTAATACGCTGAAGATAAGCTAGATCATCAATTGATTTCTTAATACCGTCGATCCAGCCCCAGCAAAGCACTTCGATAACTACATCATTCCAAGACACACTCTCAATACCGGTGTTTTTCTTGTATATCTTTACCCACAATTCGCTTTCACAGGTGTGATTTAAGCTCAGCCACAGGTTGAGATCTTTTGGAGTGGCAAAGGAGATGATTTTCAATGGATCAGGGTCAGGCATGACATTCGATTCCCTTCGGTAAGGTCGTTTAGATTGACTTTTATGTTTATGACAACTGATATTTATAAAAAACGATTTCATTATTTTCACTATCACTCTTAATAAAACCAAGTTTATTAAGCAACCTAGATGAAACTATGTTGTTCGTGGCTACGCCTGCAATTAATAGGTTTATTTTGTTCTCATTATTAATGAAATCAATTAACCCTTTCAGTAACTCAGTAGCGTAGCCTTTTCCCCAATATGGCTCTCCAAGAAGGTAGCCAACATGAGCATCTGTATTACTTTCGACAAACACAAAAACAAAACCAATTATCATATTGTTACCTGTATGCCTCACTACAAACAAACGGCTTTCCGGTAACATTTTTTTTAACCAGCATTCAGCATCTGAAATCGAATTAATATTTCGAAAATATTGTGGAAGGCTCTCTACAACTTTTGGAGTTAATAACTTCGTGATTGAGACTAAAATATCAGTTTCCCGCGTGCCTCTGAAAACTTCAACGACGGATAATCTTGAGGTTTGATAGGTAAACGTCAAAATAGACTCTCAATTTCGATAAAAAACATAAAATCCATATTAAGCGGACTAAAATCACTTGTGATAATGTAAAGTAAAGCGAAACCTAACAAACTTTTTCTGTTAGGTTTAAAGCGTTTTTAGTTACTATAGTGGAACAATTTTGTTGATATCCCTTTGTACTCATAAATAGCCTTAGCTCTCTCTACTAACGCTCTATCATTTGAAATAATTGCAGTACAGAATGCTCCATTAGCTATATGCTGAGAGTCGCTCATAACATTAGCTATTTTATCAGCTTTTCTACACTTTCTTTCAGAGTGAAATCCAATAATATCCAAAATTGCACAACAACGAACTATTCCAGAACAAAGCGGTAACTCTTCAACCCCTACACCACTAAAACCAAAAAAAGAGTCAATATCCACATCGTTATGAGATTCGACGACATTCCAAATTTGTTGGAAAACACTATCACCAGAGATATTAGTTAACCCAGAGCTTGGAATGCCCATTTTCTTTCTGATCTTAACAATGTCTTTTTGCTCTCTAAAAAGACATTTAAGAAATCTTGAGTATTCCTCTTTTTGTTTTCTGAACATTGTTACTTGTACTTCTGTTATTAACCCTCGAGTTTTAAGGTCATCAATAAATGAAAACGTATTTTCAGCCACTGACTCAGCTGACAGCAAAATTCTCCCCCCATTTAATGATGCTATCAATTCATCGAAAACACGAATATTTAAGTTTGAGGAACTCAAAGTTTCAACATACTCGTTAAAGTTTTGACTTGGAGATCTTTTCCGGTTTATTTTTGCTGTACCCAACGGCTTAAATTGTTTATCAAGGTCTAAACTCAAGTAGCTCGCATCAAGTTTCGTTAGGATATTTAGAAAATCTACCTCTAGATTTGAACCTTTAAACTCTGAAAAATGTGTATTGGAATATACCCATTGTACATTCTGAATACTATCCAATGGAAATGAGCCTTCATAAATATAACCTAAGATATTTTGATCTAGATAGATTGTAGGGATATCCAATTTTACTCCTAAACAATGTTATAGGGCTAACGAGGCTATATTAAGTGAGTTAAAACGTAACCAACAGTTCTATGATATTTAAATTCCTTTTTAGAATTTTTTAAAGTTAAGAACAATGCTAAAAGAGTTTATTAGGTTATGTTCAAGAGCTTCTAGTTTTTCTTCTAGGGATATTAACTCAGCATTATGTTTATTAGTTTTTTGTCTGTCACTTTCTATAAAGCATATATACCATCTGCCAACTAGCTCTCTTATTTTTTTTACTTCTAAATACACTTCATCAGGAAGTAAAAATTGAGCTTCATTGCAAGCGGTTTGATAAGAATGAAATTGCTCTCTACTTAACCCCTCTGAGCATAAAAGAGAGCTCAATGTCTGCGAAATAGAGTTATATATATTGAATCGTTTTTCATAAAGCTCAAACCTTACCTTTTCACGATTAGCAAAATATTGATGCCAGGCTATATATATCCCAGCCATTGCAACTACGGGGATAAATAAACGAGATATTTGTACCAGTAACGGTAAGTCTATATTCATTACGAAACTCATAATTAAATTCTAACGCCGCGTTAAGCGGACTAAAATTGTGGGTTATAATGTGTAGCGAAGCGAAACGTAACCCACTGTTTTTGTTCCATTTAAACTCCTTATCATGTTTTTACAATGAACATTTCTCTAGCCACATTGGTTTTGTATTAAGCGCCTCCTCAAAATAACGGATGATCGATAACGCTTGTTGATGAGGTGGTTCTGTATATATTAATGCACGCCATATTGTATCTACATCAGAACCCGCAGACTTTCTATCTTCTGTTTTCATATGAGTGATACGATTTCTTAAATTTTTCAACTTTTGATAATTTTCCCACGACTTAGAATTTCCTTTAGGTGTTTTAATACTCAAAATACTAGGAAGCATTTTTGAAATTTTTTCACATAAAGAAGAATGGCGCTGGACTTTCGTTTTATCCATTTCTTCAGGTTTATCTTTTCCCTTTCGAGTTGATATATACACGTAATCTTCTGGAATTATATCGTTAACAAAAGCCTCTAAACCTGCATGCGCAGTTAGAACAGATTCCATTACTAGTTCTAAATAATCTATTGCTTCTTTAGAACTTTTAAATGCATTCCCTTTCTTACTTTTATCATCAATTTTGTTTTTTCTTCTTATAGATAAGGCTTCACGATATGATCTTTGAGAAGCATTCAACATCATTGCAGTTGCATTTGGTAGAGGTACTGAAAACTCATTACCATTGTGATTCTTTGCACACGCCACTACCGTTAATTGAGTTCCAGATTTACTTACCTGATTAGTCCATGGAGAAGTCCAATCTTTGGATAAATAAGTTAAAACATTAATTCGCCAATCGTATTCTGCTTTCAAAATTAGAACCCTCTCGAATATAAGCCTGAAACATAACAGTGCATTTAAGCTGAAACATTATTCATTTATAACAATAGTATTCCGCTTGAATATATAGTCACTTAGTTTTCATTTCTTACTAAATAACAATGACCTATTATCATATATGCAAAATGATCAAATACGATAGTATTTTATGATCACCAAAAACCAATGTGGTGACGCTAAATATTTGTTAGGTCGCTTTCGCTCATTGAGGCGATAACTAAGCCTAATTGTCACAGGTTTCGCCTGTAGGCGAGTAGCGAATGAACAACCGAAACGCAGTTTCGCAGTGTGAAGTAGCATGCTCTCTAAACCAGTAGAGAAAAGTAACCAAAAGAGAGCTGGCCCGTAGCGTTTTCTAATCTTGTACAAGTAAGCACTTCTGATCGCACCAGCTCAAACAGCACGTCCGTGTGCTGTCTTGAGCTTACACCTGACGTCCTGTCAGGTGTTGCTGAAGTGCTTAATTGAACAAGGAAAACTTAAACGGGAGTCTGTGCAGCCGCGTTGTTTATTTGTAATTGAAAGAGAAAATTATGGTGCCCTCTTTGTTTTGCTGTTTTAGTTTTACCTTCTACTCATTAGGGTTGCCTACTGCTAAATAAGAGCATAAGGAATCAATGTGGCGGTAAAAATTCCGTTTACGTTTTTCTTAGGTGAACGACAACTTTAGCAAAAAAATAATAGAGTGAATTGAACGACAGTTCAGGGATATGAACGGGCTAAGCACTGAGTGCCCTTTGAATTTCATTAGCCTTTGCATGCAAAGGCGGTGCATTAAGAAGTTGTTGACCGCATAGAATATAAAGCGTTTCGGAATGGCACTTATTATTTAATATCTAAATTACTTTTTATTGCTGTTGAGAAGCATGATTCCCTAGCACTGCGAAGCTGCGTTTCGGTTTCTAATCATCGACTCGCCGAGAGGCGAAACCTCTGTCAATTAGGAACAATCATCGACTGGATAAGCTTGACGAACAACCATTAAAACATCGAAGTGGGGGAAGATCATTTACCGTTTAAGTCGCCTGTTATGCGTTAACTATTCGCCCGTATTTGAGTTCTTCTTCATCTGGTATTTCAAATCTTGGCTCCATAAAGTCAAACATCATGTCTGTCACTTCAAAAGCGTATACTGAGGGATCTTTTTCGGTATTTCGTTTATCAACACGTAGCTTACGCGTCTCAGTAGAAGCGTTTAAATAATGTACCTCAGGATTGATGCCTAATGCTCTCGCTTTATCAGCAAAGATGTCTCTTTGTGCTTTGGTCGTAAAACCAAGATCCAGTATTACGTTTCCATCAATTGCTAAGATCTGCTCACTAACCTGCCAAATTTGTTCTGAGCATCGGTTCACTCTTTCCATCATCCATTCAAAATCCAGCTCGGTCATATCTTTTGAGAATAGCGTTTGCATCCATGGGTCAATGGAAAACTTAACGCCCTTAATTTCATCTACGAGTGACAATGAATGAGTTGTTTTACCAACACCAGTAGGACCACAAACTAACACTAATCTTGCCATATAATTAACAACCTCTGAATGATGTGTAACGCGTATTAAACGCCTTTTCATGTGATGACTCATTATGAACAGAGCAAGTCCCGCTTTGCTTATCTTTGTATAACGTCGAATTTCCTTTAAGAAAACTCTGTCCTGTTGCTAACTACGCTTTATCGCGACGACTGAAAACGTATGCCAATGCTTGGTTTTACCAATGGCAGTATTACCTACTTCATCGCGCTCATGAAACCTAATAACTTCAAAGTTATTAAATAAGGCTTCAACTTCCGTTTTTGTCATGGGAGTTGTTGAACTACGGTAACCAGAAGCCCAACTGTCATTGATACCCATAAAATCACCCGCAAAAACACCGCCTTTTTCAAGGCTTGTAACCATCTTATTCCAAGTTGATTGAAACTGAATCGGGTCGGCAAAAAACAGGCTAGCATTGGCAATAATCACTCCACATTTGGGATGTTCATAATTTTCAAAGCTAGCTTTTGAAAGTGTCACTCGAGGATCATTGTCAAAGCGTTTTCCACAAATAGATATCGAGTCTGGATTAATATCAAAGCTATATACCTGATAATCAAGTTGAGCCATATACGCAGTATCACTACCCGTGCCACAACCACTATCAATTGCGACTTTAAGATCCGACTCATTAGATTTTATAGCGAACTCAGTCCGTGGTGCATGCTTTCTCATTAACGCTTTTTCATAATACTCGCGCCAAATTTCATCATTAGTTTTTGTCATTTAGAAAGGACACCTCAATGTTCATAACGTCCGCTTAAGCTCAGGAAACCAGACTTGACAAAGTTTAGAGTAAATAGCAAAAGAGAATAAAAGACTAATCTCCATTTGGATAACACTAAATACTAGCGCGCATTAAACGGGCTAAAAACAACTTGTTATAAGCTTACTAATTTCTTTAACTTATGGGCTTCCAAAGATAACTTTACTGACTTATAAGCACAAATAAGGGCCCAAGGAACTGCAATTGCAAGTGCTCCATTGACTAGATTAGTATCTGCCAATAATGGGTGCAGTGAGGCGGGATCATGACCAAATTTAGAGAAAAGCCCCAAACCGATTACGAGCATTGCCGGTGCATCATAAAGCCCAAGGAACTTCATCTTCTTTTCAAGAACCTTTAATCTCTCTTTAGCCTGTTGCTTTTCTAAATCCATTTATAACCTCTTTGATAAATAAGATGGGCTTAAAACGTCACATTACTTTCGTTTGAATTTCTCGTTATATTTTTTGTCCATTGAAAATGGCAACACAACCTATAACCGTTATGTTTACGTTTTGAAAATACTTGTTAAGTGATGACTCTAAGCTTGTTAAATCATCAGAAGCATTATCAAAAATACCTTTTTTGTTATAGATAGCCATTAACTTACCAGCAAAATAACCATAATTTGAATCTTTACCTAAGATGGTACTACCAAATAACATACCTTTATCATTGAGTAGTTTATCTAGGTGTTTAAACATAATGCCTTTTTCTTGCAAACTGCCAGGCAGACAATGCAGTAAATAGTTAACACTGATGGAATCGAATTTTTCACATCGAGTGTTTAATGGCTCTAATGCATTATCGCAATATATCTCAGGATTGAATCTGTTAATGCGGGTCGCAGCTGCGTTTAAGCTATTCATATTGAGATCTAATAACGCAACCCTTCTTTCAATGTCAGATAAACATTTATCAAGGTAATATCCAGAGCCAACACCCACATCAAGATGATTTACAGTGGAGTGTTTTTTAAATGTATTTCTCAGATTTTTGGTTGGGCACTTCCACAAAAATGAATTTGAAAAACCAAGAACCCATAGGTCATAAATAAAAAGTGTTTTTTTCGTATAAACTGCCTGACCTGCTTCAACGCTTTGATTCATTTTAATAAATTCCCTAAAAATATAAAGCCCACTTAAATGGGCAAAAATAGTTGGTTATAATGGTGAAGCGAAACATAGCCAACTATTTATGTAATAGCTCAACCAAACTGATAATAAAACATATTAAGTTAACCATCTACTACTTTGAAAGGTAAATAAAACGCATTATTATAATGGCCTAAACCATTTTTTTCTTTTTGAATAAAATGTTGCGGTGTAACTGCTGAAAAATGCTTAAACTCATTGATGAAATGAGCTTGATCGAAATACCCATGTGTTAGCGCTAGACCTGAATAATTCAATTTAGGATTTTCCGATAACGCTTTTATACACGATTGAAACCGAGTCGTACGCTGAAAATACTTACCTCCCACCCCAGTATAAATTTTGAATTTCCGCTGAAAAGTACGCTCACTCATTCCCGAGTTGTTCACTATAGTTTGCAATTTAAGATTACTTTGATAATAAACGTTATCTATCAAGCGATTCATAAGTTTCTCTTCGACCACGTTATTTAACTGCTGCAATAAGCAGTTGTCTAATAAAGTAACCGAAGAAGATTTTGATTGCTCATCAAGTAATTGTTCAAATAAAGTTTTAGGGAATATATTGCCTGCATCTGTAAGCTCATCAGCCAACTCAGTAAGCGGAATTTTAAATAATCGAAAAAAACCTGCAGATCGAAAACGGATCGATAATAAGTTTATCTTTCCTCTGCCAATGGCACGAAAAATTTTCTTACGAGGACAAAGTATAATGCCCTCTCCCTTCGATAGTACACTTGCATAAGGATCAATCACCTCTATAGGATCACCTAAATTAAATATACACTCAACGCCCGTCCCCCCATAAATAGCTGGAATAGCAGTTCCCACTGGTAATTTCCAACACCAATACTGTGCGATATAAAGGCTTAACGGTAAGCTTGGCCGTTGAATGAACGTATGCATAGAGTTACCTTTGAACTAAGTAATGAATAAACTATCACCACTAACATTATCTAAGCAAGGGTGATTATCAAATCGAACCACACCAATTGCAGCTTTTCCTTGCGCAGCTATCGTAATTTCTGCAACACCTTGATTGCCAAAGCCTGCACATAGTTCAATCGCAGTTACTCCTTCATCGATTAAGAGCTTCACTTGCTCACATGCTTGTTTGTAACTTGATACTGCGAGTGTCTTTACTTCGACTTCTGCGGTTTTTACCCACGAATAATTTGTCTCTGGTATTGCTTCAGGCGCAATAAAAATAAAAGCAGCTTTAAATACAGTCATAAAAAATTCCTTTCTGATTAAATTGAGGAATAAATATAACTTTAATTATTAGCTCTGAATTGGAAAAAAACGCCAAAATCAACATAGGAAGGTAATAATAAAAACATTATATTGTGTAGAAGGTAGAAAATGATATTCCCTAGCACTGCGAAACTGCGTTTCGGTTTCTAATTATCGACTGGATGGGCTTGACGAACAAGCATTGAGCAAAGATGGGGAGTTCTGTTTTGGTTATTCTTATTTTGGATATAATGTGTTGTTAATCGGAAAGAAGAGTTGGATATAATCGCGAAGCGATGGCCAACTGTTCTCTTTCCGTTTAATAAACTTATTGTTTGTAAGATTACAGTTTATTAATTTCTTTATATCTAAAACATGACGTCGTATGATCATTCACCATACCGACTGCCTGCATAAGTGCATAACAGGTCGTTGGAGCAATAAACTTAACACCCTTAATTTCATCTATTAGGCGACAATTAATGAGTTGTTTTACCAACACCAGTAGGACCACAAACTAACACTAATCTTGCCATATCATTAACAACCTCTGGATGATGTGTAACGCGTATTAAACGCCTTTTCATGCGCTGACTCATTATGAACAGAACAAGCCCCACTTATTAGCTGATAACTTATTAAAATTAAGCTAACTGTTTATTTTCTTTCAATACGCTGATAAACCTCTTTTACATAGCCACCTTGATCGGCAACCCCGAGATCTCTGAGTGGGTAGCCACCTTCTTGGATTAACTGATTTTTTTCAAGCGATATTTTAAAAGGGATTGATTTGCCTTCATAGTTTGGATAAGTACAGTAAGTGATATGTTCAGTATAAATATCACCGTGTAAATCATAGATACCTCCTCCTGCATCTAATGTTTTACTGCCCTGCAAACGTTCTTTATCAGTGACAGCTGCGCTGTAAGGGGTTCTATTTGCAGTTTTAGAGTAGAAGGAAAAATGCTCCTCTGTGAACAATTTAACCATTTTTCTATTTACATCAAAGGTCTTTTCCGTCTTACCTGCAATGGTCATCTGTGCATCAACAAGCAACCATTGTCCAATAAGCATTTCTGTATTTAACATTCCATTGTCTCTTAATTAACTAAATAAACATCATCATGCCAAATTAGCTTGCACATTTTAGTGTCTCTATTCACAGAATGATGACTCTTTATGATCTATAGGTTTTCTACTCACTGAAAT
>NZ_PJBZ01000069.1 GCF_002835995.1 Psychromonas sp. Urea-02u-13 | reverse complement strand
TATAGTTCCCCTGCTTTTGAGAAACAGCCAAAAATTGCGCTTTAAAAGTTGGTTATTGTTGATTTTTATTGCACAATCCTCTGAAATTAGAGAACTATCACGAAATTCCCCTCTTTATATCATTCGTAGGACTTTCCCTTTTAGCTTTCACTACTTAGACTTCGATAACAATTATTTAACATTCCTCGTTTATGGAAAACATTATGAAAAAAACAGCGCTATTTACAAAAACAGCTATTGTTGCAGCACTTGCACTCAGCACAACACAAGTTATTGCAGCAGGCTTCCAGCTTAACGCACAGTCAGCAACAGGATTAGGTCGTGCATTTGCAGGTGATGCCGTCATTGCAGATAACGCTTCCGTAATGGCGCGTAATGCAGCTGCAATGGCGCTGTTTGATAAAACAGAGCTTTCTCTGGGTTTAAATGTTTTAAAGACCGAAATTGAAGTGAATGATGCAACTTATGTAGGCCCTACTGCACCTAGTGGCACAAGTTCAAACTATGACGATGCCGGTGATACCTCATTGGTTCCTAATATCCACCTTATTGTGCCAATAAATGAACAGTTTGCAGTGGGTATCAACTTGTATTCAAATTTTGGCACTAAAACTGAATTTGATGATAGTTTTTCAGGCTCTGAGTACGGTGGTTTAACGGATGTTAAAAGCGTAAATTTAGGGCTAGCAGCGTCTTACCGCATCAATCAGCAGTGGAGCGTGGGTGGTGGATTAGACATTATTTATGGAACAGGTAAATTAGAGCGTTCTTTAGATGTTGGTGCACCTGAAAAGATGGAAGTACTGAATGCTGATGCTTCTGGCGTAGGTTTAGGTTTTAACCTCGGTACTGTATTTGAATTAAATGAAAATAACCGCTTTGGTCTTTCATACCATTACAGCCCAGAGTTAGAAGCTGAAGGCGATATTTATTACAATGGAACAACAGCCAAAGACGATACCTTATATATGCCTTTACCTGATATGGCTGAGTTTTCAGGTTACCACCGCTTAACCGATAGTAAATTTGCAGTACATTATAGTGTGCAATGGATAGGCTGGGGTGCTTTTGATACTTTAGACTCTAAAGCACATGGCACATTAAATGAATACCAATGGAAAGATGCAATGCATTTCTCATTAGGTGGCACTTATTATTTAAACAACAGTTGGACGCTACGTAGCGGTTATATGTATGACCAAAGCGCTCAAGATGAAGTCACTTCGACTTCAGTACCCGACTCAGATAGACAGTGGTTCTCAGCTGGTTTTACATACCACTTTAGCGATGACTCTAATCTTGACTTGGGTGCAACTTACTTAGTAGGTCAAGATGTTTTTGTTACTGAATCGACAGAGGGCGTTTCACAAATTACCGGTACAACACGTGCTAATGCGATTTTAGTCGCCGTGCAATATAGCCACAGTTTCTAAAACAATTGATTAAAAAAAAGCGCCTTACTTTTCCAAGTAAGGCGCTTTTTTTATGCTTCTTAACTAATAATTAATAGTTAATAACTAATAACTATTAATTAATAATTAATAATTAATCTGCTAATAATGCTTCTGTTGCTTTTTTAGTATCGATTGAATCAACCGCTTTTTCTTTATCTACAGAGTCAACCACTTTTTTATAATCAATCTCTTCACCTTGCACTGATTTTTGTAACTTATCCGTATCCACTGAAGCAGCCGCTTTCTCTGTATCAACTGACTCTGTTAATTTACCGAAATCAACCGCCAGCGCATTAGTTGAAAAGAACAGTGTCGCGATGGTAATAAGTGCAAATTTTTTCATTGTAGGCATTCCATTGTATTCAAAAAACAAACTATAACGTAAAAAAAATAGAGTACTAGTATTTTCTCCGCTAACCATTTAGCCAAAATACCTAAGAGTCGCTTTGCGCTGCATGACAGAAAACCTTGTCATCAAAGACGTTACACCTTTTATAAACGAGTCTCATCGTCCAACATAATAGGCGCGCCCCCCTGCGCATCAGCTTCAATATTCCACTATCAACGTATCCCCCAAAAAATTAATTTGAAAATATCCATGCCATCTTAAGTTTCCATTAAGTTTCATTTCCTATTGTTCATTCAACAGACAAACAGAGGAATGGAAATCATGACAAAGATTAATTCAAGAGATCAGGTTCAATTGCACATTGTAGATAAAAACCATATCGATAGAAGTCACGTTGAGTCCTATATACAAGCGCGTTATGAAAAGGCGTTTAATGCGCATGTTGATGAGTTTATGCCAATGTTTGTCGCCATTTATAACCAACAGCAACAATTACTCTCAGCTTGTGGCTATCGTGTTGCCAGTGATGAAGCACTGTTTTTAGAACAATATTTAGATAAACCAGCAAATGACATGATGAGTAATGAATTTGGGCAAATTATCGAGCGTCATAAATTAATTGAATTTGGACAGTTAGCGTCGTTTTCTCATGGCATGTCCCCAATGCACTTTATGTTAATGGCAGAGCACCTTGTCGCATTAGGTTACGAGTGGTGTATTTTCACCGCGACAGATCCTTTATACGTAATGATGTGTCGCTTGGGTTTACAGCCAACTATATTGGCAAATGCAAACTCAGCGAGCGTTACAGATGCACAATATAAATGGGGAACCTATTACCATCACCAGCCCAAAGTCTCTGCAGGAAACATTAAGCAAGGACTTGAACAACTATTGCAACTTTCACAACAGCGCAATATCAATAAAAAAAGGGCGGGATAAGCATGAAAACATTATTTAGCACCATTCAGACACTTGCTGAGCAAGCCCCTAACAAAGTCGCTTTCATCGGTGAACGTTATAATAGCCTTGCGAATGAGACACTCACTTATCAGCAACTCTGGTCTGAAATATCAGCGACTAAAGAGGTTTTATTAACCCTTAATGTAACGTGCATTGCGCTACGTGCAGAGAACAGCATTGATTGGGCCATTATTGATATTGCCTGCTTACTCGCAGAGATAGTGATTGTGCCCGTGCCTCTGTTTTTTACAACAGCGCAAGTGACACATATTTTAACCTCTGCGAATGTTGACCTGATCATTGGCGATTGGCCTGAATACCACCAGCAAGCTCAATCTGTATTATCAGGAATGCCTGTTATAAAGCTCAAGCCACTAGCAACGGAGACCTCTGTCTTAGCGCAAACAGCAAAAATCACCTTTACCTCAGGCTCTACGGGGCAACCTAAAGGAGTCTGTTTAAGCCAGTTGCATTTGCAACAAGTAACACAAACATTAGCTGATACCTTCTCTGAAGAAAATCTGCCATCACGCCATTTAGTATTATTGCCTTTATCTACTTTATTAGAAAATATAAGCGGCTTATATGTGCCGTTATTACTCGGTGTCACTTGCATTATTAAAGCAGGTAAATCGGTCGGTTTAATCGGTTCAAGTGAGTTTGACATTGCACTCTTTATACAAGCCTTAACGAAATTTAAACCCCAAAGCTTGGTATTAACACCTGCATTGCTCGTCGCACTTATTCATATTTCAGAAACACAACCTGATCTCATCAAGCCCTTATGCTTTGTTGCGGTAGGTGGTGCTCGGGTCGCTTCCGCCTTGATAAAAAAAGCCTGTCATCAAGGTATTCCCGTTTATGAGGGGTATGGTTTATCGGAATGTGGTTCCGTAGTGAGTTTAAATAGTCCCCGTTTTAACAAAATAGGGAGTTGTGGAAGAGTATTAAAGCATTGCTCCATAAACATTGCAGCCGATGGCGAAATTTTAGTGAGTGGTGCAAATATGCTCGGTTACCTCGGGCAACCCTTAGCAGAAACATCGATTCATACGGGTGATCTTGGTTATTTAGACGAGCAACAATTTTTACATATCAATGGTCGAAAAAAGAATGTTGTGATCACCCCTTTTGGGCGAAATATCAGCCCAGAATGGCTGGAATCCGAAGCACAATCTTACCCTGATTTACGAAAATTAGTCGTACTGGGTGATGAAGAGGATCAATTAAGCGCATTTATCGTTAATCAAGATATTCAAAAAAGTAAGTTAATTAAAACGATTCAGGCCTTCAATCAACAAAATCCAGATTATGCTGCTATCCACAAAATAGTTCTCTGTCGCGACTTTACTTATTACCCCGATTTATTAACCAGTAATGGTCGACCTCGACGCCCTGAATTTAGCAAGCTTTTAAAAGAGATCCAGCAGGTAAATGAAACCCAACAAGTAACTAATGAATTAACCATTATTGATATTCGTCACTGTGACATTAACCCTAAGGGAAATATGATGAACCACTCAACACCTTTTTTTGAGCAACTAAAAACGGCGACATTCGATGCGCAACAAGCGATGTATCAAGCGCCTATTTTTGCAGCCTGTCAGCAGAAACAAATTTCCTTAGCCCTCTATACCAACTTTTTGACCCAAGCTTACCACCACGTAAAACACACGGTGCCATTATTAATGGCGTGTGGCGCAAGATTACCAGAGCATTATGAATGGTTACGTAGCGCAATTGGTGAGTATATTGAAGAAGAAAAAGGCCATCATGAGTGGATATTAAATGATATTAACGCCTGTGGTGAAAATGCAGAATATGTTCGTAATAATCAGCAGCAAGGCAAAGTAAGCGAACCTATCGAGTTGATGATCGCTTACCTTTATCACCAGATTGATCGCCGTAACCCGATGGCCTTTTTTGGCATGGTCTGGGTATTAGAAGGCACCAGTGTCAGCGTCGGTGGAAATATCGCTTCACTAGTACAAGAAACACTCGCTTTACCCGACTCTGCAATGAGCTATTTATCGTCGCATAGCACACTCGATCAAGAGCATATTAAGTTATTTGAATCACTGATGAACAACATAACCAATAAAGAGGATCAACAAGCAGTGATCGAGGGAGCAAATAGGGTGTTTAGCTTATACGGGAAAATGCTAGAACAACTCACAGTCACCTCCCCTAACCCTATTGCGCAGGTCGCTTAAGGAGCAATAATGCAACTACAACAGAAAACCATACTGCTCACAGGGGCCACTGGCGGAATAGGCAGTGCAATGGCAAAAGCACTTGCACAAGCGGGTTGTTACTTAGTTTTAATCGGTCGAGACCAATCAAAACTTGAACAACTCAAAGGCAGCCTTAACAATGCCTGCAAACATCGTATTGTTGTCTGTGATATCAGTGAAACCAATGGTTTAGATTATATCGATAAGCAATGTAAAACGTACTCTCAGCAAGGTATTGATATCGATGGCATCATCAATAATGCAGGCTGTAATCAATTTGCATTGCTCTCTGAGCGTAATACAAAATCGATTATTGATGAGCTAAACATTAATTTAACCAGCCCCATCATCCTCAGTAAATTAGCATTAGGCTGGCTAAATCGTCCTGGTTTTATTCTCAATATAGGATCTACTTTTGGCTCAATCGGTTACCCGGGTTACAGCAGCTATTGCGCAGCTAAGTCAGGATTACACCGTTTTAGTGAAGCGTTACAACGCGAACTAAAAGGCACGGGTATTAATGTCTTTTATTTAGCACCAAGAGCCACTCAAACCACATTAAATAATTTACACGTTAATGCACTCAACAAGCAATTGGGTAATCAAACCGATACACCTGAAATTGTTGCTAAAAATGTGCTCGAAGTCTTACAAAAAGAGATAAATACACGCTGGATTGGTTGGCCAGAAAAGTTATTTGCACGGATTAACCAGCTCTTTCCAAATTTAGTCTCTGCTTCAATTTATAAGCAACAAGACACAATTAACTCTTTTTTAAACAGCCCCTCTACGCAAGGTGAACAACATGAAAGCACTTAATTTTATAAAACAAAATCACGTTATCAAGAAACTCACTATGGGCATTACTTTATCCCTACTCAGCCTCCCACTTTTGGCTAATGCAGCCAATCAAAATTTGTTGGATATCCAACATCAATGGGCGGCTTGCCAATATGAAATAGTAGATCAAGAGAGTAAAACGAATTGCCTTCAGCACCTTGTCAAAGAGAATGAACAGGCATTCGCTAGCAATCCGACAAGTAATGAATTAAAAGTGTGGCTAGCGATCAATAAAAGCTCATTAGCAGGTGCTAAAGGTGGCTTCGATGCCTTATCATTAGTAAAACAAGCGAAGCAATTATTTGAACAAGTCATTGCAGATGAACCGACAGCACTTAATGGCTCCGCATATACCAGTTTAGGCTCTTTATATTACCAAGTACCTGGTTGGCCGTTAGCTTTTGGTAGCGATAAAAAAGCTGAAAAAATGTTTAAGAAAGCATTAGCCGTTAATCCCGACGGTATTGATGCTAACTATTTTTATGCCGATTTTTTATATGAAGATGGCCGTAAATTAGAAGCCATTGAATACTTCAAAAAAGCACAACAAGCGACCCCACGTCCAGATCGTCCACTTGCAGATAAAGGCCGTCAGCAAGAAATACAGGGCAAGCTTAAGGAGTTAATGTAACGATGCGACTGTTATTGGTTGAAGATGATCAGATGCTTGGCGAGTCAATAGTGGAGTCCTTGTCCCGACATGGCTACACAGTTGATTGGTTACAATTAGGCAAGCCAGTAGAGTTAGCGCTACATAGCGAAGAATTTCTGGCGGTTATTCTTGATTTAACGCTACCTGATATTGATGGATTAGAGGTTTTACGCCAGTTGCGCCATGCCGGACATACGCTGCCGATATTAATACTGACCGCTCGTGATGATATTGACGATCGTGTAAAAGGGCTAGATGGAGGTGCTGACGATTATTTAGTAAAACCCTTTTCACTGCGTGAGTTTTTAGCACGACTGCGTGTATTAATTCGTCGTGTCGCGGGTAACGTCGAGTCCACCATTGAACTAAATGGCCTAAAAATATCCTTAGTAAACAACCATGTTGAATATCTTGGCTTACCCATCAAACTCACTAAAAATGAATTTAAACTGTTATCTACACTCGTCACCAAAGCAGGCAGAGTACTCAGTAAAGATAAATTACAACAAAGTTTGCATGGCTGGGATGAGATGGCGAGTGAAAATACCATTGAAGTACATATTCATAACTTACGTAAGAAAATTGACAGTAGTTTTATTAAAAACATTCGTGGCGTAGGATATATCATTGAAAAATAAACCGAGATCCCCCTTCTCCATCAAGAAACGTTTAATCGTTTCCAGCGTATTGACAGTTTCCCTAATGATATTGATATCTTGGACATTCATCTTCGCTGAAACGCGCAGTGAAATCGATGAAGTTTATGATGCTCGCCTTGCTCAATCAGCTAAGGTACTTGCACTCAGCGCACCGATTCTAGTCGATGCGTTGAACAATAATAAAACCTTACATTATGATGAACATCTCAGTGATATTCTCCGTTTTGCTAACAATGATGACGATACCGTAACCCCCTACGGTCACCCTTACGAGCAGAATATCCTCTTCCAGTTTTATATGGATGATAAAATAGCGCTAAAATCACAAGGTGCCCCCACACAATTTTTAGGAAAAGAGGAAAAAGAGGGTTTTGCATTTACCACGGTTAAGCAACAAAAGTGGCGCTATTTTCAACTGAACTTATCCAAAGAAAATAAAACTATTTATTTAATTGTTGCAGAACGACAATCCATTCGAAAAGAGTTGGTCAATGAAATTGCAATGTCGACCGCCCTACCGTTGCTTTTTTTAATCCCTTCGCTTGCGCTGATGCTCACTTGGCTAATTAATAAGTTGCTCAGACCCATTGATGAATTACGCCTCGCGATTGCACAGCGAAATATAAATCACTTAGATGAAATAACGGTCACCACGCCTACCCGCGAATTACAGCCTTTAGTTGCTCAACTAAACTATTTACTCAATGAGTTAGACAATGCTTGGCAACGAGAAAGACGCTTAACACGTACCGCCGCCCATGAGCTTAAAACCCCGCTCACAGTGTTAAAACTCAATGCAGAAAATGCATTAAACAGCCAAAACAAAATACAATTAGATAATGACTTAAAGCAAATATTAGCGGGCATTGACCGCACAGACCGACTTATCCAACAGTTACTCATGCTGTCGCGTGTTGAAGGACAAAAGCAGTTGCAACTTAACCCGGTTGATTCAACGCTATTAATTCAAGAGGTTATTGCGAACCTTGTGCCTATTGCCTTAAAGCAACAACAAGAAATTATTTTTGAGTCTGAAAAAGAACTCTTTATGATCGGGGAGCCGACCTTTCTGGGCATTTTGTTTAATAATATTATTGATAATGCTATCCGTTATTCTGGCCAGCACTCACAAATCATGATCACACAGGTTTATTATCCATCACAGGAGATCATTGAGGTGCAGATAAGTGATAGCGGTGGCGCGATCTCAGAAAATATTAGAGAGAATATATTCGAAAAGTTTTTCAGAGGAGAAACAGGCAGAGGTGATGGTGCAGGACTCGGTATGTCGATTGCTTTAGATATTATAAAATCACACCAGGGTAAAATTGAACTATTGCCTTATCAAACTCACCATAACAATACCTTTAAAGTGACACTTCCTGCGGCCAAAAAAGGACAAGTCTAAAAGAATAAATGCCCCCTCTTTATCAGGAGGCATTTCAAGATAGTTAATATACTGCTGCGTAAAATACGATAACTCTGGAGTAGATGGTTAATAAAGTAAAAACATCTAAACCAGAATGACGCATTTCAGCCTGTTTGATCAAACAAGGTTCACAGGCACTTGGATTAACTACAATCTAAGCGATATTGTTGATGGCTTTTTTTACTGTGTTCTTTAATTTCGCCTAACGTTTGTTTTATTTCATTTTTTTCCGATGTGTTGGCTAATGTTTCAAATAGCGCTTTTAACTGCTGCATACCTTGCATGTACATCATATGTTGATGGTGTTGCTCAGCACTCATACCTTTCATAGAGGGCATTTTAGACATATCGTGTTCAGGACTACTTAACTTCATATCGCCATGGTCCATTTTGCTATGATCCATGTCTTTCATGTCAGCCATGTCCATTTTGCTATGGTCCATACCTTTCATGTCAGCCATATCCATTTTGCTATGGTCCATGCCTTTCATGTCAGCCATCTCCATTTTGCTATGGTCCATACCTTCCATGTTAGGCATTCCTTCATGACCCATCATTTTTATTTTCATAGGTGTTTCATTGATCGCTCGCTCAGTTAATTTAATTAACTCTAAAGCATGTTTTTGCATTTTATTAGCGTCATCTTTTTTGAAACCTTTAACATAAGCACGTAACTCACTTTTTATGTGTTTCATTGTTTCACCAAGTTGTGTCTCTTTGATATCACAATGTTTTTCATGTGCAAAAACTTGGCTCACGGGTAGCGTTAAAAAAAGTGCGCCTGTTAACGCTAATGCTAGTTTTGTTTTTTTCATGTTCATCTGTTTATCCTTTTCAAATTTACTGAGTTATTTAGTTATGTATTTAATTATGTATTTAGCTATGTATTTAGTTATGTAATTAGTTATGTAAATAGTTATGTCGTTAACTATTTGGTTATTTGGTTATTGGCAATAAACTGTTTACGCATACTGATTTTTTTCCATTGAAAATAAACAGCAGGCAATATTAATAGGGTTAAAACAATCGCGCTCACCATGCCGCCGACCATAGGTGTGGCGATACGTTGCATCACTTCAGACCCCGTACCTTCTCCAATCATAATCGGCACTAAACCAATTACCACAGTGGCAACCGTCATCATCACCGGACGTACACGTAGCCCTGCACCTTCCATCACCGCATCACGTAAGTCATCAACATTAAAATGCGCAAAACGTTGCTGTTTCTTCGCTTCTAATGACTGGTTTAAATAGAGCAACATGATCACGCCAATCTCAATTGAGACCCCTGCAAGGGCAATAAAACCAACTCCCACCGCAATAGAAAAGTTGAAGTTAAGCAGGAACATCAACCAAATACCGCCCATTAATGCAAAAGGCAGGGTTGATAAAATCAGTAACACTTCCCCTACACGCCTAAAGGCTAAGTAGAGCAAAATAATAATAATGACAATGGTCACCGGAATCACTTTGGCTAACCGCGCATTGGCCTTTTCCATATATTCATATTGACCAGACCAGACCAGCGAATAACCCGCAGGAAGTACTAATTGCTCACTGACCACTTTTTTAGCATCGTTAACGTAAGAGCCTAAATCACGATTTTCAATATCAACAAATATCCAACCATTTAAGCGCGCATTCTCGGTTTTTATCATTGGTGCGCCCGCTTCAACATACACATTTGCTACATCATTTAAGCTAATAGTCATTTTTGATGGGGTAACAATCGGTAATGCTTTAAGCGCGGTTAATGAATCACGATAATCATTCGGATAACGTAAATTAACCGGGTAACGCTCTAAGCCCTCAATCGTTTCGGTGATATTTTGGCCTCCAATTGCCACTGCCACCAACTGTTGAATCTCTTTAATATTAAGCCCATAACGGCCCGCTTTTTCACGGTCGATATCCACTTTGACATAACGACCACCGGTAACACGCTCGGCATAAACAGAAGCCGTGCCTTCAACATCTTTTAATATTCTCTCGACTTGTTTACCTATTTTTTCAATCTCCACTAAATCGCCACCGGCAATCTTGATACCGATAGGCGTTTTAATGCCTGTCGCTAACATATCAATACGGGTTTTAATGGGCATCACCCATGCATTAGTGAGCCCGGGAAATTGAATAAGGCTATCCAGCTCCTGTTTTATTTTTTCCTTTGTCATGCCCTCGCGCCATTCACTTTGTGGCTTGAACTGAATCACCGTTTCAATCATGGTCAGTGGCGCAGGATCCGTAGCGGTTTCAGCGCGGCCAATTTTTCCCCATACCGTATGCACTTCAGGGACGGTTTTAATGAGTTTATTAGTTTGCTGTAATAATTGGCGCGCTTTACCGATAGAGATACCTGGATAAGTGGTGGGCATATACATGAGATCCCCTTCATCCAATGGCGGAATAAACTCACTACCAATTTTAGTCACAGGATAAAATCCAACAGCTAACAAACATAAAGCGAAACCAATAAGCAGTTTAGGAAAACGTAAACTAAAGGTTAAAAAAGGTTTATAAATGGCGATGACTAATCGATTAAGCGGATTTTTATGTTCAGGTAATACTTTCCCGCGAATAAAATAGCCCATTAATACCGGAATCAAGGTGATCGCTAACCCAGCAGAGGCCGCCATCGCATAGGTTTTAGTAAACGCGAGCGGTGAAAACATCTTGCCTGATTGCCCTTCTAAGGCAAAAACGGGTAAGAAACTGAAAGTAATGATCAACAACGAGAAAAAGAGTGCCGGACCCACTTCTGTCGCCGCTTTAGCAATCACTTGCCAACGGTTTTCATCGGTTAAGGTGGTTTTCTCCATGTGTTTATGTACATTTTCAATCATCACAATCGCGCCATCAACCATCGCACCAATCGCTATTGCGATACCACCCAAGGACATAATATTGGCATTAAGGCCTTGCCACGACATAATGATGAAGGCTACAAAGATACCCACAGGTAAACTGAGTAATACCACTAATGATGAGCGGAAATGGAATAAAAAGGCAGCACAGACCAAGATAACCACAATAAACTCTTCTAATAACTTATCAAAAAGGTTTTCTACGGCAGAGTTAATGAGTTCAGAGCGATCGTAGGTTGGAATGATTTCAACACCGTCGGGTAAGCTTTTTTGTAGTTCATTAAGTTTATCTTTTACCGCTTCAATCACTGCCTGTGCATTTTCACCAAAACGCATCACAATCACACCACTGACCACTTCACCTTCACCATTAAGCTCAGTGATTCCACGGCGCATCTGTGGCCCTAAACGAATTTCAGCAACATCATCTAATAACAGTGGCGTGCCTCGTTCATTCACTTGTAGCGGTATTGATCTTAAGTCTTTAATTGAAGATATGTAACCCGAAGTACGCACCATGTATTCCGCTTCTGCCATCTCAATAACACTGGCACCAGACTCTTGATTGGCATTTTTTATTGCCGTGCTAATTTGCGTTAACGATATGTTATAAGCGCGTAATTTATTGGGATCAACACGGACTTGATACTGCTTAACCATGCCGCCGACAGTCGCTACTTCCGACACACCGGGCACGGTTTGTAATTCAAATTTAAGGAACCAATCTTGTAAACTGCGCAGTTCACTTAAATCATGTTTGCCGCTTTTATCGACTAATGCATAACTAAATATCCAGCCAACACCGGTGGCATCAGGCCCTAAAGCAGAGCGCGCTTGTGGCGGCAAATCAGGTGCTACCTGCGATAAATACTCTAAAACACGTGAGCGCGCCCAGTACATATCGGTATTGTCATCAAAAATAATATAGACGTAAGAATCACCAAAAAAGGAGTAACCGCGTACTGTTTTTGCACCCGGTACACTGAGCATTGCAGTGGTTAATGGGTAAGTCACCTGATCTTCCACCACTTGTGGCGCTTGACCGGGGTAAGACGTTTTTATAATCACCTGCACATCAGACAAGTCAGGAATCGCATCTATCGGTGTTTTCTGTAATGAAAATACACCATAAGCCACAATGGCAAGTGTCATCAGCAAGACTAAAACACGATTTTTTATCGACCAATGAATAACCTTAGCAATCATAGGATCACCACTTGAGTTACCATGCTAGCGCGAGTTTCTTTATCATCCTGCATACCAAGATCTAACCAATCTAAATCTTCATCCTCTTGATTAGGATCATATTGCACTTCAGCTTCTTGTTGCTTCTGAACCTCTAACATACGCTCAAAATCAGCACTAATACTTGATTCACTATCTAATAAAAACTGTGCAGAGGTCACCACTTTTTGCCCTTCTTCAAGACCAGAAATAATCTCCACGACACTATTACCCGCAAGGCCTGCGCTTTCTAATCCCACCTTCACTAATACCGACCTAAATTTCCCTTCTCCAAGCGCTAATACCACACGGTTCATATTACCCGCATAGATAACCGCTTCACGTGGAATTTGCAGACGAGGCTCCGTCATAGTAGGTGTTAAGGTGACACTGGCAAACATATTAGGTTTGAGTTGCGCGGTAGGGTTATCAAATTGCAGGCGCACGCGTAAGGTACGGTTGCTAGCACTCATTTCAGGATAGATAAAATCCACTTTTCCTTGCCATGATTGCCCGGGGAAATAATCCAAGGTCATACTAGCAACATCATTTAATTTGATTAATGAAACTTGGGCCGCAAACACCTCAAAATCAACCCAAACGGTATCTAAATTAACCGCTTTTACCACAGTGGTCGCCGGAGAGATAAATGCCCCTTCGTTAACTGTTAACGCCGATATCGTGCCCTTTTGTGGCGCGTAGACTGTGATACGTTGAAGTACTTTATTAGTTTTAACAATCTGTTTTATTTGTTGATTGCTGACCCCTAGCGCGCGTAATCTGGCTTTAGACGATTGCACTAATGTGCCACGATTAAGCTTAATGGCATTAAATAGAGATTCCTGCGCTTTGACTAATTCAGGCGAATAAAGCGCATATAATTTTTGCCCTTTTTGCACTTGAGTGCCCACTGATTTTACATATAACTTTTCTATCCAACCTGAAACACGGCTGTTTATCTGCCATAACGCATCTTCATTGGCTTGCACACTGCCTAAGCTTTTAATCGACAGGTTAAAGTCTGCTTTCTTAACCACTGCAGTACGTACGCCTAAATTGTTTTCAACCGTAGCAGATATTTTAACCGTACCCGCTTCATCATCCGCACCACTATCTTCATAAACAGGGACTAAATCCATACCCATTGGCGATTGACCGGGTTTATCGCGGCGATAATTCGCATCCATCGGTGCAACCCAATAGAGTATTTTCGGTTGTGCTTTTTCAGCCTGCGCATACACAGGGACTAAATCCATACCCATTGGCGATTGACCGGGTTTATCGCGACGATAATTAGCGTCCATCGGCGCAACCCAATACAGAACCTCTGGCTCACTATTGCCCACCTCTCCTACGAATAGGTTTGTTAATTTTTCACTCTGGCTGGATGAAAAACCGATAATGACACCCACTAATAATATTAATAAATAGCGCATAATTTTTCCTTAAAGTGCCTGAAAGTAACGAATATTGGTTAGACTTTTCAGACCATCAAAATAGAGTTGCTGATATTCAATAGAGAGATTCAATTCATGAATGTAAGCCTGAATCACTTCTTTAAATGGACGAGTATTAGACTGATAGCTTTGCTCTAAAATTTGAGCATGCAATTTGGCTTGTTTGAGTAAGCTATCTTGGTAACGGTTTTGGCGGGAAACTAGTTGCTGATAATTAACAATTTCTGCATTGAGTTGCGCATTAAGTTGACGTATTAACAAACGATGCTCCGCTTGCTTTTGGCCTTTATTATGTTGTGCTGAAATCATCTTTTGGTCTTGGCGTTGATCGGTAAACAATGGGATATCCATAGACAGAAAACCACTTAATAGGTCAGCACGAGGCTCACCATTGTCCGTCTCAGATAAACGATGACCGTAACCTAATTCGACTTTAAAGCTGGGTTTGTAATCTTGCTTGGCTAATTCAACATTACTATCCGCAACTAATACATTCTGATTGAGTGCCTTTACTTTAGGGTGATTCATTAACAGTGAGTAATGTTGATAGTTCAACGCTTCACTGGCGTTAATATAGGTTAATGTCTCCGCCCAATCGGGCACTTTTGTTTGTAGAGCTTGATAAGCAAGCGCGCCAATCCATTCACTTAACAAACTTCGATATGCTAAAGATTGCTGTTTCAATTTAGCAATTTTTTCATCGAACTGGCCTAGCTCAATTTCAGCGGTGATTAAGTCTTCGTTATCAGCCAGACCCAGGCTAAATTGTGACGACAAATCCTGATAAAAACTGTTGAACAAGCGTTTTTTTTCAGTCACAAGTTGTTTTGATTTTTCAATAAAAAGAATGCTAAACCATAAATTACGTACCGTTTGCTTGACCATCAAACGCCTGTCTTCACCTTGAAAACCAGCCACTTCCGACTGTAAATTAAAACCCTGTTGGCTGATGTTACGAGTATCGCCGCGGTTAAATTGTTGAGAAATACCGACACTAAGCTGCGTCATCGGGTCGCTATCTAACGAAAAACTGTCAGTAGGCATATTCGCCATACCTAGTTTTATCATCGGATCGGCGAGTGTGGCACTGAATTTACCTTGGGCAATCAGCGAGGCTTGTTGCGCCTGATATATTTGTTGAGCAGGATCGTTATCAAGTGCGGTTTTCAGTGCATCTTGCAGTGTTAAGGGCGATGCTTTAGCAGTCACTGTTATTAATAAAAACAGCAGTAAAATAGAAATTTTCATCTCTTTTCCTTTGTTTTCCAAGAGGAGTTTTCCAATAGGAACAATAATTAATTCGTTTGATCTGATCGATAAATAGATAAATAAATAGATCGGTGCTGAAGAGAATTAACTTACAAAGGGAGGACGGTATAAGGTTTCGAAAATAGAGTAACTTGGGGAAAGTTTGAGGCGCTCATAGCGCTGTAGTGAAACATCAAACGAGAGCAGTTGTTGATGTTCAATAAAATTTAATACACCAACATTCATCATTTCACAATCATTTTGGCAGTTTTCCATGCCCGACATCGCTTCCACACAACCGGAATCATCTACCATCTCTTGCATATTACAATGTTGCATTGATTGCGTTTCACCTTCTAATAGAGGTGCAACAGCCATCACTTTTTGGGTAAAAGTAAGTAATGTTGTAACCATTAGTAATAAGGTGATAAATCGTTTCATTGTAAACGTCAGATTCTAAAAGTGAGCTTTCAAGAATTAAAAAACAATCATTGAAAAAATGAGAATGAAACAATGTTAATGCTTCCCCTAGGGGCAGGGTCAAACAAAAGTACAAAAAAAAACAAGAAAAAAGAACAACAAAAAACACACCTAACTTTATAAATTTAAAGCACTATACATACGATATTTTTCTCAATATCTTGGCAGTCCGTCACTTGTTTATTTATTATAAATGATGAAATAAAGGGAACTACATGAAATATATCAATAAATTTTCAGCGCTCGTAGTCTTAATAGTAACTACTTTTGCATTACTGTTTGCCTACACAACCGGCCTCTATAAAACATTTACCATTAAACTCGATGATACCTATGTTATCGAGGGCGTCAGTGATGCTGCGCAAGGGGGCGAATCAACAATTGATGTTGAAGAAAGAGACAACGGTATTTACTTTAAATGTAACATTGTTGCAGAGTACCGCTGGCCTTACTGCGAGCTTAAAATTCATTTATCCCCAAAAGATGAAAACGGTGTTTTTCAATACTCAGAGGGGATTGACCTATCTGAATACGAAGAAGTTTATTTAAATGCTGACTACACGGGCAAAGACCCACAACGATTACGTATATACCTGCGAAACTATAACCCTGCCTATACTGATTTATCAGTTGATGAAAACTCGATGAAGGTCAATGAACTAAAATTTAGCCCTAATAAAAGCCCTCAAGGAGAGCATTTTAAATTAACAGATTTTAATGTGTCTTCATGGTGGAGTGGCGTACGAGAACTGCCAAAAAACTTACAAGGCCATGAGTTTGCTAATGTGTCACTTATCGAGGTAGCTTCATCAGGCTACGTAGAGTACGGCGAAATGGAAGTCTTATTACATGAAATCACTTTTAGGCGTTTTTATATTTCCAAAGAAAACCTGCTCCTTGCCACGATTGCAATGTGGGTTGGATCTGCGTTCATCTACTTACTTTTGCAAAGTAATTTATATCGAATACGTTTAATCAATGCCAAGCTTTCTAAGGCCCGCTTGCTCGATGTGATGCATGCGCTGAAGATTGAAAAAGATAAGATAGACAAAATGGCAAAGCGTGATGTATTAACAGGACTACGCAATCGAGCCGGATTAAGTAAACATTTCTCTCAATGCGGGATTGAATTAATAGAGAAAAAAATGCCATTTTGCATTGTTTTTATTGATATCGATTTTTTCAAACAAGTAAATGATACCCATGGTCACAATGTAGGGGATGATATTCTTGTTGCTTTCTCACAAACTATTTACAGAAACATCCGTATTGCCGATAAGTTAGGTCGATGGGGAGGCGAAGAGTTTATTTTAATTTGCAAAGACAGTGATTTAAAAAGTGCCATACACATGGCAGAGAAATTACGCCTAGTGATCGAAGCAAAGGCATTTGTTAATGACTTAAAAATAACCGCGAGTTTTGGTGTTGCACAAATGAAAGTAACCGAATCAACACGCGACTTTATTGAACGTGCCGACCAAGCCTTGTATGACGCAAAAGCCAATGGCCGTAATCAAGTGAAAGCAAACAGTCAGTAATAAGAAGCGTTTTTCTAAAAACGCGATTAAGTAACCGCTTACCTTACTAAAAACAGCAGAGAATTAGATTCTCTGCTGTTTTATTTTATAACGCTGCGTTAAAGCGCTCAAATCCTGCTTCTAAATCCGCAATTAAATCATCAACATTTTCAAGACCGATATGCACACGAACTAATGGTTTTTTGCTATCCCAGTTTGTCACCGTACGTAATTTTTCAATACCAAATACAGGTAGAATTAAACTTTCGTATCCGCCCCATGAAAAGCCCATTTTAAAATGGTGCATATTCTCAACAAGTGCAGTCACCGACTTTACGTTGCCTTCTTTTAAGACAAAAGAAAATAACCCATTTGACGCACTAAAATCACGCTTAAAGAATTCATGACCCGGACAAGTTTCAAACGCCGGATGACGTAAATGGTCAACCTCTGGACGTGTCGCTAACCAATTTGCTACTTTTAGCGCATTCTTTTCATGTTGATTCATACGTACACTTAATGTGCGTAAACCACGACTTGCTAGATAAACATCATCCGGCGAAGTGCATTGACCCATTAGGTAACTGTTTTCACGCAGCTGTTCCCAATGTTTTTCATTAGACGTTGCCGTGCCCATCATGACATCAGAATGGCCGACAATATATTTAGTGGCTGCTTGAATAGAAATATCTACACCCATTTCAAATGGACGAGAGTTAATAGGAGATGCCCAAGTATTATCAAGCATAACAATCATATTATGATCGTGTGCTATTTGGCTTAATGTTGGCACATCTTGAATTTCCATGGTCACAGAACCAGGCGATTCTAAAAATAATACTTTGGTATTTTCTTGAATAAGATCTTTAATGCCTGCACCGATCAGTGGGTCATAATAAGTTGTTTCAACACCAAAACCAGCCAGTAGCCCATCACATAAAGCGCGCGTAGGTTCATAAGCATTATCAACCATTAAAAGATGGTCGCCCGCCTTTAAAAAAGATAATAGACAACCACTAATAGCGGCAGAGCCTGATGGGTAAAGCGCCGTACCAACACCGCCTTCTAATTCAGCAATGGCAGCTTGAAAGGCAAAGTGAGTCGGGCCACCACGGCGTCCGTAAAACATTTCACCATTGGTTTTGTTTTTACTGGCAAAACGCATCTCTTCCATAGTTTCAAAAAGCATGGTTGAAGCACGAAATACAGGTGGATTAACCACACCTTTAGTCCATTTTTTATCACGACCTAAGCTAACAATTTGTGTTTCTTTTTTCATCGGTGCCTTCCAGTGTTAAATTAGTTATAATTACCCAGTAATATTAACATCTCATTATATTTTAAACACAACCAAAAACGCATATCTTACGCCAAAGGAAAACAATGCAATTTACCACTCACTTTACGCTTGATCGCGCGCACTTTTCAGAATGTTATGAACAATCTGCATTGCTTAATCCCGCTAAGAAAATTCGCTATAAATTCATTGGGGCTTTAGTTGCTTTCGGTTTTTTAATTATGATCATGACGGATCAATCCGTTGCTGTTGGGCTGTTTTTTGTTGGTTTGGCTTTTGTGGAATTTTTTAGCTTTAAATATGGTAAAGCGTGGTGGTTATCAAGACAGATGTGGAGTAAAAATTCTGGTAATAAAATTACCCTGTCGATTGACGATAATGAAATTAAGATTATCAGCTTATATCAAAACCAAAGCTTCACTTGGCAAGATATTGAAACAGTTGTAGAAACACCAGCTGGACTGATGCTAAAACTCAAAAAAGGCGGTCAAAGCTACCTTTCTAAAAGTAGCTTAAATGATGAAGTTATCGCCTTTATCAAATCAAAAATTGAAGCCGTAATGCCCGTTACAAAGAATTAATAACAGGTTGCAGGTTATTGATAAACGTTTCAATATTTGGCGCTAATACCGCCTCCTGCTTTTTACCTAATGTCTCCAATTGTACTTCACCGGTTTCATTTAAAATCGAGATAACCTGCATTTCATCGCTGCAACTTGCGATAAACATAGAGGCAGGTTTCTTGAGTCTTTTTTGCATCATAAAATGTGCAATCATATTTTCTTGTAATAGTTTGAAGTCATCTTCATTCCATACTTGAATCAGATCAACCGGATGGCCATCAAACAAACACGTTATGCCATCGGCATAATACGAGCAAAATAACTGATGAATACTAGGGTGCAATTTTACCTCAAGCGCATCTTCAATATTGCTTAGAGTGAGTTCTATATCACGTTCGACAGGAGACCAAGTGACTAAGCCATCGGCTATTTTCTCTTGTTCGCAAGACGATTGCCACTCTGCATCAAATTGCTGTTGAGGCAAAGTACCCTTCTCAGATTTCCAAATTTGTGCATTACGTTCGAAGAGATCAAAGAGTGCTGTTTTTATTGTATTATTCATTGCTCGAAAATTTCTTTTAATTAGTTACAATGGGTTTATTGTACACAGATATGAATCTGTGCGGAACTTCAACTTCCTATAAAAGTTTGAACTGTTTTTAAACACTGAGAAATAAATTACCATGACAAAGAAGCCACTCTACGAAAAATCACCTGCACTACAAAACCTATCACTTGGACAAGCGACAGAATATAAAAGCCAATATGATGTCAGTTTATTGCAAGGCGTGCCTCGTAGTTTAAATCGAGATGAGCTGGCATTAACAGCAGAGTCCTTACCTTTTGTAGGATGTGACTTATGGAATATTTATGAATTGTCGTGGTTAAACAGCAAAGGCAAACCAATAGTTGCAACGGGTGTGCTAAAAGTACCTTTTGATAGTGAAAACTTAATTGAATCTAAATCGTTCAAATTGTACCTAAACAGTTTTAATCAAAGTAAATTCGACAGTTTAGAAGCCGTTCAGCAGTGTTTAATCGACGACCTTTCGGCCTGTGCAAATAAATTGGTTAGCGTTGAATTACAAGGTGATATGAGCATTTTCCCAGAAAAATTGGGAATCTTTGCTGGTACTTGTATCGATGATTTAGATATAGAAGTTGACGAATATCATTTTGAAGCAAAAATATTAACCGACTTATGCTCATCAGAAACGGTCACAGAAACGCTTTACTCTAACCTTTTAAAGTCTAACTGTTTGATCACCAATCAACCGGATTGGGGCAGTGTAGAAATCATCTATACCGGCAAGCAAATAGACCAAGAAAAACTATTACGTTACCTTATCTCATTTCGCCAACATAATGAATTCCATGAACAATGTGTGGAAAGAATCTATTGTGACCTCATGAAATTCGGACAAATTGATTCGCTTTCAGTTTATGCACGTTATACTCGCCGAGGTGGTTTAGATATTAACCCGTATCGTTGTACTGAAAATAACGAAAATAAAAACAACAGTTTAAATAACATTCGCTTATTACGTCAATAAGCCTCAGATTGGTTCTTATGAGATATATCACGCATTGTCTAACCGCTTTTTTCGCTTATTTATTGCTATCCTTCTCCCCCGCGATTTTAGCGATAGAGTTGCTCGATGCTCATATTCCTGCGCCTTTAAAAAATGCGTACCATGGCCGTTACAAAGCTCCTGAAATTTGTATTGAAACAAGCAAAGGTTATATTAAAAACCAACAAGCCTTTGATATGAATTCGGCGCCAATTACTGACGAGAGTGATGAGTTGGCTAACAATGGTGCCTTGCCGGTACAATTATTAGCCTTCTGTTATGCACAAATCGAAGAATATCAACAAGCTTACCTTTTACTCTCTAGCCTATTAAAACAGCAGACTTTTTCTCATGAGCAGCTACGTACATTAAATATATTAGCCTCTGAAATTCCCGAAGAGAAACGCCTCGAATTTAGTAATCAATTATTGATAAAAATATTTACCACCAGCTTGAAAAAATTGGAGGCATCCCCTTTTGTCAATGCACCTAATTTAGAAGTGCAGCTACTCTTAACGATTACTAAGCTTTCCTTGCAAAGTAATCAATACCGTAGTGCTAACCTTGCTTTAGAGAGCGCTAAGACACTGTTAAAAAACAAACAAAATACCAAACTACATGGATGGTTAACCTATTATTACGGGCTTTATTACGAAAAAATAAATCAGCAACAACTCGCGGTCTCAAATTTATTTACAGCAGACAAACTTGCAGAGAAGCACAATTTTATCAAGCTAAGTGGACAAGCTAAAAAAAGCATTGCCGACCTCTATCAGAAAAAACATCTTTTCAGTCGTGCTATCGACTTTGCCAGTCGTCGTGTTGAGTTATATATACAAACAAATAACACGATTAAACAAGCGGGTAGCTTGATTCAGCTCGCCATACTAAAAAAACAAAACAATGAAAAAAACCAAGCGCTGATCTACTTATTTAATGCCTTGGAATTAATTCAAAACAAGAAAAACAGTAGCTTACTTGCACATATTTACCTTGAATTAGGACGCACTTACAGTGGCCATGTCACGAATAAAGACAAACAAAAAGAACGCTTATTAGCGCAAAAATATTTACAAAATGCGCGTTACCACTTTACGCGTTTAAAAGAAGTGCGTTACCAAATAGAAAGCTTACTGTTACTTGCTCGTCTTAATATCATTAATGATGATCCCGCTCTGGCTATTTTACAGCTTGAAAAAATATTACGTTTGTCTGCGGGTAATTACCCAACCTTACGTGTTCAGGCATTTGAGATGCTTGCATCCAGTTACGAAATAACAGGTAACCATCAACAAGCCATTTTGCATTTTAAAAATTTCCATGCGTTACAAAATAGCATTAAAGAGCGCTTGTTTACTTTGCAACAGTTACAGATTAACGAGCAACTGCAATTAGTAGAGCGAACACAGCAGCAAAGACAACTCGAAATAGAAAATAATGATCTACAGAATACCAATGCACGTTTCAAAACATTGACCTATGGTGCAATCACGCTACTGGTAATTTCTCTCTTAAGCTTCTTTTACATTCTAATTTGTAATAGAAAACTCACCGAATCAGACAGCCGCTCACAGCGTCAACTCAGTTTTCATCCACGTACAAAATTACCTTCGCAACAGGCGCAAGGCAATGAATTTAACTATATTTATCACGATGAGCCTCTCTATTACGCCTTGGTCAACATTCCTTTTTTGTCCCAGTTAAATGAATTATCAGGTATATTTTCAGGCGCAAAACTGGAAAGAAAATTGGGCCAAGCACTGACTATTTTCTTTACTAATAGTGCCGATATTTTTCAAATTAGGGACAATCAAATTCTGTTTATTAGTAAACAGAAAGGCCACCAAAGTGCGCAAGACTTCACTGTGAAAATAGAACAATTTTTCATGTTATTTACTGAAAAATATGATTTACCCAATAACATTTCAATTGGTATAGTGGCTTTTCCATTTTTGAATAATGTCAGCAGAGCGATCACCCCAACACGTATGCTAAACCTCAGTAGTCTGGCTTTATTTGGTGCTAGCCAGCTACGAGATCATTATCAGGGGAATAGCTGGCTTGAATTATATGCCATTGATAACTTACAACCGGCCTTTTTTGATGGGGATTTATGGACGCTGGGACAACTGGCGATTCAAAAAGGCGTAGTAAAAATAAACAGTAGCCATCAGAACCACACCTTTTATTGGCCAGAGTTAGATAAATGACGCATTTTGTCATTTATCTTACTGACTAAGCTTGCACATTAGTGCTTTATTAATAATAATTACTATTTGCTAAATGCCGTTAGCTCCCCTTTCAACACTTGCTAACAACCATAATAATAACTATAAATTAATGGAATAAATATTATGCATTCCCCTATAGCTGCCTTAAAACTACTACAACAGCTATTAAAGCGCATTGCTCGCCAAGACAAAGCGTTTGATAAATATAAAATTTCTTTCTTAAAAAAATTACAAAACAGCAACTCCGACACGATTACAGAATCACTTTACGATGAATGTATTACGCAAATTTCTGAGCTCCCAGCGCCTATCGAAGACACCTTATCTGAAGGGCGTTTAATTGTTTCTCAATCTCAATTACAACTGCAAAAATTATCCCATTTATCAGATCAAATTAACCAAAAAATAGAAGCCTCTAAAAGCATTTCACAGCCCTACTCGATCATTGAGCATCACAGTGAATTAAGCAATATAATTAAAATTTACCAACGTGTTGTCATTGAGCTAAATAAAAATAAAGATGCATCTCCATGTGCAACTAATGCACCACTCGTTAATAATATTTGTGATGAATTACAGCAGGTTATTCTTAATCTTGATGTAGGCACAGCGTACATAAAGAAATTAGAAGCAATCAGAAAAAAGATTTCTAATGAAAATAATGCCAATGCATTACCCTTATATTGTTTAGAAATCATCTCAATTATTATCGATAGCACGCGCGAAGAACGCCGTTCTTCACGCCACTTTTTATATACCCTCAATGACAGCCTGACTCAGTTTTATTTGAATTTCTCTAAAAATATAAAATTAGCAGAATCCGCTTTTGAAAAACAAGATAAATGCGTAAAAAGCATTCAAAAACAATCAATAGCACTTAAAAAAGAAACACAGAATAGCGTTGATCTTATCTCCTTGCAGAAACATATTTTCGATTATGTTGAAAATGTGGAGGATATGATTCAATCAAGAGAAGATGAAAAAGAACAACAAGTTCGTCAACAATTCCAAGGTATGGCAAGACAAATAAAAGAGCTACAAAATGAAACCAACAATTATCAAAAAACACTAAAGCAGCAAAGCAAACAACTGCATATTGATTTTTTAACTAAAATTCCAAATCGTGCGGCTTGGAGCGAGCGTTTACAAGTTGAGTTTACGCGCTACCAACGTTACCAGCACCCGTTAAACATTGCGGTGATTGATATCGATAAGTTTAAAGTGATTAACGATACCTTTGGTCATTTAGCCGGTGATAAAGTATTAAATGTCATTGCACAAACGCTGCAAAAATCGATACGTAATACTGATTTCATTGCACGTTATGGTGGTGAAGAGTTCGCTATTTTATTACCTGAAATAACCACTGAACAAAGTCAACTTACACTAGAAAAGCTTTGCCAAACAATCAAGAAGATACCGTTTAAATTTAAAAAACAAAGTATCAGTATAACTATTTCAGTGGGCTGTACTAGCTTTTGTCAAACAGATGATCTTGATAGTGCTTTTGAACGAGCAGATCAAGCGTTATACCATGCTAAAGGTAATGGTCGAGACCAAGTTGTTTGTTTTGAAAAAGAGTGAGTGCACAGTTTTCACCTGAAAAATTAGCATGTTAGCCAATCTAGATTATGCTTATTCTTTAATAAGCATAATCTAATAAGCATAGTTTCATTATCATTTATGATGTAAAGCGCTAGCAAGCAGTCACAACGCTAAGCAGAGCCCCTCACATCCAAGTAAACACCTTAAATGGTACCTGATAACCCCTCTTTATCGCTCACCCGAGGAAATCTTATGATCTCTCATATTAATCCCGTTGGCAGCATGGCACTACTCTCACAACTTGAAGTCAATCAACTTCAAGAATCTGCTTCAAGTGAAATTTACCAACTTTTTCGTAATTGTTCTTTGGCCGTCCTTAACTCAGGTAGCCATACCGATAGCAGTAAAGAGATATTAGAAAAGTATAAAGACTTTAAGATTAACGTTTTACACCAAGAACGTGGTGTAAAAATTGAATTACAAAACCCACCCGAAGAAGCATTCATTGATGGCGAGTTAATAAAAGGCATTCAAGAGCACCTTTTCTCTGTGTTAAGAGACCTACTTTATGTTGATACTCGCCTTGAGATCACCGCTGAAAAAAAAGAAGATGAAAGCTCTCAGATCACCAGTTTAGTGTTTTCCATTTTACGTAACGCAAATATTTTAAAAGCGGGCATTGAGCCTAATATCGTCGTTTGTTGGGGCGGTCACTCAATCAATGATATAGAGTTTAACTATACCCGCGAAGTCGGTAGTCAACTAGGATTACGCGAGCTTAATATCTGTACTGGCTGTGGCCCCGGTGCAATGGAAGGCCCAATGAAAGGCGCAACAGTTGGCCATGCTAAGCAACGTGTTAATGATGGCCGTTATATTGGCTTAACTGAGCCCGGCATCATAGCGGCTGAGCCACCAAACCCTATTGTCAATGAACTGGTTATATTACCTGACATTGAAAAACGTCTTGAAGCCTTTGTGCGTATTGCACATAGTATTGTCATCTTCCCCGGTGGCCCAGGCACTGCCGAAGAGCTTTTATATATTCTTGGCATCATGATGCACCCGGAAAATAAGCGTCAACCCATGCCTATCATTTTAACCGGCCCTAAAGAAAGCGAACCTTACTTTAAAGCGATCGATCAATTTGTCGGTGATACCTTAGGGGATGATGCACGTCACCACTACCAAATTATTATTGATGACCCCGCGCTTGTCGCTCAAGTGATCAAAAGAGCAATGCATAAAGTGACTGAATATCGCCGTGCCATTGGTGATGCTTATTCATTTAACTGGTCACTTAAAATTGACGAACCTTTTCAATACCCTTTTATTCCCAATCATGAAAACATGGCGAGCTTAGTCTTAAATAAAGAACAGCCAGTGCAAGAGTTAGCGTCTAATTTACGCCGTGTATTTTCGGGTATTGTTGGCGGTAATGTGAAAGATGAAGGTATTAAATCCATTGAAGAATTCGGCCCTTTCCAGATCAAAGGCGAAAAAAAGCTAATGAAAAAAGTGGACGTTTTATTAGAAAGTTTTATAAAACAGGGAAGAATGAAGCTACCAGGCACAGTCTATACGCCATGTTATAAGATAATTAGCTAATATTAAGGCCACTAAAAGGTGGCTTAATCTTACTGGATAAAATAAGCTAGTTCACCTCAACTAGTAAAGCTTTTGATGGAATCAATTTAAATGGCCTCAACCCTTCTTATCATCGATGCGATGAATTTAATTCGTCGTATCTATGCAATCCAAGAAAAACAACATGCCGATATTAAAAAAGCACTTGAGATAACGACGCATACCGCCTGTAATGCCCTACAGAAATTAATTTATCTTCATCATCCGACACATGTTATCTGTGTTTTTGATAGTCATGCTCCCAGCTGGCGCCATCAAATTTATGCGCAATATAAACACGGAAGAAAACCAATTCCCCCAGCGTTAAAAGCGCACTTAGAAAACATACAAGACAGTTTTTTTGATATTGGCATTGAATCTCTGGTTACCGAAACAGATGAAGCCGATGATCTCATTGCGACGCTTGCCACTAAGATGGCCAAAAATAACCAGAAATCTATTATCGTTTCTACCGATAAAGGCTTTTATCAGCTTCTTAATAAGCAAATACTTATCTATGACTATTTTCAAAATAGTTATACCGATGAAGGGCGCGTCTTAAATAAGATGAGTTTACCGGTTGAGAAATTAACCGATTTTTGGGCGATAACTGGCATTTCGAGTAGCGCGATTAAAGGCGTTGATGGGGTCGGAGAAAAAGGGGCATTAGCACTCTTACACGATTACAACACGTTGCAAGGTATCTTTGATAGCCCGATTAATGAAAAAGATAAACGCCTAAGTAAAGTTAAAAATAATGAACAAGAAGCACGACTTGCAAAAACATTGGTGACCTTAAAAAGTGATATTCCATTAGGTTTCAACTTGCAGGATTTACGCTACCAAAAGACATCTTAAAAAAACCATCTAAAACTGATATTTTTAAATGGCTTACTATCAAATTTTAAGTAATATGTGATTATGTCATGAAATTAATACAATCCAATGGAGTACATCACTTGAACAAAATAATAATGATTAGTGTAGCCGCTGCAGTCGGCGCTGGTGCATACGTCTACAATCAAAATAACGCGACCAACGGCTACAACGTACTTGATTACGTTCCTGCCGATACGCCTATTTTTGCAGCTCAGCTTGAACCTTTTCCTTTAAGAGATTACATCGCTTCAGCCCCTAAAATGGTTGACCCTAGCGATCAGCAAAGCATTGATGATTTATTTGACCCCGCTCATCCGGGTGCTAATTTTGTATTAAGTTTAATGAAAATCTACCAATCAAGCTTATCCGACGCAGACCTGATGGTGAAAACCTTTGGTTTGTCTGATGAAGTACGCGCTTATTTTTACACATTAGGTTTATTACCCGTGTTTAAAATTGAAGTGGCGAACGAAAAAGCGATTTGGGATTTACTGGATAAAGCAGAACTTGAAAATAATTTCCCGCATAAAGCAGGCACTCTAAAAGAACTTACCTACCGTAGTTACCCTATCTCTGATGAGAGTGATGCCGTTAATGCAGAACTTATTGTTGCGATTGATAATGGCTTATTAACCATTACTTTTAACAGTAGCTATAGTGATGATGCTTTATTAGGTATGGCCTTAGGTTTAGATAAAGCAGAAAAATCACTAGCAGATGCAGCGATTATCGATGAAACCATCAAGCAATATAACTTCACAAAAGCGAGCCTTGCTTTTATCAACCATATTGAACTGATTAAAGGCTTAACAACCACCGATGGCAATCAGCTTGCGAAACAAATTACTGCCCTTGAAGCTAAATCGGGCAATGATTCAGGCCTTGCACAAATTCGTAATGAGCAATGTGCTACCGAGTTAAGCGACATTGCCCAAAACTGGCCTCGTACTGTTGCCGGTTATACTCAACTTGATATCTCACCTGAAGCATCGAGCATTTCAGGCACTATGATTATCGAAAGTAAAAACAAAGCAATTCTAGGTGCGCTGTCAGCGATACGTGGCTTTATACCAAGTTATGTTGATGATATCGAAAACAATGTTTTTGCTACTGGCTTAGGCTTAGATGTTAACCAAATTGGTAATACACTCAATAGTATTTGGAGCGACTTACAAACGCCTAACTATACGTGTCAGCCACTTGCTGAAATACAAGCAACAATCAAGCAATCAGGCGATTCTATCGGTATGGTTGGCATGAGCGCTAGCATGGCAAATGGTCTTAAAGGCGTCAGCCTTGGGTTACTTGATTACACTATCTCAACGATTGATAAATCACCTAAACTAGATAGCTTAGATGCACTGTTTACTATTTCAGCAGAGCAACCAGAGCAGTTATTTAACTCTGTTAAAATGTTCCTACCTGAGCTTCAACAGACACAATTAACGACCGATGGGGACGCCATTGATCTTAATACAATTGTGCCTATTCCAAGTGAATTGAATATTTCACCAAAGTTAGCGATTAAAGGTAAACATTTAGTTATCTATAATGGCGAAAAAGGTGAGAAAGCAGCAGCTAAACTATCAACTGAAGCGCTTACTAAAAATGGTCTATACAGTTTCGGATTTGACTTTAAGAAGATAGTAACGCCAATTATTACTGCGACAGAGCTTGCCGGAGAAGAAATCCCAGAAGAGATGATGTTCTTAACTGAATATGATGCACGTATGACAATGAGCATTGATACGACTGAGCAAGGGTTAATCTTCAAATCTAGCATCAATAATAGAGCACCCAAATAACCTAATATAGACGCGATTGTCTCATCATAAACATGAACCTATGATGAGCACTTAAAGTCTAGCGTTTATCGTTTATCAGGTTAGAGAAACAAAAAAGGGATTAGTTGCTTAGCAACTAATCCCTTTTTATCTTAAAGCACTACAAAGCGTTAAGTCTCAGCTTGTTGCACTTTTTTTAGTGCTTCTTTCTCTAACTCTTCTTTCTCATTTGTTTCTACTTGCTCTAACCATAGGCCGTTAATAATGCCTAATGAACAGGCTAATAAAATGCCTAAAATCCACGCAAAATACCACATAATATAATCCTTAATTAATATGCTGAATGTCTATATTTATCTAAGAATGACTTTCCGATTCGACCAAACATCTTGAAGTATGCCCAACTTGTATAAAGTAAAATCAACGGTAAGAAGATCATCGCGGTTATCGTCATAATATTAAGTGTCACTTCACTCGAAGTCGCATCCCATACCGTGAAGCTATGGCTTGGATCAAGGCTTGATGGCAAGATGAATGGAAACATACTAATACCACAAGTTAGCAATACACCAAACTGCGCAATACTGCTTGATATAAATGCAAAGGCACTGCGATTAAATATACTCGCCAATAGTGCTAGCAATGGAAATAACAATCCAACAATCGGTGCCAACATAGTCAGTGGATATAACTCATAGTTAGCGAGCCATGCACCCGGTTGTATCTCTACCGTTTTGAGTAATGGATTAGAAGGTCCCGCTACGTCAATAGCAGAGGTAATAACATAACCATCAATACCACTCGCAAGCCATAGACCCGCTACTGCAAATAAAAGTACTGCAATAGGTGCAACAATCATTGTCACTAATCGAGCACGAGCACGTACTTCACCTTCTGTTTTCATTTGTAACCAAGTAGAGCCTTGCAATACAAATAAACACAAGCTAAACACACCGACCAATAGTGAAAATGGATTCAATAAATCCAAGAAACCACCTTGATAATTTGCACGTAAAAACTCATCTAGAACAAATGGCACACCTTGTAAAATATTACCAAAAGCGACACCAAAGATAATCGGTGGTACAGTGCTACCGGTAAAAATAGCCCAATCCCAGCTCGTTCTCCAACGAGGATCTTCTATTTTACTGCGATAATCAAAACCAACAGGACGGAAGAAAAGTGCAAATAGGGTTAACATCATTGCCACATAAAAACCCGAAAATGCAGTTGCATAGACAGCAGGCCAAGCAGCAAAAATAGCACCAGCGGCTAATACTAACCAAACCTGATTACCTTCCCAATGTGGCGCAATACTATTAATCATCATACGGCGTTCATCATCGCTTTTACCAATAATAGGGATTAATGTGCCAACCCCCATATCAAAGCCGTCTGTAATGACAAAACCAATCAGCAAGACACTGATCAAGACCCACCAAATTAACTTTAACGTTTCGTAATCAAACATTATTTGCTCTCCTGTTTCACTTCAAGCTGTGGCTCAATTTGATTTTCAAGTTGTTCAAAATGGTATTTACCCGTTTTTAAACTACTTGGACCTAAACGTGCAAATTTAAACATCAGGAACAATTCAATCACTAGTAACACAGTGTAAAAAGACGCAATGGAAATAATACTAAACCATACCTGCTCAACAGAGACTGAAGAGATGCCCATATGCGTAGGTAATATCTCTGCAATTGCCCATGGCTGACGACCATATTCTGCAACAAACCACCCAGCTTCTATGGCTATCCACGGCAATGGCAAACTATATAAGCAGATTTTCAAGAAGGTTTTATTACTGCCAATTTTATTACACGCCGACTGATAAAATGCGAATAAGAAAATAAACAACATCGCGATACCCGATCCCACCATGATTCTAAATGACCAGAACATCGGCGCGACACGTGGAATACTGTCATCAACGGCCATTTGAATCTGTTGTTCGGTCGCGTCAATCACATCAGGCGCATACCTTTTCACTAATAAACCGTAACCCAGGTCAACTTTGATCTCTTCAAAGGCTTTTATATTCTCAGGTGTTTCATCACCCGCACGCAGTTTTTCCAGTAAACCATAGGCTATCATGCCACTACGAATGCGCACTTCATGCACATCCATTAATTCTTTTAGACCTTTCACTTCTTTGTCTAATGAACGTGTCGCAATAATACCCAGTGCATAAGGAATGCGAACAGCATAATCAGTACGTTGCTCTTCTTGATTAGGAATACCAATCATCGTAAAGGCAGCCGGCGCAGGGTGTGTTTCCCATTCAGATTCAATGGCTGCTAATTTGGCTTTTTGCACGTCACCTACTTCATAGCCACTTTCATCACCAAGTAAAATAGTACATAAGATACCCGCTGTACCAAAGGCGGCTGCAATCGCAAAAGAGCGCTTAGCAAACGCCATATCTCGGCCTTTAAGCAGATAATAAGAGCTAATGGCTAAAACAAACATCGCACCAGCCACATAACCCGATGCAACCGTATGAACAAATTTCACCTGTGCAACAGGGTTAAATACCACTTCTGCAAAGCTGGTCATTTCCATACGCATCGTTTCATAGTTAAATTCAGCGCCAACCGGATTTTGCATCCACGCATTAGCCACTAAAATCCACAATGCAGACATACTCGAACCGAGTGCCACTAAGAAGGTCGCCGCTAAATGCTGTAATTTACTTAATCTATCCCAACCGAAGAAGAATAAACCCACAAAGGTAGACTCTAAAAAGAAAGCCATCATGCCTTCAATCGCTAAAGGCGCACCAAATACATCACCCACGTAATGTGAGTAATAAGCCCAGTTAGTGCCAAATTGGAATTCCATGGTTAACCCCGTGGTTACCCCTAACGCAAAGTTAATTGCAAAGAGTTTTCCCCAGAATTTAGTCATGTCCTTGTAGACTTCTTTTTTGGTCATCACATACAGTGATTCCATAATAAGTAAAATCCAAGCAAGGCCGAGTGTTAATGGTACAAACAAAAAGTGGTACATCGCTGTCATGGCAAACTGGAATCGTGACAGATCAACTAGATCGTCCATTTTTTTCTCCTAAGAATTATTATGTTGAATCTTTGATTACTAAGAATGGCGAAACCGCTAGGGAATCACTCGAAAGCAAAAAACTTCCCTTGCGCATTACGCCACTTTATTTTTATGTAATCAAACGTGCCTTAGTCTAAGGCAGTATCACGACAATAAATGTTAAACAAATGTTAAACATTCGCAATTTAACAAATAAACTTTAACACTCCTTTAACATCAATCACTTACAATACATAAGGACTACTTTATACGGAGCAAATTGATTTAGATCAACAGATATTTTCAGTGTGTTTTGTGAATTTGTTCATATCTATAACAACTTTAATTAACTATTTTCAATGCATTCCACTTAATATTCAGTTACTTAGTGCTATGCATTGATACCTTATAATCCATCAATTTATTCCTCATCTATAATTAGTCTTATTCATAAATGCTAAGGGTCTGTTGTTATGAAAAATTTCATTCTGATTATTTTTATCGCCTTTAATATTAACCTCAGCGTTGCCAGCGAAGCCCCTGCTTTACATTTTGCACTATTAACACCAGGTGAAGCCGGCGATGCATTTTGGTCCCTAAATGAAGACTTTGCTTTTGCAGTAGCCAAAGACCTCGGTTTTAAGCTCACTGTTTTTCATGGTAAAAGTTCTAAAAAACATATGCTCATTAACCTACAAAAAGCAGCCGATCTTGGCGTTGATGCGGTTATCTTTAGTAATACAGAAGCGGTTGCAGCACAATTCATCGCTAAAGCAGAAGCCTTACAGTTACCGACATTATTATTTAATGCTGATATTGGCACAGAACAAAGCCCAAATATCAGCGATCCACAGCAACATTTTAAATATTGGTTAGCAAGCTTAATGCCCGATGATTACCAGGCGGGTTACTTACTTGCTAAATCACTAATTAAGCAAGCTAAGCTAAAAAGTTTAACCAATGAGCAAGGTATCATTGAAGTAGTCGCCATTAATGGGTCAATCGGTAACGGCCCTTCTACTCAGCGTTTAGCCGGCTTACAGGCAGCGGTTCAGGAGGAAGAAGGCAGTAAAATAGTACAAGTTGTCTATGCAGAGTGGGAGCAAGAAAAAGCGATTTATCAAACCAAACGACTCAATCAACGCTATCCCCAAGCGAAGGTTTTTTGGGCAGCCAGTGATTTAATGGCAATTGGCGTATATCTGGCGCTCGAAGAGCAAGGCTTACAACAGGGAAAAGACTATTTAACCGGTGGCATAGATTGGACAACACAGGGCTTAGATGCGCTAGAAAAAGACATTATCAGTACTTCTGTTGGTGGGCATTTTATGGATGCTGGCTGGGCGACCATTATTCTTTATGATTATTTCAAAGGTTTTACTTTTTCTGATAGCCACTTAAATCAATCTCTATCTCAATATCAATATCAATCTCAGTTTATGGTGATCACACAGAGTAACGTTAAAGCGTTATTAGAGCAGCTTAATAAAAAAAATTGGGCGGATATCAACTTCCGTCATTATTCTAAATTCCATAATAAGCAACTTAACCGCTACTTATTAAACCCTAAATTAATACTAAAGATTGATCGCTAACATAGGCAGTGAAAAAGACCGAGCAAACAATAGAAGCACAAATCGCCCTATTGTCAGCTAATCTCATTAACGCTAGTTAATCAGGTTTATCAGGTTTATCAGGCTTATCAAAACCAAAATGCAGGTAGGTTCTATCAGTTGCGATTCTACCGCGTGGGGTGCGCTGTAAAAAACCCTGTTGAATAAGATAAGGCTCTAATACATCTTCAATGGTTTCTTTCTCTTCACCAATCGCAGCAGCTAAATTGTCTAAGCCCACAGGGCCACCTTGGAAAGTATCTAAAATCGCCATCAACAATTTTCTGTCCATATAATCAAAGCCTTGATTATCGACTTCGAGCATATCAAGTGCTTGTTTAGCCACGTTAGCATCAATCACATCTGCTTTTTTTACTTGCGCATAATCACGCACACGGCGTAATAAACGATTAGCAATACGCGGTGTTCCACGCGAACGTTTAGCGACTTCAATGGCACCCGATTCATCTAAATCAAGGTTAAAATGTTTACTGCTACGTAATACAATTTTAGTCAAAGGCTTTAATTCGTAAAACTCAAGACGTTGCACAATACCAAAACGATCTCGCAGAGGAGACGTTAATGAGCCGGCACGTGTGGTTGCACCAATCAGCGTAAAAGGCGGTAAATCTAATTTAATAGAGCGTGCTGCAGGGCCTTCGCCAATCATGATATCTAACTGATAATCTTCCATTGCCGGATAAAGAATCTCTTCAACAATTGGGCTTAAGCGATGGATTTCATCGATAAAAAGCACATCATTTTCTTCGAGATTAGTTAATAAAGCAGCAAGGTCACCCGCTTTTTCTAAAATAGGCCCAGAAGTAGTTTTAATATTAACGTCTAATTCATTCGCAACGATGTGTGATAACGTCGTTTTACCCAGCCCAGGCGGGCCAAATATAAGTAAATGATCTAACGCTTCATTACGCTGCCTTGCCGCCTCAATGAAGATCTCCATCTGTTTATTAACTTGTGGTTGCCCTTCATAATCAGCCAATAATTTAGGCCTAATCGCGCGGTCAACAAAGCTATCATCTGTTTTTTGACTACCTGATATAAGGCGATCTTCTTCAATCATTTTGTTACCTAATTAGAAACGGTTTAATACGTTAATGCTGTTTATAACATGCTTTTCAGTGAGCTTCGGATTAATGCTTCACAATCCATACCCGCTTGGTAAACCTGTTTAATCGATTTTTCTGCACTTGCTGGTTTATAACCGAGGGCCACTAATGCACTGATCGCTTCATCTTGTGCATTACCGCTAATCACTGAATTACTTAATCCATTTTCGAAGGCCATTTTATCTGACTCAGGCGTCAATAAATCTGCACCCACCCAGTTTTTCAGTCTATCTTTCATTTCAACCACTAAACGCTCTGCGGTTTTTTTACCAACACCCGGTAATTTAACTAAACTGCCCACGGCATCGTTATGAATACATTGCACAAACTGGTTTGCAGACATGCCAGATAAAATAGCTAATGCTAATTTAGGGCCTACACCGTTCACTTTAATTAACTCACGGAACATTGCACGTTCGTGTTTATCAGCAAAACCATATAATAGCTGTGCATCTTCACGCACCACAAAATGGGTGTAGATAATCGCTTCTTCGCCGATTTCAGGTAATGGATAAAAAGAGCTCATTGGTAACTGGATTTCGTAACCCACGCCAGACACATCTAACAATACTTCTGGAGGCTGTTTTTCTAATAAAATACCGCGCAATCTTCCAATCATCTTTTTATCCTAGTGATCATTTAATGTGAATAATAAACCGTAAATGCTCAGGATTAAGCTATTAATGCTTAGTTCAAGGCGGAAAAGCGCAGTTTGCTCCTGCAAATGAGTATTTTCCAACGTAGAAGTCAGTATTAATAGCGACAGCCTGAGTAGTTACCCTAGAAGTATAAAAAACGACTGAGTATATATCCAGTATTATTTAAGTTTTTGTTGGATCTGCTTCTCAAAAGCAAACAGTACGATGCCTGACCAGATGAACATAAAAGTAATGGTTTTATCTAAACTTAACGGCTCACCATAAAAAACCACCGCAAATACAAACAGTAATGAAGGCGCTAAATATTGAAAGAAACCCAAAGTTGATAGTTTCAAACGTAATGCAGCTTGGCCAAAAAAGATAAGTGGTAACGCTGTTGCCACACCTGCAAACATTAACCAAAAGTTTAATGACAAACTGTTATCCAACATATTTGCATATTCACTGTCGGCAATTGCAAAGAGATAATAAAGTGCAATAGGCATAGCCAGTAAGGTTTCGATGAACAGCCCGGGTAAGGCTTCTACCTTTATTTTTTTACGTAATAACGCATAAAAAGCAAAACTAATCGGCAAAACTAATGAAACCCAAGGTAAAGCGCCTAACACCAATATTTGTACTAGCACACCTATAAAGGCAAGCCCTACGGCGAACCATTTAATTCGACTCAGCGATTCATTTAAAAAAATCAGGCCTAATAACACGTTAATAATTGGATTGATAAAATAACCTAAGCTCGCCTCTAACATGCGCTCATTATTAATCGCCCAAATAAAGACCATCCAATTACAACTAATTAATAACGTGGTTACTAGCAGTAACAATAATTTTTTTGGGGTTTTGCAGATTTTCCACACACTAGGCCAAGCAGATAACACACTGATAATAATCCCGGTCACAAATACAGACCAGATAACACGATGCGCGAGAATCTCTTTCACCGGCACAAACTCTAAATATTTGAAGTAGATGGGAGCAAATCCCCACATCAAATAGGCGCCAAGCGCGTAAAAAACACCTAAGTGCAGGTCAGAAAGTTGCTTCATTAGTTAGGTTTCCTAGCGGTGAATAAAAGGGTCAGAGAACAAATACAATAATAATAATGAAAGACTAAAAGGTGGTTATTAACGTAATCGTCCACGGACTGTTTTTTTCACTTTACCTGCCATCGCCACCAGCGACTGAGCAGTATGTGCATGACAAATAGCGACGGCAAGTCCATCGGCGGCATCCGCTTGTGGCTTACCAGACAGTTTTAATATTTGCATCACCATCAGCTGTACTTGTTCTTTTGTGGCAGCACCCGTTCCAACGACGGCTTGTTTTATTTGCCTTGCAGAATATTCACACACGTAAAGGTCTGCTTGTGTAGCAGCGACTATGGCAGCGCCACGTGCTTGCCCAAGTTTCAGTGCTGAATCTGGGTTTTTAGCCATAAAGACTTGTTCAATACCAAACTCAGTGGGTTGATATTGTTTAATGATTTCGCTGACCCCGTTAAAAATCATATTTAACTTAGGTGCTAACGTATCACCTTTGGTGCGAATACAGCCACTGGCAATATAAAAACATTTACTGCCCTTTTGTTCTATGACGCCGTAACCGGTGATCCGGGACCCGGGGTCAATACCAAGAATAATACTCACAATGCACCTAAAAGATTATCGAAAAACCAGCGTTACACTGTACTTCTTGTCGCCCTATAGCGCGACCGTTATTTGTGATTTCAGGTAATTAGCTTGTACATGATTTTTTAGTGCCGTTAACAGCTGTGGCCAAACGATTTCATCCATCACTGTTAACATCTCTTCAGAAACAAGATTATCTTGTGTCATCAATAAACGTGTTACTTGATGATTCACCACCTGCAGTTGATAACAAATCGTGACATAACTTTCAGCGCACTGCTGGGTGCCATGATTATCACTCCAATAGCGATATTGGTAACACACATTAGGCACTAGTTTCTCTATGACTCCATAATCTGTAAACGGCAGCCCATTTATTTCCCCCTTATATTCAACGCTTTCTCCTACACGCCATTTTGATATGACCAGCTTAATCGGGAAATAGAGTGGAATTTGTTCACTGCGAGTGAGTGCTTGATAAATAGCATGCGCGGGGGCATTAATAACGATGCTCTGTTTGATGGATAATTTTTGCAAAAAACGTTCCTTGCTAGTAAGTTGCCTATTTGCACTTATTCGTTGGGATACTTCAGAGACCACTGTGCACGTAACGTATCCATTATCTCAAGCACGGCTACTGTTTGTTGATGTGATACAAGCGGGCTTTCAATTAACCCTTGCTGTAAACACTGATTCACATGGGCAGCTTCGATAAAATAGGCATTTTCATTAGGCGCATAATTTATTTCTTCAACCACCCCTCCCTGATGATTTTTTAAGATTATTTTCTGCCCAGACCAACTAAAGTCAGGCAACTCTGCAATCAACTTAGTGCCATAAATAACAGCATGACAGGGTAAAAAACTCACCACAGAGCTTTGACATTGTACTAACGTGCTTGTTTCATATTCAGAGCGCTGTTTATCATCATTTTCAACAGTATATTTAAGGTTGACGATTGATTGCTGATCAACACCTGTCACTGCTTTTTCGACTTCGCTAGACACAGAACAAGGAGACGTTTTTAACAATAACTGCGCTAAAACCAACGGATAAATCCCAACATCTAACAACGCTCCACCAGCAAGATCAGGGTTAAATACTCGACTAGATAAATCAGCTTCAGCTTGAAATCCCATGCCCGCCTGGATGCGTTTAATTTTGCCAAGATCGCCTTTTGCTATTAAGGTTTGCACGGCTTGTATAGCCGGTAACAAAGGTGTGATCATCGCTTCCATTAAAAATAACTGCTTTTGCTGCGCAAGTTGAATTAACTGTGTTGATTGCTGCGCATTTAAGGTCATCGGCTTTTCACACAACACGGCTTTACCTGCATTTAAGCAAGCAAGTGCCTGTGAAAAATGCAATTGATGGGGAGAAGCAATATAGACAATGTCAGCATCGCACTGTTCGACAAGCGCAGAATCAGTCTCGTAAACGGTATTGATATTGAATTGTTGTGCAAAGGATTTTGCAGAATCAATATGTCGTGATGCAATAGCAACGACGCTACTCTGTGGCTGTTTATTCAGCTCTGTAACAAACTGCTTAGCAATATTACCCGCACCAATAATGGCCCATTTAATCTCTTTCATCTTTATCTTCTCCCCTATTCTCATGCGTTCAGTGTTGATAGTTCAGTGTAGGAGAGGTTAGTGTAAAGAGTTTAGTGGTAACTTGTAGTATCAAAATGGGATAAACTGTATTAACTAAACGTTACAAGCGTTGATAAAATAAAACATGGAAGCTATTTTAAAAAGGAAATTTAATGGTCGCATTAGCACGTTTTTTACCTACCTTTATTCAAGCGAGTGAAACACTTAACTTCTCACAAACAGCGCGAGAAATGGGTATTACACCAGCAGCCGTTAGTAAAAACATTAAAGCATTAGAAACAGAACTAGGATTACGCCTATTTCACCGCACAACCCATGCCTTGTCTTTAACTAATGATGGCCAACATTTTTACCAACAAGTCGAGCCTTTGGTTAATCAATTAAACGCGATCTTAGTTAATACTCATAACTTACAGCAAGTTGCGACTGGCACGCTAAAAGTAAGCATGCCCTACGAATTTGGACGCTTGCATTTATTACCTTTGCTAAAAGGATTTAAAACACAATACCCACAGATTAATCTCGATTTACGCTTTGAAGATAAGCTAGTGAATCTAGTTGATGACAGTATTGATATCGCGATTGGCAATATTGATCAACAAGACAGTGGCATTATTGCACGACAATTGTGCCCGCTGGATTTAGTTGTTGTCGCCAGTCCGCTGTTTATAAAAGAAAACGGTACACCAACTCATCCCGCACAGTTAAAAAATGCTACTTGTATTAACTACCGTAATCCAAATACTGAACGTCATATCGCCTGGCCATTTATCGATGAAAATGGCGATAATTTTTCCATAAAATGTGCAGCAAATATCTCTGTTACTAATATCGAAATTTGTGCTCAATTGGCATTGCAGGGGTTAGGGTTTACCATGATAAGCCGTAGTTTAGTTTTAAACTATCTCGCCACAGGAGAGCTAATAAGTTTACTTGAACAGTACCAAAGTGAAACACCCGCTATCATGCTTTATTATGCTTCAAAAGCGCAACAGCCCGCTAAGGTACGTGTTTTTATTGATTATATATTAGCGAATTTTACACTTTCCTCGATTCCTTAAATAGATCAACTAATTGATCGCTGATCCACTCCATAATCGGGCCCACTCCTTTGTCTCGGCGTTTTACCATGCCCATTTCCATTTCCACCAGCAAAGTAGCGGCAATATTCTCGGTAGATAATTCCTTTAACTGACCTTCATACCAATCTGAGCGAGCAACATGTTCAGAGATCATCGCCCAGCCAACATTGCGCATTACTAAACCTGCAATATAGAAATAGCTATCAAGATGCCAGTGATTAGAAGAGATCGGTTTTTCACGACTAGTGCCTAGTCGGTCACAAATCACTAACTGACGATATTGGTTTAATTGCGTCACGGTCGGTTTATTAATGCAAGCCAAGGGGTGGCTATGGGAAACCACTAAGGTCTGATGGAATTCGCTTAGCGATTTAAATTCCAATATCTCCGGTAAGTCTTGCAAGTAATAAAATAAAATACCAAAGTCAGCTTTGCCTTGCTCAACCCAGTTGGCAATATCCTGTTGCGAGCCATGGATGAGAGTTAATTTAAATAACGGAAACTGCTGTGCAAGACTGACAAAAAACTCTTCAAAAGCATTAATAGGCACGGCTTCATCAATCGCCACCACCAAAGATAATTCTTGTCCTGCTGACACGGTCAACGCACGCGAATTCAAGCGCTGACATTGCTCTAATACCGCTAGCGCTTCAATGTATAACTCTTCGCCACGCTCAGTTAATCGCGGTAAACGCTGACTACGATCAAATAACTCAAAGCCAAAATCAGTCTCTAAATTACTAATTGCAGTGCTAACACGTGATTGCGCTTTACCTAAATGACGCGCCCCCGCTGAAAACGATCCACATTTAACAGCAGTCACAAACGTCTTTAATTGTTCAATAGTCCAATTCATAACAACCTCACAAAAGTATCCGAATAACGGATGGATACTAACTTTGTTCAATCTTAAAAACTAGCATAATACGCTGATAACTTACTCAAGGTGGCTTTATGCATACACTTAACAATACTTCATTACATTCAGTAAAACGTACTTTTTGGCGTTATGCGATACCTTCGGTTGTGGCTATGATGGTCAATGGCTTATATCAAATTGTCGATGGTATGTTTGTTGGACATTACATTGGTTATCAAGGGTTAGCTGCGATTAATGTCTCTTTTCCACTGTTAGGTTTATTAATGGGATTGGGCCTAATGATTGGCTTAGGTGCGGGCAGTTTATTATCTATTTTCCGTGGTGAAGGTAAAAGTGAGCAAGCACAAAAAACCTTAAGCAGTGCATTCTACCTACTGCTTTTATTTTCCTTATTCGCCAGTGCTTTTTTACTCTTTTTGGCCCAGCCTTTATTAATCGCTCAAGGTGCATCGGGTGACGTTTTTGTTTTAGCAGAACAATATATTCACTGGTTTAGTTATGGTGCTATTTTAACGATCGCAGCTAGCGCATTACCTATGTTAGTGCGTAACGATAGCAGCCCTAATGTAGCCACCTTATTGATGGTATTCGGTGCCCTGCTGAACATTATTTTAGATTATATTTTTATTGCCCATTTTGATTGGGGTTTGCAGGGAGCCGCTATTGCCACGCTTATTTCACAAGCCATGGTGATGATGGGATCGCTTGTGTATTTCTTTTCAGCACAGGCGCAAATAAAACTTAATCTAAGCAATTTCAAATTCGATATTAATCTCGCTAAGCAGTCTATAACCTTAGGCACGTCCAGCTTGATCATATTCTTGTATTTTAGTTTTATTATGGCCGTACATAACCATTTATTAATGCAATACGGTAACGAGCTACATGTCGCCGCTTTTGCCATTATTGGTTATATCGCGGCCTTATATTATTTTTTTGCAGAGGGCTTAGCCAGTGGTATGCAACCGCCTATTAGTTATTATTTTGGCGCAAAACAGATCCCACAGATAAAGCTGACATTAAGCTTTACGTTAAAAATCACACTTTACAGTGGTTTTGCTACCGCGATAGGTATCTTTTTATGGCCAGAACAAGTGATTCAACTTTTTATTCAGGAAGATCTCGCCCTGCAAGCGATCACTGAAAATGGCTTACGCTTACATCTGTTTGCATTAGCGTTAGATGGGTTTCTTTTTGTTGTGGCTATGTTTTATGTCGCGATAAATAACAGTACAAAAGCGATCATGATTTCTGCTTCAAATATGTTGGTGCAGTTGCCATTTCTCTATTTTTTACCGAATTGGTTAGGCATTAATGGGGTATGGTTATCGGTGCCGCTTTCTAATGTTTTATTAACAGTGATCATCGCGCCTATTTTATATCGCGATATCAAAGGATTGAATGGAAAAACAATAGAGCCACTTGTACACAATCCACAGTTGCAGCTCAATTAATTTAAGTTAAGTTAAGTTAAGTTAAGTTAAAAACTGTATTACTTATTATTGCCCGAAAACTCATCAAAATGATGTTCAAGAAAACGGTTACATAACGCGGGCACGTTTTCTTGTTCCGATAATACAAACTCTATAAAGGCTTTTGCGATAGGCGAAAGGTGCTTGCTCTCATGGTGTACCACATACCAACTTCTCACTAGTGGAAAGCCTTTTACATCTAACTCAACCAAGGTATTCGTAGCAAGTTCTAGCGACACACTATGCCGAGACACTGCAGAAATACCTAAATCAGCCATCACGCCCTGTTTAATAGTTTCACTATTACCCAGCATCATTGTTGCTTGTAGGTTAATCGACTTTTCATCTAAAAATTCTTCTAAGGCTTTACGTGTACCGGATCCTTTTTCTCGATGCAGAAAGGCATATTCAGAAAGCGCAGTTAAAGGAATGTTTTTTTGCTTGGCTAATGGATGATCGGGACTAGAAATTAAGATAATCGGGTTATCAACAAAGGGATAACGCGCCAGCGGCATCATTTCAGGTAATAGCCCCATAATAACCAGATCATCTTTATTTTCCTGCAAACGCTGAATGATATTTTCACGATTAACAATATCTAAATGTAGGTTTACCTTGGGATATTTTTTATGAAAAGCCCCTAACAAATGTGGGGTGAAGTATTTGGCGCTACTGACAGCCGAGAGATAAAAGTCGCCCTGTAATTCACCTTTTAATGCGCTCAGTGACATGTCCATATTTTCAAAACGATTAAAAATATCATCACTAAATAAGCGTAACTCTTTACCTGCGGGGGTTAAATAAAGGGTTTTACCTATTTTTTCAAAAAGAGCAATGCCAAGGTTTGTCTCCAATTGCTTAACTTGAATACTCACCGCGGGTTGCGTTAAGCCCAATACCTCTCCCGCTTTAGTGAAGTTCAACAAGAGTGCGACCTGCTTAAACACTTTTAACTGATGTAATGTTGTACGCATTGCCTCGCTCCATTTAGGTATAAGTTTTTTTAATGGCTTTGATAATATAGTTTAATTATTATTAATACTACAAATGCACTATGATGGAGCCATTAATTAATACAAGGGGAAACTGATGTCTGCAACTGATAAGTTAATCGCGGGATACCAGCGCTTTCGCGAAGGCTATTACGAACAAAATAAAGACCAATTATCGAAACTAGCTAAAGAAGGCCAATTCCCTAAAATCGCAATTATTAGCTGTTCTGATTCTCGTGTTGATCCCGGTGTTATTCTTGATTGTGAACCAGGCGACCTATTTGTTATTCGTAACGTAGCAAATCTCGTACCACCAAAAGAAGATAACGACAGCTTACATGGTACCAGTGCTGCATTAGAGTTTGCAGTAACAGGTCTTGAAGTGGAAAGTATTATTGTTTTAGGCCATACGCAATGTGGTGGCATTAAAGCATTGATGGATACGCCTGCTACTGAAGCGCCAGATACGTTTATTGGTAAATGGATGCAACAGCTTGAAGGTGTTCGTAATGACATCTTAGAAGATGAGTCACTCACCACTAAAATCAGTCGCTATAACTGCTGTGAGCGAAAAGGCATACAACAATCACTGCAGAACTTAATGACCTTCCCTTGGGTAAAAGAACGTGTTGAAGCAGGTACGTTGAAATTACATGGCTGGCGTTATGATTTGAGTAGCTCAGAACTGTGCGCAATGGATAAAAAAAGCGGGAAGCTTACTCGTATAAGCTAACCCGCCTAAGCTACCCCATTTAAGCTAAGCCCTCTAAGCTATCCCTGGTGTGCGAGGTATTCGATGATTTGATTCATATCTAAATCAAAATCATCGGCGCGCACACATTTAACAATTTTTTGCTCTTCACTTTTTGCTAAATCGATTTTCTTTTCAACCTCAAAACCTTTATCCCCTAAACTATAAAACGTGGTGACTTTAGGGTTAATCGGATCTTCTTGGTTCTGCGCTTCTACAATCGCTAAACGGTTAGAGTCTAACTGCACAATCGCCCCAACCGGGTAAACCCCCATGCAACGAATAAACTTATCAACTAATGCCACATCTAAATGATTACTTTTAGCTAAGTTGCGCAAAATTCCAAATGCCTTGACCTGTGACATACCTTCTTTATAACAACGTGTTGAGGTTAACGCGTCAAAAATATCGCATATTGCAATAATGCGCCCATAAAGAGATATTTCTTTCACGCCATGTGGATAACCATTGCCAGTTAATTGCTCGTGATGTAACGCTACTACCTCTAAGCTAATTGGGTCAATTCCAGGGGTATTCTTAATGATTTCAATTGAATGCGAAGCATGGGTTTTCATGATTTCAAACTCTGGCACGGTTAATTTACCCGGTTTATTCAGGATGGAATCAGGAATTTTTATTTTTCCTACGTCATGTAAAAATGCACCAACCGCTAACTTTCTTACCGTCGATTTATCTATTTCAAGATAAAAAGAAAACATGGTGATTAATACTGAAACCGCAACAGAATGCTCTAACAGGTATTCATCTTTATTACGTAAATTAAGTACACAGGCAAGTGCATCGGGGTTTTCAAAGATAAGATCAATCGATTCATCGGTGATCTTATTGACTGAGCTTAAATCTAACGGAGAGCCATTTTCTGCATCGTAAAATAGCTTTTTTTGAATGTTTTTAGATTCATTAAATACTGATTTTGCTTTCGCAATCTGTTCTTGAAATAAATCAGGTTCATTACTGTTTTTCTCTGTCATTACCTGGGCGCGAGCAGGATCCACTAACAGTAATTCAACGCCTTTATTTTGAAGCAAGGTGATTGTTTTTTCATTTTTAACTAAAGCACTTTTAAGTAATTGAAATTTACCTTTAGGTTTAATTATTTCAATGAGATACATTCCAACTTTTAGGTTGGCGATCTCGATCTCTACAAACATTTCTCACTCCATGAATAACACTTTAAAGAAGACTTTTAACAATACTTTTAAATATAGTGTTTTTAAAATTTAATGTACACGGTAATAAATAAAAGACAAAAAAAAACGGTGCACAGGGCACCGTTTTAAAAGAAAAAGAGGTTAGCCTTCTGTTCTAGCTTCTTTCTTCTCTTCTTTAACCACCGCGATATTTAATTCAGCAAGTGAAGCTGGATTAGCAAAACCCGGTGCGTTAGTTAATGGACATGCAGCAGAAGCCGTTTTCGGGAAGGCAATGACTTCACGAATCGAACTTGTACCTGTCATCAACATCACTAGACGGTCAAGACCAAATGCAAGACCTGCATGTGGTGGAGCGCCAAACTGTAATGCTTCTAATAAGAAACCAAACTTGTCTTGTGCTTCTTCATCAGAGATATTTAAGATACGGAAAATAGCCGCTTGCATATCTTGTTTGTGGATACGTACAGAACCACCGCCTAATTCACAACCATTTAAGACCATGTCGTAAGCATCAGAAATAGCACCAACTGGGCTTGCTTCTAATTCTTCAGCAGTCAGGTTAATAGGCGCTGTGAATGGGTGATGAAGAGGTGTTAATGCACCGCCTTCTAGTGGTTCAAACATTGGGAATTCAATTACCCAAAGTGGTTTCCACTCATCTTTCACAAGACCCAGGTCTTCAGCTACTTTCAAACGTAGTGCGCCGATAGCTTCAGAAACAACATTGGCTTTATCAGCACCAAATAACAGGATGTCGCCATCTTGTGCGTTAGTACGTTTAAGAATTTCAGTAACAATTTCTTCGTTTAAGAATTTAGCGATCGGTGATTGAACACCTTCAAGGCCTTTAGCAGCCTCGTTCACTTTCATCCATGCAAGACCTTTCGCGCCATAGATGTTCACGTATTTACCGTATTCATCAATGTTTTTACGAGAAAGTTTAGCGCCACCTGGTACACAGATAACCGATACGCGGCTTTCTGCATCGTTAGCAGGACCAGAGAATACGTTGAACTCAACTTCTTTTAATAAGTCAGCAACATCTACTAATTCAAAGTCGATACGTAAATCAGGTTTGTCACTACCAAAACGACGCATTGCTTCTGCATAAGTCATTTTAGGGAAAGTGCCTAAATCAACATCTAACATTTTTTGGAAAAGCTTAACAATCATCTCTTCCGTTTTATCCATTACCTGTTCGCCAGTCATGAATGATGTTTCGATATCGATTTGTGTAAATTCAGGCTGACGGTCAGCACGTAAATCTTCATCACGGAAACATTTAACGATTTGGTAGTATTTATCCATACCCGACATCATCAACAGTTGTTTAAATAACTGTGGAGATTGTGGCAATGCAAAGAACTGACCTTTATGTGTACGACTTGGTACTAAGTAGTCACGTGCACCTTCAGGTGTTGCTTTAGTCAGGATAGGTGTTTCAACATCTAAGAAACCTTCATCATCTAAGAAACGACGAACAAAGCTACTTACTTTAGAACGAAATACCATACGCTCAGCCATTTCAGGACGACGTAAGTCTAAATAACGGTAACGTAAACGCTGTTCTTCAGAGTTTTTCTGGTTGCTATCAAGTGGTAAAGGCTCAGAGCGGTTTAACACTTCAAGCTCAAGACCACGGATTTCAATACCACCGGTTGTCATGTCTTTATTTGTTTGACCTTCAGGACGCGCACGTACTTGGCCTTTAAGCTGAATACAGAATTCGTTACGTACCGTTGTTGCAATCGCCGTTGCTTCTGGCGTATCCGCATCAAAGAATACTTGCACAATACCTTCACGATCACGTAAATCTAAAAATGTTACGCCACCAAGATCACGCTGTTTATTGATCCAACCTACTAATACAATCTCTTGACCAATATTCTTTTCAGTCACTTCACCACAATACATTGTGCGCATCATCGATTCCTGTTGTTTGTACGATATAAAATAATGGCGCCATTATAAAAGAAAATGCCCTTGAGTCATATGGCTAAATAAAAAAATGACCCGTGCAGTTAATTTGAGTAAAATACGCCTTCAAATTTAAGCGTGAGAATGAAAATGGCACAAACAGACAATATTTATAATAAACCCCTCGAGCAAGTAGACGGTTTTAGGTTTGATGAACAGGTTGCTCAAGTCTTTCCTGACATGATCAAACGTTCGGTGCCAGGTTATGAAAAAATGATTCATACCATTGCCATGATCACCGAGCGTAAAGCCGTTGCTAACAGTAACCTTTATGATCTTGGTTGTTCCTTAGGGGCTGCAACGCTATCAATGCGCAGTGCATTAAAAGAAACAAGTGGCTGCCAGATTATTGCCGTGGATAATTCCGAAGCGATGGTAAAACGTTGCTCTGAAACCATTCATGCTTATCGTTCAGATACACCGGTGACTGTTTTGCAGGATGACATCTGTAATATTAAAATTGAGAATGCCTCCGTGGTTGTGCTTAATTTTACTTTACAGTTTTTAACCCCAGAAAAACGTTTAGAACTATTAACTAATATCTACCAAGGTTTATTACCTGGTGGCGTATTAATACTCTCTGAAAAGTTTGTTTTTGAAGATGCAGTGAGTCATCAGCTATTAATCGATTTGCATTTAGATTTCAAACGTAACAATGGTTATAGCGAATTAGAAATCAGCCAAAAACGTTCATCACTTGAAAATGTGTTGATTGCTGATACCGTTGAGCAACACTACCAACGTTTACAAAAAGCGGGTTTTAAGCATAACAATTTATGGTATCAATGTTTCAATTTCGGCTCAATTATCAGCATTAAAGACTAGGCAATATTTATGATCAACTTCAGTAACTTCTACAGCACCATTGCTAAAAACCGTTTAAGCCATTGGTTACGTATATTACCAACACAATTACATGAATGGGAAAACAAGCACGTACATGGAAAACTAGCCAGTTGGATTCGTGTTTTAAACAAGTTCCCCGATATTCAAACAGACAATATTGAATTAAAAGAGCGCGTAGAGATTGGTAAAGCCGATGAGCTTTCAATCGGTGAAACTAAAAAGCTAGAAAACCTATTACAAAAATTCCACCCGTGGCGCAAAGGCCCCTTCCACATTCATGGTGTGCATATCGACACAGAATGGCGCAGTGATTGGAAATGGGACAGGGTTTTACCGCATATCAGCCCGCTCAAATACCGTTATGTCTTAGATGTGGGTTGTGGCAGTGGTTACCATATGTGGCGTATGCGTGGTGAAGGCGCACAGTTTGTTGTTGGTATCGACCCAAGTGATCTGTTTTTATGCCAATTTGAAGCGGTGCGTCATTTTGCTAACAAAGACCAAAATGTAAATCTATTACCCTTAGGCATTCAAGAGTTACCAAAACTAGAAGCCTTTGATACGGTGTTTTCAATGGGTGTTTTATATCATCGTAAATCACCGATGGACCATATCACCCAACTTCAAGATCAATTGGTTGAAGGTGGTGAATTAGTATTAGAAACCTTAGTCATTGAAGGTGGCAAAAACGATGTTTTAGTCCCAGATGATCGCTACGCTAAAATGCGTAATATTTGGTTCTTGCCAAGCGCTGAGGCGTTAAAACTATGGGTCACCAAATGTGGCTTTGAAGATGTACGTATCGCTGACATTAACGATACCTTAACTGGCGAACAGCGTAGTACCGCGTGGATGACCAATGAATCTTTAGAAGATTATTTAGATCCGAATGACCCAACAAAAACAGTTGAAGGTCACCCGGCGCCAAAACGTGCTTTATTGATTGCTAAAAAAGCAGCAAAACCACTTAGCTAAGCAAATTAAATTAGCGCATGATCAAAAAGCGTATTTGTTCTATTTAGTTTAAATACAACAAATACGCTCTTCATCCTCAAAATCACCAATGAAGATTTTTTAATAAAACCCTCACAACAAACCGCTAACAAAACATCAACAACCAACCAACAATTGATAAATAAAATTGACGCCATCTCCCCTCGTTTAATTTCATGATTTAAAAATGAGTTAAATCACTAGCTCACACTACCTTAACCCCTTATAATCGCGCGAAATTCATACTCACTACTCAATAGGTCTATCAACATGCTTGAAAAATTATTTAAACTTAGCGAACACAATACGTCGCTAAAAACTGAGGTAATTGCAGGGTTCACTACCTTCTTAACCATGGCGTATATCATCTTTGTTAACCCATCGATGTTATCAGCAACCGGTATGGACCCAGGCGCTGTATTTGTAGCGACCTGTTTAGCGGCAGCTATCGGCTGTTTCATTATGGGTTTTTACGCAAACTACCCAGTGGCATTAGCACCAGGTATGGGTCTTAACGCTTTCTTCTCTTACACCGTTGTTTTACACATGGGTTACAGCTGGCAAGTAGCCTTAGGTGCTGTATTCATTTCGGGTGTTTGTTTTACCCTATTAAGTTTGTTCAAAATCCGTGAATGGATTATCAATTCAATTCCATTGCCAATGCGCAAAGGTATTGCAGCCGGTATTGGTTTATTCCTTGGCTTAATCGCACTTAAAAATGCAGGCATTGTTGTTGCTAACCCAGCAACATTAGTGAGCTTAGGTGACTTAACGGCATTACCAGCAGCATTGGCTTGTTTAGGTTTTATCGTGATTATTGCATTGGCACATTTTCGCGTTAAAGGTGGCGTAATGCTGGCTATATTAGGCATCACTGTTTTAGGTCTTTTATTCGGTGATATTCAATACGCAGGTATCATGTCAATGCCACCAAGTATTGCTCCAACATTCATGCAGATGGATATCGCAGGCGCATTTAACGTAGGTATGATCAGTGTTATTTTTGCTTTCTTGTTTGTTGATCTGTTTGATACGTCAGGCACATTAATTGCTGTAGCAGATAAAGCGAAGCTACTTGATAAAGACGGTAACCTACCACGCTTAGACCGCGCTTTATTAGCGGATTCTGGTGCTTCAATGGCCGGCTCTATGTTAGGTACTTCTACAACAACAAGTTACATCGAAAGTGTTGCGGGTGTCGCTGAAGGCGGTCGTACTGGTTTAACTGCTGTTGTTGTTGGTGTTTTATTCTTACTAGCGCTGTTCTTTGCTCCACTTGCAGGCATGGTTCCAGCCTACGCGACAGCCGGTGCATTGTTATATGTTGCAGTATTAATGGTTGGTGGTCTAAAAGACATTAACTGGGATGATATTACAGAAGCTGCACCAGTAGTGATTGTTGCTATCATGATGCCATTAACATTCTCTATCGCAAATGGTATTGCGATTGGCTTTATTGCTTTTGCTGCGATTAAAGTAGCGAGTGGTAAATCAAAAGAATTAAGCGCAAGCGTTTGGTTCTTAGCTATTTTGTTCTTAGCTAAATTGATCTTTTTCCCTGGTTAATAGAATAGCGTTCAGCTGTTAGTTTTCAGCTGTCAGTAACAGATTAAAAGCCCCGCTTTATGTACATAAAGCGGGGCTTTTTTGTGGGTGTTATTTACAAACGACGAATCAAATCCATCCGTCATTCCGGTAGTCTTTTAGCCGGAATCTTATGGAAGTGGATAGCTATCAGCGGTCAGTTTTCAGCTGTCAGTAAAAAACACAGGCCACGAGCAGCCAGTTCCCCCGCCGTCATTCCGGTAGTCTTTTTAGCCGGAATCTCATTGAAGTGGATAGCTATCAGCGGTCAGTTTTCAGCTGTCAGTAAAAAACACAGGCCACGAGCAGCCAGTTCCTCCGCCTGCTCGTCTTCGCTCGTCCGGTCTGAATATTAACTTACATTGTGTAGTTTTCGCCTTTTGAGCGAGTGACTTTCCTTTAAACGGCGAAAGGAAAGTAACCAAAGGAAATGCCGCCCGTGACGTTTTCTAATCTTGTCCGAATGTTCACTTCTGATCGCACCGACTCAAACAGTACATCCCTGTACAGTCTTGAGCCTACACCTGACGTCCTGTCAGGTATTGCTGAAGTGATAACTCTCCCAAGGAAAACTTAAACGGGATCCGCGCAGCCACATAGATTTGTCGAAGCAATATAGAGCATCGATATTTAAGTGGTTTAGGTTTTAAGATATGATGTTCTCAATAAGTTTAATAAGCAGATAAAGTCCGTATATCCACAAGATAAACGGAATAGTTCAGCTTAGTCATGCAGTTAGTTGCTATGGAGGAAATTTGACCGATTCAGAAATCATTACAGCCATTAAAGATGTTTTTCTTGCTTTTGCAGCCATTACGACTGCTAGCGTTGCGCTTTTGGGGTTAAAAAGTTGGAAACGAGAGCTAAAAGGGAAAGCTGAATTTGAAGTTGCACGAAGTCTTTTAAAAGAAACATACCGAGTTCGAGATCAGTTGTCGTATGCACGAAATCCTATGACATTAGCACATGAATTTCCTGATGGTTACAATCCATTACCAGGGAAATATGATGCTAAAGCATCAGCCGAAGCACATGGTTATGCATTTACTAATCGTTGGAAGCCTGTAGTAGAAGCAGTACAAACTTATGAAGTTGTACTGCTAGAGGCAGAAGCGATTTGGGGTGACAAAATAAAAACAAAATGTACTGAGTTGAGACGTTGTTGTTTACAAATGAATAGATCCATGAAAAAAATTGTTGATGATATCGCTAGCGATGGGAGAAAGTTTGAAGGTTATGAACATATAACGGAAAAAGCTCGCGATGATGTTTGGTCAATGGATGATGACGAGCTTAGTTTAAAAATTCAAAGTGCAGTGAAGGAGATTGAGGATTACTTGCGTCCTCACATAAAACGCAACTAACAACACGCCCAGAGGTGGCAGCCAGTAATAATTAGCAATTAATGGCAAACTTTAACAACGGAGAGCCTCTTTTTTTAGTGCTTCCAAGTATTTCGACTCATCGTACGGTGTGCTCGTTTTCCAACACCGAAACACTAACCTTACCCACTTAAACGCTAACACTCTTATGCAGCTGTTGTGTGGAGTGCCGGGTCAAGTCTGAATGGCACTGCATTAAGCCTAAAAGCTATAGATAATAGGCTTTACAGGGAGAGATCGAATTCAAGTTAACCCATTAAGTTCATGTTTTTAGGTTGATTTACCAAAGGCATTAAATTTACTCTGATCTTTAATGTCCTGAAAATATTGCGTTTATAGCTTAATGCAGTGCCATTCGGGTCAAGTCTTGAATTTTGCTAATAAACAACTCTTTGTGGCTGCGCGTATCACCGTTTGAGTTTTCCTTGGGCGGTGAATGACTTCAGCAACCGTAGGCATGGATGCCTAGGTAAGCTCAAGACAGTACATGGATGTACTGTTTGAGCTGGTGCGATCAGAAGTCATTTATTGGACAAGATTAGAAAACGATACGGGCGATTTTCTTTGGTTACTTTCTTTGTTCGCACAAAGAAAGTAACTCGCCGAGAGGCGAAACCACTGCCAAGTGAGTAGAGTCACCGCTTCAACGAGCGAAGGCGAACCACTGTTACCTATGTATATAGTCCGTAACCTGCTCTGGGATTCCCGATAGAACAACTCGGGAATGACGATCTTCGGTGGATAGATTTTGACCTTACTGATAGCCGACAGCTAACAACTGACCGCTATGTTTCTCCTCTGAGATTCCCGATAAAACAACTCGGGAATGACGATCTTCGGTGGATAGATTTTGACCTTACTGATAGCCGACAGCTAACAACTGACCGCTATGTTTCCCCTCTGGGATTCCCGATAAAACAACTCGGGAATGACGGGAATAAGCCACGAGCTACGCGTTAATTAGCGACGAACGTTACCTGTTTTCGTAGCTAATAGCTCGATACTCGAAGCTAGGTTTTGACCTTACTGATAGCTGACAGCTAATAACTGACAGCTATCTTTTGACCTTACTGACAGCTATGTTTTAACTTCACTGAAAGCTGATTTTATATTCCCCACAATCTTCCCAATCAACGTCGCTCTTGCTTCTCGACTCGCCCATGCGGTGTGTGGCGTTATCACTAAACGAGTTTGATTTTTAATACTTAGGTAAGGATGATTTTCAATCATAGGTTCAATCGCTAATACATCGGTGCCATGATAAATCTCTTTCTCATCTAGTGCCTCTGCCATTGCCTCTTCATCAATGATGCCACCGCGACCAAGGTTTAAGATAATTGCGCCATCTTTTAATTTCAACAGTGCGTCTTTATTAATGAGGTTTTGTGTTTGCTCATTTAATGGCGCGTGAATAGTAATAAAGTCACAACTTGATAACAGCGTATCAAAGTCAACTTGCTCAATGCTTTGCTGAGTATTTTTACCCGAGGTAGAGTAATAACAAAGCTCACAACCAAATACCTGTGCAATTTCAGCTACACGCTGCCCGATTGCACCAAAACCAATAATGCCCCACTTTTTGCCTTTTAATTCTGAAAAACCAACATCAATATGTGTAAAGGTTGGGCTGGCACACCATTGTTTCGCTAGCGTATATTGCTCGTAATAACGGCTGTGCTGATTAAGCTGTAATAACATCGCTAATGTCGCTTGAGCCACACTCTCGGTGGAGTAACCCGCTACATTTTTAACCATAACACCCGCTTTTTGAGCGGCGATTAAATCAACATTATTGGTGCCTGTTGCGGCAATACAAATAAGTTTTAACTGTGGATTCGCATTAATAACCTGCTCATCGATAACCACTTTATTAGTAATAATAACGTCGTTACCTGCAATTCTCTCAAGGAGCTGATTGGGTTGCGTAACATCATAATTTGTAAACGTACCTAAGGCAGAAAATACGGAAAGATCACTATCTCCCAGTGTTAATGCATCTAACAATACAATATTCATCTTTATTTCCTCTATTTCATTTACAAGCAACTACACTAACACTAACTTTGATACGCAGTTAAAGGCTTTTTATGAAAAGAATTTCTCATTATATTACCTTAAAATTTATTAGCTTAATGCTGATCTCACTGATCTTAGTTATGACCAGCCTTCAAATTGCCAGTATGCTTAAAATAAAATCAGATGTCCTAAACATTCAAACACTCTGGGATGAAGTTCAAGTAGAACAATCAGAAAAATTGCGCTTGGAAAACTCTATTCGTTCTTTTTTGGGTTTTTCCGGCATGATCCACAAGCTTAAAAATGCCATTATAAATAATAATCTTGATCAGTTAGATAGCATAAGATCCGATATTCACAGTGTTGAAACAATTATTCAACTTTACCTCTCATTCCAACTTTCTAATGCTGAGCGTTATGCTTTACACGACATTTTAGCCGTGGTGAAGAAGTATCAGCAAAAAACCGATAAGTTACACTCTCTGTATCAGCAAAATGTCCCTCAGAAAAAATTGGACCAATTCCTGCGTATCAACGATAAACCAGCACTACGAGGACTAGAAATTTTAGATCAGTACAATCGAAATAGAATTGTTCACAAAGGAAAAAAGCATTCAATACACGCGGATAAATTTATTTTATTAACCGATTTAGTGGCTCAGCTTGGTTATGGTGGTTTAATTCATCATATTAAAAACTTACAACTAAGAGCTGATACTTATTACGCCATTGAGTCACAAAATAAGATTAATAATATTAGAGTGACACTCGATAAATTTTCCAAAATTCCCCTCTCCAATGAAGAAGAAAAAGCATTAACCAGTTTAAAGAACACCACTCACTTCTATCAAAGCATGTTAACAAACCTAAAAAGACCGCTTAATAAACAAGAAAAAATGAACCCGACCACCTCAAAGAACGCCAATGATGAGGCCTCTAATGCCCTACAAATATTACAGCAACATATTGAAATAGAGCTAAAAAGTAAAATTTTTTCCGTGGGGGAAAAAATCCATCACATCCAAGGTAATATCACGAATCTCATTAAAGGCATTATCTTTTTGACCATTGCCTCACTGCTCTTTTTTGCTTATATCATGTTTAAAAAAGTCATTATTCCGTTGCAAAATGTCACCTCTGCAATGGTGTTACTGGCACGTCAAAAATATAATAGAGAGGTTAATTTTACCGATTATCAGATTTTTGAAATTAAGCAGATGATTCGCTCTATTCGTATCTTTAAGAAAAACGAAAATAAACGTCGCCATAGTGAAAAATCATTAACAAAAATGAACTGCACCACGCTGCAACAACTAGTAGAAATTAAAGAGTTACAACTTAAAAGTGAGCAAAAAACAGAGCAGGCATTAACCCTTGCTAACCACCTGATTGATTTACAAAAAAGTGCGGAGTTTGATCGTAACAATGCACTCGAGAATCAACGTCGCGTTAATACCATCCTTAATACCGTCCACGATGCCATTATCACTACCAACAGAATGGGTATCATTGAAAGCATCAATACGGCAACAGAGTTAATGTTGGGTTACCGAGAGGTAGAGTTATTAGGTGAAAATATTATTTTATTAATGCCCAGTGATGTCGCTGCGCAATACCCGCATATAATTAGTGAATTTAATAAACCAGAGAATATCAATGAACAAAAAAATAGTCGAGAGTTGACTATCAAACGGGCTGATGATTCCACTTTCCCTGTCGAGATTTTCCTCGGGCAGTCAGAGTTTAATAACGAAACCACGTTTACAGCGGTTATTCGCGATATTACTCAACGTAAAAAAGATGAAGATGAAATTCAGCATTTAGCCTTAACCGACCCGCTTACCAACCTCGCAAATCGTCGTCATTTTAATCAAGAATTGAAACGCTCAATGGACAACAAAAAACGCTTAAATCTCAGTGTTGGTTTGTTAATGATTGATCTGGACAACTTTAAGCCGATTAATGATACCTACGGGCATAATATTGGCGACAAAGTATTACAACGTGTCTCCTGCCGTTTGCAAAATGTCACACGTAATGTTGATTTGATTGCACGTTTAGGGGGTGATGAATTTGCCATTATTTTAAACAGTGTGAATGACCACTTTGATCCTATTTCACCGGCACAAAAAATCATTGAAACTATTACTAAACCGATGAATATTGACGGACAAATGGTACAAGTCGGCACTACGATTGGTATTTCTATTTCACCGCAGGATGCCATGAGTTTGGAGGAGTTTATTAATCGTGCAGATAAGGCGTTATATAAAGCTAAAAGCCTTGGCAAAGGGCAATACTTCTCATATCAAGATTTGAGTGATGATGAGAAGTAGTAGGTTAGCGATCAGTTACTCGCTGTCAGTTATCAGCTAAAGGCAGAAAGCTAACAGCTAATAGCTAATAGCTAACAATTAAGAGCTAATAACTAACAACTAAGAGCCTTTAGCTTTCTAGCATATCCAAGGCAACGGCTTCTGCGATTTTAATACCATCAATACCCGCAGATAAAATACCACCCGCATAACCAGCGCCTTCGCCAGCTGGGTATAAACCTTTAGTATTAATACTTTGTAAATCACTACCACGTTTAATTTGCACAGGAGAAGAGGTACGCGTTTCAACGCCTGTTAACATTGCATCTGCACTATCAAATCCACGGATTTTCTTCGCAAAAGCAGGGATCGCTTCACGGATTGCATCAATCGCAAATCCCGGTAATGCCGGTGTTAAGTCTGTCATTTTTACATTTGGCTTGTAAGACGGCTCAACATTTTCAAACGGTTTACCACTTCCTGCATTCAAGAAATCACCTACCATTTGTGCAGGCGCATCATAATTACTGCCACCCATCACATAAGCATGACGCTCAAGTTTTCTTTGTAAGGCAATGCCTTGCAATGGATCGTTATCAAAATCACTTGGGCTAATACCAACCACGATTGCACTGTTTGCATTACGCTCACTACGTGAATATTGGCTCATACCGTTTGTTACAACCGCATGTTCTTCAGAGGTTGCAGCAACCACTACACCACCCGGACACATACAGAAACTGTAAACACTACGGCCATTTTTACAATGGTGAACTAATTTGTAATCCGCAGCGCCTAAAATAGGATGACCGGCATTAATACCAAAGCGGCATTTATCGATCATCTCCTGTTTGTGCTCAATACGGAAACCAATTGAGAAAGACTGTGCATCAAGATGTACGCCTTTATCATGCAACATTTTCACGGTATCACGGGCACTATGACCGATTGCTAATGTCACGTGTTTAGAATGAAGCACTTCACCGCCGTTTAATGTAACACCGGTAACCTGTCTGTTTTCACCCTCACCTTCGATGTTGATCTCTTCTACGCGAGTTTCAAAGCGAATTTCACCACCGAGCGCGATAATGTTACGGCGCATTTTCTCAACCATAGTCACTAACTTGTAAGTACCAATGTGTGGTTTACTCACGTAGATAATTTCAGCAGGTGCGCCAGCGGCAACAAATTCTTGTTTTACTTTAAGTCCAAGAAAACCTGGATCTTTCACTTGGCTATATAATTTACCGTCGGAGAATGTGCCCGCGCCACCTTCACCAAATTGTACATTTGATTCAGTATTTAATTCGCTGGTACGCCAAAAACGGAAGGTATCTTTTGCACGTTCATGCACCGATTTACCACGTTCTAAAATAATGGGATTAAAGCCCATTTGAGCAAGAATCAACCCAGTGAACAGACCACAAGGTCCCATGCCAATAACAATCGGACGTTCGCTTAAATCAGCGGGTGCTTTAGCAACATATTTGTAATCGGTATCAGGCGAGATGCGCACGTTTTGATCTTTCTCTAAATCAATAAGCAGTTGCGCTTCATCAACATCCGTTAAGGTAACATCAAGGGTATAAATCAGCGTGATCACATTACGTTTACGTGCATCATAGCCACGCTTAAACACATGAATATCAACCAACTGTTGCTCAGATATATTTAGTTTGTCGAAAACAAACTGCTGCAGCGCATCTTCGCTGTGATCGAGAGGTAGTTTAACTTGGTTGAGACGTATCATAATTCACCTGGTTACTTGAAAAAGTTGCCTTAAAAAACTGGCTTAAAAATAAGCGCGTAGTTTACGTGATCTATCTCTAAATTGAAATCAAATCAAGACCATGTTGCTAAGCAAATAATACGTAAAATAGAAGTGCTTAGCTAAAACAAAAAAACCAGCCGAAGCTGGTTTTTTATTTAATCAGTTTTTGAAAAAATTATCGTTTCGAGAACTGTTTCATAATCACAATCGTAATTGCAAAGGCTAAAGCACAAACAGCCAGTGATGCGAGTAATGAACTAGTAAAACCTAATACAACAAAACCAATTGCAGAGATTAAAGCAATCGATAACGCGTAAGGTAATTGTGTTGCAACATGGTCGATATGTTTACAACGCGCACCTGTTGAAGAAAGTATGGTGGTATCTGAGATAGGTGAACAGTGATCACCAAATACAGAGCCCGCTAATACTGCACTTAACATCGGTAACATTAGCGCTAAATCTGTTGCACCCGCCATGTCGCCTGCAATCGGTAACATGATGCCAAACGTACCCCATGAAGTACCCGTTGAAAACGCCATTGCGCCAGATAAAACAAACAGGATAACCGGTAACCAATGTAAACCGATATTACCTTGTACTAGGCTTGATAAGTAAGCGCCAGTTTTCATATCACCAATGACAGAGCCGATAGACCAAGCAAAGAACAGAATGATAATCGCGCCAAACATTGATTTAGCACCCACCCATAGGGCATAACCAATTTCTTTTAACGGTAGTTTTTGCTTAAAAGTAGTTGTTAAGCTTAATAAAAGACCAACAAGTCCACCATAAACCAATGATGCACCTACATCAGTATTCTCAAAAGCACCTAATACAGAAAAGGCTAAATCACTTTTAGCAAGCGCTTGATTACCTGTGTACATCATGAAGAATAAGGTTGCACCAATCAGCGCTAAAATCGGGTAGATTAAGTCAGAAACTTTACCCAGTTCGCTTTCATGTATACCTAGTTCGTCTTTTAAGTTAGCCGCGTTGTTATCACCCGCGTGCTCAGCACCACGTTTTTCAGCTTCTTGTTCATGGTGTTTCATCGCACCAATATCGAGTTTGAAGTAGATAACAGCAAATACCATTAATAAACTGAACAATGCATAAAAGTTCATTGGTATCAGCGCCATATAAGCACCAAGAGGTGAGTAATCAGTCATACCGTGGCTAACTAAAATACCACCGATAATCGTCATGATATAAGCGCCCCAACTAGAAACGGGCATCAAGATACACATAGGTGCAGCTGTCGAATCTAGTATGTAAGCGAGTTTTGCGCGGGAAACGTTAAATCGGTCAGTCACAGGACGTGAAATTGAACCTACCGCTAAACTATTAAAGTAATCATCGATAAAGATAAACACACCTAAGAAGGCAGCCAGTAGCGAAGCGCCACGTTTATCTTTAATATGCTCAAGTGCCCAGTTAGCAAATGCACGCGTACCGCCTGAAAGCGTCAATAATGCGGTCATCATGCCGAGTAATAATAGGAAGGCAACAATACTCATGTTCCAAGTATTAATACCGCCATCTTCTATTACGACACCTTTAACTGTGGTTGCAACATAAGTGAGTGCTTCAATAGGGGCAAAGTTAGAAAGTAACAATGCTCCCAGTACAATACCAACACCCAGCGATACTAAAACACGGCGTGTGATAATAGCCAAACCTAATGCAATAACAGCAGGTAAAATCGACAACGGTGACGTTGCAAAATCGATTAACATTATTTTTCCCTTTAAAATTGAAAAGCCTCTCCCGTTTGGGAAGAGGCTTGTGTATTTAACTAACTAATCATTGAGCTATGGGCGCTAATTTACAGGGAATGGCAAAATAATGCAATGTGACTCAGGCTGAGTAGAAAACGTGATAAAAACAAAACAATCTAGTGACATTTACTCCTATTTATATTTGTGAAGATGTTTAGTTTAAGTTTTATTTATTAAACGATTTTTCACCTGAACGCTTAATATCATTTTCTTAAGCGATAAAAAAAGCCCCTGCTTAAATGAATAAACAGGGGCTTTTTTAGTCGTTATTTAACGAACTAAAGTCCGTAAATAACTTAGTATCGTTACACAATAACTTGCGCTAAATTGCTTCCAAAAAGTCTTAAGTGACTGGCTATTTTGAAAACAAAAGCGCAAGTAATTTTGAAGCCGATCCTTAGTATCGTTACACAATAACTTGCGCTAAATTGCTTCCAAAAAGTCTTAAGTGACTGGCTATTTTGAAAACAAAAGCGCAAGTAATTTTGAAGCCGATCCTTAGTTAGATAGCATTAGCGAGTCAGCCATTGCTTCTAAGTTTGAGTTACCCATTAGGTAAGCATCAACAGCACGAGACGCTTCACGGCCTTCATTGATACAACGAACGATCAGAGACTGACCTGTACGCATATCACCAGCAGCAAAAATACCCGCTTGCGTTGTTTGGTAATCGTTAGTTTTAACGTTACCGCGCTCATCCAAACCGATTTCTAGTTGTGCTAAAACACCTGTTGGTTCTGGGTGTAAGAAACCCATTGCCAAGAATGCTTTAGTACAAGGAACACTTCTTACAGAACCTTCAATTTCTTTGAAGTTCGGACGTTGGCCCGGTTCTGCTTTTTCCCATTCGATATCAGCAATGATTAATTCTTTAACGTTGCCGTTTTCATCACCAATAAACTCTTTAGTTAGAATAGACCATTTACGATCTGCGCCTTCTTCATGAGAAGTCGTGGTTTTAAGAATCATTGGGTACGAAGGCCAAGGCATATTTTGTGTACGCTGTTCAGGCGGTACAGGCATGATTTCTACTTGTAATACAGAAGCTGCACCGTGACGGTTAGAAGTACCCACACAGTCAGAACCCGTATCACCACCACCGATAACTAAAACGTGATCGTCAGCAGCGTGAATTTCTTCAGTCTTTAAATCCATATCGTTTGCACGACGGTTATTTTGACCTAGGAATTCCATTGCAAAATGAACACCTTTTAAATCACGACCTGGGATTGGTAAATCACGAGGTACTGTAGAGCCACCCGTTAAGACCACAACATCAAACTGCTTGCGTAGCTCACTTGCGTCAAAATCAACACCAATGTGTGCATTAACAACCATCTTGATACCAGCCGCTTCCATTACCGCGATTTTACGATCGATAACATCCATGCCTAGTTTAAAGTCTGGGATACCAAAGCGTAATAAACCGCCCACTTTCTCGTCGCGTTCATAAACTGTGACGGTATGACCCGCAGAGTTTAATTGCTCAGCAGCAGCAAGACCCGCAGGTCCTGAGCCGATGATCGCCACTGTTTTACCAGTACGAGCAGTTGGAATTTTTGGTTTAACGTAGCCATTTTTGTATGCTGTTTCAACGATGTTTTTCTCGATGTTACAGATAGTAATTGGATCTTGGTTAATACCTAGTACACATGAACTCTCACAAGGAGCAGGACAAACACGACCCGTAAATTCTGGGAAGTTGTTAGTCGAGCTTAGAATTTCCCAAGCTTCCTGCCAGCTGTCGCGGTAAACCGCATCATTGAATTCAGGAATAATGTTACCAATTGGACAGCCGTTGTGACAAAAAGGCACACCACAGTCCATACAACGTGAAGCTTGGTCATTAATTTTCTTACCAAACTCGTCCATTTGTACGAATTCTTTATTATCTTTTAGACGCTCTTCAACCGGTAATTTACCTGGCAATTCACGACCTAATTCTAAAAATCCAGTAGGCTTCCCCATTATGCTGCTCCTTTCACACGTGCCGCTAATACCGCTTTATAATCGCGCGGCATTACTTTAACCATTTTCGCTAAACTCGCATTAACATCCACAAGGAATGCAGCGGCAAGGTTAGATTCAGTTAGCTCAAAGTGTTTTGTTACCTTGGCAACAATAATGTCTCTATCCGTTTGAGTAAGAGGATCTAGGTCAACAAGTTCCATGTTACAGCTTGCTTCAAAAGAATCATCTTCGTCCCAAATGTAAGCAACACCGCCACTCATACCGGCAGCAAAGTTACGACCCGTCGTACCTAAGTTAATCATGATGCCGCCAGTCATATATTCACAACCGTGATCACCAAGACCTTCTACAACCACTTCTGCGCCCGAGTTACGTACACAGAAACGTTCGCCAGCCATACCATTAATGTAAGACTCACCAGACGTTGCACCGTAGAAACATACGTTACCCACAATGATATTGTCTTTAGCAACGATGTCTGAATTACGATGAGGGTAAACGACGATTTGACCGCCAGATAAACCTTTACCCCAGTAATCGTTCGCGTCACCTTCAACCGTAAATTCAACACCTTTTGCAAGGAAACAACCAAATGATTGACCCGCAGAACCGGTGAATTTAACTTTCATCGGTTGTGGTAAACCATCGTCGTTGTACACCTTAGAGATTTCGTTAGAAAGCATGGTGCCACAAGAACGGTCAGTATTTAGGATAGGGAACTCGCCCGATACCGCTTCACCGTTTTCAAGTGCAGGTTTAGCAAGCTCGATAAGCTGTCTATCTAATACAGCTTCAAGGTTATGGTTTTGGGTTGTTTGGTTAAACATACCGTCTTCCGCTTTACCTTGTTGCTTGAATAAGATGGTGCTCAAGTCTAGATTTTTGTATTTCCAGTGCTTGATATCTTCACGTACTTTTAGATTTTGCGTTTGACCAACCATTTCAGTGATTGTTGCATAACCTAACATCGCCATGTTTTCACGCATGCCTTGAACCATGTAACCAAAGAAGGTAACAACATCATCAACACGACCGTCAAAACGTTCACGTAATGTTTTGTTTTGTGTTGCGATACCAACAGGACAGGTATTCAAATGACACTTACGCATCATGATACAGCCTTCAACAATAAGTGCGGCTGTTGCTACGCCCCACTCTTCAGAACCAAGAAGTGCTGCGATAGTTAAATCACGTGGTGTTTTCATCTGACCATCAGCTTGTAAAACGATACGATTACGTAGACCGTTTTTCATTAGCGTTTGGTGAGCTTCAGCTAGACCTAATTCCCACGGTAAACCCGCATGACGAATTGAAGATAAAGGTGATGCACCTGTACCGCCGTCAAAACCAGCGATTAAGATAACGTCAGCTTTTGCTTTAGCAACACCTGATGCGATTGTACCTACACCCGCTTCTGATACTAATTTAACGTTAACACGGCCAGCGCGATTCGCGTTTTTCAGATCGTAGATTAGCTGTGCTAAATCTTCGATTGAGTAAATATCATGATGCGGTGGCGGTGAAATCAGACCTACGCCAGGAGTAGAGTGACGTGTACGACCAATCCAGTCATCAACTTTGTGACCTGGTAATTGACCACCTTCACCTGGTTTCGCGCCTTGAGCCATTTTGATTTGGATTTCAGCTGCGTTAGTTAGGTAGTATGACGTTACACCGAAACGACCTGATGCAACCTGTTTGATTGCAGAGCGTTCCCAGTCACCGTTTTCTTTTGGTAAGAAACGAGCTGGATCTTCACCACCTTCACCAGAGTTTGATTTTGCGCCGATGCGGTTCATCGCAATAGCAAGCGTTGAGTGAGCTTCGTGCGAGATAGAACCGAATGACATTGCACCCGTTGCAAAACGTTTTAATATTTTTTCAGCTGGCTCTACATCATCAATTGAGATTGGACCCGATGCTTTTGGTACAAATTCAAACTGACTACGTAGTGTTGCCGCGTTTTCACCCTGTGCATCAACTTCATTTGCGTATTCTTTGAACTGCGCGTAATTTTTGTTACGCGTCGACTCTTGTAATAAAGAGATCGTCTTAGGGTTCCAAAGATGTTTTTCACCACGTTGTTTCCACTGGTAAACACCACCAACATCTAAACGTGTTACTGGTACTTCGCGTAATGGGTAAGCGTAACGATGACGAATAGTCGCTTCAGCAGCGATATCATCAATCGATAGACCTTGAATACGTGTCACAGTACCGGTGAAGTAAGCATCAACTACTTTTTTACTTACGCCCAGCGCTTCAAAGATTTGTGCACCTTGGTACGACTGAATAGTCGAGATACCCATTTTCGAGAAGATCTTCAATAGACCCGCGTCGATAGCACCTTTGTAAGTCGCAAATAACTCTGCCACTGTTTTATCAGCAGGTAGACGTTTCTTCGCTTGTAGATCAACAACCATTTCTTCGATTAGGTATGCGTTTACCGCAGAAGCACCGTAACCAATAACGGTTGCGAAGTGATGTGTTTCGCGCACGTCACCTGTTTCAACAACGATGTCACATAAAGCACGTAAGCCTTTCTTAATTAAGTAATGGTGAACAGCACCGGTAATTAACATTGAAGGAATTGGCGCGTGATCAGACGTTGCATTACGGTCAGAAAGAATGATGATTGAGTAACCATCGTTAATTGCATCTTCTGCGTAACGACAAATACGTTTGATTGATTTATCTAGTTTACCGGTTTTACCGTTGGCTCTAAATAACGTATCTAACGTTTTTGCTTGTAGATGTTTATCATCTAACGCGTTGATTTTCTCAAGTTCAGCATTGCTTAATACTGGCGACTCAAGTTCAACTTTATGACAATGCTCAGGTGTTTCAGACAACAAGTTCTGATCTTTACCTAAGTAAGTGTTTAGTGACATAACCATGCGTTCACGAATTGGATCGATTGGCGGGTTAGTTACTTGTGCAAACAACTGTTTAAAGTAATGCGACAAATGTTGTGATTGATGAGATAGAACAGCCAGAGGCCAATCCACACCCATTGCGCCAAGTGGCTCTTTACCATCACGGAACATTGGTAATACAATTTCATTGATCTCTTCAGAGGTCACGCCAAATGTTTGTAGGCGACGTAATAACTGGCCATCATTTGGTTGAATATTACGCTCAAGTGCAGCCGGTTGTTCTTCAAGTTTAACTTGATTATCAGTTAACCATTTTTCATACGGCTGTTGGCTAGCAATGCTATTTTTCACTTCATCATCAGAGATGATACGACCTTGCTCTAAATCGGCAACAAAGATACGACCTGGTTGTAAACGGCCACGTAACTTAATGTTTTCAGGCGCAATATCAACAACACCAGATTCAGATGCCATGATTAGGAAGTCATCGTTTGTTACACAGTAACGAGATGGACGTAGACCGTTACGGTCAAGTGTTGCACCCACTTGTACACCATCGGTGAAACATACAGAAGCTGGGCCATCCCATGGTTCCATAATGTTTGCGTGGTATTGGTAGAATGCACGACGTTTTGGTTCCATCGCTTTATTTTCTTGCCAAGCTTCAGGAATCATCATCATTAGAGAATGAGGAAGACTACGGCCAGAAAGAACTAAAAGTTCTAATGCCATATCAAAGCTTGCAGAATCAGACATACCTTCAGTACAAATAGGCATCAACATATCTAACTCTTCACGTGTGAAGAATTCAGCTTCAAGCAACGCTTCACGTGCTTTCATCCAGTTGATATTACCGCGTACTGTATTGATTTCGCCGTTGTGCGCAATGTAACGGAAAGGTTGCGCTAAACGCCAGCGAGGGAAAGTATTTGTTGAGAAACGAGAGTGAACTAATGCCAGTGCCGTTACCATGCCTGGATTTTGTAAATCTAGGAAGTATTGCGGTACTTGTTCAGTCGTTAACTGACCTTTGTAAACAATTGTTTTGTACGAGAATGTATTGATATAGAAGTTATCTTCGATACCCGCTACAGACTGTAAACAAATGCGTGTTGCGTAGTTACGTAAAATAAATGCTTTACGCTCTAATACTGCCGGGTCCATATCTGTTCCACCGGTCACGAACAAATGTTCGAACTGCGGTTCAGTACTCAACGGATCAGCACCGATCATTGAGTTATCTGTAGGAAGAATACGGTAACCAATCACTTCAAGACCTATACGTTCAGCAGTGCGTGCTAAAATTTCACGGCACTCTTTACGTCGATTTTCATCTTGGGGAAATAACACTGTACCAACAGCATATTGATCAAACTTAGGTAATGTAATCCCAACTTTTAATGCTTCAGTTACTAAAAACTCATGCGGTTTTTGTAACAAGATACCAGCACCGTCACCGCTGCAAGGATCGCAACCCTGACCGCCACGATGCTCCATGCGCGCAAGCATATCTAATGCTTGAGTCACAATTGCGTGTGATTTACTATTCTTCAAATGTGCCACGAAACCGATGCCACAAGCATCATGTTCCAGTTCTGGCACATAAAGGCCTTGAGCGTTTTGCTCTATATTAGTCATAAACATGTCCTTACAAGATAAAATAATAGCAATTTGTACTACTATTTCAGTTCTAATGTTTTCGAAGTGCATTATCTTATTTAGTGAATAAATTAAAAAACAGGCGTTTCATTTTTAGTTTTGTTATTGGAAAGTAAATTTTTCAGAGGTAAAACCTCCAAATCATCAGCATTCCCATCAATAAACAAGGCGCACAGCATCCCTATAAGTACAGGGCTCATACACTATTCCATCGAAATAAACCTACATAACAAGCGTAACACAGGCGTAATTTTGGCCGTATTCTAACGTTTTAGATGCATAAAATCCAATTTTCTTATTTTAAGCAGGGGCAGGAAGATGTTAATCGCTTGTTACACTAGGCGGGGTGGTCAAAACTTCAGCTAAACATTACAAAACCATCTTTTTTTTATGTCAAATGAATGACAAAAGGGAACATAAAACACACAAAACAGCAACATCAGTCACTTAAAGGCAAGTTAAATGTGAATATTAATTCACTTTTTCCGACTTATTACGCTTTTTATTGACGTATATTTTAAACAATAGCAATAATTTTGCTTCCCACTCGGGCAACCATAACCACAGTAACATTGAGGCCATGAGTAGACCATCGGACAACCAACCTTCACTTAAAATGCTCAATAAACCAATCGTTGCAATAACAACGCGGTCGATTTGATGAACGTTACTGTTTTTTAACATAATATTCTCCTCATTCGACAACTTAACCTATGCTTTAAAAAATTTGCATAATTGATACCAATGTTGCAAATTTTGCAAATTTTGCAAATTTTGCAAACATTGGCGATTTAGCGCATCATAAATCATTTTATTGCGACAGCAATTCAAGCACTTTAACTTGGAAAAACTATGCAAACTATCATTGATATTGGTGTAACAGAATCTTTAATCACTGCGATTTTAGTGTTGTTTATTGGCCGATTAATTAACTCCCTGAGCCCAAAATCAGCTAAGTTCAACATTCCAGAACCGATTCTAGGCGGTCTAGCAATTGCGATATTAATTACCGTTTTATATCAAAATGGCATCACAGTTAACTTTAATCTTCCCCTTCAAGAAACCTTTATGTTGCTCTTTTTTAGTACCATTGGACTCGCAGCAAGCTTCAAATTATTAGCCCAAGGCGGTAAAAAAGTATTTGTTTTTTAGGTATCGTGAGTTTTTATATCGTCATTCAAAATGGTGTCGGTGTGGCACTCGCCACTGCGTTAGGATTAGATCCCTTATTAGGCTTGATTGCAGGCTCTATTACTTTATCGGGCATGGTACGGGGGCAGCTTGGGCACAAACCTTTAATGATGATTATGGTTTACAAACATTAGAGTTTGCCATGGCTGCTGCGACCTTTGGTTTAGTCATGGGTGGCCTCATCGGTGGCCCCGTTGCACAGCAATTAATCAATAAAAACAACCTTGAATCAGAATTTGGTAAAGGGGAAAATTATCACGATACACACCCAGAACTCGTCACTTATAACCAATTAGAAGAAGACCGAGTCACCGCCAAAAAAACAACGGAAACCCTGTTTATGCGTCATTCATCGGCGTAGTAATCACTAACGTGACGGAGTCGATCAAGCTTTACAAAGTAAATGCAGAAACCGTTGATATTTTAGGCACCGTCTCTTTAGCGCTGTTTTTATCGATGGCATTAATGAGTTTGAAGTTATGGGAGATTTTTGATTTAGCGATACCGTTATTAATCATCCTACTTTGCCAAACCCTTGTACTGGGCCTGTTTACCTACTTTATTACTTTCCGTCTTATGGGAAGTACCTACGATGCAGCCGTAATGGACGGTGGTCACGGTGGGTTTGGTATGGGTGCAACACCCACCGCGGTAATGAACATGGGCGCACTGGTCTCACGTAACGGTCCTTCACCGCAAGCCTTTATGGTCGTGCCAATTGTTGGCGCTTTTTTCATCGATATTACTAACCTTGTTATCTTACAGGGATACATTGCCTTTATCGGTTAAGAGGTTAAAAGGTTAAGAGGTTAAGAGGTTAAAAGGTTAAGAGGTTAAGAGGTTAAGAGGTTAATGCTCTTTAGTGAATCAATAAGAGTGAACAGATAAAAAAAGGCCCTAGTGTTTCCACTAAGGCCTTTTAACTGAAGTATTATCGCTACTTTTTATTTTATATTTTTTGTATTGATAATATAACTTCACCCACTTCTAAACCCCACTTTTTGATAACACTACGATTAATCACATGGCTTTCATCGATAAGGTATAACCAGTCATCAAATAAAACGCGATAAGTGCTCCCCTCTACCGTTAAATCCATTTCATAATGCCAGCGTAATGCCCTGACTTTCCCCCTCTGCCGTGCCTACGATATCACCCGCACGGCCAGTATATTGACCCTCACTGAGTTGACTAATCACCCAAGTACGCTCGGTTTTCTCTCCGTCATCAAAAATAAACCACTCTTCAAGCGTTAGTTTATTTCCCTCAAGCGTACCGAGCATTTTTACGCTAAATCGTCTCGTCACTAAACCACTACGATTAATGACCACCCCTTTGGCTTCTAATTCGCCACTAAAATAATTCATTACATCAAAATCAGGCGCGCTATTACTGTAATCATTAATATTGGGGCTACTACAAGCAGTGATGATAAATAGGCTAAACAATATCAACAGAGGTTTGATTTTTTTGCTTAAATTTTTCATTTTTTCATTTTTTCATTCCTATGACTTTCTAATTACAACACTACAAACCCAGTAACTGTCGACGTAACTTTGGCTGTGATGTTTTATCTGATAGCCAAATCGCTAAAAAGGCATCTGAAAAATCTTCACTATTAATGCCACCTAATAATGTTTTATTGTGATAGAAAAACCTTTTTTATTTTCACTCACATAGAAGGTTAAGCTGTCACCACTTTTGATATCAGGCCAAATTTTTTGTAAGGACTGTAACCACCCCTTCATTTTTGCATCTTCAAAACCTTGCAATATCCACTGCTCTTTGGTGGCATTAACTAATCGTTTTTTGTTAATGTTTTTTAAATAATTAAGCGTTAATACTTGTGGGTACACAGTCGATGAATAATCACCATCTCGTGTAAATAAAGAGGCATGGTAAATATCTAGAAACATCCACGACATCGTGCCATTACCTACTTTTTCTAATTGATGTGGTAATCTTGCTTGAGCCGATAAGCTAAACAATAAAGTCACTAAAAACAGCATTGATTGTAACATTTTAATCAGCCTAGTAAGGCCAGAATGGCTTTTGTTATACTTTGCATTGAGATGAAATAAAGCGTATTTTACGTTCATAATATTTCCCTCATTTACCTTGTATAGTTGATGCTATAAATACGTATACGGGTAATGTGACAGACCAGATCACGACTAAAGCAAAAATAGTTAATTCAGTTGTAAAAGCATAATCAACGGCGCCAAGTTTATAGGCACTAAAATAACTTAAGCTACCAGAAACACCACCCAAGATCGCCTGCACTACCAATGGACTGCGCATTAACCAGCCCATACTATAATGAAACGTTAGCGCAAAATTAGCCCAAAGCAGTAATAACCACAGCGGTAAAAGATGCCCGTCATCAAACAAAAATAGCCCTGTAAAAGCACAAATTAAATCAACCAAGGATCCCAGCAGCGTAATAAAAAATACGCTATAAAAATCACGCACTCGATAACGACTCATTAAGAAGTGACAGATCAAAAGGGTGATTAAAATTAAAATCCCCTGTTGCTGCAGTGTAACCGCAACAAACCAGGCAGATTGAAAGCTCAAAAAGTTAAACACCATAAACGCACGTGGGCTTAAATTAAACATTGGCTTAACAATCGGCTTAACAATTGGCTTAACGACCGATTTAACGATTGCCTTAATCATCTCTGTAACCGGGTTTAGCAGCAATAAGATGAACCGTACTGGTCATGCGCTCTAAAAAGGCACCTTCGCAATAACATAAATAAAATTGCCATAAACGAATGAAATCATCGCCATAACCCATTTTTTTAATGTTAGGCAGATCAGCCTCAAAACGCTCAAACCAATGCTTTAATGTTTTGGCGTAATCTTGCCCGATATCATGTAATCCCGTGATCACCATATCGGTTTTGTTTGTCACATTATCAGCCATGATATTAATAGACGGTAAGCAGCCACCCGGGAAAATATAACGCTGTATAAAATCGACACCTTTGCGGTATTCATCGTAACGTTGATCAGCAATGGTAATCGCCTGAATCAACATTTTTCCGTTTGGTTTAAGGTGTTTATTACAGGTTTCAAAGAAACTCGCAAGATACTCATGCCCTACCGCTTCAATCATTTCGATTGAGACTAATTTGTCATATTGACCTTCCAGTTCACGGTAATCTTTGCTTAATAAAGTAATTTCATCGTTTAAGCCTAAAGACTCAACTCGTGCTTTTGCATATTCAAACTGTGCATCGGAAATCGTCGTTGTGGTGACATGAACGCCATAATGCTGCACGGCATAAATAGCTAAAGCCCCCCATCCTGTACCGATTTCTAATACGCTTTCACCGGGTTTAAGATCCAAGCGTTGGCAAATCAGATCCAGCTTATGCAACTGAGCTTCATCTAGAGTAGCCTCTGCATGTGGGTAAATAGCACTGGAATACACCATTTCTTTGTCTAAGAAAGTTTTGTACATATCGTTGCCCAGATCGTAATGTGCAAGAATGTTCTTTTTAGCCCCTTCTTTAGTGTTTTTACGTGCTTTATGATAAATCCATTTAGGCAACGACAATATTTTAGTGAAAGACTTTTCTAACCCCTCAAGAATGCCCTGTTCACGGCTCAATACTTGTATTACTTTAGTTAAATCTGGACTTGTCCACCAGCCATCAATATAAGATTCACCAGCAGCAATGGACCCTCCTAATAAAATACGTTTGTAGGTTTTAGGGTTATTGATAAACACCACGGCTTTAAGCGATGCATTTTTATCACCTAATAACATTGATTGATCACTGTCCACTAGCGTTAAATGGCTTTTTGTTAGATTGCTGAGTAGCTTAATCAATATTTTTTTAGCTGTTTTATCAAATAGGTGCACATCTTGTGACGCTTCAACAGCCTGTATATTTTCTAATGGCATTCGCTTATCCCTTTATTTTTTTTCATGCGCCACATAAGGCACACCTTTAATAAATAACTTCATCGCTTGCCAATAGATTCCCCACAATGTTTTTAATGTCATCATTGGGATGCTGGCAATACATCGTCTTAAATTTTGATTGGTAAAATCCATTCTTGTCATGTTTAAATTGGCATCAAAGAGCTTTTCGCCGGACGTTAAATGGGTGTTTTCAATACGTAGCTTCAACTGCTCATCAGGTTTTTTTATTAACCATTGATATTGCATATTTAAGTCCATAAAAGGGGATACGTGGAAAGCCTTCTCAGAGATCAGTTTTTGGGGGTTATTTTTTTCAGCTTGCTGATTAACGGGAATTAAATAGTAGTGTCGTTCGTTCCAAGGGGTATTACTGACTTCCGCTAACATCGATAACAAAGCATCGTTTTCATCAAAGCAGTAATATAAATTAATGGGGCTAAAATACAGTCCAAAACAGCGTAACTGGCCGATGAACATTACCCGATGTGGTGCTTGTGTTGCCCCTAAGCTTTCTATTTTATGCCAGACATCTGCTTTAGAAAGTTGTGATTGATGACTTAAATAATCACTACTTTTAAAACTCAAGGGGGCTAATTTATTACTTTTAAACCAAGGTCCTATCTCGCTTATTTGTTGCAATTCATCAAGATCAATCGCAAGTAAAAACATCTGGTATTTAAAACTGTGTTTTTTAGGGCTAAAGCGTCGGTGCCCTACCCAGCCTTTATAGATACCAGACTTTAATGCACTAACCTGTGAAACACTCTCTTGTATCGATGTCATAACGAGATGCCAAAACGTTTACATACATCTAACGCGCTGTTCACGCCATCTTCATGGAAGCCGTTATACCAATAAGCGCCTGCAAAGTGAGTATTGTTTTTACCGCAAATCTCGCTACGTTTTTGTTGCGAAGCTAAACTACTGGCATTAAATACCGGATGATCATAATGGTATACCGACAGTATTTTCTGTTTATCAATTAATGCGGTCTGATTTAAAGTGATACAAAAAGTGGGCGCATGCGCGGGTAAGTTTTGTAATATATTCATGTTATAGGTTAATGCTGCAGGGCGTAAATTATCGCTATTTAAATGATAATTCCAGGCAGCCCAAGCGCCTTTTTGAGCAGGTAATAAGCTTTCATCATGATGCATCACCACTTCATTTTTTTGGTATTTAAGACCCCCTAACACCGATTTTTCTTGATCTGTAATATCCACTAGCATCTTTTGTGCTTGGTCACTGTGACAGGCGAGTACCACCTCATCAAAGTACTGCCATTCCCCCTGACTTCCCGCGTTGTTAATTTGTAGTTCAACACCTTCTTTTAAGCGTTTCACTGCTGTTACAGGCGAATTTAAGTGAATTTTGCCACTGAAGCTTTCAATTAACGGAATAATATATTGTTTTGAGCCACCGGAAATTACGTACCATTGCGGACGATTAAAAACACTTAACAAACCATGGTTATAAAAGAAACGAATGAAAAAGTATAAAGGAAAGGCTTTCATCTCGGTCAAACTAGTGGACCAAATGGCAGCCCCCATCGGTAAAATATAATGATTGGCAAAATAGTCACTAAAACCATGGTGCGTTAAAAACTCACCGAGGTTTTGCTCACTGTTCACTTGTTTAGCGGCCCACAAGGTTTTACACAGTTTATTAAAACGTAAAATATCTTTGATTAAACAGAGAAATTTTACATTAAATATATTGGAGCGTTGTGCAAACAATCCATTTAAACCGCTACCACTGTATTCAAGACCCGTATCTTGGTTGCTTACACTAAAACTCATTTCAGTGGCTAATCTGTCAACACCTAGCTTTTTAAGTAATTTTTCAAAATTAGGGTAGGTTCTGTCATTAAACACAATAAAACCCGTGTCTATTTGCCATTGTTGCCCTTGAAAATCGACTTCCTTGGTTGCCGTATGGCCACCAATATAATCGCCAGCTTCAAATACACTAATATCGTGTTCTTTATTAAGTAAATAAGCACAGGTTAAACCGGAAATTCCCGTCCCAATAATTGCGATTTTCTTTTTGTTTTTACTGCTTGAATCTGTCATTTTTGTAATGTCCTCGCACTAAACGAACGCCATAAACGCTCTGGTAAAAAAGCGATGGCTTTTAAGATCAAGGTGAATTTTTTTGGGAAATGAATATCAAATTGGCGTTTTTGTAAACCTTGTACAATATAAGTAGCGGCTTGCTCACTAGTAATACGCATCGGCATATTGAAGTCATTTTTATCCGTCAGTGGGGTTTTAACAAAGCCGGGTCTAATTAGACTCACATCGATATCAGACTGTTTTAGATCTATCGCTAAACTACTCGCTAAATAAGCAATGCCCGCTTTACTTGCGCCATAAGCTTGCGCACGAGAGAAAGGTAAAAAGCTGGCACTCGACCCCACTAAGGCGAGTTGTGAACCGGCAGCCATTTTAGGTAACAGCGCCTGTAAACAGTAACCAATGGAAATGAGGTTAGTATTAATCACCCTTTCAAAGAGTTTGCCGTCAAAGTGTTTTACATCATCAATGTATTCGCAGCTTCCGGCATTTAAAATGACTAAATCTAAACCTTCAAGGTGTGCAAAGTTATCCAATACTTGTTGCGATTCGTTTAAATCTAATTGCAGGGTTTGAATGTTTTCTTTGGTGGCTAATAGCGCCAATTTTTCAGGGTTACGTCCACAGGCAATCACTTTCCAGCCTAATGCAAGATATTGCGCGCATAACGCTTCACCAATACCGGATGCCGCGCCAGTTAACAGTAGTGTTTTTTGTTGAGGACGGCCGTCTTGGTTAGGTTTCATGATTTCACCCTGTTTTTAATACCTTTAATCACCCTGCCAACCACAGGTAAGTGCTCGTATAACATCTGCCCCATATCAACATAATCACGGTGATAATCTATTTTGTCAGAAAACCTTAAAAATGAACTGCCATCGACGGTGATCATCTTGCCCGAATTAATTTTATGGTGTGCATATTCCATGCGCCATATCAGGCAGGCTTGGCCGTTTTCTTCGATAATATTTTCAATAATAAAACGGCAATATTTCATGTTTTCATAAAGATGTTGAAAATACTCAATCAGCGCATCAATGCCCTGTAATGAGTCCACTGCATCAACAAACTCAATTTTCGGGCTATACACGTCTTTTAACTGCTGAAGATTGCCACTCTCTAAGCCTTGATAAATTCGACAAAAATCCGTTAACAATGGTGAGTTCATTATTTATCCCTTTTTCAGCACTGAAAATAATTGTAACGCGGTTAATCGCGCCACCTTATGCTCAACAATCGGGTTCACCGGGAAGTGAATCTGTTTGTCACTCAAATGTGCCAACGCTTGATTATATATACTGATGAACTGACCATTTGGATCAAACTTTTGACTCTGAATAATAGGATTAAAAATTCTAAAGTAAGGTTGTGCATCACACCCCGTACTAGCAGCCCACTGCCAACCGCCATTGTTAGACGCCAAATCACCATCAATAAGGTGTTGTTTAAAGAATCGTTCCCCCCAACGCCAATCAATTAATAGATGTTTAGTTAAAAAACTCGCACAGACCATACGTAAGCGGTTATGCATCCAGCCAGTCTGAATTAATTGCTGCATGGCAGCATCAACGAGCGGATAACCGGTTTTTCCTTCACACCAAGCTTTGAACAGCTTGGGATCATTCTGCCACTGTATTTGATTGCCCAGTTTATTATAGTTATCCCCTTTACCAAGGTTAGGGTTTAACACCATAATGTGGCGGTAAAACTCACGCCAGACGAGCTCATTGACCCAAGTTGATACGCCATTTTTTGCGTTATCTAAGGCATCAGGGAATCTCAGTAACAAAGCATGTAAACACTGTTTTGTACTGATTAAACCCAAGGCTAAATAAGGCGATAACATAGATGTGGCTTGTTTAGCTGGGAAGTCACGCTTTAAGTGATAATACTCAACAAACTGATCTAAGAAATCGACTAAATGTGTTTGTGCGGCATCCTCTGATGCCAGCCAATAAGCACTGTCTTTTTTAGGTCGATCGATAGTGAACGCTGTCGGTATGATGATTTCACTTGCTGCATTTTGCGCCGCAGGTTTGCAGTAAGGGCTTAAATCTAGCGCCTGAACTTGTTTTAACCAGTTAATTTTAAATGGCGTAAACACCTTAAACATAGTGCCTTGCTGGGTCAGTACTTGACCAGGATTAAGAATACAATCAGCCTGAAAAATCTGTAAATCAATGCCCTGTTGCTGTACTTTAATATCTCGATTTATTTCATCGACTTCTACTTCACTGTTGGCGAATACCTGAGAGGCGTTTAGCTTTTTACATAACGTCGCTAACGCATCAGGAATATCATCAAAAAGATCAACCGTTTCAACAATCAGTTCAATACCTAGTGTCGCTAAAGAATAGGCTAATTGATTAATGCTTTTTTCAATGAAATCTATCTGAATAGGCGCTACATCATGCTGTTGCCATTGTAGGGGAGTAACGAAATAAACCGCGGTGACAGGCCCGTTTTGGCAGGCCAGGGTTAACGCTGGATTATCATGGATACGTAAATCTTTACGAAACCAAACTATTTGCATTAGCAATCCTGTAAACCATTAAGTGTTAATGACTGTAACGTAGCTTTAATTCTTCAGGGTGTGGATGGAGGTACACTTGTTGCACTAAATACGGGTCTGGGAACAAAGCTAAATAATGATTTATCAGTGTTAACGGCGCCATTAAAGGTAACAAGCCTTGACGGTATTTATCGATATTACTCGCCAAATCAATGCGCTGCGCACTGTTTAAATGACTTTTAAAGTAACCTTGTAGGTGTGCAAGCGTATTACTGTGGCTCTTACGTGTTGGTAATGTGCCCAGCACTTGCATAAATAGGACAATATATTCATCGGCAATCTGCTCTACTGTTTTATCACTATTACCGCCTAACATGGGCCCTAATTTGTAATATAAAGCCGGATTATGTGCCATCAACAAGTACTTATGTTGCGCATGAAAACTGATCAATTTTGCTAAGGTTAATCCACTGTCGATTAGACATTTCCACTGATGATAAGCAAAAACACGGGTAATAAAGTTATCACGTAATAACGGGTCGTTTAAACGCCCGTCTTCTTCGATAGGTAATAATGGGTGATCTTTCATGATTTGTGCTGCGAACAAACCGACACCATCACGTTGACCATTATTGGTACCCGCCTGATAAAGCGTAACGCGTTCCATTCCACAGCTTGGTGATTTAGCACAGAGAATATAACCGCTCAAATGGTGTAGCGTTGAGCTGGCTTCTTTTGAGTACTTGTTCATATCATCGGTGACATCAAAACTGCCATCACTGGCAACAATACGAATAATATCTTCATCTTTAACTAATCGAATGGTTTTACGTGGCGTACCTAAACCAATCGCCATTTCAGGACATAAAGGTTGAAAGTCAAAATATTCAGCCAATACATTCTGGCAATATCTACTTTGCTTATGTCCGCCGTCATAACGCACCTTCGCCCCTAATAAACAGCTACTAATACCCACTTTAATGCCATTATGTGGTGTTTTTTGCATAATTTACCTGCCCCTATCAACGTCATTTTTGATGCGTTAATAAATTAAATTGCCTAAAGGATTTAACACTTTGCTGACACCGCTCATAAAATGCAGTGGTGCATCTTGCACGGCGTAACACAAACAGCCTTTTTCTGTATAAGGGCTATGACTTTTATCGCCATCTAATAATATAAAGTCGCCTTTTTCATAAGTGCCAGACTCATCAGTAAAACTGCCGTCTAATAATAACGTGAGTTCATAGCCTTTATGTTTGTGCTCGGGAATACGTCCGCCCTCACCAATATGCAATAAACTTGCACGCACATTCTTTTCATCATTAACAATACGAGCACGACTAATCGCGCCAAAACCAGACCATTTTAGATCTTGATACTGTCTAAATGCAGTGGGTAGTTGGTAGTCTCTCCCCGCAATATGAACCCTTGCATGAGGAGCTCTGACAACCGTTTCTAGTGGTTCAAAGGATGTAGTCATAATTGATTGCAACATGTCACCAAAATCAGCATTTTCTAAACTCTCATCATGCCATGTGTCATGTGATAGGCTTTCTTCAACTTGTTGCGCTTGCTGCGCACACTCTTCACACAATTCAATATGTGCACTCACTGCAATTGATAACGACAGAGGTAACTCACCGGCACTAAAGGCCGTTAACATTTTTTTATTAGGATGAAATTTAATCATGATTTGTCCTCCATCATGTCGCGTAATTTAATCATTGCGAGTCTTAACCTGGATTTAATCGTGCCCACGGGTACCGATAATTCATCGGCTAACTCTTGCTGTGTTTTATCTTCAATATAAATCCCCTCAACCACCTGTTTTTGAAGTGTAGGTAGGGTATTGATATAACTTAATAGATGTCGTGACTGTAAATGGTCTTGCTCATCAGTATCTTCTTCTACGTCAAGCATCGGCCATAGGTCTTCACTGATCAGATCCTCTTTATTGCTTTGCACTTTGCGTAACATATCAAAGCTATAGTTACGCATAATGGTATAGATCCAGGTGCTGGCTTTACCTTTATCTGCATTAAACTGGCAGGCTTTACGCCACACTAGCATCATGGTTTCTTGCACTAATTCCATCGCTTGCGCCTCCTGCCTAAATTTCTTTAGTCCGTGGCTACGTATTCTGGGAGCAAAAAAGGTAAATAATTGTGAGAAAGCGCGTTTGTCTTGCTGCTTTGCCACTAGGTCTAACCAATCATTTATTTGTTGCTGCTCTTCATCTAACAACTTTATCGTATGATTATTCAATATGTTATCCGTCGAGTTAGCGATTAATTCAATCATTACTGCATTCCTTGTACCTGATGGATGACACCTATTCAATGAATACGGCGCAGATTGAATCTTGGATCACTATTGAGTTTAAAATAATGAAGGTAAGTCGCTAAAGAGAAATTAAACAATGAAGAGTACATAGGAATGCAAGAAATAGACTAGTGTCTCTTGAAAGGTAATAAGGTAATAAGCTAAATAATCTGTATTAATACTGCGCCATTGATTGATCTTCACTAAAGCCGACACCGCTCAGCGTGAGCTGAATTTTGCATCTTCAATACTAACGGGTATACTCCTCTTTTTTTTGCTAATGAGGCGCCAGCGTGAACACACTTAATATTGAGATGATCCATCAACAACTCACCGATCTTAATTTTATAGCGGAGAAAATTCGATTTGTTACCGTGAATGCAATGCCACAAGACAAGCTTGAAAAATGCACCACTAAAGCAGGCGAAAGCTTTTATAACAGCTACATGAATGTCATTTATAAACATGGCGAACGTTATGTATTAGGTTATGTTTGCCAAGACCCATTATTGGACCAAGCGATCCTCAAAATTGGTGATCAGTATTTTGATCCTACAATGCAAGCAAATGAAAATTTTCAGCCTTACCAATTTGCCGTATTAACTGAATTTACGATTTTTGATATGATGAAACATGCAAAGAAAAACAAAGACTTCCCGCCAGATGTAGACTTTTTAATCAGCCAAAAGAAGCATTTTAAAAATATAATTAACATTTAGTCGCAAAACTTAGAAAAATAACCTAAAAGTTGCCTCTCTAAGTAGGCGGAATCGCCTGATTAATCTACCCTTGAAGAAAACAAATAATAATATTTATTCTTTAAGGGACTCTCATGGCTAAAAGTAAAACAATTACTACCGACGATATTCTATTGGTTTTATGTAATTCAATAAAATCCGTGCTTACCAAAGCAAGTGATCGTCCGATTAACTATTCGTCAATGGTACAAAAAATAAACAAAACATGTCTGAAGCCAGACATTGGTTGTTTTGTACTTTTTGATGGTGGTTTTTCAGGCCTTGTCATTATCAACTTTAGTGCTGAATCAGCCGTTGAAATTTATACCAACTACATGACACACATGGGCATTCCTGCAAACGAATTAGCAAAATCACACACAGCAGATGAAGTCAGTGATGTAATGGGTGAGTTGATGAACCAAATTGTCGGTGATTTCACCAGCGTAGTAGGTCATGAATTACATACCTCTATTACTCAAAACCAACCAAAAATGTTAACTATCAACAAGCAAGTCATGCTTTCTATTGATACTAACTTAGACCGCCCACAAGCGCGTCGTGTTACCTTCATGACAGAGAAAAATAATATTTTCTACCTAGAGTTAGCAATGGATAAAACAGAATTCATTAAATTACCTAACTTTGAAGAACGTGAAGCGTTTGATGCTGACTCTATCCTTGAGCAGGAAAAAAACAACACCAGTAAAAAAGAAAAATTATCACCAATTGAATCGATGATAGATCAAGACTTACTCGATGAGCTTGGTATTTAAATAGCGCCTATATAGCTATTTAAATACATCGTTGACTTTTTAATCAATTAAGAACAGTATGATAAATCACTGTTTTATAAATGAGAATTAGATGAACATTTCACTTAAACCACTCAGTAAGCGAACACGACGTATCCCCCTACGTTCTGTTTTACTGTGGTCGAAGTTTATCTAACAATAAATACCCAACCGTAGTTTTCACACTGCGGTTTTGTCTTTCTAGCCATCCCCCCTTTTGAAAACTGCTCCCGATTAACGCAAATTTTTTAATAAAATACATTTATACCAATTGGACTAAGTATGTGATCTAAATTTTACGCAGGAAAAATCACTTAATTTAAGGCGAAAGTTGACGTAAATGGTTGTTCCCTTTGCGAAATTTTCAACGACGAAGTAAGTGATTTTAACCAGTAAAATAGATCAGCTATTTATTCTGATTGGTATTACACAAGCTATTTTTATTAAAAGAGAAACAGGAGTTACCGATGAAAATCCCTATTGCCTATTTAACCGTAGTACTAATTTGGTCTACGACTCCGCTTGGCATTGTATGGAGTAGCGAAACCGTCAATCCCATGATGGCTGTATTTTTGCGTATGCTGCTAGCAACACTCATCGGCACACTCTTTTTGGTGTTTATGCGTATTCGTTTACCGTTACATAAACAAGCGATAAAGCTATACGGCTATTCTACTATTGGTGTGTTTGGTGGCATGATTTGGGGGTATTTAGCATCACGTCATATTAGCTCAGGCCTAATGTCATTGATTTTTGGACTCTCGCCTATCGTCTCTGGTTTGTTAGCACAAAAGATACTCAACGAGCCACAATTTAGTGTGCAACGGTGGTTTGCTTTTAGTGTTGCATTGATGGGATTAGGCATTGTTTCTTGGCACAACATTAGCACCGGCAGTAGTGAGTTGATGGGCATTGCATTTGTTTTATTTGCGATGTTTTTCTTTAGCCTAAGCGCGGTATTAGTAAAAAGTGTACAGATCAACATTCATCCGCTTGCCACCACCTTAGGCGCCTTATACGTTTCGGTTCCGCTATTTTTTCTTAGTTGGTTATTATTGGATGGGCAACTCAATATTGCACAGTGGTCAACACGTTCAATCAGCGCCATTATTTATTTAGGTGTCTTTGGTTCGTTAATTGGTTTTCTGGCTTACTTTTTTATCTTACAAAAGTTACCCGCAACCACGGTGGCTCTAATCACCTTAATTACGCCCACCACCGCCATTAGCTTAGGGGCAATGATTAATGATGAACCTATCAGTCAAAATGTCATTATAGGGGCCATGTTTGTGATTAGTGGATTAGCGATTTATCAGCTTGATGGAAAAGACATGATTAAGAAAATAACTCGCCGATGGGCCTAAGTAGATGAGCCTGAGTAGATAGTCCTAAGTAGATGAGCCAGAGCATTAGTCGTTAACATAAAAAGCCTGTACCACCATAAAAGTGGGACAGGCTTTTTTAAGATTCAAGGTTATTCAAACGGTTCAGGACAAAACCAGATTAACCCCAAGAATCTAATACCATACGGATTTGGTAAGGCACAGATGCTTCAAAACCATAAAACTCACCATACTTTCCACGTAATGAATCCATTGTTTTGTTAATAATAGATTCTTGCATCTCATGTGCTGATGCCTGGTGATTATTAAATTTAGCGATAAAGAAGTCTTCAAAAGGTGATGCTTTTGAAGCTGCCTGAATTGCACTTTCTAAATCATCAAGATAGTTCAGCATGAATTTCACATCCCCATGGCTACCAATATTACCGTGACCCGCAGATAAGTATTTCCATTGCATTTTATCTAATGCTTGTAGGTTTTCTTTGTAACCAACATAGGTTTCTGAACCACCAAAACCAAGGTACGGCAGTTGATTCGGGTTTAATAAATCAGGAATATGTGCAATTTTTTCCTGCTCTAATAACCACACCGCGGCATCACTACTGTGAGCGGCCGTTGCAAAACCTTCAACCTTAATAGTTAAATTTTCAAATGTGGTACTGTCTGACAAAAAATTTAATTTCTCTGTCGGTTGTGGTAATTCGCTGCCTCCAGCGCGCATCGCAGCGGCGGTTGCGTAAGTGGCAATAATACGTAAATTCACAGACGCTTTTTTTGCCTGTTTGATGTAGAGGCCGATATCACCGATATGATCTTCATGATGGTGAGAATAAATAACCGCGGTGACAGGTTTATCAGTGATCGACTGAATCGCTTTTAAGACACTAACGCTACTACCGTAACCAATCGGGTCCATCACTAATACGCCCTGATGTCCCACATAAAACACAGTGTTATAAAAACCTGTTTGTACCCAGTAACTACGCTCAGTTAAACGCTGTACTGTAGTTTCACCTGCAAAGTTACGTTTAGTTAAATGCTCAATTTTTTGGCCTACTTGTAACTGCTTTTGTAACGAAGGTTTAATGAATTCAGATTTAATGGTGCTCGCATAACCACCCTCAGGCATATAGCTAGCAGTTCTTTGTGTGCTTTGTGCATTTGCGCCTATCGTGCATAACACCAGTAATGTACCGATCATTTTCTTCATTAGATTTCCTTTTAAGTGAATAATTAATTTTGGTTTAAAAAAAGTCACAGACTTATTAATAGATGCATCAATAATAGGTTGCATATAACGAACGATAAACCCTAATATGGTCGATAGATTATTTCTTAAATCGGAGCAATTATGGATAGGATCACCTCGGCTAAAGTATTCATCACTATCGTTGAACGCGGTAGCATGGCAGCAGCAGCAGACACATTAGATATCTCCCGTTCAATGGTGACACGTTATTTAGCAGAAATGGAAAACTGGGCCGATGCGAGGTTATTACATCGTTCAACACGAAAAATAGGCCTAACACCCGCCGGGGAAGAAGTCTTACAGTATTGCAAACAGCTATTAAGTATCGCCGACGCGTTACCCGAGATTGGCAGTGATAAAAATCGAGTCCCAAAAGGCACAATACGTATTGGCTGCTGTTATTTTACTGCGCAGAATTTTGTTGCTGATGCTGTACAAGCATTCCTTGTTCAATACCCAGAGGTATCGATTGAACTCGCGGTGAATAATCAGCTGATTGATTTAGTCGAAAATAGAATTGATTTAGCGATCCGCATTACCGACACTTTAGATCCGGTTTTAATTGCGCGCCCATTTGGTATTTGTCATTCCGTTACCTGCGCATCCCCTGCATATTTAAAATTACATGGCACGCCCCAGCAACCAGAAGATCTCAAAGATTATAACTGTATGGCTTACGCAAACTTTGGTACGAACATCTGGAATTTTGATAAAGAAGATCAACATTTCTCTGTGCCGATCAATGGCAACTTTAATGCAAACTCGTCGAGTTTATTATTAAAAGCCGCTATCGGAGGCTCAGGAATCTGCCAAGTACCCTTGCATATTGCCCATCCGCATTTAGAAAGTGGCGAGTTAGTTGAAGTGCTAGGTGATTATAAACTGAAGTCGATTGGTATTTATGGGGTCTATCGTTCACGCGAATATATGCCTATCGCACTGCGAAAAATGATCGATAACTTAGTGGATGTGTTTGAGCAGAAATTGATTCAGTAATGAAGTGATTATTCGACATGTTATTAGCAATAAAATAACATCATGAATATCCTTTGGGTTTATTTTTCGCTTATCAGAGCAAGTAACAAAGCTCTTTTTTTGACCGACATTTAGCAGGTAATTTCCTAGAGCTATTCTATACTTTAAAAAATCAATGTAATAGACAGATTTAACATAGCAGTAAGCTCTCATCGTATAAGGAAATTACCATGAAACCAGTCCACCTACTCGCCCTACTTCCTGTCGCTTTATTCATTAATGGTTGTAATGATACAGAGAGTGAAGTCTGTCGTTATTACGTTCAAAATGATTTAGATAATGGTAATTTCGAATCCGCTATTAATCGCCTTGCTGATAAAAATTGCCAAGATACCTACCCAGAAAATGAATATTTAGTGGATTTGAGCAGTGCTTATTTGGGCAAGTCAGGTTTACCACTTCCTGTGATTATGCGTGCCATGATTGAAGATAAAAACGCAACAGAAGATCTCACCTTTGAAAGCTTTGTCAGTGAAATAACACAGTCAGCAACCTCTTCAGTATTGACTGATTTAGACACTTCACGCACGTCATTAAATGACTACCTAAATAACAACAGTTGTAAATCAATTGAAAATCCTACATCAGCGCAGGAAACAGTTTGTTTAATCACTGGTTTTATTGATGTATTAAAAACAACAATGGCCATTGACGCTCTGACAGGGGGCAATGTTGCAGCATGGGCTGACAATGAAAATGGCGATGATCCGACTATGTTACGTTCTAGTTGTGCACTTCAATATAGTTATGAGCATAAAAACGATGTTAATTTTTCTCTGCCATATAACCAATGTGAAAGTGGTGTCACGGTTGATAATAGTGAAGTCGTTACTTTTACAGGCAGTAATGGCAGTGAAAAAACCTACAACTACTTAACCATTAGTTATGACGGTGAGTCTGACTACTTTTTAGAATCACCTACATTAGGCAGTACTATTTTCACAAAAAACTATTGCCAAATTGACTATGCCGTTTGTAATGATACAGAAGTGAATGGTTGTTACACCTGTCCACTTAGCCAAGAGGCTGAAGATCTTAACATTCAAGATTATCTATTAGATTCATTAAATAGTGGCTTTGATAGTATTGAAGCAGTGATCCAGAACTCAGAGCAAGATGAAGATGGTGAAATTCAGGAGTCAATTGATGACTTTAAACTAGAAATAAAAAGTGACGGATGCCCAACAGACGGTACAGACTGTTTCGAGATGGATGATATTATTGACTATTTGAACAAAAAATAAGGAACAATATAATGAATAAATGGATCATTCCAGCACTCGCAACGTTTACATTAGCGCCATTGTCCTATGCATCAGACCTTGCATATTTATATAAAGATATGAGAATTATGGGAATGGGTGGCGCAAACGTAGCATCAGGTGGTTACAGTAGCTCTCTCTTTTCAAACCCAGCAGGTATCGCCAACCTACCGACAGATCACGGTATGATCGTAGAACTATTGGGTCTCAGTGCAACCGGTAGCACTAATGCAAGTGATGTATTCAGCGACTTAGTAGATGCTGTCGATAGTGATGATGAAGATCAAATTGTTGATGTCTTAGAGAAATATTCTGGTCAGCGTACCCATGTTGATGTGGCCAACTACAGTTCAATAAGCAAGAACCACGGTAACTACGCATGGAGTGTCGGTTTACTGGCTGCCTCTGATATTAACTTAACCGCACATGCCAATAGTCTCGATGGTATTTTAGAGGTACAAAGTCGTGCCTACGGAGGATTAACAGGGGCATATGCACACACGTTTGAACAAGTTGGTAATGGTGATTTACAACTTGGACTTGGTGTAAAATTCCTCTCTCAAAAATCCTTTGAAGGTAAGTTATCACCCGCAGATCTGCTAAGTGGTGACGATTTAGGTGATGAGCTACGTGATAAAATGGAAAAAGATAATAGTGGTTTTGCCATTGATTTAGGCGCTATTTATCAGTTTTATACTGACAACGATCTAAAACCAGCACTTGGGTTAAGTATCATGAATATCGGTAGCGTCGACTTCAACGATACTTACGGCGGACAACCTACCACAGTCAACATTGGCGCATCCATTGAACCCACTATTCCTTTTCTTAAAAGAACACGTATTGCCGTCGATTATGTTGATCTGTTTAACGCTAATAAATATCGCATCTATAACTTAGATGACATCAATGATGATGTCAGTTATAGCGATTATGACGATAGTGACTTTCTTAAACGCCTACGCCTTGGTATATCTGGTTTACTTTATGAAAGCCACTGGTCATCAATGGAACTCGCAACCGGTATTTATCAGGGTGGTTTAACAGCAGGCATTGATTTTACAGCCTCTGTTTTTCGATTGGGTTTAACTACCTATGAAGAGCAAACTGGCCCTGAATATGGTGATGAGTCTGATAGACGTTATTCCTTAGTACTTGGTATGGCTTGGTAATAACGAGGCAGTAAATAGGAAATAAATGAGGGTCACTATGGCCCTCATTTATTTACATAAAATTAATACGACTCACATTCCCAGCGCAGTAAGGGTTGCTCAATTGTAATACCTGCACGGCCCCATCTATCAAGGCTATCAATCACTAAAATATTTGAAAAATTAGGCAATAACACCTGCAGCTGTTTACTCACTTTTTTAGTGGTTAATAACCAGACATCGGGAGACTCTTCCACTAACAACTGTAACGACTTTTTATCTTGTTCAGTCCAATCTAACTGCGCTTTCACTAAACGATGCACTACAAATAACTGATTAGCTGAGGCAAAGTCTTCTAACTGATCGGATAACAACACCACTGAATCTATTTGCTTATCCAATAGAAATTGCTGTTGCTGATTAATCAATTGGCGAAGTTTAACCATTAACACTTGTTGATTTTTTTCTATGGTCTTAGCGTGTTTAGGCCAAACTCGCTGTAAATCGGCACTGACAATACTCGCCATAGTGCCGAGGTTATTTGGATTTAACCAGGCATATAAAGACTGTTTTCCAGACTCATATTTTACCGTAGCGATGCTTTTAGCGCGTGGCGAAAGCGATTGTGAAGCATCAACCTCAATCAGTTTAATATTCCCCTGGCGTGCAAATACAAATAATGAATCTTGAGGCCATAACGCACCTAAAGTAATAGCAACGGTCGCTTCTGACCCCGCCGTTAGTAAACGCTGTTCACCTTTGCCTGCAAACCAGTTGCCTTGGCGTTCAATACCGTAACGCTTAGGTGGCAAGTAAACAGTACTAATGTCGGTGGTCGCCATCAACTGTGTTGCTAACATATAAGTCACTGGCGTTGAGGTGAGAATATCTTTTGCTAATAAGGTATTAGGCAATAAACTAGCGGCTAACAAGACAAACAAACAGCGAGTCAAAGCATTAGCCATTTTGGGTTGAGTGATACATTTAGAAAGTGAAAACATCATTATCCTTTGCGTACAATACGGTAAATGGTGGCGAATAAAAAGAACACGCCAGCGACAATAATAATTGAAGCACCAGAGGGAATCGGTAGCTTTAATTCCATGGGTAATACCGTGCCAATTAAGCAGCTTAGTGTTGCTAAAAATGAAGAAAGTAAGACAAAACTGCCCATGCTTTTAGTTAATAAACGCGCCGTTGCACCGGGAATCAATAACAATGCACCGACTAACACTGCGCCAACAATTTTTACGGCAGCAATGGTGACTAGGGTTATCATCATCACAAACAGGTAATCATAAAAATGGGTATTGTAACCACGCACACGCGCGATATCTGGGCTAATAGAGCTCAACAAAATACGATTAAAAGTAGGAATCAACACCACTACAATCAAACCACAGCTAACAGCAAGCACTAACAGGTCAAAATCAGTAATGGTTAAAATAGAGCCAAACAACACATTCTCTAACATATGAATATTGATTTTACGGGCTACATACATGAGTAATGCAGCGCCCCCCGCTAATGCAAAAGCGAGGAATACGCCGACTAAGGTATCGTAAGGCACCGCGGTTCTGTTACGCACAAAATGTAATAACAACGCAAAAATCATACAAAAACAAAATAGGCCAATAATCGGATTCTCAGGAGGCTCGCCAAGCAAAACACCTAATGCAATGCCCGTTAAAGCCGCATGACCGACTGCTTCAGAGAAAAAGGCTAAACGCTTAGCAATCACCAAGGTGCCTAATCCGCCTAACAAAGGCCCCAATAAAAGCGCAGCCACTAATGCATTGACCATAAAGGCATAAGAAAAACTATCACTTAACCAACCAGCTTCCGCGCCGTAACTTGCCCATAAACGTAAGGTTTCCATTATGCGACCTCTGCTTTTTTATTTGTGTCGGGGGTCATATTGGTGGTGCGTTTAGCACTGCCATAATGATTAAACAGTTGCTCGATTTTAGCCGGTTGTAATACTTCACTGACACTGCCACTGTCTAACAAAGTGCGATTCACAACGTGCACTTGTGCCTGTAAACGGCGTACGGCGCTAATGTCATGATGCACTGCAATCACTGTTTTTTTCTCTTTAACTAATTCAGTTAATAACGATTCAAAATAACGAACACCTTGGTCATCCATACCTGTGGTAGGCTCATCAAGAATCAACAGATCCGGATCATCCAATAATGCTTGGGCAAATAAAACCCGTTGCTGTTCACCACCCGATAACTGCCCCATACGTAATAACGCGCGATCAGCCATGCCAACACGCGCTAACTGCTGTAATGCGACCTGCTGATGTTTTTTATTAGCGCGGAAAAATAGCGGAAAACGACTTTGATTAAGTAGAATGAAATCCATCACTGTCAGCGGTAAACTTGGCTCAAAAGTCGCTTTTTGTGGTACGTAACCAATACGTCCTTTATCACCTAACCAGTTAATGTTTATCTCACCTTTAAAGGGTGTTAGGCCTAAAATAGAACGTAATAATGAGGTTTTACCCCCGCCATTAGGTCCCATCACAACATGACATTTACCCGCTTCAAAACGGTGTGTTATTTTTTCTAAAATAATATGCTGTGCATACTGTAAAGAAACGCCTTTTATCTCTATTTCAGGGCCCACTATAATGCCTCTCTTTTACTGGCAACAAATTTCATTGCTTGCACTAAGGTATTCAAATTCTCAGACATCTCAACTTCTACTTTATCGGCTTCATAAGCGCCGTGTGTCATATGTGAAAAACGATACAGTTGCACACCCGTTGCTTTTTCAATGGTATCGACGTAACGATTAGGCATATTCAATTCGTAAAACAACACATCGATATTTGAGGCTCTAATCTTCTCAATCGTTTCTTGTAACTGACTTGCACTCGGCTCAACACCATGCGCAGGTTCAATCACAGCAGTTACCTCGACACCAAATTCTTGCAGAATATAACCATAGGCATTATGCGTTGTTGCGACTTTCATGCCCGCCGTATCAAGCTCACCGAGTTCTAACATCGCTTGGTGTTTCATTTTCCTAAATATGTGCGCATAAGTACGTGCATTTTTACGGTAGGTTTTTGCATTAGCCGGATCTATTTTGGAAAGCTCAGTGGCAATGGTGTAGACCTTTTGAATGGTCGTAGAAACACCAACAAAAGTATGTGGATTCACCGCGCCATCACCCACAGATTGTCCCATTGCAGGTAATAGTGGCACTGACTTATTGGCTTTAATAACGATTAAATCAGAGCGATCAGCGGCTTTTATTACTTTTAAGGCAAAGTCATCGTGACCAATACCATTCACGACAATCACATCCATCTTTTTTAAACGACGCAGGTCATTAGCTTGCGGTTGATAGTTATGCGGATTAAACCCTTCATCCACTAATGCAAGTACGTTCGCTTTGTCGCCAACCACCGCTTTAACGTAACTAAAATAGGGCTGTAAGGTAATACCAATAGTGAGTTTTTCAGAGGCACTGGAGAAAGTGCTAAACAGTAGAAGGAAACTTAAAGATAAGATTTTAAACATAGAGGGATTCTCATTAATAAAAATTGTGGTGCTTTGACGCTTATCTTTGCTTTCAAAAAGATAAGCGTGAAATCTAATGCTGATGTTTTTCATCGTTTTGAAAAACAACCTGTCGCCAGCCAGAGTCAATCAAGGTCTGATTCAACCTTGTTTCGTTTTCAGCTATCGCATCGGGTATCGCATTGCCCATCACATCGGATATCAACAATGAAGCACTGCCTTTTGTATCTAGCCAAAGCACAATCTCTTGCGCGCGACTGACCAACAAAAAACGACCGTTAATATCACCTTGTTGCGATGCCTTTATTGCCGGCACACCTTGATAAATCCCTTTTGCTACTTGTGTCCATTGGTGTCGACCTTGATGAATCCAGCTTTTGTCTTGCACAAAAGGCGCAAGCCAAGTCTGCTGTAACTGCTCCACGGTTGCCCACTGATCCGTATCAAGATAAATGTTACGTATTTCTTCATGTGCCAGACGTAAATCAGCCACCATGGTTAATTGTTTCGGCGCTAATGTTTTTATCGATACTTGGCTTTCTACTAACGCACTCTGTTCATGAAAAGCCTGGTTATAAGGTAATAATACCCAACCAACAAAAAGAATAAGGGTGATCAAGCACGCGATCCACGTGCCCTCTTTACCACCATCTTCACAACGGACTGTTTGTGTATTCATTTATCAGGGATCTCTACCACATCAACTTCAACCGGATTTTCATGACCAGAATCAAACACCAGATAAAAGTCAGCATCGGGTTTTACAAAGGTAGCAATAGAGCGTTTATCGGTGCTTTTTTTAGCCAGTAAATTATCGTCGTAATCGTATAACTTAACCTCATAATCGATCGCTTTGCTGCCATCGCTATAACCCGCTTCACATGAAATATCGCTACTTTCAAACCAGCAGTGCATTAATGGAAAGTGCGCAAAAGCACTGCCACTAAAAACCAGTAAAGAGGTAAAACACAACGTCTTTACTGAATTTATATTGCTCATAAACATCCCCATTAAGGCAGTAGCGTTTCAAAAGTGAAATGTACGTTTGCTTTCATTTCATCCGCTAAGGTTTTATCTTCCAACTCACCTTTATAACTTGCTTTCATGATATAACGCCCCGCGATTTCAGGCGTAAACTCCATAAAACCTTTTTCATCACTCACCACATCGATCTGCTCTTGGTGGTTACGGTATAACGTCCCTTCACGTGTAATTTCTGCTGTTACGCCTTGTTGTGCTTTACCATTAAAATAAAATTGTAAACGTACTGGCTCACCGGCAACAATATCTGACGGATGGGTAATGGGTTTTAACTCTAAGTACTTATTTTCTAATTCAAAGGCTTTTTCATTTGGCTTGCCTACCGTTACGTAGCTTTCTGCTCTTGTATAGCCCACCACAGTCACCACGTCACGCGCTTGCTTAGGTAATACACTGGCGCGCTCAACTTTGTTAGCACGTACCCATTTTTCAGTGTCGCGTTTACCCGCTTTATATTGTGTGTAATAACTTGGCTGGTTATTAATTTTTACTTTATGGGTGCCTTCCTCAGAGAAAAAGAAGTCAAATACCGAACGACGTTTACCCGTAAGCGTGAAATTAGGTCGCTCACTGCGCCCATCTGGCATAGTGATAGATGCATTTTGACTACCCGCGGGTTTATCAAATACAAACGTACCGTGAGAGGCAGTAACATCAAAGGTTAACCAATCGCCACCTTCTTTTGATACGGTAAAGTGTGACGGTAAAACCCAACGAGGATGTGCATTAGCAACACAGCTTAGCGCAACACCCGATAATACTGAACAAGCTAAGCCAAGGGCTTTTAACTTTTTATTTAACATGTTTAATTTTCCGTTTTAAAATGATTAAAGGTATTTTGAGTAATAATTTTTAGTGTTTATGAATAACTATTTACTGTGATATTGAAGTCTAATAACGCCTGTCTCTTCCGTGGCAGCCAACTCATGAGTAAAACTTTCTTCTGCTAAGGTTAGTTTTTGGCGTAAGTAGTTACGTCCACCATGTTCGCGTACTACTTCGACATAAAAGGTGTAATCACCTTGTTCAACACGATGCCCGTCGTGATCAAGGCCATCCCAACTAAAGCGGTATTTACCGGCAGGTCGCGTCGCAGAAGTCACAGCATCGACTAACACACGATCGTAGCGCCCTACTTTGCGCCACCAGCTGCGTATATCTTTAAGCCATTCGTCTTTACCGACCCAAAGCTGTAACGTGCGCACCGGTTTGCGCTGTGCGTCTTCAATCCAAACTGCAACATACGGACGTGCATAAATACTGGTTTCAATGGTTGGAATAATTAATTCAACATCCATTTTTGCATTAGCAGGAATACTTTTTGCACTTAGTATTTTTGCCGTAGTGGGTAATGCAAAACACAGGCAGAAAAGTACTAGACTTAATTTTTTCATGATCAATTTCTCGTTAGGTTATGGAACAGCAAACAGGTAAATGGCGAGGCTCACTAAAGACCCGAAAGCGGTCCATTTCATCGCTAAGTTAAAGGTCTTTTTCTTAGGTACTAATAAACACACGCCGGTTAATACAAATAACACCATCAAGAATGCGCTGATATCGATAAACCAACGCCACACTTCACCGCTGTTACGCCCTTTATGAAGATCGTTTAATACCGCGACTAAACCGTAATGGGTGGTTTCGATACTGGCTTCTTGGCTCAACATATCGATAAACACACTGCTGCTGTAACCGGGCCCTTTGTAATCTAGCGAGATTTCTCCCTCGATTAATTGCCCGTCTTCTACTTCGGTAAATAGCTCTATTGCAGAAGGTGTGCCCGACAAATTGCCTTGGTCATTTAAGTACGCTAATAACACCGTTTTATCGGGGCTAAATTTTCCCTGACTTGAGCTAAAAAGATGTTCAGGTAAGTGCAATGTGCTTTGTTCGATATTCGCTTGTTCTTTCACAAACAAATGTGGACGATTTAAGGTGATGCCTGTGATGGAGAAAAATAAGACAATCAGTAATAAACTCATCGAAATATAGATATGTAAACGTCGCGCCCAAAGCTGTACTTTCTTGTTTTTGAGTGACGTATTGGTAGTTTTAAACATGGTTTTAAAGTGACTGTTAGTGTAAAAACACAAATCTAACTGATTCTCATTTTCAACAAAACAAACTTTACATTCTTTACGAAAAGAAGATCCCACCGAGGTGGGATCTTTGATTATGTGAGTGACATTTATAATATGTAACTGCTGAGGGCTAAGCTTAAATTGCGACGCCTATCAGCTTACAAAGTGCTTAGTAACGAACTTGGAACGTTGCCATAAAGTTACGGCCTTCACCTAGTACGACGTTTTGTGCGCCATTTTTCGCGTAACCACCATCACCACGACCCGTTGAACCGCCACCCGCGTAATAACCCGTATCAAATACGTTTTCAACGTTTAGACGAACTGTAAACTCAAGGTTTTGATCGTATTGTAAAGTATGCGCAACACCTAGATCGAAACGTGTGTAAGCATCTTTCTTGAAGGTATTTGCGTTATCACCAAAACGAGAGCCAACGTAAATAGCACCTAAGTTAACATCAGTATTATTAGCGAATTCGTAGCGAGACCAAATACTTGCAGAGAACTCAGGCACATCCGCAGGGCGGTTGCCTTGGTAATTTTCATCTTTAGTGTATTCAGCATCAAGGTACGTACCACTACCACTTAACGATAAGCTTTCAGTTAAGTAACCTTGCAGTGCAAGTTCAGCACCACGGTGAACACGTTCACCCGCTTGTGTCACTTCAACCATGTCATTGCCAAGATCTTTAGTAATTAATGAGTTTTCTTGAGTGATTTCAAATATCGCACCAGAAGCAAATAATTTCTCGTCAAACAGCTCCCATTTACTGCCTAGCTCATATAAGCGACCTAATTTAGGGTCAAGCTTTTCATCAAAGTTATTCGCTTTATCATTCGTAACTTTGCCTTGAGGCTCAAAGCTTTCAGAATAAGTCACATAGATAGAGCCGTTGCTAGCTGGATGATAAATCACAGCCATTTTAGGCACGATTGCATCTTCTTTGTAATCTTCTTCACCGTTCTGACCACGAGAGATGTTTTGATCGTATCGAAGACCAGCAAGTACTTGCCACTGATCATTAATAGTCAACATATCTTGGATATATAAGCCAAAAGAATCTGACTCAGATTTATAAATACGTGGGTCTTTAGCTGTATTTATTTCAGGCGAAGCCGTAGGTTGCTCTACTGTTGTAGAGATTGGATTAAATGAATACCTTAGCATGTCGTAGCTATAGCCTAACCAGTTAGTACCGATTAACAGTTGATGATCTAACCCAGCCGTTTCAAACTCACCGATTAAATCGATATTAGCGGTTTGGAATACCCAGTGATCGCTACGATCGTTACCACTGTGTTGGTAAGTACCTGTCGCTGCATCGTAACTTTCTTCTTTCGGGTAACTTTCAACATCGTGGCGTTTAAAGTCTTGATGATTAAAACTAAAGTTAAGTGACCAATTCGTTGATAAGTCGGCAGCGACATCAAAACCAATATTTTCAACTTCATTTTTGATGTTTGACCACTGTGCATCCCAAATGTAATCATCACCTAAAACAACATCGCCACCTTTGATGTAAGCGCCTGAATCAACACTACTGTCATCAATTGTTTTATCGTAATGAACCGATAACATGATGTCGTCAGTTAAGTCGTAATCAACAAACAAACCACCCACAAAACGATCTGTTTTTGGTGATGAACCGTCACTGTATGAACGTGAAGACTCTGAATCTTGTTTTGACAATACTAAACGGCTACGTAGTGATTGTGATTCATTCAACGAACCACTGATATCTAATGTGCTACGTGTTTCATTATTACTGCCAATATCTTGGCTGAATTCCATTTGTGTTTCAGCAGTGGGCTTTTTGCTCACCATGTTGATCAAACCACCGGGTGCTGATTTTCCGTATAACAGACCTGCAGGGCCTTTTAATACTTCAACCGACTCTAACAGCTCGATAGGCTGACGGTAATGTGACCAATGCTGTTTACCGTCACGTAAGAAACCACTGCTGCTGCCTAACTCAAAACCACGTAGTGTGAAACGTTCACGGTTACGGCTATTGCCCTGTGCCGATATGCTTGAATCATTTTTTAACACTTGGCCTAGTGTGCTCGCACGTTGCTCATTGATAAGTTGCTCATCAATCACAGTAACTTGCCCTGGCGTTTCTAACTGCGTCATTTCCATGCGCATTGAGCCAGTATTGCTATCTGCTTTGTAACTTGAGTTTTTACCCGTTACTACCATGCTTTCATCCACTTCCGTTGCGTTTACTGCAACGTCTTGTGCATTTACATAAGCCATCGGTGAAGCAAGTGTTGCCCCGATTAATAAAGCGAGCTGATTCTTTTTAAACATATTCCGTTATCTCCACTAGTCATTTTGATAGTATTTATAGTTTTAGTTTCTTTAGTTTTTTTAGTTTTTGTTTTATTTTTAGTCACGAGCAACAATGTTTCTTCTAATGAGAAACTATCGTATTCGTGAAATCGAGGTGAATGTACATGAGAATAATTATCATTATTAACTACTTTACATTCTTTACATTTGAGGGCGTGTAAAATAAAGGAAATGAAGAAAAACAAGAAAGCCAGAAATGACTATTTTAATAAAATGAAGCGATTGAATAATCTGAACGAGATACCAAGCAGGTAATGATTAACCTGCTTCATCGGCTTGTATTTGCACTAATGACAGGGTCACAATCAAGCCGCCTAATAAGCCATTCTTAGCACTGACCTTACCTTGCATGGCTAACATCGACTCTTTAACAATGGCAAGGCCTAGACCATAACCACCGGACTGCTTATCACGTGCATCTTCAATGCGTGTAAAAGGCGTAAACATATCTTGTAAATATTGCTCAGCAACACCTTGACCATTATCGCTAATGAGCAAAGTAATAAAATTATCCTGTGAGTTATCAGCAACGGTATTAGGTTTAAGAATACTGATGTCGATAGTGGCAAACTGCCCCGCATATTTACTCGCATTCACAATCAAATTGTTCACCACACGTGCCAGCAAACGTTGATCCGCCTTCACCCATACCGGCTCACTGGCGAGCGCGCAGCATAAGTTCTGCTCCTTACCCAGTAAGGTTTTATGTTCAAGTGAGCGTTGCTTACAAAATGCATTAAGATCGATAGGCACTAAGTTAGTAGTACAACAGGCACTGCCTAAACGGCTAAATTCTAAAATTTCACCGACCAAATTATTCATTTCATCGGACTCTCGCTCTAACTTATCCAGCAACGATTGGCTTTCAGCAGGCACTCTTTTACGTAACAAATGTAACGCTAAATTATGCCGTGCTAATGGTGTGCGTAACTCATGGGAAACATCACGAATAAGGCGTTCCTGTTTATTCGAAAGTGACTCAATACGTTTGGCCATATGGTCAAAGTCTTTCGCTAAATCGGAAAACTCACTGACACTTTCCCCGACTTGTTCACTCACACGCACATTAAAATCGCCGGCAGCTAAACGGTGGCTAGCTTCTTTAAGTTGGTTCAAGGGTAATTGTAAATAACGTGCTAACAATATGGAGAAGAGCATTAAAATAATTATCGCAATGCATACTTTCATGATCGCAGAATACAAGGAAAAATAGCGTGCCGGATGCACTTCACTGGGTAACTGAATCGCTAAGAAATGCCCTGTTTTTAAGGGTAAGACAATAATAGGTTTTCTGACCTGCGATTCCATTCGTTCATGAAGATCACGCTGATAGGCCAGTTTAAAAACAAAATGTGGGTGGATATCGCGATCGCTAAGCACATGATTACGTTCATCAAGAATAAACAGGTAATATTTTTGTCCGCGCTCCCAATCACTCACTTCATCGAGATCGCCCTCTTCAATCAAAACTTCCGCTTGGTAGGCAAGCTCTAACATCTCTTCCTGAATTTGACCGGGGATATATAATATCGCGCGGGCGAGCGCCATTTCAGCTAAACTTTCGAGCAGTAGAATCAGTAATAAAACTGCACCTAGATAAGTAAAAAGACGCGGGGCAATACTTCTCGATTGACCACGGAATTTAAATAACAATTCTAATTTTAAAAACATTAGCTCACATTTTCCGAAAACAAATAACCTTTGCCATGCACCGTTTTTATATGCAATTTAGACAGACCTGCGTGCAGCATTTTTCGTCTGATATTACTGATATGCATGTCTAAATTACGATCAAACGCCGAGATGTCTTTTTTAAGCACCTCTTTTTGTAAGGTCGCTTTAGACACCGTTTCTCCATCTCTTTTTATGAGAAATTGCATCAATTGTTTTTCAGTTTCAGTGAGCGGTAATCCTGAGAATTTAATCGAAAAAGAGTCACTACAATCCCGTAATGTAAAACGCTGTTTTTCTAAAGCCACACGGCGTAATAAGGAAGTAATACGTGCAAAGAGCTCAGTGACCGCAAAGGGTTTCACTAGGTATTGATCCGCCCCTGCTTGTAAACCTTCCAACATCGATTTTTCACCGCCTAAGGCCGTGAGCATCAAGATAGGCGTGGCAAAGCGTTGGCAAATACGGCGTGCCACTTGTAAACCATCAATATGTGGCAGCATGACATCTAATAACACCAAATCAACGCGCAGTGTTTGCATATAATTTAAGGCGCTTTCACCATCATTGACACAATGTACTTGGTAACCTTCCTCTTGAAGGACCTCAGTTAATAATTCACAAAGTTGTAAATCATCATCAACGACTAAGATATGCGACACAAACACCACCAATGCAAATAAAAATGATTCGCATTCTACTTAACAAGAGTGTGTATATCAACAATTAGGTAGGAAAAGTTAGCTGTAAGCTATTAGCTGTTAGCTTTCAGTAAGGTCAAAATCTAAAAATCAAAAGCGATTAACCACGAAGGCACGAAGAGCACGAAGGTAAGGTAAAATCAAAACTTAACTTTAAGCTGTTTTAATCTTTTATTCGTGTTCTCTGTGTAGCGACAGCGGCTTCGTGGTTTCTTTAAGTAGTTGTCACTTTTTAGCTGTGAGTCAGTTCAAGAGCCTAAATCAAAATCAAAAGCGATTAACCACGAAGGCACGAAGTTTTGGAAGAAAACCAAAAAACAAACCTAAATAGTTTTTAATGTTTTCTTCGTGCTCTCTGTGTAACGAAGCGACTCGGTGGTAAATCCGTTGGTTGTAGCTTTTGACCTAGGAAGTGCTGCTTTAGCTGCGCAGAGTGGCCAATCCACTCACCAAGCGAAACTAAAGTTTCACATCCGCAAGTTATCTTCCTTCATTTTTCTACAAGCATAAAATTTAGCCATAAAAAAAGGCGCCTAAGCGCCTTTTTATTATTTATGTCAGAGTAAAACTTAAATGTTAGCTAATGCTTCATTCAGTGTTTTACTTGGACGCATTGCTTTAGCTACTTTGTCTTGGTCAGTTTGGAAGTAACCGCCTAGATCTACAGCAACACCTTGCGCACTGTTTAACTCAGCAACAATTGTCGCTTCATTATCAGTTAATACTTTAGCAAGTGGTGCAAACTGTGCTTGAAGTGCAGCATCCGTTGTTTGTGCAGCTAATGCTTCAGCCCAGTACATAGCTAGGTAGAAGTGGCTACCACGGTTATCAAGTTCATTCACTTTACGAGATGGTGATTTATCTTCTTTAAGGAACTTACCGTTTGCTTCATGTAGTGCCGCAGCTAATACAACCGCTTGTGCATTGTTTGTTTTAGCAGCGATATCTTCAATCGATACAGCTAATGCTAAAAACTCACCTAAAGAATCCCAACGTAAGTGGTTTTCTTCAACAAACTGTTGAACGTGTTTCGGAGCAGAACCACCAGCGCCTGTTTCAAACAGACCACCACCCGCAAGAAGCGGTACGATAGAAAGCATTTTAGCACTTGTGCCTAATTCTAAAATTGGGAACAAATCTGTTAGGTAATCACGTAACACGTTACCTGTTACAGAAATTGTGTTTTCACCAGCAAGAACACGTTTCAGCGAGAATTTAGTCGCTTCAATAGGTGACATAATTTGAATATCTAGGCCGTCCGTATTGTGGTCTTTTAGGTAAGTATTTACTTTTACGATAAGGTTTCTATCGTGTGCACGTGCTTCGTCTAACCAGAAAATTGCTGGTTGGCCAGTTGCTTGTGCACGGCTTACAGCTAAACGTACCCAATCGCGAACAGGAATGTCTTTCGCTTGGCACATGCGCCAGATATCGCCTTGCTCAACATCATGCGACATTAATACGTCGCCAGCTTGGTTAATAACTTTAACCGTACCAGACTCTTTGATTTGGAATGTTTTATCGTGTGAACCGTATTCTTCCGCTTTTTGTGCCATTAGGCCAACGTTAGATACGTTACCCATAGTTGCTGGGTTGAATGCGCCATTTTCACGACAGAATTTAATTGTTTCTTCGTAGATACCTGAGTAACAACGATCAGGAATCAGTGCTTTAGTATCTTCTAACTTGCCTTCAGCGTTCCACATGCAACCGCTTGAACGAACCATCGCAGGCATAGAAGCATCGATGATAACGTCACTTGGTACGTGTAGGTTAGTGATGCCTTTATCAGAGTCAACCATTGCAAGGCTTGGGCGTGTTGCGTAAACCGCTTGAATGTCAGCTTCAACTTCTGCTTTTTTAGCAGCATCAAGGTTTGCGATTTTAGCGTAAACATCACCTAGACCGTTACGTTCGTCAACACCGATTTCTTTAAACAAGCCAGCGTGCTTAGCAAATACGTCTTTGTAATAAACAGTAACAGCGTGACCAAACATAATTGGGTCAGACACTTTCATCATCGTTGCTTTAAGGTGTAAAGAAAGCATGATGTTGTTATCGAACGCTTCAGTCATCTCTTTTTCAAAGTAGGTGCGTAGCGCCAGTGCACTCATGCGAGATGAATCGATTAGCTCGTCTTTTAATACTGGAGTAGACGCTTTTAATACTGATGTTTCGCCAGCAGCATTAGTGAATTCGATTTTAATATCGTCATCTTGTGCAACAACCACTGATTGCTCAGAGCTGTAGAAATCACCGTCAGTCATGTTCGCAACGTGTGATTTAGAGTCTTTAGACCAAGCGCCCATACGGTGCGGGTTATCTTGTGCATACTGTTTAACAGCATCTGCAACACGACGGTCTGAGTTACCTTCACGTAATACAGGGTTTACAGCTGAACCTAAAACACGAGAGTAACGCTCTTTTGTCTCTTCTTCAGCTGCATTTGCAGGTACCTCAGGGAAGTCTGGTAATGCGTAACCGTGTGATTGAAGCTCTTTAATCGCAGCTTGTAGCTGTGGGATAGAAGCACTTACGTTTGGAAGTTTAATGATGTTAGCTTCTGGTGTTTTAGCAAGCTCGCCTAGTTCAGCTAGTGAGTCTGGTAATTGCTGTTCAGCAGTTAAACAATCAGAAAAATGAGAAATAATACGAGCAGCAACTGAGATATCACGCGTTTCAACAGCAATGTGAGCTGCTTTAGTGAATGCATTAACAATAGGCAGTAGAGAGTGTGTTGCTAGTGCTGGTGCTTCATCCGTTAAAGTGTAGATAATTTTCGCTGTTTTATCGGTCATCTTATTTCCTTTAAAAAAATGGTAATGTTATGAATTTGTTACATCGTAATAAATTATTCGCATATCATAGCGAAAACTAATAAATAGTCTACTTTCGCTCGATTGCTAACCCAATATATGCGAGACGTTTTGTGAAATTGTGATCTACGCTTATTACCCGCCATTAATTACAGTACGTTATTCAGCCACTTATTCGCTCAATAAGATAAGGGCTAATACATATAAAAGACGGGTATTAACGAAAGCACATCACTTTATCTGACAATTCAGCAAGCAAACGACAGTAAGCATGATCAGAAAAGCCCCCACGTAAATGCATTATAACGTTCAGCAGATAGACTCTGTAGCGCTTAAATAAGTTCAAAAGTAATTAACCACCAAGGCACAAAAAACACCTTTTTTGCCTTAAATTATTCACTCATCGGCATTGAATGATAACCGGTATTTTCATAGTTCTGTTACACTCTTCTTTTTGTCTGCTTTAAGGCGTTCACGTGACTCAATCTTCATTTAAAAAAAGTAATAAAAAATCTAATACAGCCTCAAAGTCAGGCAGTTCAAAGACTAAAAGCTCAAGCTATTTTACGGTTAAAAAACCGGCACATAAAACCTATGCAGCCAAAAAACGTTTACCCGCTTCACAGCAAAAAGTGGTTTTATTTAACAAACCTTTTGACGTATTAAGCCAATTCACCGATGAAGGTGATCGCTTAACCTTAAAAGATTATATTAATATCCCCGGCGTTTATGCTGCAGGCCGTTTAGACAGAGACAGTGAAGGATTATTGCTGCTAACTAATGACGGTATTTTACAAGCAAAAATAACCCAACCTGGCGAAAAAACAGATAAAACCTACTGGGCACAAGTCGAAGGCGCACCCACAGATGCTGACCTTGAGCAATTACGTAACGGTGTAGAATTAAAAGATGGCATGACGTTACCTGCAAAAGTAAAAGTGATGGATAAACCCAAAGTATGGGAACGCTTCCCCCCTATTCGTGAACGTGCGAATATTCCCACGACTTGGCTCGCTATCACCATCAATGAAGGTCGTAACCGTCAAGTAAGACGCATGACGGCTCATATTGGTTTTCCGACATTACGATTGGTTCGTTATTCGATTGGTGAATGGACGCTTGATGGTATTGAAAACGGGAAATATAAAGAGCTTTAAAGCTTGAGATAAGCTGACAGTTTTTAGCTGTCAGCTTTCAGTAAAAACGATTCTGCCTGTATTTTTACATAATATTAAAACCCTTTTAAGTTTTAATATTAACTTTCAAGAAAAGTAAGTAATTGAGTTGTTAGGGTCGCTACTTGCTCTGTTTTCTTTGAACGTAAATAATCAAAAACTTCACTTTCTGGCATCAATATCTCAGTGGTAAATTGAGAGGTTCTTTTTACGTACGTCAGTAACTCAAATAATTTTTTATCTTTGGCAACACAACGCTCTTCAATTTCAACCTTAGGTATGCGTGTATCTCCCTCACAATATAGCTGGTATAAGTCTTTCTCTATACTTTCAAACGGAATGAATAATACTTTATCATTGTGTCGGCAATACCTTTCATTTCTCTGATCACCATCTAAAACACATATAACGTTAGACTCAGTTGCTAAAAAATTATTGTCGCTATTCCTCTCCATTAAACTAACGACCTGAGTTCCACCTCCAACATAAATAACTTTGTATTTATAAGGTGTAATGTCTTGGCTGGGCAATATGTACAATAGATATTGTTCTAATACTTTATCTTCTGTGAGAATGTATTTATCCCAACCGTGGAAGCCGAATAGTACACTTTTAACATAATGATATGACTTATTGGTTAAACTAATAACGTTGTTATCAGCTTCCATGTAATGTAATTCTTCACTTTCAAGAGTCTTCATTAACGCCAGAGAATGTGTTGTAAAAATAATACTAATTTCATATTGTTGGCAAAGTCTTCGTAACTCATTCACCAAGTTGACTTGCGCTGATGAGTCTAAAGAAATGTCTATTTCATCAATCACAATGCATTTGCATTTGCTTTGAATCATTTTATATAAATTAATTACAAAATACTCGCCCGAGCTTAAATAGTCTTCTCTGATGTAAAAGTCATTTTCTTTCAATACAAAATAATACTTTTTCCCTTTTATTGTCACTTCTTTTAATTGAGAAAACTTCGAATGCCCGTAAATACTTGCTAAGAAAGATATTAATTCATGAGGTTCTGAATAATCTTTCAACGGTATACTTTTTCGTAATTCAGCGTCTACATCACCTAATTTTTGAAAGTGGGTAAACCTATTCCCATGAGGCATTGGCAGCTCAACAAAAATATTATCCTTAATATGTTTTGGAACGATAGCTTTCGAGTCAATCATTCTTAGTTTGGAGTTGTACGTGAAATCGTATACCTCTTCATCTATAGAGTAACTAATTTGGCTATTTTCATTAAATATGTACGGTGATGCCGTTTTTTGAAATGTATCAGTTGATTGAATATTTTTAATTGATCTAATCAGTGTTGTTTTTCCAACACCGTTTTTACCAACGATACAAATTAATTTACTATCAGATAAATCAGCTGAGAATTTTAATTCTTTAATGTGCTGAACATTGTGAATTTGAATATGTATTTTCATAACTATTTAAACGACTGATGAAAAAACAAGTCTACAACGTAGTTACCGTATTTCTTTCTTAGTTTAATTAAGTATTCAGGATCAATGGTATTAATATAATTAATTTTTCCTGAAACCATTGCTAAACCATCATCGTAATTACCGCCAACAAGATCTATAAATATATCTTTATCATTTATGTAAAAATGTAATAAGGATTCAATTTGTTTTTTTATTTTAATATCTACAGTTACCTTTCCCGTAGGTAATATGACCATACCCAATATTTTTATTTTATTACCTTTATGAGTAAGTTTTGTTTTTTCTTTATTTAATTGAAAGCTGTCATTAAAGAACTTATTTAAAATGTTAGATATCATTTTTTCTATATCAATTAATGAATCTTTAACTTTTGAGGAGAGAATTAGATCATCTGAATATCGGGTATATACTATATCGTTTTGGGTACAGTAATTTTCAAGCTCATTGTCAAAATCTTTTAATAAGGAATTGGTTAAAATTGGTGAGCTAGCAAAACCTACTGGTAATGTATCGTTAACCGTAACAATACTTAAAATTCTTTCTTCATATTTTTTCAGATCAGAAATAGGGGTATTATGTAAATTATTCTCTAAAATGAATTTGATATCAGCACTTTTAACATTTTTAAAAAAACCTTTTATATCTGTTTGAAAGAAAAAATTATTATCAGAATGTTTCTTTACTGCTTGATAAGTGTTGGCCCCTTTCCTATATGAATATACAACATTTTTATTTATATCTGCATATTGAAATATGTAGTTATTTAAAAACCTTAAATAACTTTGCAACTTATCAGATGCTTTTAATATTTCTTTACTTCCAATTTTTTCCCGCCCAATATTTACTTTCGTATATTCTTTTTCTTGATTAAAATGTAAAAAATCATGAAATGAAAATTTATCATGAAAATTGGATTCGAAGATTGTTTGAAGGGTATTTTTTTTAAAATTGGTATGAGTTATCTCATTCATATAGAAGTTCTTAAGAAAGAGTAGAATTATAATCGTCTAATCTAATTAAATATTGAGGTTACAACTTGCTCTATCACACATCATAAAAATTGTGTGATAGACAAGATGAAACATATCTAATTACTTTTAGAGGCTAACTCAAATGACTGGAGATACTCCTAGTCGGTCAGCGACCTTAATTTTATACTGCTTCGTATAATTAGTAAATATTAAAAATATACTTTATCCCTCCCACATGAAAGTCCTTTTCGATCAAAACAGGTCCCTTATCTTAAATTAATTAATAGCCTCAATCCTTTAAACGGGGCTATATACGCCTAAGAACATAGGCTGCAGCTTTGTAATCCTGTAGTTTTAAAAAATAAAATCTAAAATGAGCAACCTTTGAAAATTAGCACAATACGTATACACAGAGATTCCGTTACGTTTTTCTTGTTAAATCAATTCCTTTAGCAAGTAGAGGCATGGAGCGAATTATGCGACAGCATAGTGTCATGAGCAGGGCTAAGCTCTGCGCGCCCTTTGTCCGAAACTAAGTTCGGCTCCGCACAAGGATGTGCGGTCCGAACTGGTGCGTTAAAAAGGAATTAATTTAGCAAGATAAAAAAACGTTTGGAACGGCACTCACTTGCTACTTCAGACTGCGAAACTGCGTTTCGGTTCTTCATTCGCTAACACCTCTACACTGTAGCTTTGCTTGGAAAAAGTAATGTCGCCAACAAGGCGAAACCTCTGAAAGTAAGTCTAATTACCGACTAGATGAGCTGGCCGAACAGGGATATAAATCGGGCTGTTTCGTTTTTAAAAAAATATTAAAACTCGAATGAACAACCTTTGAAATGAGCACAATGCGTATACATAGAGATTCCGTTACATTTTTCTGCTGGAAAGTCTCACTTTAGCAAAGGAAATCATGGATGATTTCATTAGCGTCTGCATGCACAAGGATGTGCATTCAGACGCGGAGCGTTAAAAAGTGATACTTTTTAACAGATTTAAAAATGCTTCGGAACGGCACTTTTTGGTTACTTTTTCTTGCTGTTGAGAAAAAGTGACTCGCCGAGAGGCGAAACCTCTGCAAGGTAAGTCGAATTACCGGCCGGACGAGCTTGACGAGCAGGTACATTAAAAAGTACCTATTGAGTAAGATTAAAAACATTTCGGAACAAACCAACAATCTGCTTCGCTGATACAAGTCAAATCAATACAAACTAGAAAGCTTATAATAACTTCATGCCTTAGTTTTTAAGGTAAAGGAGTGATTCGTAATGAAAGAAGAAACCTTAATCAAACTGCTAAAAATAGCGATTACCATCGGCTTATGTTTGCTGCTGTTAGGCATTTATTTTCATATGTTTAGCGAAACCATGCAAAATCTCGGTGTCACTGGCATCATTATCAGCGCAGCTTGTATTGCAGTGGGTTTTATTTTTTCATTGCCAACCAAAATTTATTTGACCATTTTATTAATGAAACGAGAGGCAGATAATAAGCGTTAGAGGCTGTGTTTATGTTTCATTTTTATATTTCAGCTTGTAGTCAGTTAGTCACGCCCCTGCCAATTATCAGCTCAAACGGCGAAACCTTTGTTAAATAAGCCTAATTGCCGATGGGATAAGCTTGACCAAAGAGTCTCAATATAACCAGCAACAACATGGCCAAAAGAAACTCGACGTAATATGAAGGTCCATAAATACGTCGATAGTAGCCTGAAACTATTGAGTGGGAATTTTAATAATAGGCACAAATAACTCAAATTCAGAACCTGAGTTTTTAGCGCCTAAAAAGCGTTTATCGTAACGCTCAAAATTATAAAAACCGGCAGGTTGATAACCATTGTTAGGTAGCCATTCATTGAAAATATAACCATACAAGCCCCCTATTTTTGGAAGCGTAATCTCACCATTATAAGTAAATACCACATAGCGGTTTTTAGGTATCACTTTGCTTGTTAGCTCAATGCCTCTTTTTTCAGCGAGGTTAGAGTCAGACAACATTTCACAACCCGCAAGGTAGTACCATTTGGTCTTAACCTCTTTTTGGTAAGATTCAATGCCATAAGTAAAACCATCCTGACAGTTTGCGTCAATCAGATGTTTTCCATCACTTATATTTCGCCATGCCGTCGGGTAATCCCCTTTTGCTAAATTGCCATATATTTCAAAACCCGTCACAGTAAACTCAGGTAACTCGATCAGCCTTGGTTTCATCTCTTCAAACGTAACAGGTGACTTTGGTATGAGATAATAAGCGACAGATAGAGGCACAGCGATAACAAGCGCAATGATTAATGCATATTTAAATTTCAATATTTATCCTTAAGAAAGCAAGGTTTTAAAAGATCCCGTTGAAGCTTAAATTAAAAGTACACAGCACATTACAATAATAAAACATCACAAACAATCAGTTAAGTCACCTTACTTGATCTGCTTTATGAGAAAACAATTATCAGCCCTTAATACGGCTTTGCGTAAAAACAGTCAGTGCGAATATTAAGCTATTTTAGCTTTGTGAAATTACTCTGATAAATAAATAACTGATGTCCCTGAGTTGCTATAAACTCACGGTTTGTTCATTCCATAAAGTCAGCCCTATGCCTAATACTCTATTGTCCTACTTCCCGCCAAGCATGCGTTTTATGCTGCTCTCTGCTTTGGCCTTCTCACTCATGACCGCCTGTGTAAAGTTGGTCAGCACACATAATATTCCTGTATTTGAAATTGTAGCGGCCCGCGGCATTATCTCTTTGTTGATCAGTTATCTTGATATCAAGCGTAAAAAAATATCCGCATGGGGAAACAATAAAAAGCTATTAACGGCACGTGGTGTCACTGGCACATTAGCGTTGATTTGTGTGTATTACGCGGTGACTACGTTGCCGTTAGCCGAAGCGACGTTACTGCAATATACCTACCCTGTGTTTACAGCAATATTGGCATTTTTCTTCTTAAAAGAGAAAATACAACGCTCTACTTTGATATGTATCATGCTTAGTTTATTAGGCTTATTGGTCATGGTCATGCCTAATTTATCGTTATTTTCGATAGGTGAATCTAGCAGCGCCGAGGCGTTGCCTTGGTTCGGGGTTATGCTCGCTTTATTAGGCGCATTAGGCAGTGCAATCGCTTATGTGATCGTAAAACGACTTAGTAAAAGTGAAGATAGCTCAGTGATCATCTTTTATTTCCCGCTTATTGCTTTGCCGTTATCACTCATTTTATTAGGTGATGACTTTGTGATGCCAAATACTGAAGCATTAGTCTTATTAATATTCGTGGGGATTTTCACTCAAATTGGTCAGGTAGGATTAACCAAAGCCATGCAAAGTGAAGCAGCCACCAAAGTGACCGCATTTTCTTATAGTCAGGTGGTGTTCTCAATCATCTTAGGTTTTGTTATTTTTAGTGAAGTGCCTTCTATCTGGACGTTATCCGGTGGTGCATTGATTATTTTAGGCGCGCTGGTCAATATATTTGGCAGTAAAAGGAAATAGCTAAACGAGCGAATAAGTCGTTAATTAAAGAAGATCAGCAAGATAAACCCAAACGTTAAATATTAAACGTTTGGGTTTTTAGCTTTATAGCCTTTAGCTTTATGGTCAGTGATATTTAGCCATCAATAACCAATGAATAAAGCACTTGGTGTTCACTCATTTCAGGTAACCAAGCAGCTTGCTCACCGACAATAACCACTTTCCCGCGATGTTCCTGGGCATAGGTTTTTGCTTCTTCTACCGTTGCAAACCATAAGGTTGGATAACCGGCGTTTTTAAGCTCAATGCTATAGGGGAGTAATAACTCATCATGTTGTGATTTAACTTCAATGGCGCGTCTAAGCTCTTTCCAACAGGAAAAACCATTTTCAGCAGCAAGCATTTTCAAGAGGTGTTTTCGCTGGATTATCTCTGTGTTATTTTTTAATTCGGGTAGCGAAATATCCACTAAAACGTTGCTACTAAGCAAGCGGCGTAAGACAGGTAAAACACAAGTGAGTGACTCTGATTTTGTTGATTTATGCAGTTTTTTGGCTTCTAAAAGCCAAGTATTAATGACGTTATCGTGATCGATACGCATAGCATTCTCCTAAATATTTGCCTACTCGCTGTTGGCGTTAGAAAATGTTTTGGCGTATGAGCTGAAACAAAATGATAATAATTGTAATGGAAAATTGGTGAATACACTTTTGCGAGGAAGGCGTCCAACACGCCTAAAACAAGTGTACTCAGTTTTCTGACTGTTAGGTAACAATAAAATTCAACTATTTGGCTGGCCTCTCGTTTATCTCAACGAAGATCGTATTTTATTGAAGGTGAAATAATATAAAATTTTTGCAACCAACCCAATTTTAATTTCAGTGGTCGAATAAGTCAGTTTGTCTGTAGCCACACGTGGCTGAAATATCACTAAATCTACTAACTAGTAAACGAGTGACCTTATTAGATTGTATTTAAACGTAAAAATCACACCGGACGACGTATAAATTAAACTTAATCGAGGCCGTGTTTGTTATTCGATATGGTATTTTCAATTTCTTTGCAGGTATTGAACAAAATAGCATTTATTTACGTTTTAATATCTTGGCGCTTCGTCGTCTCTGGCTTTTTTGTGATTGCCGATTAAAGAGCTTAGCGCATCCCAAGCGGGCACTTATACTACATTATCAATAGAGCGGTGGTAACCATATTCAAGGCTGGTTGCCAGTAACAATTGAAAAACATCAATTTTTTATAGGCTTGCATTTCTAATATCGAACATTGAGAGTTAACTCGTTTTATTTAAGATATAGGCACCTTAATCAAACGAAGTAGCTCTCAGTTTTACAAGATGAAACTTCAGGTCAAGCCGAGACTAATATAATTAAAAGTCGAAGATTCTTTACGACTAACGATTATTCCATTCTGATTGCCATGGGGTGGTTTTCATTTAATTGAACTAAGTCCCAAAGGTTACCATACAAGTCCTCAAAAACGGCGACGGTCCCATAATCTTGTTCTTGGGGTGGTCTAACAAATATAATGTCTTCAGATATCATTCGATTATAATCACGCCAAAAGTCATCTGTATTTAAGAAAAGAAAAACTCGCCCTCCAGATTGGTTACCGATAAAGTCATGCTGCTCTGGTTTTGATGCCCTTGCTAATAGCAACGTAACTCCTTTTGAGCCAGGAGGCGCAACAACAACCCAACGTTTATTCTGTTCTGGTTGAGCGGTATCTTCTAGCAACTCAAACTTCAACTTATTTACGTAGAAATCAATAGCTTCATCATAGTCTTTTACTACTAAAGCAATATGAAATATCGACTGTTTCATCATTATTATCCTTTTATATATTCTGCTTTTGGGGAGGGATTGATATCCCCCTTAACAAGTTACAAACTGTATTTTAACTTCTTGTTGAAGGTGAAAATCTACTCATTATTTACCAGCACTATCATGGAGAAGCACTATCATAAATTGATAAGCTTTATAAAAATGAGTCAAACATTTTAAATGAGGATAAATACAAATTGATTTTTAAAAAAGGACAAGTGAGCACAAGTTGAATCTAATTAATCAGATTACAAATATCAGTCAACGATTTTTTAAGTTTGCTTTTACTTCCTAAATCATTGGAGCTAAGTCAATATAGTCAGATCAAGTCAGTTACATTTATTCAATAACTGAATGTCGAAAACTAAGTTAAAAAACTAATAGGTAGTAGTACAATAAATTGTAACTAACTGATATTTTTATTAATAACTCTATTGGAGGGTAGCCATGCCTGAAGCTCATTATGTTTTTTAGAATTTCAGTAAAGACAGTAAACTTCGTTTTTTAGTCCGATATAGTCCCCCCTTTGAATGGGTACATCAATTCCTGACTTTAATGAAACATTTTATTTTTGTGAGGGTTAGATAATTATAATAATGGCAATGTAACATAAACATAACTAGGTGAGATGATGGATGTTGAAGTTGAAAGTTTGATTAAAACCCTACCAGAACGATTAAAAAAAGGACCAATTGTTTACTTAAAAAAGGACTCTGTTGTTTTTTATAAAGGAGCAGTGACAACACACGCATACTTTGTATTAAGCGGACATATAACAGTCCAAAATCCCCATAGTAACGGAAATATTTATTTGATAACGGATATGCCTGTTGGTTCTTTTTTATGTGATCTAGAAATCATGTCAGGAGAGTTAATTAATGCGACGACTCTTGTTGCTCAAACAGATTGCATGCTTCTTAAATTTACAGCATCTGATTTTTTGAATGCGCTAAAGCTTGATAGTGAATTCTTATTTTTTACATCACAGCAGTTAGCCCAAAAAATGTACAAAGAATGCTATCGATTGGGAGATAACTTATTTACCAATGGTCTCGATAAATTGAAAAATTATTTAGTGAATAGTTATTGTGAAAAAGGGAGTAATAGCGAATTAATTATACGAAAAACACGACAAGTTATTGCGAACGAAGTGGGAGTCAGTGAGAAAACCATCAATCGAAATGTAAAACATCTTGTGGATCAAAAACTTTTAGAAATATACAAAGGAAAAATTTGCATCAAACAACTGCATTATGAATCTCTATTAAAACAGATTGATAATTGATCAGTTTATAGAGTTCATGAAATACTGACTTGATTAGTTTGTCACTTTATAGAAAAGATAGTCAATATGATTGATGTCCACTTCAGAAAAATAGGCCTCTCACGGTGGTCAATAAGTTCGAATAGGGTCTTACAAAACCTAATGATGGAGCTAAAAATATCCAATAATATTCTAGTGTATCTAACAATATGACCACTTGCTATCAAGTGATCATCCACATTTCACAACGCTCTTATTTGCTTAATACAATTATAGATTAACAACCACTATCAAAAACAATTGCAAGGTAACTTTCAATACGACTCAGGTTAAAATCGTGATGAAGTGCATTAACGATGAACAATATATTTACGTTAGTAACGCTCGATTACTACGCAATTTTACACGATGTTCCTGGGCATAGGTTTGTGCTTCTTCTACCGTTGCAAACCATAAGCTTGGATAACCGGCGTTTTTAAGCTCAATGCTACAGGGAAGTAGTAATTCATCATGTTGTGATTTAACTTCAATAGCGCGTCTAAGCTCTTTCCAGCAGGAAAAACCATTTTCAGCAGCGAGCATTTGTAAGAGGTGTTTTCGCTGGATTATCTCTATCTTATTTTGTTGATTTATGCAGTTTTTTGGCTTCTAAAAGCCAAGTATTTATGACGTGATCGATACGCATAGCATTCTCCTAAATATTTGCTTACTCACTGTTGGCGTTAGAAAATGTTTTGCGTATGAGCTGAAACAAAATGGTAAGAATTGTAATGGTAAATTGGTGAGTACACTTTTTCGAGCAAGGCGTCCAACAATGTCAATGATATTTATTTTAAGCATTTGACAGGGACTAGCTCATTCATCACAATCAAGATTACACTTATGGAGCAGGTAATATGCAAGGTTTTGGCGCAATCCCTATTTTTGTAGCGGTGATCGAGCAAGGTGGATTCTCAGCGGCAGCACGTTTTTTAGGTATTACTAAATCAGCAGTAAGTAAACGTGTAACGCAATTAGAAGAAGAACTTGGTGAAAAGCTACTACATCGTACCACTCGAAAATTAAGTTTAACGGAAGCGGGAGAACATTATTTTTCTTATGCTGTGAAGGCTAATCAAGCAGCAAAAGATGCACATGATGCTGTGGCACAATTACAAGGTGAACCGCGAGGACGATTACGCATTAGCTCCCCCATGTCTTTTGGCCGCTTGCATGTGGCGCCATTTATCCCTGAGTTTTTAAAACGTTACCCCAAAATTAGCATTGACCTAGTCATGGATGACAAAGTAGTTGATCTAGTCGGTGGCGGTTTTGATATCGCGATTCGCACCGGAAAACTGGCTAATTCAGCACTATTTGCGCGTAAACTCGCTCCTTTTAATAGCGTATTATGTGCATCCCCCGCTTATTTAAAAGAGTGTGGTTCTCCCAGCACATTGGAACAACTAAAAGATCATAACTGCTTATTGTTTAGCTACTCTGATGATATTAAATATTGGACCTTTATTGATGCCGAAAAAAAGCATGAAATAGAGATCACGGGCAACTATCAAGCGAATAACAGTGAGGCCTTACACGATGCTATTTTACAAGGCCTTGGCATTGGACGACTGCCTACTTTTGTTGCTGGCCCGGATATCAAATCAGGTAAACTGGTACAGCTATTTCCTGAATACAAGATGGCACAAAATACCTTTTATGCGGTGTTTCTAGAACGCCAATATATGCCCGCTAAAGTGCGTGTTTTTTTAGATTTTTCTATCGATTATTTTGGTGGCACGCTTCCCTACTGGGACTTGGACGATTAACCTACCCGCTACTAACTAGCGGCGTCCCTCATTCCCAACCCACTGTTTCCTTAAGCTCAACAATAGGTTGCTATAAAGTGAGGTTATCATCTTTATTATAATCCGTTAAGCTATCAATCAATCGCTAAACTAAGCAACGACAAACAGCTAGCTACTTATAGATAAGGATTATCATGGACTTTTTTACTACTCTTCAACTACGACGCGCCGTTAAACATTACGATAATAAAGCAACAATGCCAGCCCAAGACTTTGAGAAATTAATGGATTCTGTATTGTTATCCCCTACCTCTTATAATATTCAAAACTGGCGCTTTGTACGTATCAGCGACAAACACAAGCGATTAAGACTAAAGCAAGCAGCTTGGGGTCAACAACAGGTTGAAGACGCCAGTGAAGTGTTAATTTTATGTGCTGATAGCCAAGCTTGGTCAGATAGACCTGAACGGTATTGGGCAAATACCGAGAGTAGTGTACAAGAGATGATTTTACCTATGATTGAATCTTTTTATACGGGTAAAAAGCAAACTCAGCGCGATGAAACAATGCGCTCCTGTGGCATGGCAGCGCAAACACTGATGCTTTCTGCAAAGGCATTAGGTTATGATTCCTGCCCAATGATAGAGTTTGATAATGAACAGGTTGCCAATATTATTAATCTACCCGAGCACCATGTTATCTGCATGATGATTGTTATTGGTAAAGCACTAAAACCCGCCAATCCGCGAGCAGGTCAACTACCCGTAAACGAAGTATTATTTGAAAATTCATTTTAATCATTCATATTTTAAAACAAGGTAGCAGGAGTACAGATGAATATATTATTAGCCATGCTAGTCGCCTTTTTATGGGGCACGACTTATGCCGTCACACAATATAGCCTTGAAGCATGGCCTCCTTTACTATTAGGCGCACTGCGTGCCTTACCTGCGGGGTTATTATTGCTTGCTATTAAACCCAATTTTCCAGAGAGAAAACATTGGTCTGTATTAATACGCTTAGGGGCAATTAATATCGCCTTGTTCTTTAGCCTTTTATTTGTCATGGCACATACACTACCTTCGGCAATTTCAGGTGTCGGTATGACCTCATTACCAGCCTTTGCGATGTTCTATTATTGGATTTTTTATAAAAAACGCCCGAGCATCAATCAGATGTTATCGGGTGCGTTACTAATATTACTTGCTTGGTTATTATTTGACCCAAGTAGTATTACATTGAATCCAATTGGTTTAATCGCAATGGTCAGTGCAATTAGTTGTGTTGTTATTGGCAGTAGCGTCACTAAAGCATTAGGTGGAAAAATACACTGGTGGCCGGTGTTATGTTGGCAGCTCATTATTGGAGGGACGATATTAACACTGCTTGCTAGTGTGCAGGCACTGATTTCACCTGCCCCTTATGTCGCAGCAGCAACAAATTTTAGTTTATTAAATGGCTTGGGATTACTGTGGCTTATTTTATTAAATACCGTGGTAGCCTATAGCTTATACGTTTGGTTATTAAGTCGCATGACAGTCGTGGAGTTTTCATTTGGTAGCATTAGCAATCCCGTGGCAGGTATTTTAATGGGGCTGATGCTAATGAATGAGACGTTTAATACTTATCAATATAGCTTAATGGCATTGATGATTTTAACTTCATTGTTATCACCACTTATTAGCAAGTATTACTATCGCGCTAAAATAAAAAGTTAAAATGATATGATTCATAGCCCACATAATGAGTGGGCTAAATATGTGCTAGCAATGTAAATAATACAGCTAATAGCTCATCTATTTACGCTTTACTGATTTATGGATTTGTTTCGTGTTGCACTTCATAGGAGGCAAAGTATTTGTTTTTTATCTGCTCTAATTTACCCGACTTATCTAACTCTGTTAATGCACGACTTAATTTCATCGCAAGGGTAGGATTTTTTTGCTTTGCCACACCTAAATACAATTCGACACTTTTTTCAGGCTGATAAGTCGCTTTTACCAGTTTCCCCCATAAGCCTTGTCTGGTTATCTCATAATCGACTTGGCAATCGGTGCCAATAAAAACATCCAAGCGCCCTTTTTGTGCCATTTTCAATAATTGTGTTTCAGTCGAAACAGGATCTCGGCGAATCTTACTGTCTGAATTAAAAGGTTCAAAATAAGCAGAGTTGAGCACATAACCAATTTTATATTGATAGAGATCTTTATAACTGAGAATATCCTTATGAAGCGATCTTTGCATATAAAAAGCAGGCTTGCAGACGAAGTAGGGAAAAGGGATATAGTTGATGTATGAGGCGCGTTTGTCGGTATATGCAAGCCCTGTCATCATATCAACTTTATGTTGTTTTAATTGCTTTAAAGCACGTGCCCAAGGATAGCGTTTCACGTCAAAAGTTAAATCGGTGATCTCAGAAATAGACTGTAAAAGATCAATATCAAAACCTTCAAATGTCTTAGATTTTGTGGCTATTCTAAAAGGCGGCCATTCATCCGTTGCGACGGTTATGCGAGTCTCTGACTTAGCTGAATTTGATGAGGTGAGTGCTTCTTTTGAGGATAAAGGATTAGGATCTACGTAATACTCGGCAACGGCGCTTCCGATATAAAAAACAGATAAAACCACACTAAAAATGGCTAGCCACATATTTCTTTTTTGCATAAATGCCCTTGCTCCCTCTAATATCAATGTTCTTAAACACTAATAACAGACAAGCTGGCGTGAAATTGTCGCTTTTATTTTAAGGTTACTGATTAAAAGGAGTTAATCGGGTATTTTAAATCAATCCGTTAGTGGACTTTTTCCATCCATTATTGAGATAAAAATAACAGGCTAAAGTGGCAGAATGCGTTAAACTAATATTACTTAAGTCGTTTTTTGGCGCATTTACAGATGCCTTTTTCTAAGGCAGGGCAACGCTTACACGCTGGAGATTTCAAAGGTGTGTTCAAAAAAGAGATGTCAATTTTATGGTTACTCTTTTTTAATAATTTTGACAGGTCGATATTGTCTTTCGACTTATCTTTTTTAAACCTTTTTAACGGTTTTTCTACGCCCACTGACTTTACTCATTTTTGAAATCAGTCAATAACTTACCACAATTGATAATGAAAGTAATTATCAATTGCATTTAGAGGTGTAAATTATTTTTAACGAGAATGTGACTTCACCTTGTAAGCACAGCGTCTTGCGCCATCAATGATATGCTCTTCACGAGAAATACTCGCTAAATCAACAAATAACGATTGGAAGATCTCTAATTCTGAACGACAAAAATTAGCGCATTCAGTGGCGGCAGCACAAATAGGGCAATGATTTTCCAAAAACCACCAGCAAGTATTTTGGGGCTCTGGGTTTACTTCACTCTGCGCATCGATTTTTGGCTCTTCTCTGATTTCAATCGAGGCCATATAACCTTCTGCACTGCGTAATTCCACCAGCTTATTAAGGCGTTGTTCAATACTATTTAAACCAGACATCGCATGCTGATAACTTTTGAGCATGGTTTCTTCGCGTTTACTAATGAGTTTATCTAACCCCTGCTCACCAAACACTTCCCGTACCGATATTAATAATTGTACGGTTAACTCTTCATGCCTGTCTTCAAAATGGCTATTAGCTTTTTCAGTCAGCTTCCAAAAGCGTGTTGGTCGCCCTCTGGCCGCTTTTTGATCATAAAAACTAAGCTCTTGCGCCTCTTCTAATAACAATAAATGCTGACGTACACCCATAGTTGTCATCTTTAACTGCTCAGAGAGTTGCTTGGCGGTCATTGCCCCGTTCTCTTTCAATAATTGAAAGATTTTTTCGGTGGTCTTTTGTCGGTTTTTTTCATGTTTATTCATAAGCTGATTATTGCTTACTTAAAAATTAAGTAAAGTTTTATCTTTACATAATTAAGTAAAGCGTTTACTTTACTTAATAACGAAACGAAAGCAGACACGATAAGGGAATATGATGAAATTATTAGTGATTAGCGGCAGCCACCGAAAAAACTCACAAACCGCGAAAGTGGCAAAATATATCAACAACAATAAAAACAGTTTCGCAGAAAGCAAACACATTGATTTATGTGAATTAGATTTACCCTTCTGGGATGCGATGTCTGACTACAAAGCAGATAGCCCCGTTTGGCATGATGTAGCAGCGCAGATTAATGAGGCGGATGCATTGATTTTAATGACCCCTGAATGGGCAGGCACTGCCTCACCGTTAATTAAGAATTTATTATTGATGAGTGATTTAGCCGATACCGCGCACAAACCCGTGATGTTAGTGGGCACCAGTAGTGGTATCAGCGGTGCTTATCCGGTGGCTGAATTACGTATGAACGCGTTAAAAAACACTAAATTAATCCCTGTGCCAGACTATTTAATAGTGCGTTATATCGACCAAGTATTAAATATGGAACAAGCGGTAGATGAACATGATGAGAGTTTACGCCAGCGTATAAGCTACTGTTTAGAGATGTTAAACAGTTATGCGCAAGCGATGTTACCAGTAAGAGCGCAGTTCAAGGCACAACACCAGCAACTGCAAAGTAAGTATGCCTACGGAATGTAAGCTAAAAGCTGATAGCTGATAGCTGATAGCTGATAGCTGATAGCTGATAGCTGATAGCTGATAGCTGATAGCTGAAAACCACACCACAATAACCAAAGCTATAACGTGAAAATAAAGAAGGAATAAATGATGATCAGATTAGAACATATTAATATCGTGATAAAAGACATTCAACGTAGTTTAACCTTTTACCAAGCGGCCTTTCCAGAATGGAAAGTAAGGGATTCAGGGGAAAGTGAATGGTTTGGCGTACAACGCAATTGGTGCCATTTTGGTGATGATACTAGTTACCTTACTTTTAATGACGATGCAGATAGCATCGCCAGAGATCACCACGGTCACCAAGCCGGTATTTCTCACCTTGGATTTGAAAGCAGTGATCTTGAAGCGCTAAAAAGTCGTTTAGCGGAGGCCGGTTTTACCCCGCATACTGTTGGAAATCAGCATCCTTTTCGCCATAATCACTATTATTACGATCCCGATGGCATTGAAGTAGAGTTCGTACAATATTTTAGTGACAACGTAAGTGAGCGTAATTCTATGCTGTAAGTCGCAACTATCGGTAGCAAAAAATGCATTGTGATAAGATGTATTTTTTCTTTTCAATCATGTACTACAATGCTGTTAATCTGCATTTATAGTCATGATTGATGTGACTTATAACAAGTTAACATTGCTTGTGTATTTCATCTATACGAGAATAAATGCTACCGAATACTTAAATACCCGTTACCAATCAAAGTGCTTTATTCAGTCGTCAGCTCGGACACTAAGGCAAGGCGCAGTGTGATGACCTTACGAGAGATTAACAAAAAGACGTTAATCCTCTACCGGTATGATTAAAATAAAGACTTTAATCATTAAATGGCTAGCCCTTATCGAACACTGTAACGCTGAATTACCATGGTTTCATAAGAACCGAGCTGAAGACCCAGAGGGCAAGCTTTGAGGCAAACATATTCGTTGTTAGAAAGTATCGATTGAACTAGTTATACCTTCAACTTTCTGCCTAGAACCTGTTCACCTCATAGCTTGCTGAATTTTGCACATTGAATGATAACGGGTATAAACAACGCAGCCTCAAGGAATTACCATGCAAGTTCAAGTTGTCAACTATCAAGCCAAAAATGCACCTCAACTTTTTGTTGAATCACTGCGTGAAACAGGCTTTGCCGTACTGGTTAATCACCCAATTCAAAAACAATTAGTGCAATCAATTTACGATAATTGGTATCACTTTTTCTGTACCGATGAAAAGCATGATTTTACCTTTGATCCTAAAAAACAAGATGGCTATTTTTCTCCAGATATCTCGGAGACGGCTAAAGGGGCGACTAAAAAAGATTTAAAAGAGTATTACCATGTTTACCCTTGGGGACGTATACCCGCGCAGTTAGAAGAAGAGATCCTCAGTTATTATAAAAAAGCATCAATACTCGCAGAAGAGTTATTAACTTGGGTTGAAGAAAACTCATCAGCTGAAGTGGCCGCTAATTACCGTGAACCGTTAGCTAAAATGATTCAAGATACGCCTAATACTTTATTACGAATTTTGCATTACCCACCTATTGCTGATGATGCAGATCCCGATGCGATTCGTGCAGCCGCTCATGAAGACATTAACTTATTAACTATTCTACCGGCGTCTAATGAACCTGGCCTGCAAGTATTAAACAAATCAGGAGAGTGGTTAGATGTACCCTGTGAGTTTGGCTATTTAGTAATTAATACTGGCGATATGTTGCAAGAGGCATCTAATGGATACTTTCCATCAACAACACACAGAGTGATTAACCCATCGGGTGAACGTGTGAATAAATCACGTATCTCATTACCGCTATTTTTGCACCCTCGCTCAGAAGTACAGTTATCTGAACGACACACACAAAACAGTTATTTATTAGAGCGCTTAAGAGAGTTGGGTGTTATTTAGGTACAGTTATTAGCTTTCAGCTTTTAGTCAGTTCAAAAACTAAGATCTTTTTCTTGGTGCCTATTTGTCGCGCAGTGCCATTATTTTAAAGTGGGTAAGCACTTAAATAGATGATACAAAAATGCGACGTGGATAATCACTTATCCACGTCGCTTAATATCTTTAATGATTCATACTGACTAGCATAAATTTATAAAATAGCTTCTACTTCTTTCTTCAAACAATCAGACCAAACACCGACTTGTACTTGACCGATATGTTGTTTTTGTAGCAATAACATTGCAAGACGTGACTGACCTATACCGCCACCAATTGTTTGTGGAAGCTTTGAACCGACTAACATTTTGTGCCAATCCATCTGTAAACGCTCTTCATCACCAGTGATTTTCAGCTGTGCTTTAAGTGATTCAGGGCTAACACGGATACCCATTGAAGAAATTTCGAATACGTCTTCAAGAATTGGGTTCCATACTAAAATATCACCGTTTAGACCTGCGTATTTATCACATGTTGGTGTTGACCAATCATCGTAATCTGGTGCACGTACATCATGGAAATCACCGTGAGAGAGTTGACCACCGATACCGATTAAGAATACTGAACCAAACTCTTTAACGGCTTCACGCTCACGGGCTTTACCGTCTAAACCAGGGTACTTTTCAACTAAATCTTGTGAGTAAACAAAGGTAATATCTTCAGCAAGAAATGGCTTTAAACCGTATAGTTTATCGATTTGTAACTCAGTTTCTTTAATCGCGCTGTATAACGTGGTTACCGTTGACTTTAAAAAGTCCAAAGAACGTTCAGTACTTTCACAGATTACTTTTTCCCAATCCCATTGGTCTACAAAAATAGAGTGAATTGGGCTTAGTTTTTCTTCGTCTGGACGTAATGCTTTCATGTGTGTGTAAAGACCTTGGCCTACCGCAAAGCCATGCTCACCTAAGGTTTTACGTTTCCATTTAGCAAGTGAATGTACCACTTCAAAATCTTGGTCTGATGCAGGTAGAGATTTAACTTTTACTGCTACCGCTTGTTCATGACCGCTTAAGCTATCTTGGATACCATCGCCAACTTTAGCCAGAATAGGTGCTTGAACTTCAATCAGTCCTAATTTCTCTTCAAGTTGCATTGAGAAAAGTTGTTTTGCTTTACTGATTTGCTGTTGGCTTAAAATGTATTCTGCGCTCATGGTAAATCCCTTTTAATAATTAGTTTTAGTTTGTGCAAGTATATTCAACGAAATAACAACTAATTACAACAACCCATACCATAAATAGCTTTACATAATTGTAATCGACAATACAATTACGATTAATCGTAATATTCCATAAAAATAGGCGTGATATATGAGTGAAAATTATCAGATCGATAATCTCGATAAAAGCATATTGGCAGCATTAACTGAAAATGCGCGTATTGCTTACGCAGAATTGGCTAAAAACTTCTCAGTAAGCGCAGGCACAATCCATGTACGTATCGAAAAAATGAAACAGGCAGGCATTATAGAAGGCACCAAAGTCGTCTTAAATGAAAAGGCCTTGGGTTACGACGTGTGCTGTTTTATTGGGATTAACTTAAAACACGCCAAAGATTACGCGGACACCATCGAAAAACTACGTTCATTAGATGAAGTCGTCGAAGCCTATTACACTACGGGTAACTACAGCATTTTTATCAAACTAATGACCCGCTCGATTGATCATCTACAAATGACCTTAATCAATAAGGTACAAGCGATCGAAGCCATTCAATCTACCGAAACGCTTATTTCACTGCAAAATCCGATTAATAGAGATGTATTGCCGTAGGGAAAACAAGCGGTCAGTTTTTAGCTGTCAGCTATCAGTAAGGTCAAAATAAGCGGTCAGTTTTTAGCTGTCAGCTATCAGTAAGGTCAAAACAAGCCGTCAGTTTTTAGCTGTCAGCTATCAGTAAGGTCAAAATAAGCGGTCAGTTTTTAGCTGTCAGCTATCAGTAAGGTAAAAAATTAAAACCTAAACTCTATAAGCTTTTAATGTTTTCTTCGCGTTCTCTGTGTAGCGCAGCGGCTTCGTGGTGATTTATCTTTTTGCACATTTAAAATCAAAAGCAATTAACCACGAAGGCACGAAGTTAAAAGAAGGGAAATTAAAAACCACCCTATTTTGTGTTTTCTTCGTGTCCTCTGTGTAGCGCAGCGGCTTCGTGGTGATTTCATTTTGATCTTACGGTTTAGCTTCGTTTTGAGGCCCTGTATGCTGACGGGCTTTGTCCCACTAGGGTTTTAAAACGACGACTAAAATTGGCTAAATCTTTAAAGCCGACCTGCAATGCAACATCGTTGATTGACCAGTTTTGTGACTCAAGTGTTTGCTTAGCGCGCTCAATGCGTAAGGTTTGTAAATGTTGCATTGGGCTTTTACCTAACCATTGATTGGTTAAACGGTATAAATGCGCAGGAGAGCAGAATATCAATGCAGCCATTTGCTCTACATTCCAATTTTTATGCAGTTGTTGACTCAACAGGTAAGTGAAATGTTGCAAGCGCATTTGCACAGCTGACACTTGTGTTTTTCTGTGCAGGCTCTGTTCAACAATATGTTGCAGTTGATCCACCAGCATTTTCTCTAATGCTTGATCATCAAACTGACTATATTGCATATTCAGCAATAACGACTCTATAGTGTGGCGTAAGACCCCTGCGTAATTTGTCGTTTGCAGATAAACGCCACTTTCTTTAAGTGAAGGCCATTTTAGTTTTGCATCCAACATCACCCAAGCAATAGACCAATGATCGCCATTTAAATCGAAACCATTCATTTGCCCTGCAGGCACAATAATCAGCGACCCAGCTTCCAACTGAAAACTTTCATTAGGCGTATGCAAAATACCTTCACCATGCGTGGTGAATAACATCATATGAAAATCAGGGTCTTGGCGATACATACTGAACTTCTCAGCTGCATCACAATAACCCGCTTGAATATAACCTAATGTCGATAACGTCGATTGATCTGCTTTATTAAACATCTGCTGTTTACAAAGGCTCGATACATCACATAATTCTGGCCACTCTTGCATATATATACCTCACAATTTTGTTCTATTTAACCATGATAGTTTAAGACAAATCTTTAACATGTCGCAACAAGTTTTATTAAAAAAAAGGCATACACTACAAAGATAATAACGTGGCACTCAGGCCCGTTAATAAACATTAATAAAGTGAGAGATATATGGAAAAATGGTTAGCATCAACAGGAAAACCTTTCTGGTCTAAATTTTTTAATTTGGCACTGCCTGTATCACTGCAATCAATGATGTTTGCAGCCCTAGGCATGTTTGATGTAATCATGGTTGCAACCCTTGGTAATGCCGAGGTTGCGGCTGTTGGATTAGGCGGTAAGGTCTTCTTTTTTAACCTGTTGGCTGTGTTTGGTATTTCCGGTGCTATCAACATTCTTGGCGCACAATATTATGGTGCAGGCGAGTCTGGTGGCATCCGTAAAATATTGATTCAATCAATCACTTGGGCTTTGCTCATTAATGTTGTTTTTGCTCTTTTTTATACTTTAAACCCCAGTTTCTTTGTCACGCTTTCCAGCCAAGATCCACAGTTGATTGAACTGGGTGCGACTTATCTACAAATAACTGGATGGACGATTCTGATCACGGCGATCATTGTGCCTTTAGAAGGTGCATTACG
>NZ_PJBZ01000122.1 GCF_002835995.1 Psychromonas sp. Urea-02u-13 | reverse complement strand
GCACCAAGCTAGCAACCAAATCCAGATAAACCCCAATCTTCGAAAGAAGGTTGGGGTTTTTTCGTTATTAGACGCTTTAAAAGCGATGACCTGCTCGAACATGGGATAATAAAAGCATGCCGAAGGCATTTCCTTATGTGTGAGAATATCGCGTCAGCGATGGTTCATGAGCAATGTTCACCCATCGCCAGCGTATCAAGAATACCAAGCTAGCAACCAAATCCAGATAAACCCCAATCTTCGAAAGAAGGTTGGGGTTTTTTCGTTATTAGGTGCTTTGACGACGATGACCTGCTCGAACATGGAAGGCAGAGAAGCATGCCAAAGGCATTTCCTTATGTGTGAGAATAGGGCGAATATCGCGTCAGCGATGGTTCATGAGCAATGTTCACCCATCGCCAGCGTATCAACGGCACCAAGCGAGCAATCAAATCCAGATAATCCCTGTTGAGTTGACTCACGTCGACAGGGATTTTTTCGTTTAGGGCGCTTTATACTTTGGCGCAATGAATAAACTTAACTCTTCTGTTTTTTTGGACAGAAAGAAATGATTAATAATCATTTCTGAGATATACCAAAGTGGCGAGCGGCCGATGCGTATAGTGATAGTAGGGCGAATTGTGCGACAGCACAGGTTTATGAGCAATGTCCACCCATCGCCAGCGTATCAATAATGCCAAGCAAGTAATAAAATCTGATAATCCCAATGACTCACGTAGAGAGTTTTTCTCATTTAGGTAATTTATTTATAGACTGTTATTCTTTTCCAAAGAAAATAAGGAAAATTACCGCTCGAGATAGTCGTGGGCGTTTGCCCGATTTCAAAATTTACGAACAATATTTACCCATCACCAAAACCCAATACATATAAAATCAATATTTTTAGCTTCATTTATAAGCGCACTATTCACCTGTGTACCTAAACCAAACCAATCTACCCCCCCACAAAACCATCCTCAACACTTCAAAACAAAAAATACTTTGTAACATTTGCACTTCTTACCTTGAAAAGGTCTTTCCTAACCCCATCTCTTTTATATTGTTTACTTATTACTATTCAAAGAGAAAGAGATATTATGGAACATCAACAAAATCATACTTTTAGTGCCGACACCGGTAAACTTCTTAAATTAATGATCCATTCTTTATATTCAAATAAAGAGATCTTCCTTCGTGAGCTTGTTTCTAATGCTGCCGATGCTGCTGACAAATTACGCTTTAAAGCGCTTTCTGACGGTACTCTTTTTGAAAATGATGCAGAATTACGTGTACGTTTAAGTTTCGATGAAGAAGCTAAAACCGTGACTATTAGCGATAATGGTATTGGTATGACACGCGATGAAGTCATCGAGCATTTAGGTACTATTGCAAAATCAGGTACAAGTGACTTCTTTGAGCAACTTTCTGGCGACCAAGTTAAAGATTCTCAGTTAATCGGTCAGTTTGGTGTTGGTTTCTACTCAGCATTTATTGTTGCAGATAGTGTGACTGTTAATACACGCAAAGCGGGCGAAGAAGCATCAACAGGTACATGTTGGCAGTCAGCGGGTGAAGCAGATTACACCGTTGCTGATATCGAAAAAGCAGAACGTGGTACTGAAATTATTCTACATCTTCGTGATGATGAAACTGAATTCTTAAACGATTACAAATTACGTACTATCGTTTCTAAATACTCAGACCATATCAGCATTCCTGTTGAAATGTTTTCTGAAGAAGTCGCTGAAGTTGTTAATGAAGATGCTGACAATACACCTGCTGTGCCTGCACACTGGGAATCAATCAACAAAGCAACGGCACTTTGGAGCTGTTCTAAATCTGAACTTAAAGATGAAGAATACCAAGAGTTCTACAAGCATATTGCTAACGACTTTGAAAACCCATTAACGTGGAGCCACAACAAAGTTGAAGGTGAGCAAGAATACACAAGTCTTCTATATATCCCTAAACGTGCACCGTTTGATATGTGGAACCGTGAAAAAGCACATGGCCTAAAATTATACGTTCAACGTGTATTTATCATGGATGATGCAGAGCAGTTCATGCCAACTTACCTACGTTTTGTGAAAGGTGTTTTAGATTCAAACGACCTACCACTAAACGTATCACGTGAAATTTTACAAGATACACGCACAACAGGTAAATTACGTAGCGCATGTACTAAACGTGTTATCTCAATGCTGACTAAGTTTGCTAAAAAGAATGACGAAGAATACAACGTGTTCTGGAAAGAGTTTGGTCAAGTATTAAAAGAAGGCCCTGCTGAAGACGCAAGCAACAAAGAAAAAATTGCTAAGCTATTCCGTTTCTCTTCAACAGAAACAGACAACGCAGAACAAACTGTTTCTTTAGACGCTTACATCGGTCGCATGAAAGAAGAACAAGAAAAGATTTATTACATCACTGCTGATAGCTTCAATGCAGCTAAAAATAGCCCTCACTTAGAAATTCTTCGTGAAAAAGGCGTTGAAGTTTTATTATTAAGCGACCGTGTTGATGAATGGTTATTAAGCCACTTACCTGAATACGACGGTAAAGTATTCACGTCAGTAACACAGGGCGATTTAGACCTGGGTAAACTAGACAGCGAAGAAGACAAGAAAGAACAAGAGAAGCAAGAAACTGAATTTGCTAGTTTTGTTGGACGTGTTAAAACAGTATTAGGTGACAAAGTTAAAGACGTACGTATTACGCACCGTCTAACTTCTACACCATCTTGTATCGTTGCTGATAACGATGATATGAGCACTCAAATGTCGAAATTAATGGCGCAAATGGGACAACCTGTTCCTGAAAGCAAGCCTATTTTCGAACTTAACCCTGAGCATGTAATGGTGATTAAATTAGCTGATATGGCTGATGAAGAGTTATTTGCACAGTGGTCTGAGTTATTGCTTGAACAAGCGGTATTGTCTGAAAAAGGTAGTTTGGACGATCCGTCTGAATTTGTTAGCCGCATCAACAAATTACTTTTAGCTTAATCGCTCATAAATGAAACAAAGGCCAGCTTTATGCTGGCCTTTTTGGTTGTTGATATTGAGAAATTTACATTAAACGTGTAAATTTCTCGTTCACTTAAAAAACACAGAAGGAACGTAAGCATGCGCATTATCTTATTAGGTGCTCCAGGCGCTGGTAAAGGTACACAAGCTCAATTCATGATGGACAAATATGGCATCCCACAAATTTCTACGGGTGACATGTTACGTGCAGCAGCTAAAGCTGGTACTGAACTAGGTTTAAAAGCAAAAGAGTTAATGGACGCAGGACAACTTGTTTCTGATGAGTTAATTATTGGTTTAGTGAAAGAACGTATCGCACTTGAAGACTGTGCTAAAGGTTTCCTATTAGACGGCTTTCCTCGTACAATTCCACAAGCTGATGCAATGAAAGATGCGGGCGTTATTGTTGATTTCGTACTTGAATTTGATGTGCCAGACGAAGAAATCGTTAAGCGTATGGCTGGACGTCGTGTTCATTCTGGCTCTGGTCGTACTTACCACATCGTTTACAATCCACCAAAAGTGGAAGGTAAAGATGACGTAACTGGCGATGCTTTAACTATCCGCCCAGATGATGAAGAATCAACGGTTCGTAAACGTTTAGATATCTATCATACACAAACTGAACCGTTAGTTGCTTACTACAAGAATGAAGCAGAGCAAGGTAACGGCGCGCATCATAAATTTGATGGTACTAAAGCGGTTGATGTGATCAGCGCTGAGTTAGCTGTTATTCTTGGTTAATTAGTTAAGAATACGCAACGTTATTAAAAAGGAGCTTTATGCTCCTTTTTTTAATGCCATTATTAAAAACTCATTTTTCTCTACATTATTCCTTTTATCATTATTCCCTGCGCTTCATTACTTACTCTAATTAGAACGCGATTCATTTAATATCAGTGTGTTACTTAAATTTTAGCTAAAGTGCTTTTTGCGAAGTGAACTTTTTTGCATTTGTGTACGTAAGCACAATCAAGCGTCACCATTGATTATTTTTACATGGTATTATTACGTCGCTTTTTAAGCCTCCCTTTTTATTGGATAAATTAAATATTATGAAAAAAAACAAAGCGGTTTTATTGGTTAATTTAGGTACGCCAGAAAAAGATACAGTGCCAAGTGTTAAAGCCTTTTTGAAACAGTTTTTATCGGATAAACGTGTGGTTGATTTACCGCGCATACTTTGGCTACCTTTATTAAATTTGGTCATTCTTCCTTTCCGATCTAAAAAAGCCACTAAAGCTTACCAAAAAATTTGGACGCCAACGGGATCGCCTCTGCGCATTATCACCGAACGTTTGGTCAATAAGCTTGCTAAATCATTAGATCAAGATGAAATAACCTGTGATTTTGCGATGACTTACGGAAAACCGAGCATTGCCGAAACCATTAAGAAATTAGAAAAAAAGGGTGTCACAGAGTTAACCATTATTCCGTTATATCCACAGTTTTCAGTTTCAACAACGGCGCCGGTTTTTGATCAAGTCGCTGATTTATTTAAAAAGCAGATAAACTTCCCGGCCATTAATTTTAAACACGATTATCACGACCATGCTTTGTATATCGATGCATTATGCCAATCAATCAAAAAAACATGGGACGAAAAAGGAAAATCAGAAAAACTCATCTTCTCTTTTCATGGTATTCCTAAACGTTACGTGACTAAAGGCGACCCATACCAAAAACATTGTGAACGTACAACTGAGCTGGTGGTGAAACAACTTGGTTTAGCGGAATCTGAGTACCTGCTTGCTTATCAATCACGCTTTGGTAAAGAAGAATGGTTAACCCCTTATGTTGATCTTGAATTACAAGGGCTTGCTGAATCTGGTTGCACTTCGATTGATGTACTTTGTCCGGCTTTTGCGACCGATTGTTTAGAAACACTTGAAGAGATGGCTATCGAAAATGAATTATTATTTTTACAAGCAGGTGGTAAAACATTTAACTATATCCCGTGTTTAAATGACGATAATAGCCATGTGAAATTAATGGTGAGTTTGGCGTTTAACAAATAATGAAACTTATCATTATTACGCTAACTTGTTTTTTTTTAGGCGCTTGCTCGGTACCTTCCAAGCCGAGTTCATCGGCCAAATCGAGCAACAAAGCGCAGGTAAATAAAAGCCAAAGCATGAATGAAGAGCAGTTACTGTTTTACTTATTACGTAAAGAGTTCGCCTATTGGCAAGGTACACCTTATCAATTAGGCGGTAACAGTAAAAAGGGCATAGATTGCTCGGAATTTGTGAAAAATGTATACCGCGATGGGCTTAATTTCACTCTGCCACGCACCACTAAAACACAGGTTGAAAAAGGCTATCTTGTTTACAAAAATCAATTACAGGTAGGGGATTTAGTGTTTTTCAAAACCGGCTGGCGTACTCGCCATGTTGGGATCTATATCGGTAATAATGAATTTATTCACGCCTCTACGAGTAAAGGTGTGATCACATCAAAGCTCGATAATGTATATTGGAAAAAAAAGTACTGGCAAGCCAGACGAATTATAGATTAACAGGACACACTCCATGCTCTCTTTATACATCACTTACACTATCTCTATTGCGCTACTGATCTCTTCTCCTGGGCCGGTTATCGCATTAGTAATCTCTGATTCAAAACATGGTTGGCCGACCGGAACAATTTGGGGTGGGGCAATCTCCGCTATTTTGTTATTGGCTTGTTCATTATTAGTGATACATTTTGCATTAGTGATTGATGAGACATTGCTCGATTGGGGTAGAGTGGTGGGGGGCTTATATCTTGGTTATTTAGGTGTTTCAATATTACTGAGCAAGCAACAAGTCACAACAACGACATCACATCACCATGACTGTTTTTGGCGTACCATGAAAGTAGGACTTTCAAACCCTAAAGATATTCTCTTTTTTCTCGCGTTTTTACCTTCGTTCATTGTGACTGGGCAGTCTTTTATGGACCAATCGATGACTTTTTTAGCTATCTGGGTCGTGGTTGATATGCTGATCATGCTTGCCTATGCGGGTATTGCTAAGAAGTTACTGGTCTATTCTGCTTGTCAGAAAGTACTGTTTTATCTACCGGGAATATTCATGAGCTTGGTGGGCGGGATTTCGCTCTATTTAGGGGCTGTAAACCTACTTTAAACGTCTCAAAGTATGACCGTAAATTGATTGGAAGTTATTAAAGCAACTTATTCCCTTACTTGTATAAATGCTCATTTTCAAAGCTTAAAATCGAGCGGGCTTTTGTGAGTAGCATGGAAAGTATGCCGCCAATTGCTCTTTAGTGAAAGCGATTATAGCGATGGCACAAGCCTTAGATCTCGAAGTGGTCGTTGAGGGGATTGAAACCGATGTACAAGCAGACTTATTGCAAGCACTCGCCTGTGAATACGGACAAGGTTACCTGTTTAGTCGCCCAGTAACAGCAGAGCAGTTTGAGTTGTTATTACTAAAAGAGAATCGTGATATTAAATTGGTCGGTTAAAGTGTGTCGTTAGACACACTTATCGGCAGGCTAGGAATGAAAACTAGTTTGCGTACCAGTAACCCTTGTTGACCAATGAGGTAAACAAGGTTAGCGCATTTTGATCGTCATTAATTAGCGCTAACAATTCACTCGCGACTTCGTCTTGGTCACACAATAGCTGCCCAAGTTCACTACAGCCTTCAAAATCAAACTGTTTACCATTAATGAAAATTAATGAAGGTGTTTGCTCAAAGTACATTGCGCGTAATCCGCCCAATCTCATGAATTGTGCACCTTCGTTAAGCTCTTCAATAATTTCTTCGCCACTATGTGGTACTTCAGGTGGTGCAAGATCTAAGTCGTGTTTTGCTTCACTAAGCATTTTTCCCATTAATGGAATAATTTGCTCTGGCGTTGCGCAACTTGCCAACATCACGCGGTGTAACTCTTCTAATTCTTGGTTTTCTATTTGGCCTGGTTTTTCACGTACTTGCATTACTCTATCGGTATAACGTTCTGCATTTTCATTGGTATCAATTAAGTGATCGGCAAAACTGCTTAATAAATCGTTTTGATCCGGTGCACGGAAACCCACACTGTAATTCATTGAAGGCTCAATCGCATAACCTTCGTGCGGGTAACCCACTGGGATATATAAAATATCACCTGGCTCAAGCTCGACATCGATAATTGCGTCAAAGCTTTCACAATGCTTAAGTGCGCCGTGAGCTGCAAATTCTGTTAGTGCTTTTTTATCACCAACGCGCCAGTGGCGTTTGCCTAAACCTTGAATAATAAACACATCGTAATTGTCGATATGCGGACCCACGCCACCTTTTGGGGTTGAGTAGCTGATCATGAGGTCGTCGATACGCCAATTAGGAATAAAACGGAAAGGACGCACCAATTGTTGTGCTTCTTCATGCCAATTATCAACGGCTTGAATTAATAATGTCGCGCCATCAGCATCTAATTTTTCAAATGTTTCAAAGGGGCCACATTCAGCTTGCCACTGTTGTTTGTCATCACGGTAGACAAGGCGACTTTCAACTTCCTCTTCCATCGCAAGACCTGCAATTTCATCAGGCAGAATAGGGTCGATAAAATCGCTAAAACCTTGTTTGATCACGGTCGGTTTCTTTTGCCAATAAGTATCAAGAAAATGGTTTATTTCTAGGTTGAGTTCGTACATAGGAAGCCTCTGAAAGTAGATGTCTTTAGTATTGTAAGCGAAAAGAAAGAGAAGTTCAGCAATACTCTTTATCTATACTTTAGAATTGAAAATAGCACGGGTTGCGACTGAATAATATTGAGAGGATTATTTGGTGGGGTAAGTCGCTTTGGGGCACAAACCGCCTTAGAAAGAAATTGAACATTACCTGATGATTGATTCAATTTTATGCCTTATTATCTATCCTATATAGATCTAAAAACTACGAGGCTTCTAATGACTAAATCTAAACTTACATTACAAAATTTGCTTAATAAATGCGATGAAAGTATTCCTATGAGTAAAGAAGATAAGGAATGGGATAAAATGCAGCCCGTTGGAAAAGAATATGGTAATGAGGAAAAGAGAGTTACAAAATCAATAAAAACAGTAGAAGATAATGAACGAGCTTTAGCTCGTGTTGAAGTACTTTGGGAAGCTCTACCTAACTCACCAGAGGCTGACGAGTTAGATATTTTAGTGACATTGATTCATGCATTTGAAGAAGAAAATTATCCAATTGCTACGCCTGATCCAATTGAAGCAATTAGATTTCGTATGGAGCAACAAAAAAAGTGTTCTAAGTAAGATGGTCACTTATTTGTAAAGCTTCTAGCTCGCAAAGGGGCACAAAGCGACTTAGAAAAAATCATTAAGTCCCTAAAGTATAGTTCCTCAAACTCTCAATTTGACACTGTTATTTTATAGGTTTTAATCAAACCAGGCAGTCGAAAAAGCCAACATAGTGGTCGTTTACTTTATATTTTGTGCAATAAACGGTCATTCTAGTATCAATAACTGCCTGGTATGATTTTCTCCTCCTGAGATAAAATTTATAGAAATGCCTAGTTTATTAGACAGTCACAATATAACCTCACAACTGTAACTAAACAGGTGATTGATTTTTAAGTCTAATCAAAGGAAATGGTATGGACAACCAAGTTAAAAATAATTTCGAAAACAAAAATTTTTCTAGTTTAGAATATCTATCCAACGAAGAATCTTGGGCTGAAGATAATAATAACCTAGGTCTTTACTTTTTCTTATTAGAATTGAAACGTAAGGATCCCTCTGAGGTTTTCAATAAAATCCTAGATGTAAAGGAGGATCATGCTTCTTCATACAGCTACTTAGGTGACATAGCACGTAAACTATTTACGCGTCCGAATGAGCGTGAAATATCAACCTATTATTTCAAAGAAGCACTAAAACATGATGGTAGAGACTCGCATATATTGTGGAATTTATACGCTTTAACTAGAGACTCTTCGTATTTTCTAACTGCAATTAAAATAGACTATGAAGCAAAGAAGTTTGATCTCATTTCGCATAAGCTTCTCAACGCATATGCACCGAATTTGATTGAAGCAAAGTTTGATGAAATAGATTGGAAGGTGTTAAAAGGAATATGCCTTAACGAAAATGTGGAGCGTTATCACCAACTACTATTGATTTGCTGCTTCTATCTAGAAGAGTTTGAATACGGCATTAACGTCATGAATGAAAAGGAACAGGTCAGTAAATGTATTATTGATTTATACCTTGATAAAGGATGTATTGATTTTGAGTACGCAATTCAAAAATCACACTTCTTTCAACGTATCGATTATCTAGAAGGTGACTTTAATC
>NZ_PJBZ01000121.1 GCF_002835995.1 Psychromonas sp. Urea-02u-13 | reverse complement strand
TCTGATAGATTGGCGCTGAACCTGTTGGCGTTCAAGCAGGCAACGGTATCTTAATCTTAAAATCAACCGGCGCGCGTGGCTGGGATGTTGATAACGATGCAAATGGTCTTATTTCTGGTTTAGGGGGTTCGCCCAATGAAGTGGAAGCGTCAGAAATGTGCTGGAGAAGTCACTGCTAGGGCGTGAGGATTGTAACGGGAAGATGATGTTAAAAAACCAATAACCCACAATAAACTGGGCGCTGCTGGGTTATTGGGAGCTCAGAATGTTGAGCTAATTGAAAAGGATGCTATTTAAGCGAATCAGTTCTTTACGTGTTGTGAGTGGGTTGTTAAATAATTTATCCACTCTCGGTGTTAATGTTTGGGTTTTAGTACTATCTGTTATTGGACCCATGTTATCTTCGGTTTTATCCACTTGATAATAACTATCCCAGCCTTCACAAGACCAATTTTGATTGTTGGTAGCATCACAGTTAATATTTTCGTATTGATACAGGTTATCTTCTTTCCCTTTAAAAAGCATGGTTCCAAGTTGAGCAACTTCGACGTTGTTAACATTGTATTCAATCGTATAACTTTTACCGGAATATGGCGTTGTGGTAAATAGCTGTGGTAGCACACCTCCATCGGTTAAAAATGAAAGTGTTAAATAATCGCTTTTAACCAGATTATTATTTTGTAAATTTGTCGCTTCCTGTTGAATAACTAAATCCTGTGCTTTATCAAGTTGAATAAAGTGATATTGAGATTTTGACTCATCAGCATTAGTATCTGTTTTTGTTACATAAAATTTCCCGAATAAATTCACTTCATCGAGCTTCGTTGAATACCATAATTTTTCATTTTTACAGTGCCACTGCCCTTCAAATAAATAACTCGCACCTTGATTGTCACTCAGTTTTTGTGTCTTTTTATGCCAACCATCTGCTTGCCCTTGACACTCTATATCATAGGTTGTTTTCGTTTCTTCTTCTGTTCCACAAGCACTAAGTAGAAAAAGAGGGATTAAAGAGAGCGCTATTCTTTTCATGCGGCACCTAATTATATGAATTTAATATGATTAAACCATATCAAATATATTTTTAAAGTAAAGATTAGGTGTACTTTAATTTGATCTAGCGCATTATTGGTCATTTTATATAACGTTAACTTTCCTCATGTTAAAAAGCTAAATTATTCACGCCTTTAGCTCTATGCAAGTGGCTAAACTTTGCGTAAAATGCGCTACATCATGAAAAACCACTTTTATTAACTGACTACCAGTTATTTCAATTAGGAGAAACGCATGTTTAACCGCGAAATGAATATTGCAGATTACGATCCAGAATTATGGCAATCAATGACGGGTGAAGTTCAACGTCAAGAAGATCACATCGAGCTAATTGCATCTGAAAACTACACAAGTCCACGTGTAATGGAAGCGCAAGGTAGTCAGCTTACAAACAAATATGCTGAAGGTTACCCTGGTAAGCGTTATTACGGCGGTTGTGAATACGTTGATGTTGCTGAATCTTTAGCTATCGAACGTGCTAAATCTTTATTTGGTGCTGATTACGCAAACGTACAACCCCATGCTGGTTCTCAAGCAAACAGTGCTGTTTATGCTGCACTTTGTACTGCTGGTGATACAATTTTAGGTATGAGCCTTGCTCACGGTGGTCACTTAACACACGGTGCATCAGTAAGCTTCTCTGGTAAAACATACAATGCTGTTCAGTACGGAATCAACCCTGATACAGGTATTCTTGATTACGCTGAAGTTGAGCGTCTAGCTGTTGAACATAAACCAAAAATGATTATTGCTGGTTTCTCAGCATACTCAGGTATTGTTGATTGGGCTAAATTCCGCGAAATCGCAGACAAAGTAGGTGCTTACCTATTCGTAGACATGGCACACGTTGCTGGTCTTGTTGCTGCTGGTCTTTACCCTAACCCAGTCCCATTTGCTGATGTTGTAACAACAACAACGCATAAAACACTAGGTGGCCCACGTGGTGGTCTTATCCTGGCTAAAGCGAATGCTGCTATTGAGAAGAAACTAAACTCAGCAGTTTTCCCTGGTGGTCAAGGTGGCCCATTAATGCACGTTATCGCTGCTAAAGCGGTTGCATTTAAAGAATGTGCTGAACCAGAATTCAAAGTATACCAACAGTGTGTTTTAGACAACGCAAAAGCGATGGTTAAAGTATTCCAAGAACGTGGTTACAAAATCGTTTCTAACGGTACTGAAAACCACCTTTTCCTTGTTGACTTGATTGCTCAAGACATCACAGGTAAAGAAGCTGATGCTGCACTTGGTCTTGCTCACATCACTGTGAACATGAACTCTGTACCAAACGATCCACGCTCTCCATTTGTTACATCTGGTCTGCGTATCGGTACACCTGCATTCACTCGTCGTGGCGCAACAGTTGCTGATGCAACTGAACTTGCTGCTTGGATTTGTGACATCTTAGATGTTATCAAAGACGAAGAGAAACTAGCTACAACGATTGAAGCGGTTAAAGTTAAAGCTGCTGCGTTCTGTAAAGCGAACCCTGTATACGGATAAGAATTTGTAAATCCTCAGGTTACCCTGAGGATTTATTCGTTTATCTAAATAGTTAAATATTAAAACTGCACTCTGTGCAGTTTTTTTTTGCCAAATTTAACTGGATTTGTGCTAAATTCACTCTGTTTTCAGTTATATGGATGTGAAGTTATGTATTGCCCTTTTTGTAGTGCGCAAGATACTAAAGTGATCGATTCACGTTTAGTCGCTGATGGTTCACAAGTACGAAGACGTCGTGCTTGTAATGAATGCCAAGAGCGTTTCACCACCTTTGAAAGTGCTGAACTAGTCATGCCTCGTTTAATAAAATCTGACGGTCGACGTGAACCCTTTGACGATGAAAAATTGCTGGTGGGTATTAATCGTGCCTTAGAAAAACGTCCGGTGAGCATTGAAGATATTGAAGTGAGTGTCAATAAACTCAAATCAATGTTACGTGCAACGGGTGAACGCGAAGTCCCGTCGAAGATGGTCGGTGAATTAGTGATGGATCTGCTTAAAGCGCTTGATAAAATTGCTTATATCCGTTTTGCCTCTGTTTATCGATCTTTTGAAGATGTTAAAGAGTTTGGTGAAGAAATAGCCAAACTTGATAAATAAATAAATAGCTTCGAGCATCGAGCTTCGTAGCCCGTAGCTTGCGACTCGAAGCGCATAATTTTTATAAGGTATTCAATGAGCAACCTCCACTTTACCGAACAAGATGAATCCTACATGGCGATGGCCATTGAGTTGGCTAAAAAGGGGCGTTTCACTACGGCGCCAAATCCTAATGTGGGTTGCGTTATTGTGGCGAACAATATTGTTGTTGGTGAAGGTTTTCATTTTAAAGCCGGCGAGCCTCATGCCGAAGTGCATGCCTTAGCGATGGCAGAAACGAAAGCGATTAATGCCACGTGTTATGTCACGCTTGAGCCTTGTTCGCACTTTGGTCGTACGCCTCCTTGTGCACTCGCACTGACTAAAGCGGGTGTTAAACGTGTCGTGATTGCGATGGTTGATCCCAACCCAAAAGTGGCGGGGCGGGGTATTAAAATATTAGAAGATGCGGGCATTGAAGTGCAGGTTGGTTTATTAGAAAAAGAAGCCAATGCATTGAATTTAGGCTTCATCAAACGAATGAAAACTAAAACGGCACGTATTAGCGTTAAACTGGCTTCTAGTTTAGACGGTAAAACCGCATTAGAAAACGGCCAAAGCCAATGGATAACAGGACCACAAGCACGTATTGATGTGCAACATTATCGCGCGTTACACAATGCCATTTTAACCGGCAGTGGCACGGTGATGAGTGATGATCCTAGTTTAAATGTACGCTTTGCAGAATTACAAAAATCGCCTGTTTTTAACGATGAAATCAATGAATCACAGCTACGCCAACCGATACGCATTATTTTAGATTCACATAATAAGTTAACGCTAAAAGAAAAATTATTAAACCTAACGGGTAAAGTGATTTTAGTGTCCTTATCGCCACGTGCTGATCTTGAAAAACTGCACTGTGTCGCGGATGTTGAACAGATCATCGGTAAAGATGATGGCCACGGTCGCATTGACCTTAATGCCTTGTTGGTTCAACTAAACGAATACGAAATTAATGATATTTGGGTTGAGTCTGGCGCTAAATTAGCGGGTGAATTCTTTAATCAGCAGTTAGTTGATCAATTTATATTGTATCAAGCACCAAAATTAATGGGCGATCGTGGCAGAAACTTAGTAAACTTACCCAACTATTCAAAAATGGATGATGTTGTGCAATTAACGTTAAAAGATGTAACGGTAATTGGCGATGACATTCGCATTATAAGTGACCGAGATTAATATGTTTACAGGTATTATCGAAGCCGTTGGCTCAATAACAGCAATCAAACGTCATGCTCAAGATATGACTATCACCGTTGATAGTGGCGCATTGGATCTCAGTGACGTTAAATTAGGCGACAGTATTTCACATAATGGTGTTTGCTTAACGGTGACCCGATTAGAAGGCAATGGTTATGATGTTGATATTTCAACTGAAACCATAGAGCGCAGTGGTTTTGCTGCCATTAAAAATGGTTTCTCTCTCAATCTAGAAAAAGCGATGCAAGTGACGTCACGTTTTGGCGGTCATATTGTTAGCGGACATGTTGATGGTGTCGGTGAAATCACTTCCATTACGCAGCTGGGTAGTGCTGTTGAATATTGGGTTAAAGCCCCAGATAATTTGGCTAAATATATAGCTGAAAAGGGATCTATTTCGATTGATGGTATTAGTTTAACCACCAATGCCATTGATGGTGCCTCGTTCAAACTGACTATTATCCCCCACACTATTTCAGAAACGACTATGACGCACTATCAAGTGGGTACATTAGTTAATCTTGAAGTTGATGTTGTCTCGCGTTATTTAGAACGCCTGTTATTGGGTGATAAAGCCGCTGAAAGCCAACCTAAAAAAGAATCAACAATGGATCTGCTCGCACGTAGTGGGTTTATCGGTTAACCCTATTAATCGCTTTATAGAAATTTATAAGTAAGGAATTACAATGAAATTGAATACAACTGCTGAAATTATTGAAGATATCCGTTTAGGTAAAATGGTTATTTTAATGGACGATGAAGACCGTGAGAATGAAGGTGACTTCATTATGGCTGCTGACATGGTAACGCCAGAAGCCATCAACTTTATGGCAACACATGGCCGTGGTTTAATTTGTTTAACATTAACTGCTGATCGTTGTGAGCAATTAAAATTACCGTTAATGGTTGATGATAATACAGCCGCCTTCTCAACTAACTTCACGGTTTCAATCGAAGCTGCTGAAGGTGTTACAACGGGTATTTCAGCCGCTGATCGTGCTATTACAGTACAGCGCGCCGTTGCATCAAATGCAAAAGCGACAGACATTGTCATGCCGGGTCATATTTTCCCACTTAAAGCACAAGCGGGTGGTGTATTAACTCGTGCTGGGCATACTGAAGCGGGTTGTGATTTAGCACGCCTTGCAGGGCGCGAGCCGGCGGGTGTTATCGTTGAAATTTTAAATGAAGACGGCAGCATGGCACGCCGCGCTGATTTAGAAATTGTCGCTAAAAAACACGGCATTAAACTGGGCACAGTGGCTGATTTAATTGAATACCGTAATAACAATGAAACAACAATTGAACGTGTTTCTAGCTGTAAATTACCCACTGAGTTTGGTGAGTTTGATTTAGTCGCTTACCAAGACACGATTGATAAACAGGTGCACTTTGCACTGGTTAATGGCGAAGTTAAAGCCGGTGATACAACAAATGTGCGTGTTCACCTGCAAAATACTTTCTCAGATAACTTTTTCTCTGAGCGTTTATCAGAGCAAACGTGGCCAATGCGTGATGCATTACAACGTTTAGCAAAAGACGGCGGTGTATTGGTGATGTTAGGTCATCAAGAAACAGCAGAGTCTTTAATCGAACAAGTTAAAAATATTGCTAAAGAAGACGCGGGTGAACGTGTTGCCGCTAAAGCACATGGCGCAAGTCGTCGTGTGGGTATTGGCTCACAAATACTGCGTGATTTAGGCGTTCAAAAAATGGCGTTATTGAGTTCTGAAAAACGTTATCATGCGCTTTCAGGTTTTGGTCTTGAAGTGGTTGATTACATCACTGAATAATTGTGGTTTTCGATAAAAAAAGTGTGCTAGAATGCACACTTTCTTTGTAAGACACGTTAAATAAGGGTAGGAAATGAAAATAATTGAAGGTGGTCTAGCGGCACCGGAAGCGAAAATTGCAATTGTAATTTCTCGTTTTAACAGCTTTATCAATGAACAGTTACTCGCTGGCGCAATTGATACCCTTAAGCGCACTGGTCAAGTGCAAGATGACAACATCACAGTGGTTCGTATGCCCGGTGCTGTTGAGCTTCCTCTTGTTGCTAAACGTGTTGCTGCTTCTAAAAAATACGATGCAATTATTGCATTAGGCACGGTTATCCGTGGCGGAACTCCACACTTTGAATTTGTTGCAAATGAATGTAACAAAGGTCTTGCACAGGTATCGTTAGATTTCGATATCCCAGTTGCTTTTGGTGTATTAACAACTGACTCAATCGATCAAGCAATTGAACGTGCGGGCACTAAAATGGGTAATAAAGGTAGCGAAGCTGCTTTAAGCGCATTAGAAATGGTAAATGTAATGGCGGAATTAGCTTAATGAAAATGAAACCTGCAGAGCGCCGTCGCGCTCGTCAATTCGCAGTACAAGCGGTATATCAATGGCAAATCACTGGTGCTACTTTTGGCCAAATTATTGATCAATTTACTGTTGATCAAGACTTGTCAAAAACAGACGTTCCATATTTTAAAGAACTTTTGTCTGGTGTGATCAATCACATTGAAACACTTGATGAAAAGTTATCTCCATACTTATCTCGTAAAATTAACGATGTAGATATGGTTGATATCGCAATCTTACGTTTAGCAATGTTTGAGCTTAGCTTCCGCACTGACGTACCGCATAAAGTGGTACTGAATGAAGCGATTGAGTTAGCAAAAGACTTTGCAACAGACGAATCATACAAGTTTGTAAATGGTGTATTAGATAAAGCATTACGTAGTTTGAAATTACGCGACGCATAGTCTTTACGTTATAAAGCAAGATTAAAAAATCCAGTCGCTTCTTGCCACTGGATTTTTTTGTCTCTAAAGACATATAAAAATAAAAAAGGAATAACAATGAATAAAAGCTTAATCACTAATCTTATCTCTGCGATTATTTTAGCTGTGGGTTTATTACTCAAAGAGAATGTTATCGCTATGGTCGGTCTTTTTGCGTTATCGGGTGCGTTAACTAACTGGTTAGCGATATTTATGTTATTCGAAAAAATTCCATTTTTGTACGGTTCAGGGGTGGTACCTGCACATTTTGAGGACTTTAAAAAAGGCATCCGTACGTTAATGATGGATCAGTTTTTTACCCTTGAAAATGTTGACCGTTTCTTAAGTGCCGGCGCATTCTCACCCGCGCAACTCAATTTAGTACCTGTCATTGAAAAAGTGGATCTTAATCCAACCTATGACGGTTTAATCAAAGTGATCATGGAGTCTTCTTTTGGCCCTATGCTAGGTATGTTTGGTGGTGAAGAAGCATTGGTGCCATTACGTGAACCGTTTATTAAGCATATGAAAACGTCGATTATCGACTTAACACAAGATGAGAAATTCATTGAACTGTTAAAAGAAGAGATTGAACAGCCTGATATGATGCAAGATATTCTCGCTAAAATAGAGAAAATCATTGAGCAACGTTTAGATGAATTAACACCACAATTAGTGAAAGAAATTATTCAAGCGATGATCAAGAAACACCTTGGCTGGCTGGTTGTATGGGGTGGTGTATTTGGTGGTTTGATTGGATTAATCACAACGTTTATTATGTGATCGCATTCTGATTTTGTGATAAAAAAGCCATGCTGAACACCTCAGCATGGCTTTTTTTATACGCGTTCTATGGGCTAATCATTTGTTAATCAATGCTTAGTCAGTCGCTAATTGCGCTTTAATTAATTCATTTAGCTGTGCTGGCGGCATAAACCCGGGAATAATTTCATCGCCAATAATTAGGCTTGGTGTTCCACGCAGGCCAAGTTGAGCAAATATTCTTTCATTCTTCTCAACCTTTAAGCGATTCTTTTCACTAACCTTTAGCGAATCTTGGGTATTGGTTAACTCAGCGATCTTCATAATGGATTTTTTATCGTGGTGTGAGGGTTTTGCCATCATTAAACGGTGTACTTCGGCATAATTATCCCTGTCATTTTCCCATACATTTAATGCATACCAGGCGGTATTGGTTTCCATGCCAGGAATCAAACGTTGCTGAAAAGGTAAATACACATTAACCACACGTACTTCTGGGAAATCTTTAATCATATCCTCTAAGCCTGACTCTAGGCGTTTACAATATGGGCAGTTATAGTCAGTGAAATTGATGATAGTTAATTTAGGATCAGCTGCACCAAAATAGGGATGCAACGGATTATTATACCACGGCTAGCGCATTTTAATCCCTTGCTACGTAAGGTTTTCAGCAGATATTATTAGTTTAATAATGAGAATGACTAAAAATGTCTCAATATAGCTACTAATCCAGATTAATTAGCTCACTTTGATAGTTATTGCATTGTGTCGCAATGTTTTTAAAACCTGTTTTTGAACAGTTATCGTTCAAAAACAGGTTGTTTTTTGTAATGCGCTTGCCGTGATTATTATACAAATAATCATGGTTATTTTTTAAGGTTTTAGCAATAGTACTTTGTCCTTCAAAGTATTGTGTCAAATTACCATGTAACGCCTCAATCATATTAGGGTGTTGCTTTAAGAGTGATTTTATTTCAGTTAACTGTTTTTGTTGCATCGGTGTGATGGTGTCGGCCATTGCTTGCGCAGATAAGAATAGAGGTGATAATAATAAACTGGCCGCGATAGAGGCAGTAAGTATTTTTTTTGTGAACATATTTTTTGAATCCTGTGTTGTTGAGATAAAAGTGTTTTTCATCATAATTCCTAAGCAAATAATAAACGTAACCACAGACCCATCGGGGTGGTGGCGCCGGTCGTAATTGAAGAGACTTCTCCATTTTTAACAATGAAAATTGACGGGGTTGCCGTCACTCCCCATTGTTGGCTGATAGCACCTTTGTCATCATTGATGACAGAAAAGTTGTATTCTTTGTGTTTCATAAACTGATTGAGTCGCTCATCCTCACCCGAGGTAATCGCAATAGAGACAACCTGATGATCTGAAGATAACCAATCCACACTAGGACTGACAAACTCACAAACTGGACACCATGTCGCCCAGAAGTAGAGCAAGACTGGCGCTTCATGACTCATCTTTTCAATATCGACCCAGTCCCCCTTTATTGTCGTGGTGACAAGTGGTGGAATGGCTTGCTTGGGCATATCTTGACTGCGCCAATAATCAACCGCCAGTGAAAAGAGGGTGATAATAACAATAAATTTAAGTCCCTCTTTTAACCAGTATTTGGCTTTTCTGACCGGCTTTTTGTGTTTGATTTTTTGAGGTTTCATTATTGCTGTTTCCCTGCGAGTAGCAACGCATCAATGACATCATCACTGGTTAATATCACCGGCAAAGGAATACCTTGTGGCGCATTAGGGCCATAAACAACATTGAGTGGCACACCAAAGCGCTGATGGCTACGTAGGTAATCAGTCAC
>NZ_PJBZ01000120.1 GCF_002835995.1 Psychromonas sp. Urea-02u-13 | reverse complement strand
GAGGCCGACAGTTAATCTATCGGTTGATAATTTTAGCTTACTCATTATTGGTCTCGATCAGATTGTCTTGGTAAGTGACAAAGTAGGACTCTATTTTAATGAGAATTTAAAAGAGAATTGTTGTTCACTGGTTATTTTTTCGATGCCTTTTAAAGCTGGCATAAATCGCTCTGTTTTAACAAAGTCTAGCACGGCATCATCTAATGCGGGATGACCACTAGAGGTAATGATTTTAGGGTTTTTAGTCTTGCCCTGCATGCTAACAATAAACTTAACATTAACACTGCCTTGTAGTTTATTAGATTGTGCCTTTTTTGGGTACTTCGGTTTATTGCCTGAAACAGCAATAGCCTGTTGTAACCCTTGCTCTGTTGCCACTGCTAGCGGTTGAACCGATTTCTTAAAGCTACGCTTAGGTTTATCGCTTGTTGTCTTACTTGGTTGTTGAATGGGACTGCTCGCTGTTTGTTTTAATAACGCACTAGTCAGTGACTCAGCTTCTATGACTTTTGTCTTTTTTACCACTTTAGGGACTGTTTTTTTCTTCTTCTTGGGCGCTTTTTTCTTTACCGGAGGCGCGGGCAGGTGCAAGTAAAAATCACGTTCGTAAAATTCACCCTTTAATAATGCACCATCACTTGCGGGGGTAGATTGAATCGACGCATAAAACGTTTTCAATTTAGCCGCATTGAGTTCTTCAATCGAGGCTACTGCTTTTGTCTGGTCTTTTTCTACTACTGGTATTGTTAAGGTAACTTGCTCAGCCGGAGTAAAGTTGTGTGCTTGCTGCTCTTTGTCTAGACCATCAAAACCTAAAGGAACCACTTTGTTATTGTTTGCTAACGCGTTTCTAGAGGCATCAGCAGACAACAGATCTGGCGCTTGGTTATTGTAAAAAAACAACGCATATAAAATGAAACTAATAATAATAAAAGGAAGATAACGCATCATTTGCTATTTACCTTGTGTGCTTGTTTAAGGTGCGCTGTTTCTTGTTGCTCTTGCAGCTCAACTTCATTAATCCCGTATAACTCTTGTTCTTCATCAACCGCCGTTTCATAGGTTTCAAGTAGCGATGAAGGCGCGTCATCGGCTATTTTTTTCTTTTTAGTGGGCGCGTTTAATTCATTTTTATACATATCAATCAGGGAGGATTGAGAGGTTTTATGCAGGTCTTGCATATCTTTATGTAAATTTACATTTACCTCGTCAGAGCCTTCTTTAAACTCGTAGTGATAAGGCATTTCACTTTGTTCTGCCACGGTTTCTGTTTCACTGCTTTCACTGGTAAGGCGCTTTTCTTGTAGTTTTACGATTTCACTGAGTTCATTAGTGATCAAGCATTTCTGCTGACAAATATGGTTAAATTCACTGCTCACGCTTTGTAAATGTTGCTCTAATTTAATCAGTTGAGTATGGAAGGTTTTATAGGGAATAAACGCAAGCAAGGCCACACAAAGGCCACTCGCTAAGGCGATGAAAGAATCTGCAATAGCACCAACCACCGCGCTCATTGTTTCAACCCCCTGTAGGCTCAAGGTTGTAAATGAATCAATAAGGCCTAATGTCATGCCTAAAAAACCCAATAAAATAGCGACGACTACTGAGTTTCCTAATATCGCTTGGCCCTGTGAAAGCTGGGTTATTTGCATTTTTGCATAGGAACCCATTTTCTCTAATGGTGGGAAGGGAAGGGTATTAATACCGTGTTTGAGCATGCTAAGTGCGGGTGTTTCGAGTGTTTGACAAAAAATAAGTGCTTGTTCTTTTTCGTTTTTATTCAGGGAAGCAAAGCAGTCGTTAATTAAAAAGTGTTCTTTTTTTGTCAGGTAAGTGAACCATGAAAAAGCACGTTCTAAACTGATAATAGTGACTAAAAAAGAGGTCAGTAAGAGTAACCACATTACCACGCCACCCTGTTGGAACCATTCGGGCATAGTGCTGGCAATTTGCTGCAAAAAGGTGGGGTCAATAGCGGTGCTTTTGATTACGGTTACTTCCACTGTCATATTCCATTCCTTAGCATTATGAGAACCACTATTTTAACGGTTAATGCTAAGGCAATCAAAAAATGATCCTAGAATTGCTTATCGACACCCATTCTTGATAAGTCTTTTGTTATGTTATTTTTTGACAGCCGTGTGATTTAAAATTAGAAGCTGTTGCTGTGTGGTTTTATCCACGATCTCAGCCGTTGTTTGTAACGCAATCGCCATGTTGTCTACCTTTGAAGTGGTTTTTAATAACATCAGGCTGGTGGGCTTTAATATCCAAAAATAGATTGCGATTAATGCACAGATTAAAATAACCAGAATAGCAATTAGGCTTAGAATGATGGTTAATTGAATGTTAGTGAATAGGTTATCAACGGCAGTTAAAATGGGTGGCGTAGATTTTGTTATCGTGGCTGGAATCTCTTTGATGGTATCTTGAAAAGTCGTCGATAACTGCTCGATATTCTCGAAAGTTTTAATGATTTGTGCCTGTTGTTCAGGGCTTATATTAGGGTGTTTAGCCATCTCTTGTAGCGCTTCTGATGCTTGCTTGATGGAACGATCTATATTTTCTGCCGATTGCTCTAGCTTGCTCAATTCAACCCCAATTTTAATATCCACTAAGGCTTGCGTGTTTTGTTCGACTGCAAATAAAGTCGTGCTGAAAAATGAAATAAGTAGGATAACGATTTGTTTTGTCATGATGAATCCTTTGCCTGTTGCTGGAATATTTATGTCGAAGAATTATGTCGAATATTTATGTCGAAGAACAATGCTGATGATAGGGGAGGCACTCATGTTTATCCATGTTTTACTCTACAAGATAGAGAATAAGGTGGAGCTCTATAGCGAATCTTGGTTTTACTGAGCATGTAAAAAGGGCTACATGAGTAGCCCTTGATTAACAGAGAGTTAGGTTGTTTTATAACTTAAAATCAGAAGGCGCCCAGGTTTTATCAAACCAAGCTTGTAATGGCCCATATAAACGTAACATTGCAAACCATGCTTTGTTGGGTGTGGTTTCTGTCCAGTTAGCGACAGGTTTTCCTTTTGGTGCTTTAGGCCCAAAATACAAAGTTACCGAACCATCTTCGTTATAAACTAACTTATCGCGTTTATTATTTTTACTTGGATAAGTAGACCCGCCCGGTACTTGTAATTCAGAGCGTGTTTGTGGGTCGTAAGCGACCATTGACCAAAAGTCTTTAGCAGGTGCATTGGCCGGTAAAGTGACTTGATAACTTTTTTCACCATATAAAATGTCGCCATTATTATCACCGGTTGTCATCGCGTAGTTAGAGCCCACGCCGGGTATTTGTAATGCCATTGCCGGTGTATTCACTGTCGCAAGGTAGAAGAATAGGGTGCGTGCATCCATATTTCTGCCCCCGTTGCCTGCATCTTTAAGCCATTGGTAATCACCGCCAATAAACCCTGTGTACCATTGCTTGCCAGGGAATAAGTAAGCGCTTTTATCGCGTGTTTTAAAGGCAATGCTACGTGCGGTTGCGTTACCCACTGCGACTGCATCTTTTAAGATGGCTTTCAAGTGCGCATCGGGATTAAAAGGTTTACCTTTTTCAATGCCAATGGCAGCTGCTTGGCCGCGTAGTTCTGGGTCTAAAAATGAAATCGGCTCTTTTTGTATAACGTGCCACAGCTCTTCATAGAATTTGTAATCATTGGCATGCACGGTATTAAAGAACTTTCCTGAACCGTTGGTAAATTGCATTTTTTTCGGTTTATTGGCGTTTGCTAGTGGGTAAATTTTAAGACCTATGCGCCACATATTTGATGCGTGATCTGGTTTACCCTCTTTTAAGAAACCACGTAAAATTAGCCAGTTATTATAACTTGTTGATTGAGCGACCCAGACTTTGGTCTTTTTACCCGCGATGGTCATTTCAATACGTGTATCTTTGTCGCGATCTTGCATACCATTTAAGGTCGGTGTTAAATCGCCTTGGTAATCAGGTGGCAAAATAACGTAAGTCCCGCCTTTTTTTGCATCTGGACCTGGAGCGCCCATATCTACCACAAATCGGAAATAGGCATCATTCACCGTGCCTGGACCTGCACCCGCTGGAATTTCTACTACAGTGACACCATCTTTTTCAAGGTCAAGCATGGCAGCCGCATAAACGGTATCGGTATTACCGGTTAAAAAGAGTGGGTTAGAATCCATTAGATCATCAAAAACCAATACTTGATTAGATTTTTCAACACCCATGCTTTTCATGCCTAAGCGAATGCCTTCAATTGAAGTGGCTGGAATGAAATTTAAAAACACATCCACACCGCGAATAAAGTCTAAGTTGTCATACACCTTAGTCAGCGTTTCTTGTGTTGGAATGCCATCGTAAAATTTCAGTGTACCAATGCGAGTTTCCACTTCATCAGGTGTCATGATTGATTCGGGAATCTTGTGGTTAAAACCCTCAGTTGCAGCTTCGCTTGCCCATGTAGGCGCGATAAAGGCCAAACTTGTGGCAATAAATAAGGCTTTAAATTTAAAGGGGATTTTCATAGTCACTCCTGGATGTTAATTAATTGTGAGTACTATATGAAATTTTAGTGAAAACAACAGCGTCTTTGCTTCAAAAGGTTGCCACAATCACGGAGGAGATAAAAAGATGCTTAATAGGGGTATTTATTCTTGTTGGTTCTGGTGTTGCAGGATTTATATTAATGAGCTTATGTGAAAGGTTGAAAGCAAAGCTAACAGGTGCCACGGAACCTTTTTAAATTACCGTGGTATGTTGAAGCCGCGTATTTACAATAATGACAAAATATTAGCTAAGTAGGTTTTATTGTTTTCAATGCAGATATCCGCACTAATAGAAAAGTGGTTCTTGAGGTTTTCTGCGTTTAATACCTGCGCGGGTGAACCATCACTTATAATGCCGGTGCTGCCGTCTTGTTGCTTACCAATTAAAATTAAACGGTCGCAATAACGGGCTGCTAAATTCAGATCATGTAACGCGGTGATCGCGGTTTTACCCGAGTGTGTTAACGATTGAATTAACTGTAATGTGGTTAGCTGGTGGCAGATATCCAAGCTGGCAATGGGTTCATCTAATAAGATAGTAGGAGATTGTTGGGCGAGTGCGCGGGCGATAATAACACGCTGTTTTTCACCCCCAGAAAGGGTATTCACATGACGTTGTTGCAGATGCAAAATGTCGGTTTGTAACATAGCTTGTTCAATCAGCTTTTTATCTTCAGGCTTTTCTAATTCAAAGGCGCCTAAATAAGGGTTACGGCCCATTGCAACCAACTGTTGCACAGTAAAAGCAAAAGGTAGCTCTATAGATTGAGGTACAAACGCAAGTTGTTTAGCTATCTCTCTGCGTTTTAATTTATCGATATGTATATCTTGTAATAACACTTCACCCGATTGTGTTTTTAACAAGCCTAATAACAGCTGCAATAGGGTACTTTTACCCGCACCATTAGGGCCAATCAGACCCACAAATTCACCTTTCTCAAAGCTAAGGTTAATGTTGGAAAACAAGGGTTTTTTATCAAAGGAGAAGTGTAATTTTTTACACTGTAATGGCATAGGTAGGTTAATAGGTAGGTTAATAGATAGGTTAATAGGCATTATAAACTCCCCGAAGCAAAACGTTGTTTAACTAATAAAAATAGAAAGAAAGGCGCGCCAAGTGCGGCGGTCACGACACCAAGAGGAATCGCTTGATCTGCAAATAAGGTATTTAAAAACAGATCTGCACTTAGTAAGGCAATCGCCCCGCCTAATAAGCTGGCGGGTAATAAATAACGGTGAGAAGGGCCAAGTAGAAGACGTAAAATATGCGGCACCACTAAACCAATAAAACCAATGCCACCAACAACAGATACAGAAGCGCCAACCATTGCAGTGCTGATAATAAGTAAGTTACGTCTTGCTCGGCGCACATCCACACCAACCGATAAAGCATGTTGTTCGCCAAGTAATAACAGGTCGAGCTGTTTGCTATAAAACAGTAAAAAGATAAAACCACTGATTACAATCGGTAGAATGATAAAAACATGGTCCCAAGTCCGCCCATCAAGGCCACCCATAGTCCAATAGATGATCATACGTGCCACGTCCCAGTTACTTAATGAGATAGCCAGCAAGAGTGATATCGCTGCCACGTTTAATGCACTCATCGCCACGCCTGAGAGTAATAAGGTGGTGACACTGGTTTGTCCGCGACTTGAGGCGATACGATAAACCAGGCTTAATGACAGTCCTGCGCCAATAAAAGCAAACAGAGGAATTGCCCAGGGAGAGAAGAGTGACGCACCGAGATAAATAGCGATCACAGCGCCTAATGATGCGCCTGATGAAACACCCAGTACCGAAGGAGAGGCAAGTGGGTTTCTGAACATGCCCTGCATGACTAATCCACATAATGCTAAACTCGCACCTGCAAAAAGGGCGATGATAATACGTGGTAAACGAATATCTAAAATAATGTTACGCTGCCAATCAATAATGCTTTTATTAGTATTTTGAAAAATGGATTCGCTAAGAATATCCCAAATCTGAGTCCCTGAAATATCGGTAGGACCTTTTAACAGCGCGCTGATTGCCAGTGCAAAAAATAGTGCGATTAACAGAGTAAATATGAAAGGGATATAACGGCTATTATTGAACATGTTCACTCACTTGCTGAAGGTTGATGCTAGGGTGTAATAATTTTGCAATCGCTTCTACCCCTTTGATTCGATGTTGTGAAACACTGCGCAACCAAATACCGGGAACGGCATAGACACGATTATTTTTAATCGCAGGTACATTTTGCCAAGCGGCTTTTGATTTTAAAATTTTTGCAGGAGAGTCTTCACCTTGTTGCTGATTGAATACCCATTGATTCATGACAATCACATCGGGCTGTAACGAAATAGCGACCTCTTCACTGATTCTTTGCTCGCCTTCTGAAATAACATTACGTGCAATGTTAATACCGCCAGAAAGGGTGATCGATTCATCCATTAGCGAGTTGCCACCCACGCTATAACCGTTCATATCGTAATATAATACCCGTGGTTTGGTTTTGTTTTTAACTTGCTCTTGGATGGTTTTAATCTGATTTTTTACGCGTTTAATCACAGTGTCAGCTTGTTTTTGTGTATCGGTAACGGTAGCCACCACTTGGATATTATTGAAAATATCATTAAAGCTTTTAAACTCACTGAGGCGAACAATAGCGATACCACTACGTAATAAATAACGCACAGTTTCTGGATTACTATAAGAGGCGACAAAAACGACATCCGGTTGCAGGGCTAACATCGATTCAATTTCACCCTTAGTACGACTAATCTCTTTATCGTAAAAACCCACAAGATTGGACAGGCTCGGATAATCAATATAACTGCTGACAGCAACTAAACGTTTGGGATCAATTAAATCTGCCAATATGTGGTCGGTGGAAAGTGTTGCGGAAAGAATACGCTGTGGCGGTTGTTCAAGCTGATAACTGATGCCGGTGACATCAATCAATGTTTTAGGAAAAGTTTCACCCACAACTTGGGTGGTGAAATTTCCATGGCCTTCTTCAAAGAGTACAAAGAGATCTTTTTTGAATTGAATAAATGCAATAAAGAGCAATAATAACAGGGCAAATAAAATCAGTTTGAAATTGTTCATTCTAAGCCTTGTTAATAGTTGAACTGAACAGAGAATGGTGATCACAGGCCTTAAGCCCTATCTTTTAATACGCTTGATACTTTCTTTTTTATCCCGTTTTATCAGTTTTCAGTCTAATAAAACGGGTTAAAGCATAACGAGAATTACTTAAATGTAACACCAATATAAGCAGTTATTGGATCTGTTCCATAGTCAGTAATGACGACATAATCTTTATCAAGTACGTTTTCTATTTTACCGTAAATAGCGAATCGACTTGTTATTTGATACTTAGCAGAAATGTTGACCAAGGTATAATCATCAAGTTCTACATAACCATAGTCATATCGCTCACCTACATAAGCAATACCAATACTTGCATTTAGATTACTCGTATATTGGTAATTGTTAGTGATGCTAGCACTGTGTTTAGGTCTACGAATTAATTCATTCTTTTCTGCAGTACCATCTTCTGTATTTAGATAAGTGTACTGGCTGCTAATAGTAAGAGCTCGTAATAATTTTACGTATGAGCTGACTTCAATGCCTTGCACTTTTTCATCTTGATTTTCGTATCCACCGAAACCACCTAATGTTGGATTCCAACGAATACCATCATTATATTCAGCATTAAAAAATGTAAGGTCAATGTAACCTGTATCTGCAAAGTTGTATTCTATACCAACATCCGTAGAGATACTTGTTTCAGGGTTCAAATCGGGTGTTGGATAGTCACCAAAAAGTTGACTGAAGGTAGGGTTTTTAACACCTGTTCCGTGGCTTGTATGTAAACGAATAGAGTCTGTTGCCCAAGCGCTTAAAGCTAGCTTGTAAGTGGCAGTATCATCAAATTCACTATTGAAGTCATAACGTGCAGAACCGGTGAAGAATACTTTGTTGATCCAGTTTAAGTTATATTCACCAATGACCGCTGAGCTATCCATTTCTTGTTCATCTGGTGTTGAGCCGCCATTCCAAGGTGAAAATGTATCTTTTTGAAGCTCACCAGCAACAGTAAAGCGATGATTAAAGTTATCAGAGCTTAATAAATAATCACTTTGAACTTCACCTTTTATCGTCTCTCCTGAGTTTTCAGTGTAATTGCCATAGTAGCCACGTGGTTCGAAGTTTTCAGATACCGTATCGGAATAAGAAACTGATAGACGATTGTTCCAATGGTTTTCAAATAAATTTAAATAGGTGTTTATTTTAGCGATACGGTTTGTATCTGTAGCATAGACATTATTATCTTCTTCAGGCACATAGCTTGTATCGTAGTCACTTTTGGCATCGCTATAACGCATAATGCCATCAATAGAAAAAAGAGAGTTAAATTGGTAACCTGCTTTTAAGCTCGCCATTTTATTTCTATAACCATCGGAATCTGGATCGTCCAGTTTGCCAGTCTTAGCACTGATTCCATCTGTTGCTAAATTAGATGCCGATAATGAGTAATGTGCTTTTTCAGTTGCGCCGTTAATATTAACGTATTGTTTTGTGTAGTTATTGCCACCAAATTCAATGTCGCCACTGGTATGGAAGCCTTGCTGACCTTTTTTGGTGGTAATGTTGATAACCCCACCGAGAGCATCACTACCCCAAAGCGCACTTTGTGATCCTCTAATAACTTCAATTCGCTCAATGCCATCTGTCATTAGGTTGGCAAAGTCAAAACCACCACTTGCAGATGATTGGTTTGTTACTTTTACGCCATCAATCACAACAACAGTGCTTTCAGAAGCTGCTCCACGTATGAAAACGGATGTCTTGTTACCAATTCCGCCATTAGAGGCTACAGATATGCCAGGGGCATTTTGTAAAACTTCAGCCACTGTTTTTGCTTGTGTTTTTTCAATATCTTTTTCGGTAAATACAGTTATTGCTGTGCCTGTTTCTGTACGGCTTTTTTCATCAACAATTAAAGTGGTATAACCTTTGTTAATGCTGATGTTCATTCTTTCTGATTGGGATTGGCTATCGTCAGTCGCTAGAATTTGAGCGCTGTATAAGCTTAGTAGGGCAAGTGCGATAGGTATGTGGCGATGTATAGACATGAAACTTCCTTATAAAAAATAAAATTCGGAAGTTTTCTTTTGGCCATATGACAGCAAAATAGAGAAACTTCCTCTGGTTCGCCACAACATGTGTATACGCTCTAAAAAACCAACCCGTTAATTAGATAGTGACGTTTTTATGCTGGTATCTGACTATTAGTTTTACTGTGTAAAACCTTTTACAGTTGCGGGGGCAGTGACTATGCTTCCCATTTAATCATTTCGCTGAATAAGCGATGAACATAAAAGAGGGCGATTATATGAACTTTAAGCTGGCTGTCAATATATGTGATGAACTGAGTTGGCGCTGTTTATGAAAAAAATTCATTAATCAAAGAAAGGTAAACATGCTGTATCGAGCAACGCCTTGAATTAAAAGCGGTCCGAGATGTTATTTTTCAATTTTTTGGTTAAAATCATGACTTATTTACATAAAATTTAATATGTGAGTATTCATGTTTAATAAACTTTATCT
>NZ_PJBZ01000119.1 GCF_002835995.1 Psychromonas sp. Urea-02u-13 | reverse complement strand
CCGATCGGTTTTTTGAATGTAGATGATATAAAAAGACCTAAGTCATTACTGACTTAGGTCTTTTTATATCAGGACAGACTTGAAATAGGGGATTGAAACCGATGAGTGATCTAAAGCAAGTTATGCACTGTTGGGCTTAGTTAGTACTATTTTATAACTATTAACTTTGCATATGTTCGCGACTCATACAGACATGGATAAGAGCAACATATGTCATAGTAATTGTTATGTGGGTTAAAAAAAAGATAGCGTAATTAAATTTATGCATCTTCTTTAATGGTATGGACTAATGCAACTTCGCAAACTTTACCCGTTGAAAGCTTTACTAACTTATTATTTAAAAAATATTTAGGAGAAACCAATATAATTTGATCAGATGCCTCTATACCATAACAGCCACCACGACTTATAAAAACAACATCATCAACAATAAAAACTGTGCTCTTAACAGCCACCTCAATTAAATATATTGAATTTGCTAAAGATTGACCACTAATAAATAGTAGTAATGTACCTATTAATAACTTGTTCATTCTTATTTATTCTTCTTTTTACAATATGCAGACAATCTAATATTGTACACTGTAATTTAACTATACCTAGCATTTGTTCATTTAAAAAAGGTGGGGTCACAAAATAAATCATTAATGTCGAATAACAATATAACACTTTGACCACCATCAAAATTAAATTAAATTAAATAATTAACAGTTATTAGCGTCAAATTAATAGCCTGACAATACAAAAATCGAGAAAAAAAAGATAAAGCACGCCTAAATTAGTATTTTACATGTCATTTACCAGAACAACAAACAGTCTTCCTTATGCTTTTTGAGAGTAATTACAATCTCAACTAAGGACATGTGCCTCTTTCATTTATAGAGTGGCTAGGTAGATTTTAACCGTCATATCATTGTACGCTTTGAGGAGGAGGGCAGAATCAGTCAGGTCTAAATAATTTCTGACTTAGGTTTTTTTATGTATGGCACCGCTAGACGGGCTTGAATCGTCACTTCTTTCGTATAACTTGAGGTAGTGAGATTTTGGAGATGCGAAAAAGCAAAAAGTCCTAAGTCATTTCTGACTTAGGACTTTTTATATATGGTACCGCTAGACGGACTTGAACCGTCACTTCTTTCGAAATCGGATTTTGAATCCGACGTGTCTACCAATTCCACCACAGCGGCATTTAGTAAGCTAATCAATCAGCTGACCAATCTGTGGCGTTGATTATACCCATCAAAACATTACAAACAAGCGTTTTTAAATGAGTTGTGCCTAAGCGCTCAAAAAGTCGCCACTAATCACGACTTATAATTTTCTAACAAAATGCTACACTGTCCGCTTCTATTTCCAGAGGAATCAACATGGCTAAGCGTAATCAGAAAAAAACACCAAAACTTACTCTGCAAGAGCAATATCAAGGTTGCCCTCGTGCCACTATTTTTAAACGCTTAGGTGCATACCTTTATGACCTATTTGCACTGGCTGCGGTATTGATGCTCTCAGTTATTCTGGCGCTATTGGTTGTTATTATTGGTAACAACATGGGCCTAATTAATCTTTCTGCTTATAAAGACATTGCAGACTACTTGGGTCAAAGTGACATTTTTGTTGCTTACTTAGGGTTTGTGACTGTTGGATTCTATGCTTACTTTTGGACCAAAGGCGGTCAAACAATTGGTATGAAAGCATGGCGTTTACGTGTACAAAATAGCGATGGTAGCAATATCAGCCTAACTCAAGCGTTAATTCGCATGGCGACTTCGGCATTTGGCCTAGGTAACATTTTAGCTTTATTCAGCAACCGTAATGCGTTTCAAGACTTATGGTCTGAATGTGAAGTGATTGCATTAACAAAAGAACTTAGTACTTGGAAAGGTTTTAAAGGTATGGGTTTTATGGATGAAGACAAAAAATAAAGAATAAGCTGTCGGCTTTCAGCGGACAGCTTATATTACTGATAGCTGACAGCTAAAAACTGACAGCTTTCTTTTTCTAACTTTGCCTTCTCAGTAAATACATCGCAATACTTAATACTAATAAGCTGGGTAATACCGCGCCTAATACCGGTGGTAAACCAAAAACCAAACTTGCAGGCCCAAATAACTCCCCCGATACATGGAATGTAAATCCACTCGCGATACCAAAGATCAACCGCGTTCCCATCGTCACCGTGCGTAATCCACCAAATATAAATGAAACCGACAACAGCATCATCACCACGATAGTGAAGGGTAATACGGCTTTGCGCCAAAATGTTAACCAATAACGACTTGCATCCTGTTCGTTACTCTCTAAATAATGAATATAATCATAAACGTCACGCATCGACATTTTTTCAGGATCACTTAACACCACTTCTAGTTTTTTAGGTGTTAACTCCGTTTCCCACGTGTATTGATCCATTTTTAGCACTTGTGTCTTATCATCAGAAAACTGTGTCTGACTGACATTCGCTAATAACCAACTGCCTTGTTGGTAAACGGCTTTTCTGGCTAATACGGCTTGCTCTAGCTTCATCTGTTTATCAAAGAAGTACAGTTGCACACTAAACAGTTCGGCCTGATTATTCATGCGTCCGATACTAATAAACGCATCGCCATCTTTTACCCAGACGCCATATTTGTTACTGACTTTTTCCTGTCCGCTACGTGCTTGATCACGCATTGAGTAGGCTTCTTTATCTGTTTCAGGGGCAACAAACTCACCTAAAATCATCACAGCCAATACCATCGGCACCGCTGTTTTTAATACCGCACCGGCAATGCGTAACTTTGAAAGTCCAGCTGCTTGCATAACCACTAGTTCACTACTGCTAGCAAGGCTGCCTAAACCAATCAATGCGCCAATCAATGCGGCCATTGGAAAGAAAACAGCGATTTCAACGGGCATTTTTAGCAATACAAAGTAACTGGCGCTCCATACATCATAGGTACCTTGGCCCACATTTTTCATCTGCTCTACAAACTTAATAATGCTACTTAAGCCGATCAAAACAAACAGGCTTAAAAATGTAGAGGCAAAAATCGTTTTACCAATATAGCGATCTATTATTCCCATCATATTAAGATTCAACCTTTAATTTTTTTTTGCTCTTTTTCGCATAAGAAAACTTACCGAGTGCTTGTAGATGCAACACAATGCCGAGGCCTAAAAATAACAATTGCACTATCCAAATCGAAATAGCAGGTAAAGTGCCATCTTCAATCAAGCTGCGCGCTGTACTGAGCAATAAGAAAAAGGTTAAGTACATTGCAAGTGCGGGTAATAACTTCGCATAGCGACCTTGGCGCGGGTTTACTTTTGCCAGCGGCACGGCCATAAACGTGATCATCAAAATAGAAATTGGAATCGCAAAACGCCAATGTAATTCCGCTTGGTAATTAGGGTCGTTCACCGAAAACAGTTGTGCGGTCGGTAACGCTTCAACACCGCGTTTTTTCTCGCGGATTTCACGATTAGCAATATGCACTTCAAAACGTTCAAATTCACTAACATCAAATTGTGCTTGCCCGACAATACCCGCATAACGCTGCCCATCGCGTAAGGTTAACCAAGTGCCATCTTCTTTGTTTTCAACACTGCCGGTTAACGAGGTTAATACCGAAGGGGCTTTATCTGTTTCTTTTGGCCAATGGGCCGCAAAGACACGATCTAAATGCTGCCCTTTTTTATATTGTTCAACGTAAACAACACCGCCTTTATCGGAGGTGCTATGAAAACGCCCTTCAATTAAGGTTGCCGTGCCCGCATCGGACTCCGCATTTTCAATCACGCTAATCATTTCATTTTCTGCAATAGGAGCAAGATACAAACTATTAAATGAAGCAAACGCAAAGGTGAATAATGACAAGATAAACGTCGCTTTTAACACTTTATTGGGGCTATAACCACAAGACGTCATGGCGACCATTTCACTTTCACCATGCAAACGGCCATGGGCAAACAGTACAGCCAAGTAAAAACTGATGGGCAACATCAATGTACCCAGTGTGGGTAAATTAAGGTAAAGCAGCGTTAAAACAAGATCCGGAGGAATGACACCATTGATTGCTTTTGCAAGAATGCTAATAAACTTTTGGCTGACAAAAATAAGCAGTAGAACAAATAGAATACCTACTTGGCTTTTGAATGTTTCTAGCATGAGGTAACGAAGAAGTATCACCCTGTTCTCCAGTCTGAAATTAGAGTTATGAAAATGGTGGATTAAGCAAGTAATTACGGTAAAATTGCTGTTTCTAGCATTTATATATAATTATTACATTGTAGCGATTCAAACTTACAAAAAACAGATAAGTTTTTGTTAGTTGGATAGTAACGAGCTAAGGCTAAGCTATTACACATAAAATTGCTGTTTAATCACTAAATCAACAGCAATTTGTACGGTAATCAGGCACATTTAACGATAGCATTGTTAAATTAAATAAATTCACTGCATTAAGGGTAACTATGGAATTTCTTGTAAAAAGTGGCAGTCCCGAAAAACAACGTAGCGCATGTATTGTTGTTGGCGTTTTTGAACCTCGTCGTTTATCACACGCGGCTGAATTACTTGATGAAATTAGCGATGGTTATTTAACATCACTACTTCGTCGTGGTGATATTGAAGGTAAAGTTGGCCAAGTACTATTTTTACACCATGTACCGAATGTACCAAGTGAACGCGTTTTATTAGTCGGCTGTGGTAAAGAGCGTGAATTAACTGAAACCCAATACAAGCAAATTATTGCTAAAACGATTGCAACACTAAACGATACCGGCTCATTAGAAGCGATCTGCTTCTTATCAGAGTTGCATATTAAAGGTCGCGATAGTTACTGGGCAGTGCGCCAAGCGGTTGAATCAGCACAGGACTCGTTATATAGCTTTGATCAATTCAAAACTAATAAAGACAATACTCGTCGTCCACTACGTAAATTAACGTTTAACGTACCAAGCCGTAAAGAACTGCCACGCGCAGAGCTTGCATTACAGCACGGTATTGCAGTGGCATCAGGCGCTAAAATTTGTAAAGATTTAGCGAATATGCCACCCAACATCTGTACGCCATTGTACCTTGCTGAGCAAGCACAGGCATTAGGTGAGCGTTTTGATAAGGTGACCACTGAAATCATCGACACTGCGCAGATGACAGAGCTAAAAATGGATAGCTACCTTGCTGTTGCAAGAGGTTCAGTTAATCCAGCTTACATGTCACTCATGCATTACAACGGTGGCGAACCAGGTCAAAAACCGATTGTATTAGTGGGTAAAGGGTTGACCTTTGACTCCGGTGGTATTTCACTGAAACCAGGCGCAGGCATGGATGAAATGAAATATGACATGGGTGGCGCAGCTTCTGTTTATGGCACCATGAAAGCACTGGCTAAATTAGACTTACCGATTAATGTTATCGGTATTTTAGCGGGCGCAGAAAATATGCCATCAAGCAACGCATACCGTCCGGGTGACATTTTAACAACAATGTCAGGACAAACGGTTGAAGTATTAAATACCGATGCTGAAGGTCGCTTAGTATTATGTGACGTATTAACTTACGTAGAACGTTTTGACCCTGAATGTGTGGTTGATATCGCAACCTTAACCGGTGCGTGTATCATGGCACTAGGTCATAATATCTGTGCAATGTTAAGCCCACATAAAGGCCTTGCGCACGAGTTATTAAATGCGTCAAATCAGTCAAGCGATAAAGCATGGCAGTTGCCGATGGACGATGAATTCCAGAAACAATTGGATAGCCCATTTGCTGATATGGCAAACATTGGTGGACGTCCTGCAGGCACAATTACTGCCGCATGTTTCCTTTCTCGTTTTACTAAAAAATACACATGGGCGCATCTTGATGTTGCCGGTACAGCTTGGCGTCCAGCAGGTGCTAATAAAGGCTCAACAGGTCGTCCTGTGCCATTGCTAACGCAATTTTTAATTAACCGTAGTGAAAGCGAACTAGGCGAATAACCAACTATGAGCCAAGTGACTTTTTATATTCTTAATGAAAATGGTAGTGAACAACTACCTGCACATTTTATGCAGGCTTGTACGCTGGCAGCTTTTTATTATCAACAGAATAGAAAAGTGTTCATCTATACCGATAATCAAGAAGATGCATTTTTGGTCGATGAAACACTGTGGCAATTTGATGGTGATAGTTTTGTTCCACACAACTTATTGGGTGAAGGTCCAAACTTTGGTACGCCAGTTGAAATTAGCTGGATGCCACCCACACACCCTCGCCCAATATTAATAAATTTAAGTTTACAGCTACCTGATTTTTCTAATAATTTTCAACAGATTATTGATTTTGTTCCAAGTGATGAACAATTAAAAATCGCAGCTAGACACAGATACAGTGCCTATAAAAAATTAGGCCACACGTTATCAACTCAACAAGTTGAAAGCCAAAATTCAAACAACCAAACAGAAGATAAGTAATGGAAAAGATATACAACCCAAGTGCCATCGAGCAAAAAAACTACCAAACGTGGGAAGAAAAAGGTTACTTCAAACCACACGGCGATACTAGCAAAGAAAGCTACTGCATTATGATCCCACCGCCAAACGTGACTGGTAGTTTGCACATGGGTCATGCTTTCCAAGATACTATTATGGATACCTTAATTCGTTACCAACGTATGCAGGGTAAAAATACTTTGTGGCAAATGGGTACCGACCATGCGGGTATCGCAACACAAATGGTTGTTGAACGTAAACTGTTTGCTGAAACGGGTCAAACACGTAAAGAATTAGGTCGTGAAACCTTTATCGACAAAATCTGGGACTGGAAAAAAGAGTCTGGTGGCAACATCTCTAAACAGATGCGCCGTTTAGGGACGTCTGTTGATTGGGATCGTGAACGTTTTACAATGGATGCCGGTTTATCTGAAGCCGTTAAAAAGACATTTGTAGACCTATTCAATGATGACCTTATCTACCGTGGTAAGCGCTTGGTTAACTGGGATCCAAAACTACAAACAGCCATTTCTGATTTAGAAGTTGAAAACAAAGATGTTAAAGGTTTCATGTGGCACTTCCGCTACCCACTGGCTGATGGCGTATTAACTGCTGATGGTAAAGACTACATTGTAGTCGCGACAACACGTCCTGAAACGATGTTAGGTGATACCGGTGTTGCGGTAAACAAAGACGATCCACGTTACCAATCAATCATTGGTAAAAACATCTTATTACCTTTCACTAATCGTTTAATTCCAATCATGGCTGACGAACATGCCGATATGGAAAAAGGCACGGGTTGTGTAAAAATCACACCTGCGCATGACTTTAACGATTACGAAGTCGGTAAACGTAACCAACTGCCAATGATCAACGTATTAGATTTTGAAGCAAACATTCGCAGTGAAGCTGAAGTATTCAACAGCAATGGCGAAAAGAGTGACGATTACAGCAAAGCATTACCTGAGCAATTCCAAGGTTTAGCACGTGAAGCAGCGCGTAAACTGGTTGTGTCTGAATTAGACGCATTAGGTTTATTAGAAGAAGTTAAAGATCATGATCTTGTAATCCCTTACGGCGATCGTGGTGGCGTTGTGATTGAACCAATGCTAACTGACCAATGGTATGTACGTGTAGCGCCTCTTGCAAAAACAGCAAAAGAAGCGGTTGCTAACGGTGACATCAAATTTGTACCACAACAATACGAAAACATGTACAACGGCTGGATGGATAACATTCAAGATTGGTGTATTTCGCGTCAACTTTGGTGGGGACATAGAATCCCAGCTTGGTACGATGAAGCAGGTAAAGTTTACGTAGGTCACGATGAAGCTGCCGTGCGTAAAGATAATAACCTCGATGACTCTGTGGTATTAACACAGGATGAAGACGTATTAGATACTTGGTTCTCATCAGGTCTTTGGACGTTCTCTACATTAGGTTGGCCACAACAAACAATGGATCTTAAAACCTTCCATTCTACTGATGTATTAGTAACGGGTTTTGATATTATTTTCTTCTGGGTTGCACGTATGATCATGATGACCATGCACCTTATGAAAGATGAAAATGGCAAACCACAAGTGCCCTTTAAAACCGTTTATGTGACCGGACTTATTCGCGATGAAAATGGCGATAAGATGTCTAAATCTAAAGGTAATGTATTAGATCCTTTAGACATGATCGACGGTATCGATTTAGAAAGCTTAGTGACTAAGCGTTGTGGCAACATGATGCAACCTAAGATGGCGAAGAAGATTGAAAAGCAAACACGTAAAGCTTTCGATGGTGGTATTGAACCACATGGTACCGATGCACTGCGTTTCACACTAGCGGCAATGGCATCAACGGGTCGTGATATCAACTGGGATATGAACCGTCTTGAAGGTTACCGTAACTTCTGTAACAAGCTTTGGAATGCTAGCCGTTATGTATTAATGAGCTCAGAAGAAAATCCTTCAGGTTTTGGTAGCGATGCAACAAACGAAATGCAATTAAGCTTGGCAGATCGTTGGATCCAAGGTCAATTGCAAAATACGATTCAAGAATATACCCATGCGTTAGATACGTTCCGTTTCGATTTAGCAGCTAACATTCTTTACGAATTCACGTGGAGCCAGTTCTGTGGTTGGTACTTAGAGTTAACTAAACCCATCTTGTTCAAAGGCACTGAAGCACAGCAACGTGGTACACGTAATACGCTAGTAAACGTACTTGAAACATTATTACGTTTAGCGCACCCAATTATGCCGTTTATGACCGAAGAAATTTGGCAGCGTGTTAAAGCGATCACGGGTTTAGGCGGCGATAGCATCATGCTTGAGAGCTTCCCTAAATTTGATGAAAGCCTGAACGACCAACAAGCAGTTAAAGATCTTGAGTGGGTTAAACAAGTTATTGTTGCGATTCGTAATATCCGTGGTGAAATGGATATTAGCCCGAAAACGCCACTTAACTTATTAGCTAAAAATGCGTCAAGTGAAGACCAACGTCGTTTTGCTGATAACGAAGCTTTCCTAAGCGCGTTAGCAAACTTAGAAACAGTGACTATGGTAGCGACAGGCGAAACAACGCCAGTGTCTGCAACTGCGTTAGTGGGTGAGCTTGAGTTGTTAATCCCAATGGCTGGTTTAATTGATGTTGATGCTGAGCTTGCACGTTTATCTAAGCAATTAGAAAAAGCAGATAAAGAGCTAGGTAAAATTGTCGGTAAGTTAAGTAACGAACGTTTTGTTAGCAATGCACCTGATGCGGTCATCGCAAAAGAGCGTGGCAAGCAAGCTGAGTTACAAACAACCTGTGACAAACTAAATGAGCAGATTGAAACAATTAAAGCACTTTAATTTTTCAAAAAGTTAAGCTATTTAAAAAAGGATCACATAGTGATCCTTTTTTTATGCCCACAAAATAATACAACCTTCACATTTAACGTACAAAAAAAAGACAACTTTTAAAAAAGACGTACACTAAACGTCCGCTTTAACATGGATGTTGAATGGATGAGAACAATTAACAAAAGAGCCGGCTTATGCTTCTTGATGCTGTTTATCAGCCCGGTGCATCTGTTCGCCCTCACTAAAATTACAGTGTGGGAACACACGGTAAATGACCCCACCGAAATAATAATGGAAACGCTACAACAAGCCCTTGATATCACTAAACCTGAATATGGCGATTATCAATTAATTACCTCTATAAAAATGAAGCAAGGCCGTGCCTTACGCGAGCTTTCCAAAATTGATTTCTCACATTTAGACTTAGCCCATTTTACACCAACCAGAGAACGAGAAAAACAAGCCATTGCCGTTAGAATCCCACTCATTCAAGGTTTATTAGGATACCGAGTTTGTTTAATTAATCAGGGAGAGCAATACCGATTTGCTAATATTACCAATAAAAATCAATGGCTCGCGAGCAACTTGAGTATTGGACAACATCAAAATTGGCCCGATACCTTAGTATTAAAAGACAATGGTTTAGCGGTAAAAACCTCTTACAAATACGAACTGCTTTTTCAACAACTGGCTAAGCAACGTTTCGACTGCTTTGCCCGCGGTGCAAATGAAATAGTTTATGAACAACATACACATCAAGATCTTGATCTTGTGATAGAAAAAGAAATAGTCCTACATTACCCATTTCCACTGTTCTTTTTTGTGAATAAAAACAACCCTAACCTTGCCAAGCGTTTGTTGCTTGGGCTGTCAAAATTAAGAGACAATGGCACCTCTGAAGCATTATTTGAATATTATTATCAGACACAAATAGAAGATCTAAATCTTGAGAATCGTCATATTATAGAGCTTCAAAATCCGACCCTTTCATATCAAACAATCCAAGCCACAAAAAAATCTAAAGCACTATTTCAACAACGTTATTTAGTTAAAAGTACACATTAACAATGCATTTTATGATTAGTCGAATACATACGAATCAGGGAATATTGAAACTCTCAGGGGATCTTTCAAATCAAAAAAT
>NZ_PJBZ01000118.1 GCF_002835995.1 Psychromonas sp. Urea-02u-13 | reverse complement strand
TATTTTTGTTTTTCTGCCGCACAGCGGCTTCGTTCAACAAGGCGTTAGTTGTCTATTTGTAATGTTGAGTTTAGTGTCAGTATTTATACAGGTATGAAATGAATAATCTTGCTAAAAAAGTATTTTATAAAATGTTACGAAGTACATTTGTAGCATACTGGTATTTTTATTCCTTAGAATTAAGGTACGAAGATAAAGGAGGGCATCATTTTGTTGCTGCTTTCGCTTGTTTTTTTTCATTTTTCTTATTTATAGCTGGTCTATCTGGGCTAATTTCATTATTTGATCTTATATTTCCAAATTATAAATGGTTTTTCTTACTTATTTTTCAAGCATAAGGCCATCATTTACAGATATACTGCGAGTTGATGTAAATACAGTTTATTTTGGAGACTACAATGAAAAAACTAACCACTAAAAAAGAGATAGAAAATAAGAAAAAGAATAAATTAATCATTATTGGTACAGCGCTATTTTTCTTGTTTATTGGAATATTTATCGCCGTTGAGCAAAGTAATAAGCCTGACATAACACCGTATTTGTACGCTGAACATGCTGCTGAATATGGTAATAAAAATGCAAAAGTCACTATTGTTGAATTTTTTGACCCTGCGTGTGAGTCTTGCCGCGCGTATTACCCTTTAGTAAAACAGCAAATTAAACAATATGGTGGCAAAGTTAAACTGATTGCGCGTCCTGTTGCATTCCATAAAAATGTTGACCAAGTGGTTGCTGCATTAGAAGCCAGTAAGCTTCAAAACAAGTTTTGGGAAGCCTTAGGTGTTGTTTTCTTTTACCAAAGTAGCTGGGCAATAAACCATACTGCCGACGTGAACTTGGTTTATCCCTACTTGCAAGGTATTGGCATTGATATCGATAAGCTTAAGGTTGATATGAAAAGCCAAGCGATTGCAGATGTTATGAAAAAAGATACAGAGGATGCAAAAGTATTAAGAGTATTAAAAACCCCAACATTCTTTGTTAATGGCATCGTATTAGAGCAGTTTGGTGCAGAGCCATTTAAAGCGCTGATTGAAGAGCAGGTAAAACGTGCTTATGCACAAGAGTAATATTTAAGCTAAGGCGTTTAAGGTGGGACTTTTTATTATACGCCAAGGGTAATGTGAGGGGCTAAAGCTGAGGTATTCTGTTTTGCTCCTCTATCTTATTCCTGCACAATCAGTTAAATGGCATATTTTGCATTTATTACTTTAAAAAATAGTCATTCAGTTTGTTATCTACGTTAACATAAGCCCACAACCTCATTTTACTCCAAGGAATAACGCAATATGAAACTGATGGATCATGTCTACTTAATGGCAGACTATAACCAGTGGATGAATCAAAAAGTATATGAAGCAATAGGTGCAATGCCACCAGAAAAGTTACATGAGGATAAAGGTGCATTCTTTGGGTCTATTTTTGCTTCGTTAAATCATATTTGCGTGGGTGATACTTTGTGGTTAAAGCGCTTTGAATCTGTTTTACAAAAGCATCAGGCTTACGCGCCTATTTTAGCATTAGCGATGCCGGAATCACTGGATGCATTTCTTGCTAATAACTTTATTGAGCTGAAAGATCGCCGCGTATTATTAGATGAAACCCTGTTAGAGCTAACAAGCTTACTAACTGATGAAGAGCTGTTACAGCCAATCCGTTACCTAAATAGCAAAGGGGTGACGGCGAACAAAACACTGTTTAATTTATTGATGCATGTGTTTAATCACCAGACACATCATAGGGGCCAAATCACTACATTACTGAGTCAATCGGGTATCGATGTAGGTATTACAGACTTGGTTTTTATACAGCCAAACGTTAATTAGACTTGTCTCAATAAAAATAAACACTAGGCCTAATCACATGAACTAGACCTAGTGTTAAAATTACGAGCTACGAGCTACGAGCCAACTAACAGCTAACCAATTAACAGCTAACCAACTAACAGCTAACCAGCTAACCAACTAACAGCTAACCAATTACCGTCCAATCAATCCATCAACAAGACCGCATTATTCTCTGCGCCTATTTCTTCTATCTGTAATGCTATAGACGACTGTTTATTACTGTAAATGACAGCCAATAAAGCGATGCTAGTTGATGCAAACATCAATATCACTACGGGTAATACTTGGCCCATACTAATAAGTGCTGCAATAGCACTGATGGTGGCAGCGGTCGCACATTGTAGTGCGCCTAATACCGCCGAAGCAGTGCCGGCATCTTTTCCGAAGAACTTCAAAAAACAAGCATTTGAATTTGAAACGATGCCACCATTTGCACTCACTGTCATCACAAATGCTGCAACAGAGAGGGCCAGGTAATGCGGCAAAAAAATGGTCGATAATACTAATAAGAAGGCACCACAAACCTGCATTGATAACCAAAAACGTAATAATATTGCGCTTTCAAAACGATTGAGCAAAAAGGTATTGATACGGTTAATGATGATTAAACCAAAAATATTGAGTGCGAATAATATCGAAAAAGTATCGGCACTGACTTTAAAAGCCCCCATATAAATCATTGCTGAGTTAGTTACAAAAGTGATCATCACCGCGAATGCAAAGGACTGTGCAATCATGTAACCCAAAGCTTGTTTATGTTTAAACACATCAATGAACTTTATACCTTTTGTGCGCTTAGTAGCTGCCTGTTTCGTTTTCGAGGGTTGATGCGGTATAAACTTTATCGCCATGATAATAGCTAAGATTGATACCCCGGTGACGAAGTAAAAAATCCAATGCCAGTGATGATGCGAGAGAATAAAATTACCCACACTTGGCGCGATAGAAGGCGCTACCATCATAATTAATGATACTAAAGCAAATAATTTAGCCGCTTCTTTTCCGTCTGCATTGTCGCGAATAGTCGCGGGTACGCCAACGATCGCAATGCCGCCACCAATAGCTTGCAGAATTCGCCATAACCATAACTCGCTGATTTGTGTGCTGGTGGTCAATAATAAACTGGCAAGTGCAAAGAGGCCTAAGCCTAAGACCATGATCGGCAATCGACCGTGTTTATCAGACAGTGGCCCGCCAATTAATTGGCCCACAGCTAGCCCTAAAATATAGAGACTGACAGTCATTGATAACATTGAAATATCGACCTGCATTTCGTTGGCAATAATAGGCAGGGCGGGTAAGTAACTATCAATGGCAAAAGGAGAGACTGCATAAATACACGAAAGTGTAATGATGAGCATTTTGCTTATATTCTGTTTGTTGTTGGACATATCTACCTCTTAGTATCTTTCTAGAAAGATACTAGGTGGATTTTATCTTTCTAGAAAGATACTAGGTGGATTTTATCTTTCTAGCAAGGTATATTTACGAGTTGTTCAATAAATACATAATAATAATATTTAACGGCTTATTTCATAAGTCGCATAAAAGGGATGATAATGAATAAGAGTGTGCGCGAAATAGTATTAGCCATGCAGGAAAACTGGCCTGAATGCGCAGCAACCATGTCTGTACCTTTGTTAAAAATAACGCGAATTCAAGATATCTATAAAAAGAAAATAGATGCATGTATCGTGCAATATCAGCTGCAACATACTGATTTTAGTGTATTAGCCACATTAAGACGTAGTGCGACCCCCTATTGTTTATCACCCACCGATTTATATAAAAGCATGTTTTTTAGTTCGGGCGGATTAACCAAAGTATTAGGACGTTTAGTTGAAGCTGGGTTGATTGAACGCTTAGATAACCCTGAAGACAAACGCAGCAAGTTGGTAAAATTGAGCATTAAGGGTAAGCAGTTAGTAGAAATAGTGATGCCGGAATTACATAAGCAACACGATCATTTATTGCAAGGGTTGTCTGCTCAGGAAATAACGCTGTTAGATAGTTTGTTAGGAAAAATACTGGAAAATCACGAGTAAGCGCTAATAATATTTGCTGTGTTGCTGGAAGGATTAACTGGCTGTTAGTCATATATTTAAGCAAACACATCGCACTTTAGGCGCGATGTGTTTTAGTGGATTAGTCTGTGTAACAACTATCCCAATCACCGTAGTTAGCATCGCCAACTAATATTTTAAATTCAACTTCACCCACTTCTTTAACGATAACTGCACGTGCGATTTCTATCATTGCGTTTAAGTCTTCTTGCTCTGTAAAGAAGTTAATCGCTACGTGATACTGTTCATTAAAATAAGCAGTAAACAGATCCCAATTTTGCTGACATTCAATTAAAGCGTCATCTACTTGATCGAATTTTTCAATATCTGCGCTGAAACGGATCTCTGCACAGGTTTGAGCAAAAGGGCCAACAGCCATTTTTTTCATGTGACGTGCTTTATGGTGACTTTTAATAGTTGGTTTTTCCATTTCTGGAACAGTAATAATATTCATAAGTTGCCTATTTTAAATAAAAGGGGCGTGTGTACGCCCAATAAAGGTCTTCGCTAATGCGATTGAGCGGGAGCATAATCTAGCTTGTTTAGCGACGCAAGCTAAAGCGATATAATGAGCTGGTTAAGATAAGCTTAAGAACGCCACAATTGATTAGTGGCGCGGTGTAATTGCCCTATAAAGCTGTTTCTTTCCTGCCACGACCTTCTGTATATTTTCCTTTAAAGCTTGCTCCCTTATAAAAATTTAAGCAGAAAAATAGGCATAAGCACATGATAGTTAGCCCTGTTTTTTATGCGTCAAAGTCATGATTATTTTTTCCCCTCAATTTTCCACTTCAATTTTTCACCTCAATACCCTACCTCAATAGCCGCCTCATAACCCAAATCACAGGTGAATGAGAATTTAGGATAAGGGCCATATTTATTGATTAGTGACCATTACTTAAATAGTTTTTTGATAATGGTTATCAAAAAACACTTTATCTATAAAATGTAATGTTATAACATTACATTTTGTTTTGATCATTTAGCATAAATAGATTAGGTTTTGCATATCAATAAATTCAATTTCACTCACTCATCCCTGTCATTATTGCTCAGTGGCATTACCTTTCGGTTGTCACTTGCACTCACGCTTATTGCGTTCGTGTGGGGCAGTTTTTTCCTGCTCTTTTAAGGCTTTATTGTGATTCATATTTCTCAACTCACTGTTTATTATAAGCAGTTATTAGCCCTTGATGACATTAATGTCGAAATCAAAGAAGGCGAAATGGTCGCTATTGTTGGCGCAAATGGCGCGGGTAAATCGACGCTTTTAAAATCTATTATGGGACAAATAAACGCGCAATATGGGCAGGTTACTTTCAGCCGTCATGGTTTAAAGCAAATAGCGTATTTACCGCAAAGCCAAATGATTGAGCGTCAATTCCCGATCACCGTCAAAGAATTTGTAGCTGCGGGGTCATGGCGAAAAACGGGGATATTTAAACGATTTACGCAGGATTTGTTAAAACAGCTTTCCCATTGCCTTGAGCAAGTGGGCCTTGCGCAATCTGAACAAAAACAAATTTCAGAGCTCTCTGGCGGACAATTTCAACGCATGCTATTTGCGCGTATGTTGATGCAGGATGCTGAAATATTAATTCTAGATGAGCCTTTTAATTCAGTGGATATGCAAACCACGCGCGATTTAATGAAAGTGATTAATGATTGTCATCAAGCAGGTAAAACCGTGATTGCTGTAGTACATGATTTACCACTGGTAAAACAGTTTTTCCCCGAGGTATTAATGATCGCTAAAAGCATCGTCGCCAAAGGGCCAACTCACCAAACCTTGAGTGAAAATAACCTAAGCGCGGTCGGTTTTCAGCTGACGAATAACTGTATTGACGAACACCTTGTGTGTGAAGGAGTTTGCTAATGTTTGACTATTTTATCGCCCCTTTTAGTGATTACACCTTTATGAGCCGAGCCTTATGGGGTTGCTTAGTTTTAAGCTTAAGTGCCACACCGATTGGTGTGTTTTTAACACTGAGAAAAATGAGCCTCAGTGGTGATGCCATGGCCCATGCGATATTACCGGGCGCTGCGGTTGGCTTTTTAGTCTCTGGTTTATCTATTTTTGCAATGACCATTGGCGGCATTGTCGCGGGCTGCATTGTGGCACTGCTTTCTGGCATGGTAGCCAGGCATAGTCGCGCTGAAGAAGATTCAAGTTTAGCTGCTTTTTACCTGTTATCACTGGCGGTAGGGGTGCTGATTATCTCCTCTAAAGGCAGCAATGTAGATTTATTGCACGTGTTATTTGGATCGACTTTAGCGCTGAATAACGAAGCTTTATTATTACTCAGTGGCATCGCTAGCATTACATTATTAGTCTTGGCTATTATCTACCGCGCGTTAGTTTTGGAGTGTGTTGATCCGGCCTTTTTTAAAAGTGTCAGTCGTTTTGGTGCGGTAGCACATTACCTCTTTTTATTATTAGTGGTGCTTAATTTAGTGGCGGGGTTTCATGCATTAGGCACTTTGATGTCTGTGGGGTTAATGATATTACCGGCTGCCATTTCCCGTTTTTGGAGCAACCGTTTAGGCGTGATTATTTCACTATCATTCGTTTTTGCTGCCATTAGTTGTTACTTGGGATTATTACTTTCTTACCATTACGAGTTTGCGACAAGCCCGGCGATCGTACTGGTATTAGGGTTATTTTATATCGCCTCAATCATCTTAGTAAAACAATGTGGCAGTTTCTTAATGAAGCGTGCCTCGCTAGCAAAATTATCAATAGAGCAACCAATACAAAACCCATCATCGATACACAAAGGACAAAGTAATGTTTAAATTGAACAAACTATTTTTAGTGGCATGTTTAACAAGTGGTTTATTTTCCACTGTTGCCCTCGCTAATGAAAAAGTAAAAGTCATCAGCAGTTTTTCTGTGCTTGGCGATATCGTACAAGAAATTGGTGGTGATAAAATCGCACTGACCACATTGGTCTCAGAAAATGGTGACGCTCACGCCTTTAAACCCAGCCCTAAAGATGTCAGAGGGGTTTCAAAAGCAGACTTAATTGTCACGAATGGTCTTGGATTTGAAGGCTGGTTACCCCGTTTGATTGAAGCATCGCATTTTAAAGGTCAGCAAGTGATCGCGAGTAATGGCATCAACTTATTAGAAGGGGGCCATGACGAGCATACTGATGAGAAAGGCGGTGATGAGCATCACGCAGAGCATAAGGATCATGATGAACATAAAGGCCATGACGATCACCACGATGAAGATAAGGGACATGATGATCAACAAGACGATATGGGACATGATGAACATCATGATGATCAACACGAAGAACATAACGAGCATCAAGGCCATGATACTCACCATGATGAAGATAAAGATCATGATGGGCATAAGGACCATGATGATCACCACGAAGAACATCACGAGCATCATCACGATGGAATCGACCCACACGCTTGGCACAGCATTAGTAGTATTGAAATCTATGCGAGTAATATCGCTAAAGGGCTAACCGACGTTGATCCTCAACATAGTGACTATTACGCTGCTAATTTAGCGACCTACTTAATAAAGCTAAAATCACTCGATAACGACATTACTGCCATGTTTAATAGCGTGCCGGCAACACAACGCAAAGTGATTGTTGCGCATGATGCCTTTGCATATTTTGCTCGTGATTATGGTATTGATTTTCATGCCTTACAGGGGACTAGTACGGATTCTGAAGCAAGTGCCGCTGACATAGCGGGTGTGATAGATCAAATTAGAGATAACAATATCAAAGCGATATTTATCGAAAATGTCACTGATAATCGTCTTATCAAACAGATCAGTGAAGATACAAAAGTGACCGTGGCAGGTAAGCTTTATTCTGATGCGTTGTCTGGTGAAAATGAGCAAGCATCCACTTATTTACAAATGATGAAATACAACGCAACAACTATTTATAACGCGATTAAATAGTTTTGTAACTACTCCGCACGTCACTATTTAAGATATGTTCAAGATAAAGCTTCAGTTATCTGACGATAACCATGTTGAAAAATGCTCATTTAAACGACTAAACTGTGCTTTTTCGCCTTGAACTAAGCATAAATAGCTTAGTCCTGAGCTGTTATGTCTTTTTATAAAATAAGTGGTGATTTGGGTCGCCACTTATTTTATTTGTAGCGTTATTATTCACTGATTTCATTAATACTCTTCAACCCCTAAAAATCTTCTTCCCTAATAAGCAAAACTGTATTTATTCACTTGTGAAATTTTTAATCGCTAGGTACGGTCAATATACAAGTCAATCTACCTAATCCTATCGCTAAGGAAAAATATGCACTTTAATTCATTAATCAATCACTCAGAAGATTGGGTGAAGCAACTTAACACAATCGCAGAAACAACGGGCTTACACTCTATTTTAGTCATGGCATCCTTACCTACAACAATGAAAGTGGTCTTTGCTAATCATCAACCGATTTATAATCAACACGATGAAGGCCCTAAAAGTGTTCAAGAAGGTTGCCATGAATTGTATTGCGAGCGAGTGGTGACCACTAAGAAACCACTTTTAATAACGGATGCAAGTGTGCTACCTGAATGGATGAATAACGAGGATTTAATTAAATTTGGCTTAGGGACTTATTTAGGTTTTCCTATTTTATTTGATAATAACGTTATTGGTACTGTCTGTGCGCTTAATAAAGAAGAGTTTGATTTTCAAATGGGCTCGCCGAGTGCTTATCAGCAACTTGTCGATCTTAAAGATAAAATTGAACAAGCGATTATTTTAAGCGCGTAGAAGTAATTTTCTATTATGCTCAGTCGGGGCTGACATTACCCTCAGGCTGAGCGTTTATCACTGAATCCCCTCTCAATGTATTCCCTTATCTGCATCTTAAATAACGATCAACGACTGTCTTACTCCAAGTGAAATTAGCAAAATAGTGCAAAGGATAGACTCTTTTATAAGAGTTAACTCGTGCTGTTATTTAATCAATAAATTACCAATTATTAATTGAAAAAAGTGAATTACTACTGACACCACGCTGTCAGTAGCACAGTGTTATTGTTCTGTCATCGCCAAACCGGTGATTGAGAACTTCACTTAAAGGAATAACATTATGTTAGAACATTCACCATTAGTTTGGGCTGAAATAGCCGTGACTGACATGAACCGTGCAATGGCATTTTATCAAGATAATTTTGCTTTAACGTTTAAGCAAGAAACCATGAACGATATGGAAATGGCGATCGTTGAAACCACTACCCAAGGTGATGCCAGTGTTGCCTTACTAAAACATGAAATGATGGTGCCTAGCAGAGATGGCAGTACCGTTTATTTGCATCTTACTGCGACTTTGCAAAATAAAGTGACAGAGCTTGAGCAAGCGAATGTAGAAATTTTATTACCGGCCATGCCGATTAAAGACGGAGAGTGTGGTTACATCGCTATCTTTATTGACAGTGAAGGTAATAAAATTGGGTTATGGTCGCAAAACCTGTAATGATTAAAAGTAGTTAATTGTTCAGATTGGTATCAGCAAAGCCCAGTTGTTATCTGGGCTTAAAAATATGAGAGTGCAATGCGTCGTGCCGATAGATTGTTTCAAATAATCCAACTGTTAAAAACCCGTCGTCTAACCACTGCGAATTTATTAGCTGAAGTGCTAGAGGTCTCTACGCGTACTCTTTACCGAGATATCCAAGACTTAATTGCTAATGGCATTCCCGTTGAAGGGGAGGCGGGTGTAGGGTATTTATTACGCCACGAAGTTGATGTGCCACCACTGATGTTTAACGAGTCTGAACTTGAGGCGATTCAAATTGGCATGAGAATGGTTGAAGCATGGGGAGGCAATGAACTAGCCAATGCAGCTAAACAAGCGATGATCAAAGTATCGGCTGTATTACCACCCAAGTTACAAACCTTTAACTCATTAATGTTTGCGCCCAGCTTTTATCAAGCATCCTCTGAGTTTCAACATATCGATCTGTTACGTAAAGCCGCACGTGAGCGTGAGTACCTACAACTTGACTATTCAGATGCAAAAAAAGCGCAGACTGCTCGTGAAATTAGACCACTGGCTATCCATATATGGAAAGGCACTTGGACGTTACTAGCATGGTGTGAATTAAGACACGGTTTTCGCAACTTCCGACTAGACCGTATTATTTCAATTTCGTTAACACAGCGATTTGTCCCCATGACAAAAGACCAAGAACTCGATAACTTCATTGAAAAAATGTGCCAAGAGCATGGTGAGAATACACAATAATTTGTCTATTGATGATTAACACTGCTAGCGTCTCAATTCCTCTCTTTTAATGCTTCTTGCTCATCCTTTAGATCGAAAATACGTTGCAACGGCCTAAAGGCTCACTTCCAAGGGAGCTTTGATAGACCGTTATTTGGAAGGAGGTGCTTTTTCCCTGTATGGCAGATGGATATAGCAGGCGCTGTTGTATTTGAGTGTTGTTAGACTAAGCTTTAGTTATTATTACTTTGAAATTCAAGGTGTAACTATGATTAACAATAAGCTAAAAGGCATTCTCAAAGAAGTTACCAATCTAAACTACCTCGACCTAAAAAAGCGACGACATGAGGTCGAAAATAACATTTCAAACAATCA
>NZ_PJBZ01000117.1 GCF_002835995.1 Psychromonas sp. Urea-02u-13 | reverse complement strand
TTCAATGAGCAAGCTCGCTTTGCAAACGTTTCTCTATGCGATTTCTTATTACAAATGCTCTGATATGGTCGTAACTCAGGTTGAACGTAAAAGCATAAATCGTAATAAAAATCGTGACTCCTAAGTCCATGATCAACGCTTCCCATAAACTGATCTGTAAAATGTAAGCCATCACAGGAATGGTGATCAGCAATAACCCCGCTTCAAATAAAAGCACATGCACAATGCGTAATGACAATGAGCGTTGAGTTTTTTCTCCCTTTACGTAGCGATCAAACACACTATTAAAGAAATAGTTCCAAATCATCGCGACACTAGCAACAACTATCATTGTTTCTGATAGCGAGGAAAGATCATGATCTGTAAACACCATTAATCCAGCAATTGACATGCTTACAGCTAACACTTCAAACAGCACAGCTTGAAAGACCCTTTCTAACTTACCCATTAAATATCACTCCAAAATTTGTTGTAAACCCATAAAACATGCCGAGTATTATGACGCTAAAAATGCTGAGACAAAGTTAACAACCATCACAAATAGTGATAGCCTAAGTAACACATCAGTCTAGGTATTTATAAGGGAGAGCAAACATGTATAGCTTCGAACAATTAAAAGTGTTTATCACTGTTTGTGAAAGTGGGTCTTTCTCTGCAGCCGCACGTAAATTAAAACGTGCTCAGTCTGGTGTAAGCCAAGCAATTGCTAACCTTGAGATTTCTATTAATCAGGAGTTGTTCAATCGTGACAAGAACACACCCGTGCTTACGACAAATGGAAAAGCACTGTTGCCGATTGCAAAATCAATACTGCATCAACAAAAGTATTTTGATCAGAAACTCGAATCATTAACCAAGCAATATGAAAATGAGTTAGTGATTGCGATAGATGAGAGTTGCATTGATAGCGACTTTTTACAGATTCTGACGCCGCTTGCTGATAAATTTCCCATCACACATTTTGAGATTATTAGCGCCTCTACCTTTGATGTAGAAGAATTAGTGCGAAGTGGTAAAGCGCAGGTAGGTATCATTTATGCCGATGGGGAATTAAAGGTAGATATGGACTTTTTCCTACTTGGACAAGCTCGGTTTATAACCATTGCATCGCCGGATCATGAATTAGCTCAGCTTTCTACAGTGCAAGATGCTGACTTAAAAAGATACCGTCAATGTGTACACCGAAGCGCACAACAAAAAGAGCTTTGGTTTAGTTATGCCATCAGCTCGAAGATTTGGTATGCGAATAACCACCAAACGATTGTAAACCTCGTTCAGCAAGGCATGGGTTGGGCTAGCGTACCTGAACTGTTAATAAAACACTCCATTCAACAAGGAAGCCTTATTGCGCTGCCTGTTGCTCATGAACACAGTGGATGGTTAACGCCTGTTGGCTGTTTGATTTCTCGAAGCCATCAATCCGGCCCGGTATTGACAAGTTTGATTGAACGCTTACAAGAGAATAGTTTTAGTCATGATCATTGGACTAAGCGAGAGAAGACCTTTACGAAGTAAGTTTAAGTATTAAACAATCATGTTTATCAGCGCAATAATCAGCATAACAAAAACTAATAGTAGGCATTCAACGCTTTTCCTAAAAATAGGCTCATCTTTTTATTGAATTTACACAAGAGACTCAAAGTAACTAGTGCGAGGCAAGCTCGCTTGAAGTGTTTTTTAGTCTGCATAGAGTGGTTCCGCCTCTCGGTGCCCGGCGGTTTCAGAACCGAAAATTTATCAAATACAATAACAAAAATCAGAAACAACAGTCCCCGTTACATTTCACTTGAACGATGAATCACTTTAGCAAGTGCCAGCATGGATGCTGGGGCTAGGCTCAGTCAGTGCAGGGATGCACTGTTTGAGCCGGTGCGTTATAAAGTGATTGATTGGTCAAGTTTTTAGAAATGTTCGGGCGAGCTTTCTTTTGCTTCTGTTTTCTTTACTCGTTAAAGAAAATGAAGTCGCCACCGGCGAAACCTCTGCAATGTAAGATCAAGCGCTGTCACAATGAGCGCTAGCGAAATAACTAATCTGATTGAACTAAATCTATATTACGTAAAGGTCACTAGTGCGAGAAAGCCTAGTCACCGACCGGATGAGCTTGACGAACAATCAAACTGTATAGGATCAAATGTTTAATCTTGTCTCATTAGACTTAGCCTTACGAAAAATACCGTTACTCAATGCAGATAAATAGCATCAATGCGTATCGACAGAGTTTCCGTTTCATTTTTCAGCGGAGAAGCCAGACTTTAGCAAAGGAAATCAGGGAGCGAATTGAACGACAGTTCAGGCTTATGAGCGGGCTAAGCTCTGCGTGCCCTCTGACTTTCATTAGTGTCTGCATGCACATGGAAGTGCATTCAGACACGGTGCGTTAAAAAGTCATGCTTTGTAGCTGATTAAAAAATGCTTCGGAACGGCACTCTTTTGCTTACTTTTCTCTTGCTGTTGAGAGAAAAGTAATGTCGCCAACAGGGCGAAACCACTGTTAAGTAAGCCTAGTCACCGACCGGATGAGCTTGACGAACAATAAAACAATATAGACTTTGCTAGTTAGCTTTGGCGAAATCAGAAAAAAACCTCAAACAAGCATGTTTATCAGCGCAATAATCAACATAACAAAAACTAAAATAGGCAATATTTTGCTGTATTTCGCTTGCTGCGCTTCACTTACAGGTTTAGCAAAACGCTCCAGTAAAATAACCACCAGCGCCAGAGCTGAAAATAATACCGCTAAAATAATTAACACGTTCATATCGTAATACCTTACAGACTAATCAAAAGCAGAAAAGGACAATGGCAATGGCAATGGCAATGATAGTAATAGTGACGTAAGTCGTCAAAAATCACAATATCCCCCTTAATCGAGTAGCAATAATTTAACCGACTTTACCCACTAAATAGCGCTTTAATTTTTTATCATAATCTGATGGGTAATTATCGTATTTAAAAAATAGCGTAATATCTTGAAGCGCTTCATCAAAATCCCCAATGTCATATAAACAATAAGCGCACTTACGAAGCCACTCGGTATGAATGCCGTATTGTAATGCTTCGCTATAGTATGAAATGCACGCGGCATCATCATCGTCTCGCATGTCCAGATCTGCTTTTTCAGCAAAGATATAACCCGATAATAAGTTTAACCTTGGATTTAATGATGCATAGGTTTGAGTCTCTGCGACAAAGCGGTCCATTTGGGCCCATGATCCACCCCACTTAGGTTTACTATAATTCATGTAGCTAATGCGATATTGGTTTCCTGCTGGGTTCGCTAAAATAGCTTCATTCAAAAAGACATCTCGTGGATTATTTGTTCCATCGCCAACATTAATTTGAATAAGCCATTTATAGGCAGGTAACAGTGAACTATCCATTGATTTTGCATTGATAAGGTCTGAGTAAGCGGCCAAATATAGCTTATTCATTGCTTCAAATTGTGCATCTGTGGTGTTCTTTGAAAATTTACTGCCTCGAGCCTCTGCGCCCGCACTTGCATAAAATACACCTCGCGCAAGGTAAGCCAAAGCAGATTCTGTGCTATTCACCCAGTTATCTAGCTGCTCAAGAGACACTTTTTCAATGTTTGAGACTCTATTGATAGAGTATGTAAACGCATCTTCCCACCTAATGTCATAGTGCACCTTGTCATTCAATTCGCCTAAAAGTGACTCTAACTGATAGTAGTTTTTAGACTGTAATAAGCCACGCAACCTTTCTGCATTAATAGCAGGATAATTGGGTGACTCAAAGGCTGAAATTTGCGCTAAGGCTTCTGGACTATCACCCACCGCTTTGTAGGTTGCCCCACTGAACAGTAAAAAATTAACAACAATAGCAATACAAATCGCCACAACGATAGATTGTTTGTGCTCTATCATTTTATCGATAATCGTCTCTGGCTCCTCAAAGTCATCGTCGTTGTGATCGCTTTCATTGTGACCATTATTATATGATGACCTTGCTGTAGAATGCGCTGTTCGCGTTGCATGAGAGCGAGAATGTGAATGTGAATGTGGCTGATGTTGTGATTGTGATTGAAGCTGTAATGGCGAAGCAGAATTTATACTCTCGCGTTGAACCGTTGTTTTGCCCGAATCGTCTCTTTCAATTTGAGTGCCACAGTAAAGGCATTTTATGGTCTGTGGTTGTAGGTTATAACACTCCGGACAAGTGACTTCAGGTGCATGTTCATGCGTACTCGCCGAATGATGCCCCTGGTTACTATGATTAACATCATCACAATGTTCACCGTCTAATGGTACTAAGGACAATTCATCAAAGCTAAATTTCTTCGCTTCTGCAGGTGCTTCTAAGATTGTTTCAACACCCGCCTCTTGAAGCACTTTTTTGTATTGTAGGGCATCTTGTTTTCCAAGCCCTTGCTTAACCGTTGTAGGCATTCCTTGAATCAACTTCTTGGCTTTCTCACTATCGAACTTAAATAACGCTTGGATATTCTCTATCACCCTCTCTTGTGTGAAATCGGCTTTAATATTACCGGTGCAAATGACTTTCCAACTATTACTACTGTTACTACTGTTACTACTGTTACTTTCCATGTCGTTTAACTCGTTATTGTTAATATTGACTGTTCGTATTTGTTATTCGCGTTTATTGATAATATTTATTGATAAGGGATAAATGATCACTCAGACTCAAGCGCCAATTTAGCCTTATGCCAGCATTTCATCGCAAACATAAATGAGATAACCAATAGCGACAAATCGATAACATCCAAAAACTCAATTTCTATGGCAAAAACGGACCAGATACCGCTCATCGATAAATCCAGCACTAATCGAGGCACTTCAATGCCTAACCAAGGTCCGACCCAGCTCATGATGAAATGGCCCGCTTTAGGCAAAAAGTTTGAAAAGAAGATGAGAAACAAAATCATGCAAAAATGTTCAAAGTAACCTCTTGCGATTTGAATAGAGGTAAAGTCCCTCGCGTCTTCTTCTATCTCTTTATAGGTTTTATTCTTCAGGTTAATAAATTGAGCAATAACCAATGAGATAACACCAATAAAGGTATATAACTCAACAAAAGGTTCCATGTAGAATGAAAAAACCGCTAAGACAGTAAATATCAATAACGCTTGAATCACATCACCTTGATCGGGGTTTCTTTCACCATCAATCAGTTCATCGACCAACACATCAATCAAGTGAGCATATAAATACTCAATTTGTTTGATAATGATCGCCAGTAATTTCAATAACATAAAGAAAGACTCAAGGTAATAAAAATAATAAAGGGATAATACGTTTAGCTTTTTATAACATCTATAAAAACATTCATTTATCAAAAAAAAGAGAAGGTCAATCATCCACAAGCGAGCTTAACGAACAAGAAAGCAATAAAGGCACTGTTGCTCGGATCAATTAGCTTTTCTTGAAACATTGATAATATTTAAGATCAACGTCTTAAATATTATCAGCGGAGATACTATGTTTCTAACTCGATTGATTTATGTCAGTACGGCCACCGAAAAATTTGCCTCCTCTTCACTTGAAGATATCCTGCAAGTTGGGCGCTTAAACAATACTAAAAATGGTATTACGGGCATGCTGTGTTTCAAAGAGAAGTATTTTATTCAATGCTTAGAAGGATCTCGCAAGGCGATAAACCATACTTATAATAAAATACTCAAAGACGAGAGGCATACAAATGTCGTGTTACTAGAATATTCTCAAATCAACGTAAGAGAATTTAACGATTGGTGTATGGGTTACATTCCAACCTCGCATTTTACTGAACCGCTCATTTTAAAATATTCTAAATCCGCAGTCTTTAGGCCCTATGATATGTCTCGCGCCAGTGCTTATATGTTGCTTTTAGAGTTTAAGAAAAACTACACTTCATTTTAGAGTTGAGCATTACTCTGTGCATTAATGCTTTAAACCCAAGCTTGCTAACCTCCTTCTTACCGGCCTTAACCGTCGGTATGAAACGTTAGAAAATAGCGTGGCACTCTGAGCCCACCTTCAAGTCCCCACTATCCTATAAAAAATCGACACGTTAACGCCCCCCTGAGCATCAATTTCTACTCTGCCCGCTTATATAAATTAAAAGTAAACCGTACCCTTAGTGATTGACAATCTAACTAGCATCATTAAGATCCGCCTCACTCACAATGTAACCTTGTATAATTTTGGCGATATGGGCCATAAGTCTCTACTCAGATACCGTAAACATCTGAACTACAATGGAACTGGTTTTATATTTATAGGTTACTCCTAGGCCTCTGGTCTTTTCCTTATATTTACACTTCCCTTGCCATCGTTTTATGCATCGAAATATTGTCCTACTAAACAACTAATATGATGGCAATTAATGGACAAGTACTTCCTACTAAGCGCGCGTGGTGCGACGCTTAAAAATGAAATATACGCAGGTTTTATTACCTTTCTAGCAATGAGTTATATCTTAGCGGTTAACCCTGCTATTTTAGGCAGTATTCCAGGTATTGATAAAGGCTCTGTATTTACAGCAACCGCACTTTCAGCGGCCGTTGCGACCTTTATTATGGGTATGTTTTCTAAATACCCAATCATGTTAGCACCTGGCATGTCGATGAATGGCTTCTTCAAAGTATTGTTACTTGGTGGCGGTATCTCGTTACTGTGGCACGAGGCTTTATTCGCTATTTTTCTCTCGGGCTGTATCTACCTGATATTAAGTTTAACGCCAGCAAGAAAAATCATCATCGAAGCGATTCCAGATGATTTGAAATTAGGCATAGCAGTGGGTTTAGGCCTGTTTGTTTCATTCTTAGGCCTAAGAAACGCAGACATTGTGGTCAGTAATCCTTTCATATTAGTGACACTGGGTGATGTATACGACCCGAAAGTATTGATTGCTTTAATCAGTATTTTTGTTGCCATTGGTTGTTTAGTACGTGATATCAAACTCGCGACAGTGCTCTCTTTTGCCACTGCGATTGCATTAAGCTTTTTAAGTGATCACTTGCTAGGCACAACGCTAATTGCATTGCCAGAGCAAGTGTTCTCAATGCCACCTAGCATGGCGCCTACTTTTGGTGCTATTTTCAACTTTGAGCACTTCACCTTACCTAAATTAAGTGACCTGATCTTTTTAGTGATTATCTTTTTCATTGTCGACTTTTTTGATGGGTTAAGTACTATCGTAGGCGTTGGTCGTGACGCGGGTATTATTAATAAAGATGGCAAAGTACCTAATGCTAAATCAGCATTAATTGCCGATTCTGGTGGTACGATCATCGGTTCAATCTTTGGTACAACCTCAATTACAGCTTATTCAGAGTCAGCCGTTGCTTCCTCATTAGGCGCAAAAACAGGTATCAGTGCCATCGTTGTAGCGCTGTTATTCTTAATCTCTGTGTTTTTATATCCAATATTCTCAATTTTCACCAGTGCGATTGTTGCACCCGCTTTGGTGATTATTGGTATTTACATGATCAAAAACTTAGCAGATGTACAGTGGGATAAAAAAGAATCCGCTATCCCAGTGTTCTTTATCATGGTCTTTAGTTTATTAACCTTCTCACCTGCTAACGGCATGGCAATGGGTTTTATCAGCTACAGTTTTGTGATGTTAGTTCAGGGTAAAGGCAAAGAGGTTCACCCAATCATCTATACCTTATCACTGTTATTTGTTGCTTATTTAGCACTTGCGTAACCCTAGTAGAGAAAATGAAATGAATTTATTAGAAACAACTATTTTAGAAAAAGCTAAATCTGTCAATAATGTTGCCCTTGATGCAAGTGACTTTTTAACTAAACAGATCGATATCCAATTATTAGATTGGTGTGCACAGCAATTAGCGACACATTTTGAACAAGCAAAAGTAGACCGCATTGTGACCATTGAGAGTGGTGGCATCGCTATCTCAACCTTGGTTGCATTGAAACTAAATGTGCCATTAGTAGTCATGAAGAAAAAACGCAGTATTTTAGACCCTGACGACTTGTTGACGGCATCGGTACACAGCTTCACTAAAAACGTCACTTATGAGCTTAATTGCAGTGCATTACACATTAATGAAAATGATAACGTATTGTTCATTGATGATGTATTAGCACATGGTAATGCCGTGATTGGCACACTTGATATCATCAAGTTAGCGAAAGCGAATTTGGTGGGTGTGGGTATTTTGTTTGAAAAATCATTTCAGGCAGGCGCGGCTATGTTGGCAGAAAAAGAGATTGATGTTTTGTCACTGGCTAGAATTAGCTCGTTAGAAAATGGCATTCATTTTTAAAGTCTCTGTGAATTACCCCTGTAAATTTCCTCTATAAATAGTACTAGGGCTGTTATTGAAAGTATCTCGATAATAGCCCTTTCTTCATATCATCGATTTTATTAAACAGCACACCTTATTATTTCGTTGCCGGCACTTCCACCCACTTTCTTTTTAATGGGTATTGCCATTATCTGGTCATGCCTCTCATAAATTTATGAAACGACTACATAATCATCAAGTTATTATAATCTAATCGTAACATCGTCTATATTAAAAGACTCAATTGATAAATGATACTCGTTAAGAAGTACTGTACTAATCTGGATAAGTAAATACTTTAAAATTGCGCAGGAAAAATTAATGAGAATTTTAACCAGCAGATTGTTCAGATATTTATCTAGATTGGTATTAATCCAATAAATACTTAAGTAACGCGCTTATTATTTGCATTTAACACAGTGGCTTCTCAATATAGGTAATACATATTTATGGGACAGGTTAATAACAGTGAACGAGTCATCAGAAGACTCTATGAGATCACGAATAGTTACGATCTTGGATTCGACACTCAAATAGAACAAATATTACAGATGGGCTTAGAACGGTTTAATCTTGATATTGGTATCTTGGCTCGTATTGAAGATAATCGCTATGTAGTTAAGCATTGTGTTGTGCCCGAAGACGTTGAATTAGTATCTGGCATCGAGTTTGATTTGGATACCACTTATTGTCAAATCACCTGCCAAGCAAAAATCCCTATCGCGCTTGAGCATATTGGTAAGCATGACCGGTACGCATCACACCCCGCGTACCAGTCATTTGGTCTTGAATCCTATATCGGCATGCCCATTAAATTAAACGGTCAGTTATACGGCACCCTCAATTTTTCAAGTGCGATCCCCTATCCTCGAAAATTTAACCCCGTAGATATTGATGCACTCCAGTTAATGACATCCTGGATTGAGGTTGAATTACTCAGGCGCCAACAAGAAAAGCGCTTAATCGAGTTAAATTTAAAGCTAGAAAAAAAGGCTTATGAAGACAGCTTAACGTCAATCCCTAATCGTAGAGCAATGTTTAAACATATAAAAACCGACCTGAATAGAATCAGCCGCGAAAAAGGCAAGGTCGCACTGGCGATTATAGATATTGATTTTTTTAAGAAAGTAAATGATACCTATGGCCATCAAAAAGGAGATGAAATTCTCATTAAAGTGGCTGAATCATTAAGTAATGATAAACGAGATTATGACTTTTTAGCTCGATTTGGTGGGGAAGAGTTCTTACTGTGGTTACCTAATTGTGATACAAAAATTGCCACTAAAGTGTGTGAGCGTATTAAAAATAACATTGAAAACTTAGCACTGTGTGATCATCCGTTAACCATCTCATTAGGTATTACCTGTTATCGCGCCGGTGACTTAAAAGAACTTGCAAATAAAAAAAGAATTGATGAACTAATTTCAGAAGCAGACAAGGCACTATATCGCGCTAAAGCATCGGGCAGAAACTGCATTAAATTTTACCAAAGAAGCTATACTTCTGAGCATCAAGCGATCTATGAATAGTGGCCAGTTTCAAATGATAACGCTGTAGTTCTTAGCGAATATTTTTTATTAAACTCTGATTGGTCCTTATTGCCAATGGCAACGTAGTACTTGAGAAAGAGGATGATTAGGACAGACAACAAACCTACTTATCCCTCTATTCAACAAGATTAATGATCTGTTTTCACACGCATACTCTGTTAATTTAATCATCAATCAATGGAGTTAGATAATATGAAAGCACTATTTTTAGGTTTATTAATGAGTTTACCCGTCGCTGCACAACAGGTGTCTTACCAAGTGGACGACCAATATTACCAAGGTTATTTTGCAAAAGCACAAGGTGAATCAAAAGGTAGTGTGCTACTAATTCATGATTGGGATGGGCTAACAGACTATGAAGTAAAGCGAGCAGAAATGTTGGCTAAACAAGGCTACGACACCTTCGCTGCCGACTTATATGGCGCCGGTAATCGACCCGTTGAAACTAAAGCTAAAAAAGAAGAAACCGGTAAGCTATATAAAGACAGAGAAAAAATGCGTCGCTTAATTCTCGCGGCGATTAGCGAATCAAAGAAACTCAGTTCAAACGACATGGTCGTGATGGGATATTGCTTTGGTGGTGCAGCCATTTTAGAGCTAGCACGATCAGGAAAAGCGTCTGATGTGAAAGGATATGCCACGTTCCATGGTGGGTTAGCAACGCCAGAAGGGCAAAACTATGACAAGTTAAGCGCACCTCTTTTCATTGCTCATGGTGGCGCAGACAGTGCTATTCCACTACAACAGGTTTCAGACATAGGCGAGCAGCTGAAGCTGTAAAAGCGAGTTATGAAATACAAATTTATTCAGGTGCCCCACACGCATTTACTGTGATGGGCTCTCCTCGTTACCAAGAAGTCGCAGACAAAAAATCATGGAATACATTTTTAGGTTTCTTAGAAACTAATTTATAACTTATTTAGACAAAGAATAATAATGAAATTTTGATCATAACAATCAACAGATAACTCAGGGATACCTTAGTAAATAGGTATTCCTGAGTGTTTAATTTCTACTATTTAACGAATAAGTAATAATGGCACACGGGAATTTTTAAGTATTTTCATGGTATTACTGCCTAAGAAAAAGGCACGAAGTCGAGATTGGCCATAAGCCCCCATCGCTATCAGCCCAATTTGGTTAATCCGTTGATACTCCAACAAAGCCGAATCAACCTCACCACTTAAAATACTCGCTTGTACTGCAACCTTAGCCGCCTTTAATTTTTTAAGCGCTAATTTAAACGCATCTTCCTGATCATCACCCACCATCACTAAATGACATTTAAGGCCTTGGGTTAATGGACTTTGAATCACTTTAAAAATAAGCTTCTGACTCGTTTTACTGCCATCAAAGGCCACCATATAA
>NZ_PJBZ01000116.1 GCF_002835995.1 Psychromonas sp. Urea-02u-13 | reverse complement strand
AAGCAGTTCAGGAAAGGTGATCTATCGAATAAAACGATAAAGAGCAAAAACAGGTTTAATCAGAAAACCTAGCCCTTACTGTTTAAGTGGCGACGATTATTTTGCACGATATCGATTATTAAATAGCAAAGAAAAAACAGTGTAACCTTGATTTATAAGGAGTGACCATATATGTCCCAATTTATTATTGTTGAATTTTGGCGTGTATTAAAGCCCTCGGGCAGTCTCTATCTATTTTGCGGTTCAAAACTTGCCGCTGAAATAGAGGTATTAATGAAAAGCCGGTTCAATGTGCTGAATCATATTGTGTGGGCTAAACCGTCAGGTGTTTGGAAAAGAGCGCATAAACCAGCGTTACGTTCATTCTTTCCTGCTACTGAACGTATTATCTTTGCTGAACATTACGGTGCAGAAGGCTTTGCAAAAGGGGCAAATGGTTATGCCACAAAATGTAGTCAATTAAAGCGAGAGGTGTTCAAACCGCTCATCGATTATTTTAAAAATGCACGTGAAGCATTGAATATTTCAGCCAAAGAAATTAACCAAGCGACTAACTCTCAAATGTGTTCACATTGGTTTTCATCTAGCCAGTGGAAACTCCCAACACAGGTGCAGTATGAACAGCTTCAAACGTTGTTTAATACAAAGGGCGGGGAGTTACTGAAAGCGCACGATGATTTAGTAATCGATCGATTAACACTCCAAAAAAAATACGAAGTATTGAAATTAGAATACGCTGATTTAAGACAACAGTATGAAGATTTACGTCGACCTTTTAGTGTAACAAGTGAGGTGCCTTATACCGATGTTTGGACCTATCCTCCAGTTGCATATTACCCAGGCAAACACCCCTGTGAAAAACCAGCCGATTTACTCGATCACGTTATTTTAACAAGTAGCCAAGAAGGGCAAGTGGTGCTTGATGCTTTTATGGGGTCTGGCTCAACAGGCAAGGAGTGTATTAAATTAAATAGACAATTTATCGGCATTGAAATGGAAGCGCCAACATTCAACAAAACACTGATCGATTTGGATAAATAAGAACGTAAGAAAAAGCCCATGAAAATATGGGCTTTCAATATGATTTTCATACTAAGTTCGATGGTGTAGGTGGCATCAGGTGAGATTCTAAAATCAACCTGAATTAAGAATTGACTCCATAGTCACTTGCTATGCCTCTATTTATATTAAACCAAAAAAATGAAGAAAGCCGAATAGTCCTCCTGATAGCCCTGAAAGTATTAGCAACCAATAAAATATAAAACCTAAAACACGATCAAATTTAGTTGTATTGTCGTGTATTATTGTTGCACTCGCATACATAAACGATAGTCGACTACCTTCTAACTTTCGGCTCCATGACTTAGGAAAGGCTAATGCCTGAGCAACATTTATAATATCCCAACCGCTAGCATATTCTAAACCGAGTATTTCTTTAGTTTTTGGATTTTTTCTTAATTTTCTTACGGTTAACTGCCCAAAGAGAATATAGAGCGCCCCAACAATAATTGACGAAAAGATAAGGATAGCAACAAAGAATTCTGTATTATTCATAATTAATTCAACTGTTTCATAATATAGTCATAAACGCCGCCTGCATTTTCTTTAATCGCTTGGTTCGTTACAATTGAAGTTGTAGCAGCAACACCTGCAACAGCAATCCCTCCGATGATCAAGCCAACCCAACCAATAGGAGTAGCTACAACAAGGAAGCCTAATACAGCCCCTCCAACATTAACAGCAGCAGTTCCAGCTATAGCACTAGTAGCAAAACTACTTGACTCAATGAACATTTCTCGCTCCCAATTTCCACCTGCTTTATAACTGTTATTAATATTACCAATACGACTACCAAAATCGATAACAGCAAGACCATTGCCTAAGAATTTTGCTTGTTTAGTAAATTTAACTATATTGTCAGCCTGAACAGGATTAACTAAATCTAGCTTAGCAATACTTCGACTACTTCTTGCAATATCAGTCCCTCTTTTGAAACTAGTCATTGGAGTACCACGACTCGATTTTACTTGATTTGTTACTACTTTAACTTCTTGTTTAAAGCTATTCTGCATTTTATCAAATGCCACCTTCGCTTTTTGTTTAGCTACTATCTTAGAAGAAGATTTTGCAATCACTGCTTGGTGATACTCCATTAAAGCAGACTGATAGTTTTTCACGGCCCCAACAACCCCCCCCATTCTATTTGCATAAACACTGGTAGATGCTCCCATTAGTCCTACATTATATTCTTGTAATTTTGACGTGACAGAAGAAAGAGCTATAAGGTTATCTCCTCCAAATGATAATGCCAAACTTGTAAGGTTTTGTGTAATGGAAGGATTAGATAATTTACTCAATGTTGCGGAATCAATGTGAGCTTACGGCACCGTAGCTCAACTTCTTTTATCTAAACTGATTTAATCATTGTAGAAACTAATCGAGGACATCCATAACTTGAATCAAATAAAATCAATATGTTAAGTTATTATAGTTTGCGGGTGTCCCCATTTGTTGTAATGTAATTTAACCATCCACGGCTGGCGGTTGCGTAACCGATGGGTAGGAAAAGGAAGTTGGTATTTAGCGGCCCTTTGAGCAGCAACACGCGGAATCATATTCAACACTTCCTCTGAAATTTCCTGTAACGGAATTTCAGTACTACCAAAGCGACTAATGAGCCCCCTCTCAATTTCTTTAATCTCTTCTTTTGAAACGCTATTTTTCATATGCCCTCCTATATAAATGCTTGTAAATGCGCTAAAATGCGCCGTAATTAGTGGGTATTCACTAAGACAGGAAAATACCACAAATGAACTCAAGTTACCTTATGTGGTACATGATTGATCACAACGATGCCACTTGCAAGCTTTGGCTTGCATTTTTTTGCATCGTTATTTTTTTATGTGACACAGGCTAAAAATGAAAAAATCTAAAGAAGAGATTGAAGAGCAGTTAATTGAATTAAAAAAGCTGACTAAAACAGCAACTAATGTTGATTTAGCAAAAGCACTTGGTACCGCAAGGGGTACAATTCAAAACTGGAAAATCAGAGGAAGTATTCCTAATGCTATTTTTTTAAAAGCAGAGATGCTTTCTGAACAAGGCTCTGAACATGTAGCTGAATCCGTGGCAGCATTGGATTTTTACGATATTGATGTAAGTGCAGGCCCTGGTACATTAGCCTTGCAAGAAAAAAAATCAGACTCTATTACTTTCAACAAAGACTTCTTAATTAATTCCCTCGAAGTATTACCTGAAGATGTGTTCTTAATGCCAGTTCGTGGCGACAGCATGGTACCTACTCTAAAAAACCAAGCCATTATCATGGTAAAAAGAATCTGCCAGTTTTCGAGCGATGGCGTTTACGTCTTCCGCTACGACGGCCAACTCATGGTAAAGCGCCTACAGTTCTTAAAAGCAGGCTTAAAAGTCGTCAGCGACAACCAAACCTACGAAACATGGGAACTTAGCCGCCAAGAAGTAGAAACCGAAGATTTTGAAATTTTAGGTGAAGTCATTTGGTCAGGTCAGAGAATGTAACGATGAAACTGTTTGATAGCTAGACGGAAAAAGTATTGTTAGCGATAAATTATTCCCCAAATAAAAATAAGGTTACGATAATATGATAAAAAACATTGATTTTGTACATTACAGAAAAATACAAAACATAAAATTAGACTTCAAACCTGGAATCAATGCTATATCAGGAGAAAATGGTACTTGTAAAAGCTCTATTTTGCATATTATTGGCAACTCATATCAAAAGATAAAACAAACCAATATTGATATAGATACAAAACTATATAATGTCATCAAAAAAATAAACCAAACTGTAAACCCTAAAATCGAATCTTTAACTAAAGGGGATAAAGAATACAATGATCCAGCAGTTGGTGTAAAAGGTAAACTTTACACTGTAGAGTATGATGATTATTCATGTGATTTTAGGAGGCATAACAATTTAGGGAGTGATGAAAATTCAACTCGATTCAGATTAATTCCTACATATCCCAAAGGTGAAAAGCAGACCCTAAAAGAGCGAGCCGTTATTTATTTAGGTTTAACCAGAATAGTACCTATTGGAGAGTTAGGCGACATAACTCAAAACATTACAAATAATCTCCCTCAATCATATCAAGAGTCCCTTATTGAAGAGTACAAAAGACTAACTGGTATCAGTATTGAAAATATTCGAACTGAAAACTCAAACGATTTAAAAATCAGAAGTGAATTTACCACTCAGCATGATGGTATTGACTCAAATACAATTTCAGCCGGTGAAGATAACCTTTTTATTATTTTAACCTCGCTCATTTGCTTAAAATGGTTATTTGAAGAGACAAACCAAGGCAGTACGTTATTGATAGATGAAATAGATGCAACTCTACACCCATCGATACAATACAAACTACTTTTAATCCTCCAAGACTATTCAGCTAAATACCGCATACAAGTATTTTTTACAACTCATAGCCTTTATCTATTAGAAAAATTACTAAGTAATAAACATAATGTTCTATATTTGAAGAGCCACGTAGGTAACACCATAATACCTATGGAGGAGCCTGATATATATAGAATCAATATGTTTTTAAAAAATGAAACCAGAACTGAAACTCTATCTGATAAAAAAATCCCTATATTTACAGAAGACCCTGAAGCGCGACTGTTATTAGTTGAAATATTTAATAATTTAGCAGAGGTAGATGATGAATTTGCAAAAATATATCATTACTTCCACCTTGTTAAGATAAACTTAGGCTCTGACAGCTTGCGTGATTTATTTAACGACAGGTTTTTAAATAAAACAACTCTTAAAGCAATATGTATACTCGATGGTGATAAAACTGATGATCAGAAGAAAAGAAACGGAAGAATATTATCCTTACCTAGAGAAGGTTCACCTGAACAACATGTTTTTAGTCATTTAATAGCACTAGAAAATGATATGAGCTTAAGTCACGACTTTTGGATTCAACATCAATTAGATATGCACGGATTTACTATATCTTGGGCTCAACACAATAATATATTCGAAGATTCGAAGAACTTAATTGATAAGTATGACCGAGAAAAAGCAAAAAAATTCTTCAATAAACATCAAGATTTTTTTATTTTAGTATTTAGACACTGGTTAATAAAAAACAAAGAAAATAAATTGTACAAAAATTTCATTAAAGAACTAAATATAGCTTTTAAAGCAACAGCGACTGAAAATGCGATTAATCCAAATCTTTGGAATATTCAGAAACTTACATAACGTTATTAGTATAAGAAAAAAGGGTAATAAAGCTCAGCCCTTATAATAGCTTAAATAAAATCGGATATTAAAAAACCGATTTTATTTTACTTCTTTTCCTAAATTTTTCATTTTCTTTAAGGCGGTAAACGTAACATCAGGTTTAAATAGAACTCTTCTAAAATTTGGGTTATGAATGATGACTTCTGAACCTTTACGTTTCGTTTGAGCAGTGTAAGTTAGATCAAAAGTATTTGGCTTGAATTCCGCATAAATATCACAAATTTCAGGTGTATCGTCATAAGTCACAATCCAAGGTTGTTGGAGGTGGCGAACACTCTGAAAAAGACGGTAGTGGTCATCATGTAGAAAAAAGTTTTGGTATAAACCTTTTCCTTTTACGTAATAAGGAGGGTCAATATTCACTAAGCATGGGCCAATAATTTCAGGAAGGTGTTCATCTATATATTGAACTGCATCTAAATTAGTTAGGACGATATCTCTCCTGCGCTCACCAATTTGTCTAATCTTTCCTATTAGACTTTCTTTGGGATATCTGCAGTCGAGCAAGTAATTACCATTTTGGTTTAACCCGCCTATAACTCCAGCTTTAATGATGCCTGAACGATTTGTTCGATTTAAAAAAAATGTTGAAAATCCTAGTTGAAGTATATTTTGACTTTCTTCATCTTGAATCGCTTTTTGTTTATGCCACTCATCTATCGTTACAGGCGTTTGTTCAATTAATCGGCACAATTCATCTGTATGATTTAATACGCTATACCAAAAAGCATGGATCGATGGATTTAAATCGTTAATCCAAACTTTGGTTACATGACCTTCTAGCAGTAAATACCAAGCAATCGCGCATCCTCCTGCAAATGGCTCAACATAAGTACCACCTTCAAGCTCGTTAAGCTTAATAGTTTCCAATACATAGGCAGTAAGCTTGGACTTTCCACCTGGGTATCTCAACGGAGAATAAAACATTAGACCTCTTTAATATCTACCAAAAAACTCATCAGAGGGAATAATGAATCCCAAAAACGGTTTAAAAAATCACGATCAACGAAGTGTACTTGTCTTCCATGAACATAGCCATTTAAAGTGTTTAGACTAAAGTCATTTGCGGGATGTAATAAAGCATCAACAACCTTACATTCAGGGCTTTTACGCACTAATTTATTCTTTTTCAAAAATTCAAGCCTTTGCTTTAACGTTGTTTCATTAAACGCCCTTTTGTATTCAACATGAATCTTATCTTCAAGCTCTTCAGATGTTATATATTGAGCGACAGACAGATCTAAAAAAACTCTTAAAGATGAAGCTAAACAATTTTTATAACGATCCATTGGTAATTTTTTAAACTCTTCAAATAGAGCCTTTAGTTTAAAATTTTGTACATTTAAAACACATGTGGGAACCACAAGGTTTCTCCTAGCTGGATTTTTATAGTGTACATCAATTGTTTTTTCAGCATCTTTGGGGAGTGCGTCAGCAATATCATTAGCGTCCTTTTCAGTAGAGTCTTTAACTGCACCTGGTTCTTTTTTATTGTTGCTATTATCAGCAGTCTGATTATTTCCAGTTTCTTGGACTTCATCAGGTTCAGAAGTTACTTCAGGTAAAGCGGCTAAAATAGCATCAAGATTGCTATCTATGGTACGTGTATTGATTTTTACATCAATGCCAGGCTCATCGCGCCTAATTACATATCTTAACCATTGTAGATAGGCAGTGAAGAAACTATGTCTATTTTTCGTTATCTCAACATTATCAACATGTATGTGAACACCCCAAGCTTCTTTTACCTTAGAATTTGTAAACCATCTTTCTAAAATAGTCATCGGTATTCTGTGTGAAGAAACACTATCTTTCTCCACATCCGTTAACTGATTGAATATTTCAGGTGATAATGCTAAATCTCTTATTTGTAAAATACGCAGTGTGTAATCCAATTGTGATTTAGTAGATTTAGTAATAGACATTACTTTCTCTAAATCACCATCGTACTTATCATACAGTCCAGCAATCCAACGTTGCTGTTGTAATCTAGACCAAGGCTTCTGAAGACTATTCCCCGCATGCCTTTGATTTATGTACCACATACAATCATCAAAAGAAGGAGCAACGGCAACTCTAATTTTTTCTATTGTATCTCTATCAATTAATGATGCTTTGGCTCTGATATGTGCTCTTATCGATTTAGGTGCTTTATCTGGGTGGCGGAGTAATTTCAAAATCAACACTCGCCTATTACCTTCTGACACATAAAATTTGTCATTCTCAGAGCTTTGCCAAACAACAATAGGGTCTGCAGGTATAAAACCATCTGTAGAGATAGAATCTAACAATCTGTAAAAATGTTCTTTTTCTGATGTATCAGCGATTAAATCAGATACAAAGTCAGAAATATGTAAATGGGAATCTTCAGGAGATAATCTAGGATTACCCGTCCATAAACGGAGCTGATCGACAGATCTTAACGTTCTTTTTTCTAACCAGTCATACTTACCCATTAAAATTTTCTCTTATTAGTAATTATATTAAATTCATTTTTAAAAATACCATATATCTAATGTTATTTACTTGATTCAAATATCAAGATTGTAAATATAAAAACCTATTACTAAATAGTTTTTTGAGGACGTTCAAACAGAGGATATGGCGCTAAAGTCTACATTAAAGTAAAACACTCAAATAAAAATTCGCAATAGAGATTCGAAAAACAGCTTAAACTATTTTTTAATATCGCGCTTCTAGCTGGATACTAATCGGCCCCATTTATTAAACATCATCCTCAAGGATTTTAAACTCATTAAATTCTTTTTCTACTTTATCAAACAACACCTCAAGCAGAAGAATATCTTCTTCTAATTTTTCTATGAGAGCGTTTTACAACCCAATCGTTACCCATGATGTAATTAAAATAACCCAATAAAATATTTCCCGCATAACAGACCTTTTTAATCTTTATTTGAGTAGTGAGTTATAACATTGACAAATCTAACCAACTGTTTTAATTACGTTTAAATTACTACTATGTCTCTTGTTTAAACATTGGGTTAACTTGTAATACATGCGTCATATAAGCCATAAAGTTAGGCATACCATCGAGTAAACACTGTTTATTCTCACTTCGTAGAACCAATTCTTTTAGTACAAAAAGGTTTCTTTGTACTTCTAAGCGACTTAAATCAATATGATCATAATCAGGAAAAACACTACCATATATAACTACATCTTCAATTAATGAACGCCACTTTTTAGCATGTTCATCCTGATTTTTACTATCACATGCATATACAAATGCTGCCGCAACAGCATCAGCTAACTGAACTCCATGAACATCTTTTGAGTCAACTAAATTAAGTGGCTCTTTGAGATTAAATGTAATCGGGTTATCAACGCCAGCCACGCTACTAAACGTCTTAGATTCATTGCCTATCATTGCAGTGAAAATTTCTTGATCTTCACTTAATGGTTTTGAATTATCACAAAATGCAGTTAGTTCATCATATTCCAACCCCCATTGAGCTAAAATACTAAATAAAGCAGTATTGGTAAGATCCAGAACCCACTTACCAGAACCTTCACCAGCATAGCCATCAAGCTCTTCAACGATTGCTTCTTTATTCATTATTGCGAAATCAAATATCAACTCTAAAACAGGTGACATCTCAGGGCTTTTAGTAGCAGTAAACAATGCTTTTAAACCATTGAAATCACCATTTCTCATTAATTTTTCGAAATCTTCAAACAACTCTTCTGCCATTGCACCACGTGATGTTAATTCAATATACAGGACTGTACTTACGAACTTATGAAAGTTAGCATTATAAAAAAGCATACTGTTTCTTTGTAACGATGGCTCAAATATATATTCAAAGAACTTTCCAGCCAAAGCGTATTTTTTATCTGAAATAGATACTTTAATTCGCCCTGTTAACGCACCTATTATTTCGTCGATAGCTCGGCGCCCTTTAACCTTTTTAACTAACTTACCACCTTTAATTTCACCGTTTTGAATTTGATATTTACGTATTATATGATCAACTAAAGCTTGAGCTTCATTATCATCACTTACTACAGAAGCATAACTGAAATACTTTTGTTGCTTGTGCAGTAGATTGTTACCTGTAAAGCCTGACTCATCAAAATATACGTTTGCAATTGATTTCATAAAGTAACTCCTGCGAGAATAGCACTGAGACATAACGCATTGCTAAACGAAAAAGAATAGTTGGCGATAATCGCAAAGCGATCACCAACTGTTATTTTTCTGTTTAAGCAACTTGTTATGTGCAGAATCAAAACTTGAACTTGCTAAAAATTATCTGTTGTTTTGATTTAGGGATTACAAAATTTACTCCCAATGGACTCATAGGGTGAAAATCATTCCTGAACTGCATAAAAATATCATGATAAACCGCATCAATCTCAACCTCTTTATACAACAATCCATTTATATACCGATTAAAGTAACCAGCCACCAAATCAGCAATCTGTATGCCGGTACTTCTTTCAGAATCAACAAATTTAAGATTTAAATTGCTAGTCACATCATAGTCGGAATTAAAAACAGGTGGCGTTTTTACATCCGGTTCACTGTTTTCTAATACTTCTTTACTATAAATCAGTACATCATCAAACTCTTCTTGTTTATCATGGTGAAGAATAACGTTTCCTAGCTCTTTTAAGTGATATTTATTTAGCCTTCCAATTACGCTAAATATGGAATGTACATGGGGAAGTAGATGTATAGCTTTACCATTTTTCATTGAATCAGGTATAGGAATAAATTTTTTCACAGCCTCATTTTCGCCTACATTAGACTTAAAAAGTCTATAGTCATCAATTGTTTCTTCAATAGAGCTAACTGTTAACTCGGCAAAATCGACACTGTTGGATTTACTTTTAAAAAATGATGAAAGTGTATCCATTGATTTAATAAGATTTTTTTCTGACGGATTTTTACAGCTATCAAAAAAAAATTCATAACATTCACTTGTGAGATTCGCACTCATGTAGTCTGCAAGTTCATTTCTGATATATTGAATTTCACCATTTGATTCATCGCCAGTGAAGTGCGGTGTCCATATTTGGTGGTTCACTATTCCAGTGGTAATACAGTATTTTTTATCAACCAATTCCACCAATATTGGAAGTCTTAGATTTGAGATAAGCTTTGCTATATCCAACAAAAATTTAGGGTTGCTAAAGTACAGTTCACTAGATTTTAGCTCCGCATCATCTAGCTTATGTTTTACTTTCAATTCATTTACGTGCTTTGACAATACTTCTTCATTTGAAACGCCAATACATGCAAGTGTAAAAATCGGTTGATTTCCAAACGTTAAATCTACTTTTTTACCAATTAAGTCCCCTGAATTTCCACTTTCATCTAGATAATAATTGTATGACAAATTTTTCCCCTCCCTGTACATAACAGCTTATTATAAATAATAATTCTGCATTTTTTATAAAAACACTGAGTAGAACAATATATTAAGGTCAATAGCAACTCTGTATTAACAACAGAAATACGGACAACACGTAATCTGTATATAAGTACATAATTTATTCTGCAGTAATGATAAACAAAGCCTACATTTTTTATTGCGCTATCAAATTATATGAATGAGCAATACCTATAGCTAGGTAGTTTATTTCGCGATTCTATATCAAGTAACTTTAAAATAACATTACACTCCATTACGTCACTATATAAATGATTTTATTGCCCTTTATTTAAGTGTTTTCACCTTTTTAAAATACGGCATAACACACACAACTTGTGGTAAATACACAGCAAACTACCCAAGGTAATTGTTTACAAATAACCTCATAATACGCCATTAAGCACTTCTAACCTTTTCCTGTAGACTGTGTAAATAAACAGTTATTTTTAATGGTGCGATTTATGTCAATTAGAAAACAGCCTAACGGAAAATACTTAGTTGAGCTCTACGCCCAAGGTCGTGGTGGGAAACGGACTCGAAAAACGTTTAGCACACAAGCTGAAGCGAAACGCTTTGAACAGTTCACACTGAATGAAGCTGAGCAAAAGCCCTGGTTGCCTGAAAAAGATGATAATCGTCGCTTAGATGAACTCATTGAAGTTTGGTTTAGTCTGCATGGCCAAGCGCTGAATGATGGCAAAAAACGCAAAAGTAAATTATTAGCGATGTCATTATTAATGGGCAACCCCATTGCTAGAAACGTGATAGCCAAAGATTTTTCTAAATATCGGCAACTTCGTATTCAAACTGTTTCAGTTAAAACTGCAAACAATGCCCAAACGTATCTAAAT
>NZ_PJBZ01000115.1 GCF_002835995.1 Psychromonas sp. Urea-02u-13 | reverse complement strand
AGTACATTAACAATCTATCCTGCTCGTATCACTCATCACTCATCACTCATCACTCTCCCCCCTGATGGTTCAATCACCTTGGCTATATTTCTATACTATTTTTTACTCTCTATTTTGTTAAGCAAACGGCTATCTTTAATTTTTGATATTGAAACAGGTTAATCGAGTTATACTTTTTAAGGTGAGCATAGAGGTTAAGGTAAGTGTTTGGTGTTTTCTGCTAAAAATGATGAAATTGGGAAGGCATTGCTGTTAGTTATTTACCCTGTTTTATAAGTAAAACGCATTTAAGCCGATTTCTATTAATAAAACTTTGATACTTTACAGCGCTGTATTATTTTAATTCCTTATTTATACAATGACTTATAGTTATCGCAGTTTTCTTTTTGTTATTTATTTTTACATTTTATGTTACATTTGCGCCGTTGATGCATTAACACTCTTATAATTGTTATTTGATAAGTGTTAACTAACGCATGACGTGATGTTTTTTGACTTTTAAAAGGCCACTTTTTAGTTATTATTCGAGCCTTAAAATTATTTTGCTACTATTTTGCTACAAGCAATGCGGAGAAAAGTTTTGATAAATATCCTGCTGGTCGACGACCATGAATTAGTACGTACAGGAATAAGCCGTATCATTGATGATGTACGAGGCATGAAAGTTATTGGTGAGGCTGATAGTGGTGAAGAAGCCGTTAAGTGGTGCCGTAACAACCATCCTGATGTGGTATTGATGGATATCAATATGCCGGGTATTGGTGGTGTAGACGCAATGCATCGAATTTTGCGTATTAATGAAGATATTAAGATTATTATGCTGACTATGCATACTGAAAATCCTTTTCCTTCAAAAGTAATGCAAGCCGGTGCCGCTGGTTATTTAAGTAAAGCCGCAGCGCCCGATGAAGTATTAGCTGCGATTCGTGCTGTGAATTCAGGGCAACGTTATTTAGCGCCTGAAATTGCACAACAAATGGCACTTTCACAAATATCGCCAACGTCAGATGACCCATTTAGTGTGTTATCAGAACGTGAATTACAGATCATGATGATGATCACTAAAGGCCAGCGTGTTGTTGATATTTCAGAGCAACTAAGTTTGAGCCCAAAAACAATTAACAGTTACCGTTACCGTTTATTTGATAAATTGGGTGTTAACGGTGATGTAGAGTTAACACACTTAGCAATCCGTTACGGCATGTTAGATGCAGACACTCTTTAATAAGCGCTACAAAGGCTTGTATAAAGTCACTCTTGAACGAGTGGCTTATCTTAAAATGGCACCTTGGGGTGCCGTTTTTGTATGAGTGATTTTCCTGCAGAGCAGTTCTTAAAAACCGTCACCACGGATCCCGGTGTATACCGCATGTTTGATAACAAAAACGTTATTATTTATGTGGGCAAAGCAAAAAATCTTAAAAAACGCCTCAGTAGTTATTTCAGCCTCACTCAAAAGCACCCTAAGACACTCGCACTAGTGAGTCATATCGTCAATATTGAAGTGACTGTTACCCATACGGAAACAGAAGCGTTGATCTTAGAGCATAATTTCATCAAGCAATACATGCCTAAGTACAACGTATTATTGCGTGATGATAAGTCTTACCCTTATCTTTTTATCAGCGATCACAAACACCCGCAACTGACGCTAGTACGTACTCAGAATCGTAAACGTAAGGGCACTTATTTTGGCCCTTACCCAAGTGGCGGTGCAGTGCGCGAAAGTTTGCATTTAATGCAAAAACTATTTCCTATTCGCCAGTGTGAAGATAGCTATTACGCCAATCGTTCTCGCCCTTGTTTGCAATATCAGCTGAAGCGCTGTTTAGGGCCTTGTGTTAAGGCCATGCCAGAAACTGAGTATGCACATCAAGTTGAGCTGGCTTCGGAGTTTTTACTCGGTAAAAGTCAGCGTGTTATCGATGTGTTGATCGATGAAATGGAAACGGCTAGCGAAACCCTTGAGTTTGAGAAAGCAGCGTTAAGACGCGATCAAATCCAATCCTTAAAAAGGGTGCAAGAACAACAGTGGGTGAGTGGTGATATCGAGCAGTTGGATGTGCTGGGTTTTGTTTATGAACATGGCATCGCAAGCTTCCATCTACTTTTTGTCCGTCAGGGGCGAATTTTAGGCAGTCGTAATTATTTCCCTAAAGTGCCAAAAAACTCTAACTTCGATGAAATATTAACGGCGTTTTTGAGTCAGTTTTATTTATCGGGGCAAAATGGTCGTGCGATCCCTAAAGAGATCTTACTCAGCGATGACTTTTCAGAGCGTTTCACTTTTACTGAATTGTTTAGTGAATATTGTGGTTATAAAACCACGTTAAAAGTTGAGATGCGTGGCGAACGCGCCAAATTTGTCAAACTCGCTAAACGTAATGCATTGGTTGCATTACAAACACATCTCAGTCAGAAAAATAACGTGCAACAACGTTACCAGTTGCTTGAAGATAAGTTAGATCTTATCGAGCCGATCAAACGCATGGAATGTTACGATATCTCACACATGATGGGTGAAAAAACCGTGGCTTCCTGTGTGGTATTTGACAGAGAGGGCGCTAAAAAATCAGCCTATCGCCGTTTTAATATCACCGGCATTACCCCTGGAGATGATTACGCGGCTATGGGGCAGGTATTAGCACGCCGTTTTAGAGAAAAACAGAGTATCGAAAATATCCCCGATATTATTTTTATCGATGGTGGTTTAGGGCAACTTAACCAAGCTGAAATGATCATTAGTTCATTGGCTGAAAACTTTACTGAAAAATACCCGCTATTGATTGGCATTGCAAAAGGTGAGGGAAGGAAAGCAGGGCTCGAAAAGCTGATATTAGCGGATAGCCATGAAATACTCGATATTAAAAGTGACTCTCCTGCGTTACACCTTATTCAACAAATTCGCGATGAATCGCATCGTTTTGCAATAACAGGGCATCGCGGACAGCGTGATAAAAAACGTCGTACCAGCACCTTAGAAGACATCGCCGGAGTAGGCGCTAAAAGACGTCAGCTACTGTTAAATCACTTTGGTGGCTTGCAGGGCGTGAAAGCTGCCAGTATTGATGAGTTAGCAAAAATTAACGGCATAAGTCTCGCATTGGCTGAAAATATTCATGAAGCCTTGAATTTACAGTAATAAATAACAGGGAAGTATTTGCATTAACAAACAATAAAATGCAAAAATAGCACTTCGACAGCAAGGATTTTTTAATGAATAACATACCCAATATTTTGACAAGTTTTCGTATTTTTTTAATACCTATTTTTGTAATTGTTTATTACCTGCCAGTAGCATGGTCGGCTCCGGTCGCTGCGTTTATTTTTTGGTTGGCAGGCATCACCGATATTCTAGACGGTTACCTTGCGCGTAAATTGAATCAATCAACGCCTTTTGGTGCGTTTTTAGATCCGGTTGCCGATAAAATCATGGTGGCGGTTTCACTGGTGATGATTGTTGAACATTACGCGATTATCTGGGTCACTATCCCTGCGATGATTATGATTTGCCGTGAAATTATTATTTCAGCATTGCGTGAATGGATGGCTGAAATAGGTCAGCGCGCAAGTGTTGCGGTTTCTCGTATCGGTAAAATAAAAACATTTTCACAGATGATGGCGCTATTTTTACTTATTTGGCAATACTCGCCAATGATGGAGTGGGCTGGTTTCGCGTTCATGTTTATCGCAACAGTATTAACGCTATGGTCGATGGTTGTTTACTTAAAAGCAGCATGGCCGGCACTGAGTAGTCAGTAGTCCGCTGAGGTTAGCTAGAAGTCGAATAAACAAACGTTTAGTGTGAAAAATCAGCGAACAGTTGATAATTAGCAAAAAAAGTAACAATGGGTGTTGACTCAATTCAGAAAATCTCTAGAATGCGCCCTATCGAAAGGGAACAGTTACTGTTCCTTCTAGATGGATATTAAATGAAGCGCGGCACTAGCTCAGTGGTAGAGCATAACCTTGCCAAGGTTGGGGTCAAGAGTTCGAATCTCTTGTGCCGCTCCATTTAATATAAAAAATTTGGCGGAATGGCAGAGTGGCCATGCAGTGGATTGCAAATCCATCTATCTCGGTTCGACTCCGGGTTCCGCCTCCAATTTTTAAAGTTTTGCCCGGATGGTGGAATCGGTAGACACCCAAGATTTAAAATCTTGTGCATTCTGTGCGTGCGAGTTCAAGTCTCGCTCCGGGCACCATTTTAGAAAAGCCTCGTATTTATACGAGGCTTTTTTTTTCTTAAGTTTGAAATTTATAATTTCGAATGTAAGACACAGTTTACTTGTGTAAGGGAAACCTTAATAAAGTTGCTGGGATCAAGAGTTCACCTCTTGATAATAGTTTAAATGAAGCGCGGCACTAGCTCAGTGGTAGAGCATAACCTTGCCAAGGTTGGGGTCAAGAGTTCGAATCTCTTGTGCCGCTCCATTTAATCAAAGAATTATTAGTTTAAAAAGTTTTGCCCGGATGGTGGAATCGGTAGACACCCAAGATTTAAAATCTTGTGCATTCTGTGCGTGCGAGTTCAAGTCTCGCTCCGGGCACCATTTTTAAAAGCTTCGTATTAATATGTGGTTTTTAAATGTTAAATACGGTACTAGCACCGTTTGTGAAGTTAAACCTTCCAAGAATTGCTGGAGTCGAGAGTTCTACTCTTGATAAGTTTAGATGAAGCGCGGCACTAGCTCAGTGGTAGAGCATAACCTTGCCAAGGTTGGGGTCAAGAGTTCGAATCTCTTGTGCCGCTCCATTTAAATGAAGTTATTAAAAATAAAATTTGGCGGAATGGCAGAGTGGCCATGCAGTGGATTGCAAATCCATCTATCTCGGTTCGACTCCGGGTTCCGCCTCCAAATTTAAAAGTTTTGCCCGGATGGTGGAATCGGTAGACACCCAAGATTTAAAATCTTGTGCATTCTGTGCGTGCGAGTTCAAGTCTCGCTCCGGGCACCATATTAAAGAAACCAGCTTCTAGCTGGTTTTTTTATGCCTGTAACAAAATAATTTTTGATGCACAAATCAGTGCATCATTTATAGCGTGTGAGTTCCTGTATCGCTTCGGCATGATTTTAGAAAGGCCTCGTATTTATACGAGGCCTTTTTTTTTGCCCAAAATAAAGCACGCACAAAATACAAAGATCTGTGCACCATTAATGGCGTGTGAGTTAAAGTCTCGCTCCGGGCACCATATTAAAGAAACCAGCTTTTTAGCTGGTTTTTTTATGCCTGTAATAAAACACGCATAAAATGCAAAAATCCGTGCATCCATTAATGGCGTGCGAGTTCAAGTCTTGTTCCGGGCGCCATATTAAAGAAACCAGCTTCTAGCTGGTTTTTTTTCGTCTTAAATAAAGCAGCACAAAATGCAAAAAAACAGTGCACCCATTAATGGCGTGCGAGTTCAAGTCTCGCTCCGGGCACCATATTAAAGAAACCAGCTTCTAGCTGGTTTTTTTATGCCTGTAATAAAATTCAAAAACCAGTGCATTAATAGCGTGTGAATTAAAGTCTCGCTCCGAGCGCCATATTAAAGAAACCAGCTTCTAGCTGGTTTTTTTTCGTCTGTAATAAAATCCACAAATCTGCGCATCTCTAGTTTTTCGGATAACGCCATTACCCCCATTTAATTACCCCTTCATTATTTATAACCTCTTGAATCCAAATCCCATTATTGGGAGCTTATGTCTCAATAATCGGATGAAATGATTAATAAGAGTTTCGTATTAAAATAAAAATAAACATAAACAAAATCAGTCAGTTATGTTTTGGCTTGGTTGTTGCTCAACTCCTTATGAACTGTATTATTTATTAAGGATAAAAAATGAAACTAACAAAGTACCTAATAGCGAGCGGTTTGCTAGTAAGCGCCATTATTACCACTGGCTGTGCTAGTACACAAAAAGACGACGCCCTCAGCGTTGATAAAGTCATCATGCACAGTGCCTCTTTAGAGGGCAATGTCATCCCTATTAATACTGAGCGTGAATTGATTGTTGTTTTGCCTCCCTCGTACCACAGTGAGCCGAATAAGACGTATCCGGTTGTTTACCTGTTGCATGGATTAGGCGCAAAGGCTGAGGGCTGGTTCTCAGCGGTAGAAGGGGAACCTAATATCGAAGTGGCGCTACAAAAGCTATACAACGAGCAACAGATAAGCGAGATGATTGTCGTGGTGCCTAATAGTTATAACAAATTTGCGTTAGGCGGTTGGTATAGCAACTCAGCCTCGGGAGGTAATTGGGAAGATTACATTATTAAAGATGCCATTCCTTATATTGATGAGCACTACAGAACAGATGTTGAAAAACGTGGTTTAGCAGGTGGATCAATGGGCGGTTATGGCGCCTTTAGTTTAGCGATGAAACACCCCAAAATGTTTGGGGCAATCTATGCATTAAGCGCTGCACTTGGTGATTCAAGTGGTCGTGATTATATGAGCCGTGAAGATGTGCTATCTGAAGCGAGTATTAACATTCAAAAGAACAAAGATTATTGGACATGGACTGATAGTTATAACTATTCGTTAGCGTTGAGTTTCGCCCCAAATGAGACTGCACCGCTTTATGTTCAACTTCCTTTCAGTCAAACACAGGTTGAGCTTTTTAAAGATAATTCCTTAGATCGTTTACTTGAAGATCACCTTGATGCGTTTAAAAAAGATGCTCCTGCCATTAAGTTTGACGTGGGTACTGGTGACTATTTAAAAACGGAACTGCGCTTGTTTTCTAAGCAGTTAAAAAAAGCAGGTATAGAAGCCGCATACAGTGAATATCTAGGAGGCCACTCGGATAAATTGGGGCTACTTGCTGAGCATGAGATCTTTCAATTTTTCTCAATGTATTTTACCGATACATTGCCAACGACACTACCAGATTCACTATCACAATTAGATTTAACATCATCATTAAAGCCGACTATCGTCACTTTACCTGAGTTTGAAATCACAGCGTCAAAAAATTATGGCCGTGCGGGTAATGCTCAATTTATGGCACAGTGGAATCAATTATTCAGCTTAAACATTGATAGACAAAAGCAGTGTAAAAACAATGCTTATTTAGGGTTTTCCGATTGGGCTAATGATGCATCGGGTAACTTTCATTATTTTGTAGGCTGTGAAAAGAACAAGGGGGTTTCACTACCAGAGGAGCTCAATGAAACTAAAAGGGTACCCACTAATAAGTATGCTGTTTTTACTTATAAGGGGCCTATTAATAACGAGTATTCTAACTTCTTTAGTGCTATTTATCAGCAGTGGCTACCAGCTTCGGGTTATCAGCAGGCGGGGGAGTATAACTTCGAGCTATCAGGTGAAAACTTTACTTATGAAGATGAAAGCGTAGAAATTAGCATCTATGTACCCATAAAGTAATTGTTGATTAAAGCTTGAAGTGAAAATAAAATGTACTTACATTGAGTCGCCACCTATAAAAAAGGTTAAACATGAGCGTATTAGATTGTGCATTGGGCATCGTTATTATTGCTGCAGATGAACTTGGCTGGATAACACTGGCCAATAACAAAGCACAAACCCTGTTTTTAGACCCACAAACCTTAGTCGGCCAATCCACTTATACCTTAGGGTTACATCAACTTTTCGAGCAACCATTAGATGGGCCAATTAGTTTTAAATTTCCCAACGCAAAGGGGCGTTGGCAGTGTTTTCAAGAGAAATTCATCGACAAAGGCGCAACCTATCAGCTCTATTTTATTACCGATGTGAGTCACTTATTACGCATGGAAGAGCTTAAATCCTGGAAGAATTTATTACGGGTTTTAAGCCACGAAATCAATAACAGTTTGACGCCTATCGCCTCACTGAGTCAATCGATGCAGTCATGTGTTAAAGACGATGAAGACTTGTCTGAAGGCTTGCAATTGATTCATCAGCGCGCAAAAAGCTTAGAGTCCTTTATTAAAAGCTACCGCCAATTTACCCACTTACCCACCCCTAAAGTGCGATTAGTGAGACTAGAAAAATTGGTCGAGTGTTGTGTTTCATTGCTCAATGATAAACGTATTCAAATTAGCCATGACGAACACGATGAAATTGCTGTTGATCCGGCGTTATTAGAGCAAGTATTAATTAACTTATTGAAGAATGCGTTGGAAGCCTGTGAACCTGAAACAGGTAAGGTCATCGTCGATATTTGTATTGGTACTGGTATGGAACAACGATCATTAATAGTGAAAATTACTGATAACGGCAAGGGTATCGCTAATATGGCCAATCTATTTGTGCCGCTGTATTCCACTAAAAAGCAGGGCAGTGGTATTGGTTTATTAGTCAGTCGCCAAATCATCGAAGCCCACGGAGGGCAGTTATCACTTGAGAATAACGTCACTTCAAGCGGTGCGGTTGCAACCATCTCGTTGCCAACCAACTAAGCTATCCCTCTTTGAAAATTAATTCGCAGAGGGATATTAACGCTGCTTTAGCTCGCTTGAACATAGTTTGGGTAATCCGTGTAACCGACTTCGTTACCCCCAAAAAGTGTTGCTCCGTCTAAGTCAGCCAGTTCTATTTTCTCTTTTAAACGAGAGACCAAATCGGGGTTTGATACAAAAGGGCGACCAAAGGCGATAAGGTCTGCATAACCTTTGTTGAGCACGTCATCTGCGCGTTGTTGTGTATAGCTACCTGCGACAATAATCGTGTTAGTAAAAATTTCACGTAAGCTAATACGAAAATCATCGGGTATCACTGGCGCATCATCCCAATCTGCTTCAGATAAATGCATATAAGCAATGTCACGTGCTTGCAGTTCTTTTGAGGCTTCCAATATGGTGGGTACAATATCCGGACAATCCATATCTTTAAAAGTGATGAAAGGCGCAAGACGTACACCCACTTTATCAGCGCCAATTTGTTTAATCACCGCATCAACCACCTCAAGTAAAAAACGAAGTCGGTTTTCACGTGTGCCACCATAACTATCGCAGCGTTTATTGGAATTAGTACGTAGAAATTGGTCGATCAGGTAACCATTACCCGCATGAATTTCAACGCCATCAAAACCGGCTTCAACGGCGCGTTTTGCTGCATAAGCAAAGTCATTCACTACACGATTGATATCTGCTTGTGTCATTGCACGGGGCTCAATGCAATCCACCATTTTTCCGTTACCTTGATCATCAGAAATCCAAACCTTTGTTTCAATCGGCGCTAATGCAGAAGGCGCGATAGGTAACTCTCCTCGTTGAAAAGTAGGGTGAGAAACGCGCCCAACATGCCACAACTGGCAAAATATGGCAGCGCCTTGTTGATGCGCCATGTTAGTCACCTGTTGCCAACCTTTCACCTGTTCGTCTGTGTAGACGCCGGGCGTAAATGAGTAACCCTGAGAGTCGTCAGAAATTTGTGTGGCCTCGGTAATAATTAACCCTGCCGTGGCACGCTGTTGATAATATGTCGCCATCATTTTATTGGGAATATTACCCGGCTGGCTGGTGCGCGCGCGTGTCATTGGCGCCATCACAACGCGGTTTTGTAAGGCTAATGCTTTTAGTTTTGCTGCTTGGAATAATTGACTCATGATAAACACCTTTTTAATCGCTTAAAATTCACTATTTGTTTGCTGTTGTTGATAATGGTGCCATTATATTCATTCGTACTGATTTGATAATTGGCTAAAATTCGAAGTCATTATTCGTTAAAACTGAATAATGTAAAAAACTAACAAAAGAGGCATCATGGATAAATTTTCAGATATGGCCATGTTCGTAAGCATTGTGAAACACCAAGGGTTAGCGGCTGCAGGGCGCGACCTAGGGCTTTCGCCTGCTTCTATGACCGCAAGGCTTCAGGCACTTGAAGAGCGCTATGGCGTAAAGTTATTGAATCGAAGTACACGCCATATTGCATTAACGGATACGGGCTCTCTTTATTATCAAGCTTGTCTGGATATTTTGGAGAATGTCGGTGAGGTTGAAAGCCTCATGCAAAATGGCGTCAAAGCAGTAAAGGGCACACTAAAAATAGTGGCGCCAAAAGACGTTGGCAAGCAATACATATTGCCTATTGTGGCGGACTTTTGTAAGCAATATCCCGATATTGTGCCTTATGTTTATTTAGACGATAAAGTCTCTAATATTGCAGAATCAGGGATGGATGTGGTGATACGTTATGGAGAATTAAGCGACAGCAGTTTAATTTCAAGACGTCTATCTGCAAGCCAAAGAGTCCTATGTGCGTCTCCTGAATATTTACAAAAACGAGGCACACCATTAATACCTGGCGATTTGCTTAATCATGATTGTTTGGCGATGTTACGAAATAATGAAGCATTGAAAACATGGCACTTCCAAGCAAAAGGCAATAAAAGTAGCGTCACAGTCGTGCCTAAGCGTTTTTCAGATGATGGTGAAGTTATCAGAGGTTGGGCGTTAGAAGGTGTTGGCATTGCCCTTAAATCAGTACTTGATGTACAAGACGATATTAACCATCAACGCCTTGTCACAATACTCGACGGCTATAGCAAAAACTTCAAAAGCGCGATGAATACCTCAAGCAGCAATTTAAACGTGGTTTATATCAGCAAGCAATATCAACCTAAACGAATCCGCCTATTTTTAGACTTTCTGTTTGAGAATTTCAACGCGACGCCTACAGGAAAAATCGGTGATAATTAGGCTTAGTTATCGCCTCGATGAGCAGTAAACTAGCGAACAAATGTTTAGCGCTACAAGTGTATTAAACGGAAAGAGAACCGTTAGCCATCGCTTCGCGATTATATGTTCTTATTCTTTTCCACTTAGCTGGCTTTATGTTACTTACCCGCCTTCACACTCCGTTAATGAACTTTTACTCTGTTGAATTCGTATGGAATAGTTGAATCAACAGATAATGATGGAGTTACTATGAATCGAATCAATCCTGGAAAGTTACACAATAGTAAATGGACTGCAATAAAGCCTAAAAATAGAGAAAAGCATTTTTTAATATCAGACGTTGAATATGAAGAAGATGGTTTAGTTGCCTCATGCAAGCTTGAAGCTGTTTTGTCTAAAAATGAATATTTAATAGATTGGAAAGAGCTAAAAGATAAGGAAATGTGGATTCAAGGTTGGAAGTAAGCAAAGTGACTTAACAAAAAGCAAAATTGGAGGCCCCAATTTCATCGCCTCAATATTACCTGGAGCAATATTACAGTGGACAACCATTAAAAATGAGCGTGTTCTGTCTTTGCTGTTTATATTTCGAGGTTATCTTGGTAAATGCTCGTGCTCAGATAACTTTTCAAGACTAGGTAATAAAGTGGTGTTTAAGATTTCTAGTATCTTCTCCCTTAACCATAATAATGCTGGGTCACGATCATTTCGGCTGTGCCAAGACATCGAAATAGGACCCGGTTGGATTGAAAAAGGGAGTTTACGCACAATCAGTTTTCCTGATTTCACACTGTTTAAAATAATAGGTAATGGAATGCAGGTAATTAGATCCGTACTTTCAAGTATCTTAGGTAAGTTATCACAATTATTCACCGGCATTGAGATACGTCGATTCAACCCTTTCTGTTTTAAAATACTATCCACACTGCCTTTGGCTTCACCCGATAATGACATTAATAAATGCTCTGCTTGTGCAAAGTTAGTTAAGTCTAAGGGAGTATTCGCAAGAGGGTGGTGCGCACGCATTGCGCATACAACGTGATTATCAAACAGTAATTGGCTATTTATACACTCACTATCCCCTTCAAAATAATCTAATACCATATCAACATCCGCTTCTAATAATAAGCGCTCACCATCAACCTTGTAAGGTACTGCATGAATATTAATACCGGGGGCTTGTTGTTCAATTATCTGACGTAGAGGTAGCCAAAATAAATCAGCCATCCAATCTGTTGATGCGATTCGGAAAGTGCGTTGAATCTTTTTGATGTTAAAGCGTTGAAGGTCCGTTGCAGAACGCATTTTGTGTAATGGTTGCTCGATATTTTTCCATAATTTTTGAGCGCAAGATGTTGGTCGTATTCCTCGACCATGTTTTATAAACAGGGGATCTTTCCACACATGGCGCATGCGTAACAGCGCATTAGAAACTGAAGGCAACGTCAGCGATAGACGCTGAGCGGCTAAGGTAATTGATTGCTCTTGCATAATCGCATCAAAAATCACAATTAGATTTAGGTCTATATTCGCCATCGATTTCCCATAGAAAACTGGTTTTATATAAACTTCATTTAAACACATTGATTATATCAATGTGTAACATCTTATTTATCAATTAGACGATATGTGATGCTTTGCGCACAATCACTTCACAAACAACGCATACAAACCATCAATATAAAAAAGGGAATGAATGATGAAAGCAATTTACTAGAGCAATATGAAAATGCAGATCAGTTATGCTTTTATTTCGTGATAAATGGAAACTAAGTGACGATATAATTAGGCTGAATGCTTAGGTTATAACTGCAGTATTTCTCTTTTCAAATAGATACTTAGGTAATTTC
>NZ_PJBZ01000114.1 GCF_002835995.1 Psychromonas sp. Urea-02u-13 | reverse complement strand
CCGTTGACACTGTTTGCCATTAATAAAATATAAATCCAAAGTTAAACCGGTATCAGGATCTAAAATGGGCTTAACTTGAATATTGTCTGTTTCCATTATTATCATTACCTTTTTGATTACATGAACAAAGGTCATCTTACTATATATTTACATCAGGCTAAAAAAGTGGCCTTGATAATCGATGCGTGAGGAGTTTTAAAAAAATCGCTTGTGATTGTCTTTCTAATAATAATAAACCGTATTACAGAACACAGATGCACAAAATGACGCTTATGTTAAATATAGAAAGTTACACTGTAACTATTTAAGGTTGTCTTAATTTAAAATCTACGGTGAATTGGTTTATAAAAATTAAAGTAGGAAATCTCAGGCGCTATAAAAGCAAAAAGACCGTTCAGGTACCTTTTGGATGTGCGTGGGTGTTATGGTAAATGCGATAAGATTATTACTAAATAACATTTATTTTTTAATATATCATTGATATTATAAACTTATGAATAATTTTATATTTTATAAACTTACCCGAATCGCATTTACTTTGATTGCACTATTGTCACTAACTTCCTGCCAGAAAGATCTAGACTTAACTCAGTTATCCACAAATAAAACAGAAATATTTAGAATGATCAACCGCTCCGGAGAATCATTTGGTCCTGCATATTGCCATAAATTTTCTCAAATCGTAGATCTGCGTCTTGAGAAAATTAAAGGACATGAACGACTTATTGTTGTTTGCTTGCCTTTAAATCAGGAGAATATCCGCACCTTAAAACGAAATCGATATTTTAAATACGCTTGGATTACCAAATCAGGTGAAGTAACTTTTTGTGGTTGGCGAGATCATAATTACCACTTAAAAAAAGATATGACTAAATATTGGGATAATCTTAAGTATGGTGAAACTGGAGATTGCGATGGATTTTATATTCATTCATATCAACACCAGTAGGATCTGTGCACAAAATTACTGTTATGTTAAGTAGGGGCTTTTTATTACATAAATAACTGTTTCATCATCAAACTAAGACAAATGTTTTAAAAACAGCAGTTAACCAATCGATATTCACCTGAAATAGCGGATGGAAAACTTTGTTTTTTAATGACGCTTTTGAGCATAAAACGCTTTTCATCTTTAGTGCTCTTTTCAAGCCTAAATAGCCAAATGAAGCAATTTCGTTTTTACGATAGTAGGTAACATATTTTTTTGGTGTTGTAAGGCGCTATGGGGGCGAAAGCGAGTTGCTATTCTGACTCGCTCGTTAACTGTTTCCCTTGTTTGTATTATTGAAAGTAAAAATAAAGCTAATTGGATTTACTTATTTAGCTTGATGGGTTAATACTTTTACGCCTGAAGGCCTTTGTTGCATACGCTGAATATAATTATTCAGTTTGGGAACTGATTGGAAGATACGATCTTTAACGGGTAGAAAGAAAAGATAATCTAACATAGGCGTTAATAACGCATCGGCTATGCTGTATTGTTTTCCGCAAATAAAATCATTATTTTCGATTAATAATTCCAATTTATTTAAAGCTTGAAGTACTTGAGGTTCTGCTTCTGCTAATACTTCCATTCTTATTGTTCCATTTTCACCTTTTGGAAAAGCAAATTCTAATAAATAGTCTCTTACTAGTATCTTATCTAAATAGGTAGAAATTGCTGCACTCCATTGATCAACTATTGTTTTTTCATCGATATTAGAAGACTGCAAGGCAATACCAGAATATTTTTCATCCAAGTATCGACAAATACTCGCGGTTTCAAATATTCTGTTCTTACCATCAATGAGTGCGGGGAATTTACCAAAAGGATGGATTTCGAAGTGAGCTTCGCTTTTACGTTCAATCGTTTTATTGTCTAATGAAAGTCCGATACTGTATTCAATTTCTTTTTCTTCACAACAAAGCATTACGCTACGAACAAAGGTGCTGAACTGTGGGCCAAAAATATGGGGTTTATTTGTCATTGAGTTAACTCTTTTGAATGGGTTTAGCTCTATCATATTTGTAGTTAAAATATGTTCAAGAACATATTTTAATTTTGTGCCAGACTACATTCCCTAATGTGATAAAAAGTAATCAAAGAGAGTAAAAATATGGCATGGCAAACTGATCATAAAACATTAACAAGACAACGAATTCTGCGTAGTGCAGCTAAATTATTTTCTTTGCATGGTTATGAGCTAGTAGGTATCAATGAAGTCATGGCTGATGCAGAATTAACTCGAGGTGCATTTTATAGCCACTTCAAGTCAAAATCTGACTTATACGCAGAAGCTGTTATGAATTCAGCAAGCGAAATTACGACATTTTTTTCAAATACTCCTACTGATGCTTTTGTAAAAAGCTATTTAAGTACAAACCATAAAGAAGGAGAGTTTGTTCGTTGTCCTTTAGCTTTTATGGTTACCGATATTACTCAACGTGATACACAAGTACGCGATGCTTATACAAAAGTATTTAAAGGTTTTGTTAATCGTTTAGTTGAAAATAAGGATCATGAACATCCATTAGAGTTAGCAGAAGCTTTACAAAAAGCGGTGATCCTAATTGGTGGCGTTGCCATATCACGTGCGATTAATGATGATGATTTGGCAGGACAGTTGTTGAAAGCATGCCAAAGTGGGTTATTAGGTGATTGAGCACTGCGTATATTTTAAACCTTTTGGGGTTGTGGCTATAGGCATTTTCTAACAAAGAAGAATAATGTGTAGCAGTGAAGGAGGTCTTTTATCTTTAATTACAAGCCTCAAATAGATTTGTTAAGGCGCTAAGGGGCACATAGCGACTTAGGAAATCTTAAGTACGACCTCTAAAAACATGGCCAAATTTACTAACCTCCTTTGGATTTTCCCGATATGTTTTCTTGCATTAACGCATACTTATGAGTCTTATTGTTTGATAAATATGCCATGGAAAAGTAACCTCATAAATAATGATTAACAACTTGAACTTAATATAGGCTTCCTTGTATATGCAAAGCGCTTTAATTTCCAAAGATTCATTAAAAATACCGAACAAAAAAGCTCAAGAGGTTATTGATACTATTAATGCTTTTATTATCGCTCATGAACCTGGTAGGGACATTTACTCAAGAGATATATATGAATTAAATAACTCAGGTGATTTAATTCATTTGAGTATTTCTATTATAGGTCTTGATGTCGACTTCCTTGGGGATATAGAGTTAACAGAATTAGAGGTCCTTAATATAAACGGCTGTTTAATAAGCTCATTACAAACGATAGCCCACTTTTCAAAGTTAAAAAAGCTTGATTTGGGAGGAGGGAATTTAACTAGCCTTGATGGTATAGATAACTTTCAGGGGCTAATAAGTTTAAATGTAGAGAGATCTAAAATAGAGTCATTGTTGCCGCTTAGAAAAATATCTTATCTGGAAAGCTTTTCATGCCAGCTATCAAATGTAAATGAATTAGAGGGCATTGAGCATTTAAGTTCATTAACATATCTCAATGTTGGCGGCTCACAAATAAAGAGCCTATCAATGATATCTAAAATGACGAAATTAACAACGCTATTATGTTGGACTACTTGCATTACAAGCTTGTCTAGTATTGAGGGGTTAACGCAACTTACCACATTAGCATTCGGCAATAATGATATTGATAGCCTGCAACCACTTGCTTCGCTCAATAACCTACAACAGGTTTCATTTTGGGGAACAAAAATAAGTTCATTAGATACATTAAGTAGTTTAAGCAATTTAATACGGGTAGATTGTAAGGGAACTTTAGTTACTTGCTTAGATTGCTTATGTGGGTTGCCTAAGTTAATAAGTATCAATGCTAAAGATTGCAATATCAGCTTTTTATCAGAAAAAATAACATCTTTAGGGCTCGAATTATCAATAAATGAAAATAGTCACTTTGTATTTTCTCACAAAATTGAAAATGAAAATGATGCACTAAAAGAAATCCTTCTATCCGGGAATAAAATAATATCTCCCCCCTTAGAAATAATAAATCAAGGAAACACCGTTGTAGATTACTATTTTGATTCTTTGCAAGGAGAAACTCAGCAACTTAATGAAGCTAAACTAGTACTAGTTGGCGAAGGAGCCGCTGGTAAAACTTCATTAATTAATCGCTTTATCGATGATACTTTTGATGCAAAACAAGATAAAACAGATGGTATTGCTATTAGGCCTTGGCCTGTGAGCCATTACGATTCAGATATAAAGGTTCATTGCTGGGACTTTGGCGGACAAGAGATAATGAGGGCCACGCATCAAATATTTTTATCTAAGCGCTGTATATATTTAATTGTACTAGATGGACGTAAAGATGAAAATCCTGAGCAATGGTTGAAGCAGGTGTTGGCAGTTAGTAAAGACTCCCCTATTTTTATGATATCTAATAAAGTTGATGAACATTATGATAATAATTTAGCAGAGCAAACTCTCAAAAAAAAATACCCTCAGATAGTTGGTTTTTATCGAACTTCTTGTAAAAAAAATGTAGGTATTGAATTATTACAAGAGGAGATAATTAAAGAAGTGGCTAAAATGGAAATGTGTAAATTTCTGTTAGCAAAAAATTGGGCTTCAGTTAAAGAGCAGATCGAAGAATGGTCTATTACAAAAGACCATATCAGTTACGATATATTTATTGAATTATGCGAAAAAAATGGAGTAGTGAAGAAAGAAATACAGGTAATATTATTAAACCTTCTGCATGATCTTGGACTAGTTATCCATTTTAATGAATTACTAGAACTGCAAACACAAGTACTAAATCCAAGTTGGATTACTGAAGGAATATATACCCTTCTTAATTCAGACACATTATCAAAAAAACATGGAGTGATTAATAGGCTTGAAGCTGAAAAAATACTTGAAGAGAAATGGAATGATGGACGATATAGTAATAAAACCCAGTATTTAATGAAAGTCATGGAACAATTTGAACTTTGTTATTATATCCAAACCAGCCTAGATTCGAAATATTTGATACCAGATCTATTACCTACAGAACTCCTTATAAGCCCAGAAATAAAAGATGGAATTGATTTTATATACCAATATAAAGGATATATGCCACCCGAATTAATGCCTAGATTTATTGTTAAAAGTAATGAGTATAGGGTTGATGGAAAAAGTTGGCGCAATGGTGTTTTATTAAGTCATGGTATATTACGAAGCCAAGCAATTATAACTGCAGATAAAGAAGATCGAACAATTCGAATTCAAATTTCTGACGGGGAGCAACGTGAGTTTTTAACTATAATTCGCAATTATTTTTCTGAAATTCATAATGCTTATCAACATGAGAATATTGGCCTAGAAGAGTTTTTGCCATTAACATCCCCAATGGTTGATAAAGAGAGCTTACTCTCCTATCGTCGCCTCGTGAACATAGAAAAACGAATAATGCAGAATTTAGATAGAGATCAACAATATGATGAAGTACTAGATACAGAATATTCAGTGACTAAATTATTAAATGGTATACAAAAACCAGAACAAAGATTAAAACAATACAATATGGAAGGAGTAAATACTGTGGTGATAGAAAATACAATGACTCAGAATGCCAGTCCTGTGATAACTCAAAATAATGCCCAAGAAAATTTACAAAATAACACTCAGAAAACGTCAGTAACAATAAGTGTTGAAATAAAAACACTAACTTCTAGCCTAAAGAATTGGGGGGAAGATATTATTGATGACTTACAAGAGTCCCCTGAAATAAATCAAGATATTGAGTTGAAATCTCTAGTACCAAGAGCTGAAAGGGAGTTAAGTAGAGTCAACCAATCACTCGAAGATATTAAAACAGTTGAAAGTGAAGAGCAGGCACAAGAGCATATTGACAAGTTTACTCGCGTAAGCGACTTTATCAAAGAAAGCATAGATGGTACTAATAAAACTGGCAAGCTGTTAAAAGCTACTGGTGAAGGTGTTGACAAAGTGCAGTCATTAGCTAAGCAATATAATAAAATAGCACAATACTTTGCTCTTCCTGTTGTTCCAGATATTTTACTTGGTGGTAAATAAGTATTAATAATTTTAAAGGGAAAATTCTACTCCCTTAAAATTAAAAGACCCGAGGGTCTTTCTTTTTTCCTTCCCAATAATTACACCACTCTAAGTCGCTTTGGGGGCGAAAGCGAGTTGCCTTTCTAGCTCGGTTTGGGGCACATTGTGCCCTAGAAAATTTACTTCAACACACAAAAAAGGCCAGCATTTAGGTAGCCTTCAAGTTGTGCGTTTAACGGAATTGACAAATACAGGGATAATATATGATACGCGCAATTTTAATCTTATCAGCAATAGTAAATATAGTTTTGTGGATTTTTGCAGGTACATCAAATGCACTTCTTTTTGCAGGGTTAGCTATCTGCGCGATGGGTTATGTGATGTTGAAAGTATTTAATATGGATGCTTCTGTAAGCGATAAATAATCAACGGAATTTAAGGATTTATCATGGCAGTTCATCCAAGCGGTTTTTATATTCACGTATCAAAAGAGCATTTAACTGACGCTGAGAAAGTTGATGAAGCAAAATTACTGACTGAAAATGAGGGATATGATTTTGTTCTTGAAAAGGGTGAATCGTTAGTTATTGAAGAATTTAGCGATGAACATTCAGCAGAGTCTTTTGAGACTCAAGTGTTAGAAATTTTAGCAACTAATTAATTCACGGAAACGAGCTATGAATAACAGATTGCCACAAAGAGCCGATTTAGGCCGTAATGTAGATTCCTCTGTGGAATGGTATTTGAACCACTATGAGAAGCATCTTGAGTTATTAGAGGCGGGAAAGGCTTTAGATTCCAGTGTGTCAGATCAGTATGTTTGTGGTTATCCTGTACCACCTTTTCAACGCCCGTTATGTTGGTCAAACGAGCAGCAAGTAGCATTTATTGAATCTGTTTGGATGGAGTTGCCTATTGGCTCATTAACAATTCACGCTGTTGATTGGGATGAAGAACTAAACGATGAATTGAAGTGTGATGTATTACCTATGTCTGCATGGGTTATTGATGGTCTGCAACGTTTATTTACTCTTCAAAATTTCTTTGATTCTAAGTTGAAAATTAATGGCTTGTATTGGTCTGATCTTACGAGAGCAGAAAAACGCCGCTTTGAACAAGTGAAATTCACTCACAACAGAGTTTCGTTATGGGATGAATCAATAGTGAAAGATTTATATAACAGAATGAACTTTGGTGGAACAAATCACACCTTAGATCAGGTCGCAGTTTAATAACACGGATTAAAGTGATTTAACGGGGCTTTTGCCCCAACGGAAACTGAAACATGACGATATTTTTAATAATTTTAGCGGGTGCATTGGCTCTAGTTGCTTCTCTTTATGTTGCTAGAAATTGGAAGTCTTACGAGGGTTATTTGATGTTCATATTATTGAATGTCAGTTATGTGATTATGCTTGGTTTATATTTATTTGTTCCTGTTAACACAGTGAATGGAATAGTGATAATTGAACCCTTGGCTATTATCCTGTTCCCAATAATTAACATATTTGTTTTTTGGTATTTTTCAAAAAATAAAATTGAACCTAACCATTAACGGAAATTTTGTTATGCATTTAACAACAAATAACGACTATCAAGAATGGGTATCAGCACTCAAGAACCAAGTTAGAGCTTCACAACAGAAAGCCTCTCTCGCTGTGAACGCTAGTTTGATCCGACTTTATTGGTCTATCGGACAATCTATTCTTGATCATCAAAAAAAACTTGGGTGGGGTGGTAAAGTCGTCGAGCAATTGGCTAATGATTTGAAAATTGAATTCCCTAATATGAAAGGGCTTTCTCGCTCTAACCTAATGTATATGCGATCTTTTGCTCTTGCTTGGCCTGATTTCAAAGAAAACAAAATTGTCCAACAGGCTGTTGGACAAATCCCGTGGGGCCATAACCTTGTGTTACTGCAACGATTTAAGGATTCTGAAAAAAGAATTTGGTACGCTAATAAAACGATCTCGCACGGCTGGTCTAGATCTGTGTTAGTTCATCAGATTGAGAGTGGTTTAATTAATCGTCAGGGTAAAGCAGTCAATAATTTCAATTCCACTTTACCAAAACCGGCTTCAGAGCTTGCTTCACAGACGTTGAAAGATCCGTATAATTTTGATTTTCTTGGTCTATCAGATGAATCATTAGAACGGGATATAGAAACCGCACTAATGAAGCACGTCACGGCATTCTTGCTTGAATTGGGGAGTGGGTTTGCTCTTGTTGGGCAGCAATACAATCTCAATGTAGGGGGAGATGACTTTTTCATAGATCTCTTATTCTATCATCTTCATTTGCGCTGCTATGTAGTTGTTGAACTTAAAGCTGAGAAGCTAACACCAAAGGATATTGGTCAACTAGATTTTTATTTAGCTGCGGTAGATGGTGAACTTAAACGCGATGAGGACGCTCCAACAATAGGTCTTTTGTTGTGTAAAGAGCGTAATCGAGTAGTTGCAGAATATGCAGTTAGAAACAAAACATCTCCTATTGGCATTGCAGAGTACAAGCTGTCTGAAATGCTTCCTGATGAATTAGAAAGTAAGCTTCCTACAATTGAAGCTATTGAAGTAACCTTGTCACAAGAGCTGTCGCCAGTAGGCATTAAATCGGAAGAGGCTTTTGGAACTTCTGTGTTCAGCAAAGAAACATAGCGAGAGCGTTAGTTCTCCACGGAGTTTAACAAAGTTGCTATTCATGTGGCACACGCTTAATAGCAACAAGTTATTGAATAAGTACCGCACAAGTTCATTAAAGCTTGCGTGGACGTTAACAGAAGCAGGTAGAGAGTTTGCTTGCGCGATTTTTAACGAGCGTTCAGAACTCGCTCAGGTCTAACGGAAAATGAGGAATACGATAATGACAGATAAGCCTAATGGTTTATGGCCTTTCACTTTGATGGTTTTAAGTGAATTAGATAAACTTAATTTAAAGCCATTGAAAATTGAAGCTCATGATCCAGTTGATAATGAATCTTCTGATTTTTTGTGGGGAGAGATAGACCTTAAATCAGAATTTTCAATGGGTGAGTATTTAACTATTTCGCAATATAAGGGATTGTTTTCATCTGATATTGGAGAACATGCTTTTGTTGGTGGCAGCGTTACTTTTGATGGTGGAACACCTTTTAGTGAACCAACGGAAAAATTAGCTACATTAGTTGCCGCTAATTATGCAGAAAAATTCGCCCACGCAAGTTAAACGGAAATTGAAACCTTAGCCCCTTAATTGGGGTTTTTGGGTAGTAACTTTTAATCAAACGGAAATTGAAATATGCAGTTCTTTTTTTTACGTTCTTTTGTTAACAACTCGACCTATAAATATGAAAATAGTAGACACATTTATGAGTGTAAATTAGGTTTATGGGAAGTAAATGCACCAACGAAAAAACAAGCAAAATCTGAGGCTATACATTATTTCCAACAGTATTACTCAGATTGTGAATATAATTAATTTAACACAATTGGAGAACTGTAATTCTGACAACGGAAAATGAAAAAATCATGGCTAAAACAACTATTGAAGAGATTAAAAGGACATATAAGGCGCTTGCCTTTAATGACTTTACATTTTGGTCTGGTTTCGCTTGTGTGATATTGCTGTTTACAAGTTATATGTTATTTAATTTTCAAACTTACCCTGATGAAAGTATTTTTAATTTAAACCCACTTGGTTACATAACGTTAATAGTAGGGATTCTAATTGGTGGTATGTGCGTTTTTAGATTGAATAATCTATATAAAACATATTCAAAATTAATTGCAAAATATAAGTAACCAATCATTTAAACGGAAATTCCAAAAATTGCTACTAAGCAGCAATGTGTAAGCGCACTTAAGAAAATCCACCATGATTGTGAGCTTGAGCATGATGATAGCTCTGGTGATTGGAACACTTACTTAATTGCCGCGCCAAATCATAGTTGGGGCGGTGATTACCATTCAAGGGTGTTGTTTTGGTATAAAAGCGCAACTAAGCCTGAGTATTGGCAAGAGTTACTAACTGTAATAAACGATCTGGCGGCGGTTGGTTTGGTTAGCTGTGATAAAGACAAATGCCCCACATGGTTTGATGAAAACAATCATGGTTGCGATTTTTGGCATGAAGATAACCAAAAACATCAAGAAGATGAACTAGGAAAATATCAAAATGAATAAAATCAGTGAAATACGCAACAAAATGTTAAGTAGTGGCATTGTCTCGTTAGATGAAGATGATTTTAACCAACTGCAAGCGGAGTGGGTTAAACGCGCTCAGATTGAAGATTACTCTGCTGATAAGTACGTTGATTTTGATTTAGTTTGGTTGGCGTTTGGTGATATTTTAACTAACCGCCACACGCATTCTAATTTTAGTTTTGAGAGTATAAAAAACTCGCTTGGCATAAGTAGCGCGATTTGTTCAAAAATAGTAAAAAAGGCTTGTGAAGAATGTCTTATATCGAGTGTTGGCAATGATGAATATTGCAAAGGTCACACTTCAAAATAAAGGATAATTTGTAGCATGTTATTTAGGCGTTTTTCAAAAAAAGAGCATTGGTAAACGACCGTTCACGACAACGAAATACCATAAATTGGTACTTAAGGAATAAATATGTTCAGTCTTATATTAGCAATAATTGCTGTGTTCTTTGGCCTTTTCTTTGGGGTTCACTATGTCTTGATTATTATGGCACTGTCTCTTTGCCTCATTTCTCATTTCGCAATAAAAACTATAAACAACGGGAAAAGAGGATGATGAAACTATTTATAATACTTAGCCTTTTGGTGTCTATTAACGTTTATTCTGCTGAATGTGATACTGATTACGTAAAACATAACTACCTCGTTATACAACTGCTCACATCAAACAGTGACACATCAAAATCACTAGGCGCATCCCAAAGAGATTGTTTAGCTTTAACTATGCAAGAAAGTGAGTCTCTATGCCCTACATTTAGACAATTTGAAAAGAAATTCCTTACATTGCCAGAAGAAGTGCAAATAACAAAAGGAAAGGTCTGTTTTAAAAAAATGCTGGAAATTAACGGAATTTTAGGAAATATCTATGCCTTGTATCATTAACAATCAAACAAGTACCTCTAAGCAGCAGGGGCATATTTGGGAGGCTTATTGCGGTAAAACCTTGTGGATGAATAATCGTCCTTTTAAATCCTCAGAAGAAGCGATTAACAGTGAAAAGCCAATTTGTAAAAAGTGTCGTAGATTATCGGGTTTACCACCATTAAAAAAATTGTGCCAGATTATAAATAACCCAACGTAAGGTTTACCAGTGTCACAAGTGAACCTTACCAATATTGAAAAATACAGTGGTAAATAACGCAATTCAGTTTACCACTCACGAAACCAACGGAAATTGAAACCCTAGCCCCTTAATTGGGTATATAGTAAAAACCATGTATTCGTACGAGTGAGTGACAGCTCAATGTTCACAGGGATTTCTTAAAAAGCTAAGCGTACATACTATGTATATGGTGTGTACGCTTTTTATATTATGCTCACTCAACGACTGAATAACCTCCCCCATTATTTACTTGAAAATACGATTTAGCCTGCTACTTCTGTTTTAGACTTATATATCCTAAGTAGATCAGTGAATATCTGTTTGCGTTTTCACATAGAATGTATTCGTTTAGACATATTCTCCACAAATTTTTAGTTTCTAAGTCGCTATGGGGCACATAGCGAGTTAGAAAATCAACTTTCAATTGAGGAAAATTCAAGATTAAAGACCTGGCCCGAATGGCACTGCATTAAGCCTAAAACTTATAATCGGTAGGGGTTAGAGATAAATTTCATATTCAGTCTAACTCACCAAGTGTCTGTTTTATTCTGCTTTAGAAAATATGAAAAATTAAATATGTTATGTAACAGACTGAAAAAACTTAGTTTATAGCTTAATGCAGTGCCATTCAGACCTGGTTCTTAGTAGTTTAGTTTCATTTTAAAAGCTTCGTTTTAGCTATCTGTGTAACATACATTCTAAGCTTGAACGTGAATCGTAAGAACTTACTATATGGTTATCAGGTCTTATCTTTTGCTCCAAAAGGCAAAACGCAATATCTGACCCTGACGGTTTTAATTAAGTGGACAAATTCACTGCACCACTACAGTGTGTCGAAAGCGGAGAGCCATGCTTTAAATAACAGTGTTAACTTTTACTTTGCAGAGTACCTTTTTAAGGTACTAAAATCCTCCATACAATTTAAATTTAACCCACCCCATTTATTAAAACGAGATGATAAACTCACTCGGTACGCAAAAAATAATTGATACCGCCTTTCGCTTAAAAAAGACCTTTTCTTGATTTATTTTTAACCTGGTGCTATTTTCTTCTAAATTAATACGTTGTTCTGATAAATAACTTAATAAAAATCAACGAGGATACAAGGCATGAGCATAGAGCTAGAGGAAAGAGAACGCAGAGATCATCCTTTAAAATCTCCAAATCCATCTTACGATTGGATGCCTACTGGAGTAGTCAAAAATGCTTTTGTAGATCCAGATTTAAGAACGAAATATGACATGAATTACCCGTTAACTACGCATGTCAATGATGGTGAAGATGATACGGAAATAAGCTCCCTTAGACTGGTT
>NZ_PJBZ01000113.1 GCF_002835995.1 Psychromonas sp. Urea-02u-13 | reverse complement strand
CCTTAGTCTTTGGTGACTTTACTTCTCCTCACTCCGCTAGTATGGGGCCGTTGGGGGTAATGCTAATCTAAATGGTTACAGCATTATGTCTGACGATGTGCTCTTTCCCAACAATGACTACTCGTTAATTGTTGGTGGAGAGCTTTCTTATCAAGGAGGCCGAATTTACCAAGGTAGTGCTGCCGTTACGGGTAATGTCGACAACGTCTCTGAAACGGTATATTTAGGGCTTGCTGATGGTGCGATGATTACTGGTTTAGCAACATTACCTATTGATTTTAATAATTTACAGCAAAGCAGTATTGATTATTCTGAAACCTTAAGCCAGTTACAAAACATAGGTACGGTTACTTTGCAGTGGGGGGGGATTTACCTTGATGGTGATTGCACAAGCGATATTCAGGTATTTAATCTTGATGGCTTTGAACTTGAAAAAGCACATACATTAGCACTTAGTTGCGTACCCGATGGTGCAACTGTGATTGTGAATGTCAGTGGTGATAAACCTAACTTTAAACCATTAAGTAATATTAGCCTTACTGACTTTACGCCATTTCGCCAACAAACCATATTTAATTTATATGAAGCAACTTCAGTGACTATTTCTGGTGTTGCGTTAGAAGGCATGGTGCTAGCACCTAAAGCGGATATCGATGCACCCTCTGGATCTTCTAATGTTGGTATTATTGCCAATAGTTGGAAAGGTTCAATGTATTTAGATTATCATCCTTTTAACGGTAAACTACCTGGCGAAAAAGAAGCTGAACTTATCAATGCAAAGGTTAAGTGGCGCTGGAACGCAAGTCCGTTTATGCCTGAGTATAATCAGATAATGATCACACCGGTTGTTGCTCAATTGAATGATGATAATAATGATGGTGTCATTAACGGATTAGATGTTGCGGATATTGTCGTCACAACCTATGCAGGAAAAGCTTATACAACACCAAGCATTGTGCGTGCATTGAGTGGAATTGATGGTGATGAATTGTGGGCCTATGAGACGACCCTATTAGCTGATCCACGTTTTTCTCCTGCAGTTGCAGATTTAGACGGCGATGGTATTGTTGAAGTGTTAGTTGTTGATGGAAGAGCGGGGCTGTTGCGCATAGCAAATCACAAAGGAGAGCAACAAAAATTAATAACACTGGTTGATAAATCAATTAGCAACATTAATATTGCTGATATTAATAATGATGGCATTGCTGAAATATTGGTGGGTAAAACCGTTGTTTCCGCTAATGGCGATCGCTTATTTTCACATTCTTGGTCTGCCGATTCAATTGCTTTCGACAGTAATAATGATGGACAGCAGGAAGTGTTAGCTGCGGGTTCTCTGTTTGATAAAAATGGTCAATTATTATGGGCATTCTCAGGAGCGGATACGCCTTGGTTTGCATCTATTGCAAATTTTGATGCTGATTTAGATCCTGAAATAGTAGTTTCTACCCCTGGGACCTTTGCAACAGAACACACTATTGCAATGTTAGAGCACAATGGTAATGTAAAATGGATAAAAGAAAATATTAAAAGTCACGGTGGCGGTGCACAAGCAGTGTCTAATTTCCTCGGTAAAAGCAAGCTTGGCATTGTATACGCTGGATATACCTCTGTTGATATGTTGGATGCAAATGGTGAGTTAGTATGGCAAGTGGCAATGGATGATGCAGGCAGTGGAAAGATTGGCTTAAGTGCATTTGATTTTAATGCAGATGGCCGCGATGAAGTTAGCATTCAAGATCATTTTAAAGTAGCCATTCTTGATGGTTTAACGGGTAAAGAAGTGTTTGTAGTGGCCAATTCAACTGGCTCTTTATGGGAGTACCCGATTGTCGTTGACTTAGAAGGGGATGATAATGCAGAGATGATTGTTGTTGCTAACGATCAAATTTATAATTACAAAATTAACCATGGTGTAACTGTTTACGAATCTGCTGATTTATCTGTACCTTGGAAAAATGCAACACGCATTTGGAATCAACATTCGTTCCATGTGACTAATATTGATCAAAATGGCCAAGTTCCTCTGCGTGAGAAGAATAGTTGGCTTGATAATAATAGTTATCGTTCAGCGACTTTAAAATGATTTTTAACTTATTTATAGCCGTTTCATTGAAGTCTTTTTTTTATGAATAAAAAAGTTGTTGATTATAATGTTGCTTAAGCAATCTAATACGTTAGATTGCTTTTTTGTCATTTAAATGTCACCTTTAACTGCGTAGCAAGTAAATGTCAAATACCTGTTTTTTTGTAGTTACTTTCGTTGTATTATCTCTTTTTTATAAAAGGGATACATGGATGAAAAAATTAATATCAGTCATTTCTTTAGCAAGTGTTTCGCTAACTGTTAATGCGCTACAAACGGATTATAGCGCGCTCGTATTTGGAAATTTCAATTCTAAATATTCGAACAGTAATGGACCTTTAGCGATTGCAAAGAACGCAAAATTAACGGGTTACAAGATTAGTAACTTAGCGAAGAATACTCTTCCTGAAGATAATTCACTCATCGTAGGTGGTGATTTAAAATATCAGCGTGGTGTTGTAAATCAAGGTAGTATTATTGTACAAGGTAGGATTGAAAAATTAAGTACTTCAGTTGAGAAAAACCTGCAAGTAGGGGCTTCAATTACAGATTACAGTACATTGCCAATAGACTTTAAAGTATTAGAAACTTTATATATAGAAACCTCTAAAAAATTAATTGACTTAGACTTAACTGGTTCGACTGAGTATAAGTGGGGAGCGATTCATCTTTCTGGTGACTGTGAGAATGATGTACAGGTCTTTTCAATTGATGGAACAAAACTTAAGAATGCTTACAAAGTAGATTTACAATGTGTTCCTGAAAATGCAACTATTGTCGTTAATATAGAGGGTGAAAAAAGTTCTTTTCAACTTAATTATGTAAATCTTAATGCTTTTGAAGCATATAGTGATAAAACAATTTTTAACTTTTCCCAAGCTGAAAATGTAAAAGTTGCGGGGAGCCTTCCTCTTTTATTACTTGCACCAAATGCAAATGTGATTGCATCTCAAGGTATATCGAAAACAGGTATTATTGCTAGAAAATTTAAAGGCTCAATTAAACTTCAATATCAGCCTTTCCAAGGCATACTTCCATGGGAAAAAGAAGCTCAACCTATTACTGCTCAAGTTAAGTGGAAATGGGATGCGCCTGACTTTATGCCTGAATTTAATCAAGTCATGATTACTCCTGTTGTCGCTCAACTTAATGATGATAATCTCGATGGTTTTATTAACAACCAGGATGTTGCAGACATTATTATTACTACTTACAAGGGTAAAGAATATACAACGCCAAGTATTGTGCGCGCGTTAAGTGGTATTGATGGGCAAGAACTCTGGAATTATGATTCAATTTTATTAGCTGACCCTCGCTTTAGTCCCGCAGTTGCGGATTTAGATGGTGATGGCATTATTGAAGTTTTAGTTGCTGATGGAAAAGAAGGGGTTTTACGAATTGCAAATAACAATGGTGTGACGCAGAAGGTTATTCCTCTTATCGATAAGTCTATTGGCAATATTACAATTTCCGATATTAATAATGATGGTATTGCTGAAATCCTTGTAGGAAAGTCAGTTATTGATGCTTCTGGTCAGTTACTTTTTTCACATAGTTGGTCTGCAGATTCAATTGCTTTTGATAGCAATAATAATGGCAAACAAGAAATCTTAGCCGCTGGCTCACTATTTGACTCTAATGGTCAATTGTTGTGGCAGTTTACTGGTCATGATACACCTTGGTTTTCATCTGTAGCGAATTTTGATACTGACCCTCAGCCTGAAATTGTTGTTTCAATCCCTGGTGTTTATGCAACGGAACATACTATTGCTTTACTTGAACACAATGGCAATGTGAAATGGCGAAAGGATGGTATTAAAAACCATGGTGGTGGAGCACAGGCAGTCTCAAATTTCTTAGGCAATAATAAACTTGGTATCGTCTATGCTGGTTATACTTCTGTCGACATGTTAGATGCTAATGGTGATCTTGTTTGGCAATATGCAATGGATGATATGGGTAGCGGTAAAATCGGTTTAAGCTCTTACGACTTTAACGATAATGGGCGCGATGAAGTCATTATTCAGGACCATTATAAAGTTGCTATTGTTGATGGCTTAACAGGCAAGGAGTTATATCAAGTACCTAATTCAACAGCGACGCTTTGGGAATACCCTATTGTTGTTGATTTAGAGGGGGATAACAATGCAGAAATGATTATTGTGTCAAACAATCAAGTCGGGGATTATAATATCAGTACAGGTGTTCTAGTTTACGAATCTGCAGATATTAATAAACCATGGGTAAATGCGACCCGTATTTGGAATCAACATTCTTTTCATATGACTAACATCAATCAAGATGGAACCATTCCTCGAATTGAAAAAAATAGTTGGTTAAACAACAATAGCTATCGTTCAAGTACGATAAAGAAGGGTAATGAGCCTGTTTATAAAAAAAATGGGGCAGTAATGACCGATTAGGTACTATGGGTGATATTTATTTATACGAGAATCCTTACAATGGAGACGATGAACTGTTTAAATTGTCTGGTTTAGGAAATGATAGTCGCTATTGGTATTTCCCTACGGACAAAACTGATAATAGGTTTTGGACATACATTTCTGATGTCAGTGAATAATATCTTGTAAAAAACATTATATTTGTATTGTAAATTATATAAAAAAAGGCTTCAATTGAAGCCTTTTTTGTTTCTAAATTTTAAAGGGCCGATTTTGAAAATTGCAATTGCAGGAACAGGTTACGTAGGTTTATCGAATGCAGTACTGTTAGCACAGCATAATGAAGTTGTTGCTGTTGATATTATCAAAGATAAAGTTGAACTGATTAATAATAAAAAATCCCCGATTTCTGATGTGGAAATAGAAGATTTCTTAAAAAATAAAAGTCTTAATTTAACGGCTACATTAGACGCTCATCTTGCCTACGAAAATGCAGATTTTGTTATTATCGCCACACCTACTGACTATGACCCTATCAATAACTATTTTAATACAAGCTCAGTAGAAGCGGTTATTAAGATTGTTATGGATATTAACCCAGATGCAGTAATGGTCATTAAATCGACAGTGCCGGTAGGTTATACAAAACGTATTGCTCAAGAATTGAATTGTTCAAACCTGCTCTTTTCACCTGAATTTTTAAGAGAAGGTCGTGCGTTATACGACAATTTGCATCCTTCGCGTATTATTGTTGGTGAGGTTTCTGAACGTGCTAAAGTATTTGCAAATTTACTTGCACAGGGCGCTCAAAAAGAAAATGTAGAAATGTTATTTACTAATTCAACAGAAGCTGAAGCCGTAAAATTATTTTCTAATACTTACCTTGCAATGCGTGTCGCTTACTTTAATGAACTTGATTCATACGCAGAATCTCACGGTTTAGATACTGAGCAAATTATCCGTGGAGTTGGTTTAGACCCACGTATTGGTAATCATTATAATAACCCTTCATTTGGTTATGGTGGTTATTGTTTACCAAAAGATACTAAGCAGTTACGTGCGAATTATCAAGATGTGCCTAACTGCTTGATTAATGCCATTGTTGACTCAAATTCAACGCGTAAAGACCATGTTGCAAATTCAATTTTAAAACGTGATCCTAAAGTCGTAGGCATATATCGTCTCATCATGAAAGCAGGCTCTGATAACTTCCGCGCCTCTAGTGTGCAGGGGATTATGAAACGTCTTAAAGCAAAAGGCGTTGAAGTTGTTGTTTATGAACCCGTTATGGAAGAAAATGAATTTTTCCATTCTAAGGTAATTAAAGACTTTAACGAATTTAAAAAGTTTTCCGACGTGATTGTTGCTAATCGTATGGTGCCTGAAATCATGGATGTAAGTGATAAAGTTTACACTCGTGATCTTTTTGGTAGCGATTAAGCTCTGTTAATGAAAATACTTTGCTTCACTTTAAAATGAGTGAAGCGAAGTGTTTTTTGCATTCAAAAGTATAATGCCCTCCCTTGCTATAGCCGTTTAAATAATTCAAAGTCTCTTTCTAATACCTTCCTTAAAAGTAAGAATATATTTTTCCACGATATAAATGTCTTATCTACCACTGTTCTTTATGTAATTATAAAAAAACACATACAAAATGATATAACTTAGTAAGTAAAAATATTGTCAAATAGAATGTACTTTGTTATTCTGCTCACACTTTCAAATTGCAATTTAATGCGTTAATAAATAAAGGGACTTCATGCCACAGCAAAGCTACGTTAAGGATAATATTAATCAATTTTCTGCTTTATACCGAATTGTTGATTTTATAATCATTCAGGCCGTATTACTTTTCTCCATAGCTGCATATTCAATTGAATTAAGCGATAGTTATATAGTGATAGGTTTAATTTCGTCCATCGCTTTTTTCCTTTTTGCCGAAAGCTTACAGTTATATCGTTCATGGAGAACGGGCTCTTCTTCTCGTCTTGCGTTATACACTTTTGTTAGTTGGGCTATTGCTGTTTTTGCAGTGGTGACTTATCTATTTTTTAGTAAAACAAGTGTTGAGTTATCTCGTCTAGTGATCGGGTTTTGGTTCATCGGCACTGCATTTTCTTTGGTTATATGGAGAATGCTATTTCGTTTATATCTATTCAAACGACGTCGTCAAGGCCTAAATACGCGTAAAGTTGCTGTATTTGGATTAACGACTTCAGGAGTACGTCTGGCGAATGAGTTTGTTAATCATCCTGAAACAGGTTTTACCTTAGATGCTTTTTTTGATGATCGTGAACCTGAACGTTTACCGGAAGAGTACCGAGAACACTTAAAAGGTGGGGTGAATTCGGGTGTTGAGCTTGCTCGAAAAGGAGCATTTGATGTCGTTTATATCGCATTACCTCTTGCAGCACAAAAACGTATTGAATCCATTTTACGAGAGCTAGGTGATACCACGGTTGACGTGCACTTAGTGCCGGATTTCTTCACTTTTAACTTATTACACGCTCGCTTAACCCATGTAGGTAATACGCAAACGATTAGTGTTTATGAGTCGCCTTTGAGTGGCCTTGCTTCACTTGCAAAGCGTATTGAAGATATGGTTGGATCTATCTTAATTCTTTGTGGTATTGCAATTCCGATGCTAGTTATTGCAATGCTTATTAAATTGGATTCTCGTGGTCCGGTATTTTTTAAACAGCTACGTTACGGCTTGGATGGCAAAGCGATTAAGGTTTGGAAGTTTCGTTCTATGACCGTAGCTGATAATGGTGCGGTTGTAAAACAAGCAACAAAAGGGGATGCGCGTATTACTAAGTTAGGCGCGGTTTTAAGGCGTACCTCCCTTGATGAGCTTCCTCAATTTATTAATGTCATACAGGGGAAGATGTCTATAGTTGGGCCTCGTCCACATGCAGTTGCTCATAATGAGGAATACCGCAATTTGGTTGACTTTTATATGTTACGCCACAAAGTAAAACCGGGGATTACTGGCTGGGCACAAATCAATGGCTGGCGCGGTGAAACAGATACACTTGATAAGATGGAAAAACGTATTGATTTTGATCTCGAATACATTCGTAACTGGTCAATTTTGTTCGACATTAAAATTATATTTTTAACCATATTCAAAGGCTTTATTAACAAGAATGCTTATTAATTTCACAATAATGGGTGCTTGTTAAACTATTAATCATAAAATAAGAGATCTTTTCAAAGATTCATATTTACTTAATAACAAACTGTTATTACTAATCTATTCAGTAAACATATTTAGGGATGAAAATGAAATTTTTACCTGCTGTATCAATTATTGCAATGAGTGTTTCAAGCGCTTTTGCACAAAACTTTGAACCGGCTCCTTACGAGCTAACCGATGGTTTTTCAATTATTCCACAAGTTACTGCTGGTGTTCGTTATGATGATAATATTTATAACGATGAATTTAATAGCACTAGTTCATCGATCTACATATTAAAACCGTCAATTAAGTTTGGTACAGATGACGGTATCAATCGTTACGGCGGTTTATATGAGCTAACTTCAGCAACATACTCCAAAGGTAGCGAAGATAATTTCTTAGACCATAATATTGCGCTGCTTGCTCATACTGAATTTAGTGCTAAACATCGTACAGACTTTAAATTCGGCTTTGCAAACTTGCATGAAGATAGAGGTGACGGATTAACGGAAACTAATCCTAACTTTTTCGCAGAGCCTCTAAAATACAATGCACTCACAGCGCGTGGTTATTATCAGTATGGTGGCTTAACTTCGTTGATGCGTATTGGTGGTGGTGTTGCTTACGGTAACAAAACCTACCAAAACTTTGTTGAACAAACAAAGTACAGTGATTCAAACGGTTTACGATTTTTTGCCGATGCTGATTACCAAGTCGGAGATGTCACTTTTTTAACTTTTGATCTTTTTTCTACTGATATTCAATATGATCATTTACGAGTAAACTCTGATTCTCGTGATAATGTCGATAGCCGTGCGCTCATTGGTTTGAAGTGGAAAGGTCTAGGTAAAACAACGGGTACGATGAAAGCCGGTTATCAATATAAAACCTTTGATAATGATAACCGAGAAAGCTTCTCTGGCAACACTGCTAATATTGGTTTAGCTTGGAAGCCCGTAGAGTACTCAACGTTTAATATTCATCTAAATCGCGATGCTGAAGATAGTGATACAGTCGGTGATTACATTGAGGTATTAGGTGCATCTATTGGTTGGGATCATAACTGGACAGAAAAATTAAACTCTAGTGTGCAGTTTATCTATAGCAATGAAGATTATATTGGAGCGTCACGTAGTGATGATACCAGTAATGCATTATTCTACGTTGATTATAGTTTTACACGTTGGTTAAAAGTGACTGCGGGTTATGAATTTACAACTAAAGATTCCACTGCTGCCAATATAAGTTACGACAAAAATGCTGCCAATATAGGTGTTGTGGTTGCTTTATGATGAAATATTTATTACTAATAATGTCTTTTTTTACCTCTATAGCCTTCTCGGCTACAGAGGTAAATAGCTATAATTTAGGCGCCGGGGACGAGATAAAAATACTGGTCTATGATGAGCCGGATTTAACGATTGAAATGACCATTAATGATAACGGGAAAATAAATTTTCCGTTTATTGGCCTAATTTCAGTCACCGGTAAAACGGCTCCTCAGGTACAAAAAATAATTCATGATGGTTTGCAAGGTGATTACCTTTTAAATCCTTCCGTACAGGTTGATATTGTTAGCTACCGTCCTTTTTATATTCATGGTGAAGTAAAAAAACCAGGTGCATACCCTTATAAACCCGGCTTAAATATAGATCAGGCCATTGCTCTTGCTGGCGGTTTAACCGAGCGAGCATCTGTATCAAAAATATTTATTAAGCAGTCACATAATGCAGCTAAAAAAAGTGACAATGTTAAGCTAACTTATTCGGTTTCACCTGGTGATATCATCACTATTGAACAGAGTTTTTTTTAGACAGTAGCAAGAAATGGATTCTACAAAATTATGCAGTTAGTTAATCAATCAAGTAACCCGCAAGAGCAAATTATCGACCTAAAGGTCTATTGGACTATCGTTATGAAGTCTAAATGGAAGATCGTTGGTTTTGCTTTTTTTACCACATTGTTAGTCGCGATTTTTGTTGCTGGACTAACCCCCATTTATCGATCAACAGCATCATTGTTAATTAAAGCGAATACTGAAAATACAGTCTCTATTGATACTGTTTATTCTTTAGATACTTCGCGCAAAGAATATTTTTTAACCCAGTTTGAGATATTGAAATCTCGAGCTGTGGCAGAACAAGTTATCGATAAACTTGATCTTGCTTATCATAAAGAATTTATGTCTGATGGAAAAGTAGGCTTATTATCTCAGCTCAAATCAACTATAAAATCTTTCTTGCCTATTGAAGATGTACGTACTCACGAAGAAGATGTTTTTGATGCGCGACGTGCGAAAGTTCAGTTAATTGGCGCGTTTCAGAAACGGTTGATTATTAGCCCCATTAGAAAAACGCAATTAGTTAATATCTCTTTTGAAGCAACGGATCCTAGGTTAGCAGCACTTGTTGCTAATACTGTTGCTGAAATCTACATAACACAAGAGATGTCAGGGCAATTAAACTCAACTAAAAAAGCTGCCGATTGGTTAAGAAATAGATTAGATGAACTGCGTTTTAATCTCGAGGCGTCGATAACAGATCTTCAAGCCTATCGTATAAAAGAAAACCTTATTGATATTAAGTCAAAAGGTGTTCGTAGTATTGCGAGTGATGAACTAGAAAGCTTAACGGAGAGTTACCTCAAAGCTAAGAAAGCCCGTTTCGAGGCTGAAACGATTTATCTTTTTGTTAGTAAGGTAGAAGGTAACGACATTGATTCATTAATGAGTTTACCTGAGATAAGCAATCACCCGCTTATTAAAGAGATAAAACGTGTTGAGATAGAAGCGCAAAAAAACCTCTCTGAGATGAGTTTTAGATACGGTAAAAAACACCCTAAATTAATCGCTGCTCGTGCGCAATTAACGGGTGTAAAACAACAGTTAACGCTGCAAGCTAACAAGTTGGTAAAAGGAATTGCTAAAGGGCTTAAAGCAGCTAAAGATAACGAGCGCCGGTTTGCGCAAGAGTTACGTAAAGAAAAGCAGAAGTTTCAAACGGTCACAAATAAAGAGCAGGGTTACTTAAAACTTAAACGTGAAGTTGATGCAAACAGAAATTTATATGAAACATTTCTAACACGTTATAAAGAGATGGCGATAACGACTGACTTAGAAGTACAACAAGCACGTATTATTGATGCCGCTGAAATACCGTTAATTCCGGCTAAGCCAAATAAGAAACTTCTTGTTATATTAGCATTTGTTGCTTCATTTGGTTTTGCGGTTGTTTTAACCTTTGTGCTTGACGCGCTTAATGACAGTTTTAGAACTGCCCAAGAAGTAGAATCAAAATTGGGGATGCGTTTACTTGGATTATTACCGCTAATAAAACTTAAACGTAAACAACAGTTACCAATGCATGCTTATTTCGATTCAAAAAATAAGGGCTTTGCTGAAGCAATCAGAACGTTGCGCACGGGGTTTGTTCTGTCACATTTAGATAATGATCATAAGGTTGTAGTTGTTACTTCATCTATTCCTGGCGAAGGTAAAACAACAACATCTTTAAATATTGCATTTGCGATGGCGCAGATGGAAAAAACCTTGTTGATTGAAGCTGATATGCGTCGTCCAAGCTTTACTCGAATTTTGAATTTACCACCTTATCAGGCAGGTTTATCAAACCTTATTTCAGGTACTGAAAAACTTGATGATCTAATCATACGTGATGACAAATCTGGCTTAGATGTCTTACCTGCTGGTTTCATCCCACCAAATCCGTTAGAGCTTCTATCAAACTCGAAGTTTGATGCGCTGATGTTGGTATTAAAAGATAAGTACGACCGTATTATTATTGATTCACCACCGACGCAAGCGGTGAGTGATGCACTTGTTTTAGCGAAGCAAGCAGACTCAGTTATTTATGTTGTCCGCTCTGAATCTACTAAGCAAGCAGTTGTTAAAAAAGGTTTATCTCGTTTACTTGAAATTGATGCAAAAATTGATGGCATTGTTTTAAACCGAGTCAATATTAAAAAAGGCGGGAAAGAGGGTTACCAAGGTTATTATGACTATTACGGTTATGGCCAAGAGAACCAGCCTGAGTCTAAGCCTAGTTAATGATTGATCTTCATAGTCATATTTTAGCGGGTATCGACGATGGCGCATCTACAGTAGATGATGCCATCGCACTCGTTAATCACTCTGCACTAAGCGGTGTCACTAAAGTGCTAGCCACACCGCACATTCATTTTGGTACTTTCGACAACGATCTCGCTAGCATTAAAAAAGCATTTGCAGAGTTAACGTTGAAATTCCAAAAAGAACAAATAAATACTGCTGTTGCTTATGCCGCCGAAGTTCGTATTTGCCCTGAAATTATATTACTTGCCAAAACTAAGCAACTTCCCTTTATGGGGGAATGGCAGGGATCTGATTTACTTTTAATCGAGTTCCCACATAGTCATATTCCACCGGGTAGTGAAAAGTTAATCGATTGGTTAATCAAAAATAATATTCAACCGATGATTGCTCACCCTGAGCGGAATCGAGATCTTTGGAAATTTCCTGAACTATTACGTCCCTTTAAACAAAGAGGGTGCTTATTACAAATCACGGCGGCTTCTTTACTGGGTGATTTTGGTGAACGATCAGAAAAACTAGCTTGGCAATTAATTGAAGCTCATGAGGCCACTATTGTTGCTTCCGATATGCACAATCTAACGCGTCGTCCTTGTAAGATGAAAGAAGCCTTTGAAGCAGTTGCAACGCGTTGTAGTCAAGCGATGGCTGAACGCTTATTTACTGATACGCCGGATTTAATTTTTAATTCAAACCCTACCATTTGGACATTAAAGTGAAGTTAACTCTTTTTCGCTATTTTTTGATTTTTACTTCGCTGGTTGTTGTTTTTTTTGCCGCTAAATATGCCATCGCTAATTTGAGTTATCTTAAAGTGGATAGTTATCTTGAGCGTTGGCAAGTTAATAAAGAAGTAAAACAAGCAGAGCTCGACGATGCACTTGAGTCGACAAATACAATGCTGAGTTTACATGGGCATTTCCCGCACTATTTAAATGTGGCAGCCAAAGTCTATGAGTGGCAAGCTTATGCGCATCGTAGCGACAGTTCAATTCAGCAAACGTCTTTACAGAAAGCACTTAGCTATTATCAGAAATCGACACAACTAAGAGAGCATTGGCCTCTAACGTGGATATTTATGGCGAATGTGAAAGCAAATTTAAGCGAGTTTGATGATGATTTTTATTTTTATATAAACCAAGCCATTAAATACGGACCTTATGCCCATGAAGTTAATCTTCAAGTTGCTAAGTTACAGTTGTTATATTGGGGGAAGTTGCCGAAGTTACCGACTAAAATAGGCTTAGAGCATATAAAACGTGCGTTGTTAAATAACCGAACTCGAATTGGCCTTCTTAATTATGCGAGAGATCTCGAACGTTCAGCGTTAGTCTGTACGGTAGCGCGTCTTAATAAAATAGAATCTGCACTACAAAATTACACCTGCCGGTGATAATTGCTATTAGTTGGGGTCAAGGCT
>NZ_PJBZ01000068.1 GCF_002835995.1 Psychromonas sp. Urea-02u-13 | reverse complement strand
AATCGATAACGGCGATCATCAACGAATTATTATTGATTTTAAGTTGTTGATGGCAGGCATTAGCAAAGGCTAAAATACCACGGCGGTTCGCTATTTGTGTCAATTCATCTTTAAAGGCGAGATCTTTAAATTTCTGCTTGTGATTGCGTTGTATTTTTATTTGTCTAAAAGTGGCGCCTAGTATCAGCAAGACTAAGGCAAGAACGAGCACAAGAATGAGACGATACTGATTATATTGGGTTAATTTGGCTTCTTTAAGCAAGTTTTCTTTACGTAAGAGCTCATTGCGAGACTTTTCAAACTGAACATCATAGGCCACTTCTAAACGCTGTAAGGATGACTCTCTTTTCGCCTTAAACTCTTTGTTAAGACGTACAATATGCGCTTCGTATATAGTCGCCGCTCGCTTGTAATTACCGAGCTCTCTATGAACATCCCCCATTAGTTTATAAGGGTATCGATTCACTTTTTCGTCCTTGCTTAAAGTATCAGCCTCTTGCAAGAAAAACTTAGTTAATGTCATTTTTTGCTGCTTTGCATAACTCAGCGCAATATCCAATTTTAAACGCGTACGCATTAAAACCGTTCCATCATCCTGTAGTGTATTGTTTGCTTCAAGCAACAAGGGCAAAGCATCTTGGTATTGATGATTCTTTACCATGATACCGCCTAATCGTGCTGTCGCTAGCGCAATGCCTACAGAGTCATCTAATACCCTGCTCAGCTCTCTTGCCTGCGAGAAATAAGCACTGCTTTTCTGCCAATCACTGAGACTCGAATATGCGGTTCCCAAGTTATAATAGAAAATAGATAAGTTGAAATCGTCTTGTAATTTTTTTGCAAAGCTTACCGCGTGGGCATAATACTCAATGGCTTTTGGATAGTTTTTTAAATCCGCGTAAATCATAGCCAGGTAACTTTGCACTGCCATCACCTTACTATTATCTTCAAGCTCCTCAAAAATCAGCTGCGCTTTATACAACGATTCAATGGCGACCTCGTGTTGAGAGTCTAATTGCATAATATAAGCATATTGCATTAACGTATCCCCTTGCAGTAATACGTCGTCGATCGTCGATGATAAAGCTAATGACCATGCCATTATCGCAACAGCATCATTCATCTTTCCTTCCGTAGAAAACTCCCTGGCTTGGATATTATTAATTTTAATACGCGCAGTGGTAGAGTTAACTTGTTGGTTTAATTGTTCTGCTAATATCAAGTATTGCTTTGATTGTTGGAAATTTTCTAATGACTGAGATGAAAGCGCTAATTGAATATAAGCGTATAATTCTCCCTCTTTATCATTTATTAACTGATTTTGTTTAAGTAGAGTGTTACTGATAGCGATCTTTTTATGCGGAGCCAGACTGTTGCTTTCAAGCTCTAGCCAATCATCTAGAGCGTTAACATATACATTTAATGAACTACTAATAAAGAAACAGAGACTAATCAGTAGAGTTTGAAATGGATGCAATATTTTATCCTAACAGTATAATTTAGTAGCAATTTAGTCGTAAATTGCAGGGTGACAGTAAAGCATTGATCGTTTTTCAAGCAAAAAAAATCCTTTTCAATGAAAGGATTAATAGGTGCGATTAAAAATCGATGTTACAAAGCCCATTATTGAGATGATAATAGCAGGCATTTGTATAAACTGTTAACTATAAAATACGATGTTCTTTTTCAAGCTTTTTAACTCGATCTGCTTCTGCATTTTTCTTGATTCGATTTTCACAAGGATCATCACAGTCACAAGATTTTTCAATACCTACAGAAGCAAGGCCACCACAACTTCCTCCGATGGTTTTTTTATTAAAAATATAACCGATCGCCATTGCGACAACCACTAATAAAAAGACCACAAAAGTAGCAATAAAGTAGATCATTATTTCTCCTCAAATAGGTAAGGTTTAAACGCAGCAGTGAAATGCTCAATAAAGCCCTCACCTTGTTTAACCAATAAAAATACGGCTAGATTATGTTTTTGTGCAAACTCAAAACCCGCTTCAGGCCCCAATACAGTAATAACCGTCGCTAAACCATCTGCCATCATACTACTTGCATGAATAACCGTCACCGAAACTAATTTATGCTTGATCGGTTTACCCGTTTTAGGATCGATAGTATGCGAGTAACGAATACCATCAAATTCATAATAGTTACGATAATCGCCTGAGGTGGCAATTGCATTATCACCAATCTGGATAAGACGTTGTACGTTTTGCCCTGCTACCGGTCTTTCAATAGCAAGTGTCCATTGTTTATCAGCAGGTTTAACGCCTTTTGCGCGTAACTCACCACCAATATCAACTAAATAGTCATTGATACCGATATTTTGTAAGTATTCAGCAATAACATCAACACCGTAACCTTTTGCGATAGATGATAAATCGACATAAAGATCAGGAATAGATTTAAACAGCGTATTACCTTCAATACTCAGATACTGACTGCCGACTCTTTTTTGCTGTGATGCAATAATCTCATCAGAAGGGACTTTGTTAGGTCTCTTATCGGGTCCAAATCCCCACAAATTAACAAGGGGTCCAACGGTGACGTCAAATGCACCTTCAGACTGTTCAAACAACGCTAATGATGATTTAACAACATAGGCCGTGGCAGGTGAAACAGTAAAAGATGTTTTGGCTTGGTTAAAATATGAAAGCTCAGAATCAGGTCGGTATGTTGACATCTGATCATTCACTAGCTCAAGTTTCTTATCTATTTCAATTTGCATCGCGCTAAGCGTGTAATCGGGCTTACTCAGTTGTGCTTCACGAAGTACCATAGTCACCTGATAATAGGTGCCCATCGTTTTACCTTGCACCATCACTAATTTCGATTTAGGCACTGGCTCGCTACAAGAGGAAATAAAAAAGGCCAGCCCGATTAAGGCTAGCCATTTAGTTATCTGATTTCTCATTAATGATTAATCACTTATTTAGCCAAAGTCATCAAGCATGATGTTTTCATCTTCAACGCCTAATTCTTTAAGCATTGAGATAACCGCAGAGTTCATCACAGGAGGACCACACATGTAGAACTCACAATCTTCTGGTGCATCATGATTTTTAAGGTAGTTTTCTAGCAATACATTATGGATAAAGCCAGTGTAACCTTCCCAGTTATCTTCTGCTTGAGGATCACTTAATGCAACATGCCATTCGAAGTTTTCATTCTCTTTAGCAATCGAATCAAAATCTTCAACATAGAACATTTCACGCTTAGAACGCGCACCGTACCAGAAACTAACTTTACGAGTAGTATGCAAGCGACGGAACTGATCAAAGATATGAGAACGCATTGGCGCCATACCAGCACCACCACCAACAAATACCATTTCATTTTCAGACTCTTTAGCAAAAAACTCACCAAATGGACCAGAAATAGTAACTTTGTCGCCAGCTTTAAGGCTGAAGATGTACGATGACATTTTACCACATGGCATAGATAGATCACGTGGCGGTGGCGTAGCGATACGCACGTTCAGCATGATAATACCCTCTTCACCCGGGTAGTTAGCCATTGAGTAAGCACGGATCGTTTCATCATCAACTTTAGATTCTAAGTCGAAAAATTTGAAATGTTCCCAATCGCCACGGTACTGCTCTTCAATATCAAAATCTTTGTATTTGATATGATGCGCAGGCGCTTCAATCTGAATGTAACCACCGGCTTTAAACGGGACAGATTCGCCATCAGGAATTTGTAATTTAAGCTCTTTAATAAAGGTTGCTTCATTACCATTAGAGATAACTTCACATTCCCATTTTTTAACCCCAAAGATCTCTTCAGGAAGCTCAATGTTCATGTCTTCTTTAACACTAACTTGACAGGCTAAACGCTCGCCTAGTTTTGCTTCTTTTTTACTAATATGGTCAAGTTCAGTCGGTAGAATATCACCACCGCCGTCATTAATTTTTACACGACACTGACCACATGTACCACCACCACCACAGGCTGAAGATACAAAAATACCCGAATTTGCTAATGCACCCAGTAGTTTACCACCGGCTTGTGTTGTAATGCTTTTCTCTGCATCACCATTAACGGCAATTGTAATGTCACCCGAGCTTACTAATTTTGCTTTTGCTGCCAAAATAATAACGACTAAGGCTAAAACAACAATCGTAAACATGGCAACGCCGAGAAAGATTTCAATATTATTGTCCATCTTCGACTTTTTCCTTGTTTGGGGAGGTGAAAAACACCTCCGAAATTCAATTAAGGATCGGCTTCAAAATTACTTGTTCTTTTGTTTTCAAAACAACCAGTCGGTTGAGGTTTTTTGAAAACAATTTAGAGCAAGTTATTTTGTAACGATTCCTAAGCTAAAACATCTTACTAAGCACTTTTTAGAGCTGAAAAACAGCCTAAATTGTTATAGTTGGATACCTGAGAATGACATGAAACCTAATGCCATTAAGCCTGCTGTTACAAATGTAATACCTAAACCACGTAAACCATCTGGCACGTCTGAGTATTTCATTTTTTCACGGATACCCGCTAATGCAACAATTGCTAATGTCCAACCAACACCACTACCAATACCGTAAACCGCTGACTCAAGTAAGTTGTACTCACGTTGAACCATAAACGATACACCACCGAAGATGGCACAGTTAACCGTAATAAGCGGTAGGAAGATCCCTAGAGCTTGGTACAAAGCAGGAAAGTATTTATCTAATACCATTTCCAAAATTTGTACTAACGCAGCGATAACACCGATAAAAGTGATAAAGCCAAGAAAGCTAAGGTCAGCTTGTGGAAAGCCTGCCCAATCTAATGCGCCAGGCGCTAAAAGATTGAAGTAGATGATTTGGTTAACCGGTACTGAGATACCCAGTACAACAATAACCGCAACACCCAAACCCATTGATGTTTTAACTTTTTTCGATACAGCAAGAAATGTACACATGCCTAAGAAGAAAGCTAACGCCATATTTTCAATGAAAATAGAACGGATAAATAAACTAAGATAATGTTCCATTCAAACTACTCCTTGGGCTCGACTTGATCTGGTTTTGCAACACGAATTGCCCAGATAATACCACCGATGATAAAGAACGCACTTGGAGGAAGTAGTAATAAACCATTACTTTGGTACCAACCGCCATTAGATGTTAATGGTAGAATTTCAATACCAAATAAAGCACCAGCGCCAAATAACTCACGGAACCCGCCTACTAAAACAAGAATGAAACCGTAACCTAAACCGTTACCGATACCATCCATGAAGCTTGGGAAGGGTTTGTTTTTCATCGCAAATGCTTCTGCTCGTCCCATTACAATACAGTTTGTAATGATAAGACCAACATAAACAGATAGCTGCTTTGACAAACCAAATGCGTAAGCTTTCATTACTTGGTCAACAACAATTACTAATGAAGCAATAATCGCCATTTGCACAATGATACGTACACTATTTGGAATGTAGTTACGGATCATTGAGATAAACAAGTTAGAAAATGCGGTAACAAATAGAACAGCCAATGTCATTACAACAGCAGTTTCTAATGTTGTTGTTACTGCAAGTGCCGAACAAACACCCAGAATTTGCAATGCAATCGGGTTATTGTTAACAACAGGAGAGGTTAAAACCTCTCTTAATTCACTAGATTTAGCCATTGTTTAGTGCTCCTTCACGAACTTTAGTAAGGAATGGACCAAAGCCGTACTCGCCTAACCAGAAAGTAAAGGTATGTTCAACACCAACACTAGTCAGTGTTGCGCCAGATAGACCATCAATTTCATGTTTAGAGCCAGCAGGTGCTTGACCTTTAGTAATCTTAATTGCTGGTAAGCCATTTTCATCAAACAACTCTTTACCAACAAACAGACCACGCCAACGAGGATTCTGCACTTCACCACCTAACCCAGGCGTTTCACCTTGGTCATAATAAGTAATTGCGTCAATCGTATTACCATCGGGTTTGATAGCAACAAATGCGTACATTGTTGACCATAAACCAGCGCCATGAACTGGCAAGATAATGCGTTGTAGTTGACCGTTATCATCAGATACTAAGTAAACCGTTGCTAAATTTGCACGACGGCCAATTTTTGCAACATTCTGCTCTGCAGTTAGCTTAATGCTTTTTGCAGGATCTTTTGCAGCAGTACGTTGATCATAACTTTCATCATCAGCAACGAATTCACCTGTATTTAAATCCACTAATTTAGTTTCAATATTAGATTTAAACGCATCTTCAACTGATTTATCAAGACCAGCAACAGCAAGAATATTTTTTTGCTTATCAATTTTTTTATTTTCTATCTGTAGCGGGCGTAAACCAACGGCCGCGCCAGCAACAATAATTGAACATACTAGACAAACAGCCAGTACAACAAGTATCGTTTTGCCGAATGTTTCCTGTTTATTAGACATTACGTGTCATCCTCCGTTTGATATTTCCTTGCACAACAAAATAGTCGAATAGTGGTGCAAACAAGTTAGCAAATAAGATAGCTAGCATCATACCTTCAGGGAAAGCAGGGTTAACTACACGAATTAATACAACCATCAAACCAATTAAAATACCGTAGCCCCATTTACCTTTATTAGTAAATGATGCAGATACCGGGTCTGTTGCCATAAATACCATACCAAAAGCAAAACCACCCATCACTAAATGCCAGTACCAAGGTAACTGGAACATGTGATTAGTATCACTACCAATGAAGTTAAATAGACAAGCAGTGGCAATCATACCAATCATTACACCGGCAATAATGCGCCAAGATGCAATGCCAGTGATAACAATAAATGCACCACCAATGAGGATAGCCAGTGTTGAGACTTCACCAATACTACCTTGCATGTTACCTAGGAAGGCATCCATCCACGATAGGTTACTTTGAACCGCTTCTAAGCCACCTTGTGCCATCACGCTAAGTGATGTTGCACCAGAGAAACCATCTACTGCTGTCCAAACTGCATCACCAGAGATGTCAGTTGGGTATGCAAAGAATAAGAAAGCACGGCCCGCTAATGCAGGATTTAAGAAGTTACGACCTGTACCACCAAATATCTCTTTAGCAACAACAACACCAAAGGTAATACCTAAAGCAACTTGCCAAAGTGGGATACTTGCAGGAACGATCAATGCAAACAACACAGAAGAAACAAAGAAACCTTCGTTTACTTCATGTTTACGTACACTTGCGAACAATACTTCCCAGAAGCCACCAACAATAAAGGTAACCGCATAGATAGGTAGGAAATACATCGCACCAAACAGGAAGTTATCAAATAAGCTAGCACCATTACCCATGGTAACGCCTAACAGATTTAATATCGCAACACGCCAATCATCAAGGGCAGCATAGCCACCAACGATAGCTTCGTTTGCTTGAATACCGGTATTGTACATACCGTAAAACATTGCTGGGAATGTTGCTAACCAAACGAAAATCATCATTCGTTTTAAATCAAGGTTATCACGAACGTGCGTGAGGCCTTTGGTTACATAACCCGGTGTGTAGAAGAAAGTGGCAGCTGCTTCATACAGGGCATACCATTTTTGATGGCGTCCTCCTGCTTCGAAATGCGGCTCCATTTTCTCAATTATATGTTTAAGACCCATGGTTAGCCTTCCTTCTCAATTTTACTTAGGTTGTCACGTAAGATTGAAGCATAGTCATATTTGCCTGGGCAAACATAAGTACATAATGCTAAATCTTCTTCGTCTAACTCTAAACAGCCTAATGTTTGCGCGCCATCACTATCACCAACAATTAAGTCACGTAATAATACAGTTGGAAGAATATCAAGCGGCATAATGCGCTCATATTGACCAATTGGCACCATCGCACGATTACTACCACCCGTGGTGGTCGTAAATGCAAAACGTTTCGCTTTATTTAGTGCTGAAAGGAATACGCGTGCAACAGAGTGTTTATTTACACCCGGAGATCCCCAACCAAATAACTCTTTCTCGTAGCCTTCAAGCAACGCAGAGATTTGATTATGGTAACGACCAAGATAAGCAACTGCGCCATAAGCTGTTACACCGCACAATACTGAACCAGAAATAATACGTACATCACCAGCCACTAACTCATCTGCTGTTAATTGTGCAATTGATGCACCAATGACGGTACGTAATAAACGTGGTTTAGTGATGCCAGGACCAGCTAGCGAGATAACTTTATTAACATAAAGCTCACCCGTTACAAACAGTTGACCAAATGCAATTACGTCTTGGTAATTGATAGACCAAACTTGTTTAGCAAGGGAAACAGGGTCAATGAAATGAATGTGTGTACCCGCAAGACCTGCAGGGTGAACACCAGAGAATAGCTTCTCTTCAACAGTGCTTACGTCTGATGTAGGTAATGTACCCACGCCTTTACAAACGTACACTCTACCGCTTGTTAACTGTGATAACACAGCTAATCCATCGATAAATGCTTGTTGGTTTTCATTGATGATTAACTCAGCGTCAGCAGCTAAAGGATTAGTATCCATTGCTGTTACAAAAATTGACGCAGGTGCTGCATCAATTGCCGGTACTTTGCTAAATGGACGTGTACGAAGCGCAGTCCAAGCACCAGATTCAACTAAGTTCTCAACGATCGTTGCGCGTTCTAATTTTGCTAACTGTGCACTTTCAAATTTAGGGAAAGAGATTGACTCTTGACCTTCAACTGAAATAACAACTGATTGCAATACACGTTTGGCACCACGATTAATCTCTTTAACTACACCAGATGCTGGAGCGGTAAAGTTAACGCCTGGATTCTTTTTATCAGAAAAAAGAATCTGGCCTTTCTTTACAGTGTCACCGGCTTTAACAGCCATAGACGGACGCATACCAACATATTCTTCGCCTAGTATAGCTACTTCAGTAATGGCAGGACCATTCTGAATCACTTGCTCTGGCACTCCGCTAATTGGGAGATCCAGTCCTTTTTTTATAGTAATCATATTCTCTTGCACTATGTTTACGGGAAGAAGAGTTAGATGCCTTTCGGCATAAAAACATTACAAGTCACTCGTTTGTTAACAAATAGTTGTTAACAAATGGTTAACAAGTAGACTAAAAAATTCGGCCATATATTACCATTATTTATAAGGGGATTGCCATCGCTATTGCGTAGAGTTGGACTATTGAGTTCAAAGTTTTATGTGAAACAAATGTATAAAAATCTGTTTTTATTTAACATTCACTCCAGTCACTATTTTCCTCCCCCCATACAATCAGCTGAAGTGGGTGCTACATTGCCCTTTTTTTCCCACTGTTCAGTGGTGTATGTATGCATTGCTAATGCATGCACCGGCCCAGCTAATTGTTCAGATAATAGACCATTAATCAAACGATGGCGGGCAATTAATAATTTTCCTGAAAAATCATCACTGACCACTGTCACTTTAAAGTGGGTTTCTGAATTAGCGGGTACGGCATGTCGAAAACTCTCATTTTCAACCAGTAAAAAAGCACAATCGATATGCTCTGCTAGTTTTTTCTCTATAATTGCTTGTACATTCATGGGTCTGTCCTTAATCTAGTCTATTTATCAAATCACAATAGCAGGTGTTTTTTGTCTACTCAATCTACTTCACTTAATGTGGGCGTCACTAAGCCTTTTCCATGCTCATACTTAGATGATCACCAAGAAACCTTGATCATGCTCATCGAGCCAGAGGTGAATGCAAAAACCTATTACCCAACATTACTTGCAAATGGATTCAGGCGCAGTGGCAACCAAGTTTATCGCCCTCATTGTGAACATTGCCAAGCTTGTGAATCACTGCGTATTCCAGTGAGTGCTTTTGCTCTATCACGTAGCCAAAAACGTTTAATAAACAAAAATAGTTCCTTCATTGTCAAAATAGCGAAGACACCTCACGAAGATTACTTTGATCTTTACCAGCGCTATATCAATACAGTGCACCATGATGGTCCGATGTTTCCGGCCTCAGAGACGCAATATAACGACTTTATTCATAGCACTTGGAACCAAGCGCTGTTTATTGAAATTTACGATCAAGATAAATTGATTGCCGTGAGTATTACCGATCAACTCATCACTGAACAGAGTAAAGCATGGAGTGCTTTTTATTGCTTTTATGACCCTGATTATCACGCTAATTCATTAGGGAAATTTGCGGTATTAACGCAGTTAAAACTCGCTGTAGAGCATAATGTTGATTGCTTATATTTAGGCTATTACATCGAAAATTGTCAAAAAATGAATTACAAAACACAATTTAATCCACACCAACGTTTTATTGATGGAGAGTGGGAAAGTTTTCAATAACAGATATTTTGATAAATAGCACAATAAACAAACAACAAACCTTTACCCTTTCCGATAATTCTGGCATGATGCGCCGATTGTAATTAGCACTATGCCTCTAAATGACAGAGGTAATTAAAAAACATTAAAGGATCCATTAAGAATGGCAAAAGAAGATAGTATTGAAATGCAAGGCACCATCATGGATACCCTGCCTAACACAATGTTCCGTGTTGAGTTAGAAAACGGCCATATGGTGACAGCACATATCTCTGGTAAAATGCGTAAAAACTACATTCGTATCTTAACGGGTGATAAAGTAACAGTACAATTAACACCTTATGATCTATCTAAAGGTCGTATCGTATTCCGTGCTCGTTAATTAATTCTTAATTAAACTGCATGAAAAAACCAGCCTAGTGCTGGTTTTTTAGTTTTAGCGCCCTGCTTAATAAAAAAGTCGCTTAGCGATCCTGACCTTATAGCGATTGCTATGTCGAGATTAAAAGTCTATTTTTTACTGCGTAAGTTTTTAGTCGAACCACGCTGTGTTTTTTATCAATTCTTCGCTTCTGAGAGTTACGTGTGGGTTTAGTTGCTCTTCATGCTTTGTGCACCACTACCGCAGAAACAATTAACTCTTTTAAACGCACCAATGCATCCCCTCTATTCTTTTCTTGCGTTGCAGTGATACATCCGTTGATGATGCAAATGTTTGAGGAGAAGACATTGTTAAGAATACCCAAGATCAAGCTTCATCTACGTTAGCATTAACAGGCACGCTTTGGCGCTCTGACTTCCCCCTATCGCGCTAGCAACATATAGCGATCCTGATAATGAAGAAATTTTAGTTACAATTAATAAACAAGAGACCAAAAACGACAGTTCTTTGCAGGATTTATTAAAAAAACATCCTTTCATATCAAGATCTGATAAAAATGAGGTTGTGATTAATTATATTATTACTCAATGGGTCAGAAAACAAACAGAATTAAGAAAGGAAAATTCGCAGGTTGCAGGATTAATCGCAGCTTTCTCTGTTGAACATGCAGAGCAGATCTTGTTAATACTTTACTGAATATTTTCAGCAATCAGCTACGATTGTTACTTACAAAGAGCAACACGCCTCAGATAAGATTAATCACTTTCACTTCAGTGATACTCAATGGATTGCTTGCGTTGAAATGATCTCTGAGGGGACTGATATCCCTAGATTACAAGTTTGCTGTCACCTAAGCAGGGTAAAAAAAGAGATCTATTTTCGACAGGTTCTAGGTCGTATTTTGAGAGTAAGTCACTCAGCAAATCAAGAAGCTTGGTTATTTACTTTAGCTGAAGAAAAATTAAGTTTTTTTGCTAATAGGATAGACCAAGAGCCAACAGACATACGGGTACTGATAGAGATCGTATGACTGACAATGACTTTTTATTCACCGGAAAGGCAATAAAAAAGCATCAACTCCAGATAAAACGGCATATGAACAAGCGATCACACTGCTTAGTGAACTTTCCATATCTAACCAATTAAGTAGTTCAGATAACCAAAACGATAACTCACCACCATTTACTTGCCTTGAAGGGGTTGGTGGGGTTAGGCAAAAACTAATAGCAACTTTTACCTGTACATAATTACTGTAGGCCGGTTTTGTAGTGGTATGGTGCGTGGCGAACTCGTCATCCTCCCTTTGCCACGACTAGATGATATATCGGAGGCCGTTTATTTGTTATCCTTAGTTCCACTGACACTCGATGGTTCATTGAGTGTTCAAAACTACTTCTGAACAAATAGGTGCCACCATGCTAGCAATCTCAAACGCCGTAATAATTGCCGATTGGGAAATTGAACTTAATGCAATCAGATCTGCAGGAAACGGAGGACAAAATGTCAATAAAGTGGCAACTGCTATTCACCTTCGTTTTGATATCAAGCGATCATCTTTACCCGCCTTCTACAAAGAAAGACTACTTAAGCTTTCTGATAGCCGCATTACCACAGAAGGTATAATCATCATAAAATCGATGCAGTTCAGAACTCAGTTGCAAAACAAAGAAGCAGCCTTGGAACGCTTAAAAGAGCTCATTTTATCAGCCATAGTTGTGCAGAAAGCTCGAAGAGCAACAAAACCAACCAAAGGATCTCAACGTCGCCGTGTCGATAGCAAAACAAAACGCGGTGCTTCGAAGGTATTGAGAAAGAAGGTGGATTTCTAGTTAGGAGAAGTGAGCTCTGTTAATCTAAAGTGGAGGGAGTTCAAAATTCTGTGTCAGGTTAATTATTGAATTTTACTTTCTAAGGTTCTTCGCACAACTCGTAATGTGAACCAGGTAGCTTGATAAGAAAACATTACAAAAGCTATGGGGTACTTTATGTTGTGGCTAAGTTATTTGAGCCACTAATTTAGAGTGAGCCAACAACTATTCTTATCTCGCTTCGTGCCCCATTATAAGCTAGAAAGCAAACTCCATTGCTCCTCAGAAACTTATAAATGAGTGACCAATGTTACTTAGCCACAACAGTAATATAACAGCAAAACATCTCGCCCACCCAATGTAAGATTGCTATTTTCCTTCATATAAATAGCCTCAATACACATGATAATCCTCCCTTAAAATAAGTATAAAAGACTCAGTACTTGGCCTGTTTTTTGCAGTGTGTTTATTAATCAGCTTCAGTTCAAAAAATTGGCAACTATTGCTCTATTTTTTGCTGCTGATGCCGATTAACTAAACTATCTAATGGTGATAATTGAGGCTATTTATGACATCCGTTCAAATGAATAATTACAATGCTAATCTTAAGCTGACGCAAGCTCAGGGAGCACAAAAGCAACCCGTTGAGGCAGAAAGTACGACTCAAAATGTATCGCCAGAAAAAAAACAGGTAAGCCTTTCTACTGAAGGAAAAGCCTTGCTTGCTGCCGAGTCAGAAAAAGCGCCATCAAAGCCAGTAGCTAATGTCTCGGAACAAGGCTTCGGCGATAAAGTAGAATCATTTGCTTATGGCGCGTTAGGCATAGATCATCCCGATGATCTTAATGAAGAGACTGACAGTAGTTACTCTGCAGGGCAGTATCTAAAAGGGGCACTTTCTGTTGGTGCGTTATTATTAGCTGTTGTTTAAGGCTAGTTATACCAAACAAATTTAATATGTCATTAGCCTTGCTAGTTAAAAAAACACTATCTGCATTATGTATAGTGGCATAGTTAATTCCCCCCTATTTTAGGAAATATTAGTAAAAACATTCTAATACGCTTTTCGCCTCAGAAGCGAAGCCAAAAACGCCCCCATTATAATCGGCAATTTCAACGCCGTTGGAGATTTTAAGTGGCACTGTTAATACTTTCTTTATGTAATCTTTTAATTTATCTAATCTTTTAATTTATCTAATCTTTTAGCTTATCAACATAATGTCGTTGGTATATTTCAGCTGGCATTTGAGCTATTTGATAATCGATCATATATTCAAAACTTTTTAGTAACGGCATAAATTTTTCAGTGTTATTTTCTAGTTGTGATAACAAATAAAATCCTGCCTCAACAGTTGAAAATCCATCTTCTCGAGGTGATTTTCGTATGCGATAGTTACTTTTGCTCGTGATATTAATCGAGACTTTAGGCAGCGCTTGTAAAAAATCATTACTCATTAATAATTTATACGCTTTTTTCCAACTGCCATCGAGCAAAATAAACTGACTCTCTTTATTAAAACCCGTGACCTCAGTTAAAGACGCCGCGGGGATGGCATCTTCGCTAGGAAATAGCAGGTAGCAATTCTGTATATCAAAATCCTGCTCATTAAACACTTCACCAATAGTAAGTTGTACATTATTTAAAGAGAGCTTTAAAATGCGCGCAGTGCCTAACGCTTTTTTTTCTTCGCTGGGATCTTGTAATATATGTAAGTGGTGCACATTATCAATCGATTTTATGGTGCTACAGATACAAGCAGAGCTCGCTTTTAAACAATTTGGGCAGAGTGCTCTCTTGACCATAACAACACCTTATTTCTCGTTAAATATGAAAAGGAAGACCATGCCCTCGCTTTTAATTGAAACCACTCTATTGGTGATAATCTCACTGACTGTCTACTTTTTTGAGCCCTTGAGTGGTGACTGGCTCGCATATTACCACACCGGCATTAAGCAATTCGAGTTTTGGCGTTTAATAACGGCGACTTTTTGCCACACTAATATTAATCACCTTGCCATGAACTTATTAGGCCTGATGGTTATATTAGGATTATTCCTTGATACCTTTAAAAAAACATCTCTGATGCCTTTAACTATTTTTAGTAGTGTATTTATTGGTTTATCACTGTTTATATTAGAGCCTGATGTCATTTGGTATGTTGGTTTTTCAGGTGTATTACATAGCTTGTTTAGTTATGGCGTGGCGTCTGAACTTTATCAAAAAAGTAAATGGGGGGTGGGATTAGCAATAGGCCTTATGGGTAAAATCGGTTATGAACAATTTTTTGGCGCACAGCAAAGTACCATCGATCTTATCGGGGCACCTGTTTTAGTCAACGCACATTTATATGGCGTTATTGCCGGTGTTATTTTTTACTCTGTGGTATTACTTAAGCAAAAAAAAAACATCACTATAAAAGCGGAAAAATATGGCCACGATTAACAACATAGGTTTAAAGCGTAAGTTTAAACCATAGGTTTAAAGCATTTTAAACAAGCTTAATGATTGCAGTTGCATAAATGTTTGCTGAGACACTTCTAATTGGCTCATTTGTAATTTGAATTGACTAATTGCAGCTGCCATATCTAAATCTTCCAAACCAGAAAGCGTTTTCTGATTGGTGAGGTTAAAGTCTAATGACGATTCTCGTTGATTCACAATAGTACGCGTACGTGAGCCGACCGACGTATGCACTTTAGTCACATTACTAATTGCATTATCAATTTGTAAATGTGCCATTTCCAGACCCATTGTACGCTGTGCTTTTGCAGGGCCATCTTCACCCGGTATTCTTAACAGATCGATGGTATATTGAATGGTCGAAAATATATCTTTTTCACCACTTTGACGCAAAGTGAAGTTATCTAAATGTTCTACATTACCTTTAATGGTTGTTTTAATACCATTAAATTCAATTGATTGCCCTTCTTTGTATACAGTAGGCTCAACATAGTTGGTCATTGAATAAGTATCGGTAGTAGCAGGAATCCCATCAACTTCGATAGAAATACCATTAATAGCAAATGATGCAGCTGGCGTAGTAACCACCGTACTATCATAAACAGCAGGCACCGTTGCGACACCACCAATGGTGACGTTAAACTGTCCTGATAAAGGAGCGGTTTCGGTAAAGACAACATCCGCACTACTACCCACAGTCCCGACGGGGAAAGTGGCGTTTGTTGGATCAACAGATGATACTTTTACATTAGCATTACCCGTGACAGCAGTATCATCTAAGCCGTAAACAGAATACTCAGGATCTGCGCCAGGGGTAGGCTCAGAGATTGAAATCGTATAATCTTGCTCTACAAAATCTTTTGCTGCTTTTTGATCGATCACCGAAGCAGAATCAATGACACCTGAACCTGTATTAGCGAGGTTACCCTCAGAAACAAAGGTACCATTACCTTCTGCAATTTTAGTAAATACCGTAGAACCCGCGTCATTACCTTCGACTAATACTCCAGGTCCTACTCGATAGGATTTACTGCCATCATCACCGTGATAGTCAACGGTACCAAATTCATTTTTTTGAAAGGGCTGGGTATCAACCTGATAACCAGAGAAAATATATTGGCTATTACCATCTTTAGTATTTGCAACGCCGACAAGTTCATCTAATAAACCTTCGAGTTCCGTAGCCAGTACGTCACGATTATCTTCACTATTAGTATCATTACCGGCCTTCACCGTTAATTCACGTACGCGCTGTAGAATATTTGTCACTTGGCTTAAAGAGATGCCTTCAAGAGAGTTGGCACTTTCTGCAGCATCACCATTTTTTATATATTGCTCACCCACACTCACATCTTGCTTCAAACGCTGAATAGTCGAGATTGCAACGGCATCATCCGAACCATGAATAACACGTTTCTGTGTTGATAGATGGATGTTTTGCTGACTTAGCTTACTTTGGTGCCCTTGCATGCTATCAACATTTCGCTGGTAAAACATTTGGGTAGAAATACGCATAATTGCCTCTCTTAAGACTTATTCGAGCTTATGACTCAACTAAAGTAATAAATGCAAAAATCATTCCAATTATTGCGATTAATAAAGATAGTTTTAGGGGGCTAGTGAATCGCGGGTAATAAGCAATAAGTAGTTATTAAAGAATAAAACCACTTACTTTATCGGGAAGCTTGCAGAATGGTGTCGAATAACTCAGTGGCAACAGAGATAACACGAGCAGCTGCACTATAATGCTGTTGGTATTGTAAAAGGTTAGCCGCTTCTTCATCCATATTGACACCACTCATTGCTTGAATGCGATCAAATGATTGTCTTTGAAGAATCGCACTGGACTCCATTGATACTTCAGCATTGGCTGTTTTTGCCCCGATTTCCGATAACATGCCACTATAAACATCCGAAAAAGTCGCTTTTCCATCATTCATTATTTTCTGTGTTTGAAGATCCGCCATTTTCATAATGTTACGGCTATCACCATCAGCCGTTTCATTATAATTAAGCGTGAATTGGTCACCTGCAGCAGGCGAGCCTTTAATCATTTCAACGTCAATATCCGCTAGATTAAAGGTTACTTTTCCTGTTAACGGATCCGGTGTTAGTGTTAAGCCAGAAAGTGGAGCACCCACCGCTTTTGCCGGTACATAGTTATTTGCAGAGCCAGCCGGTAAAGTCACCGCCGTGCCATTTTTATCTAAAATGCTATAGGTAATTTCACCTGTTGCCGGATTAACCGCAGTGATATCAATCGTTAATGGGTTATCTTTGTCCATGTACAGTGGATCTAATGGGTTATTAATAGATTTAGTACGTAATTCTGCCGTCCCTGTATTTGCATCTCCTGACACTGTTTTAATTTCAGCATCGGCAGCTGCTATTTTAGAGGGATCTTTATGCTGTAAGCTGGCATCGTGAGCAGCTAAACGTGTTGGACGTAATGTAAATGTTTTACCTACTTGTGGTGGATCTAATGCTGTAATTGCATCAATACCGATGCTGATACCAGAATTAGGGATTTCTATACGGCTATCTTGGCCTAAATTAGAAGCCGTGAGACCCGTATGCATCTCACCGGTTGCGCGATTGGTAGAGCTGAATGAGATTGTTTCAGGTGGACCAACAGCATAAGCCTCAACCACTAGTTCAAAATCATCGGGTGTTAACGCACCTAAATCATCAATACGTACACTAAGTTGTGCGCTACCTAAACCATCATCATGAGCAAGTACACGGTTTCTCATTGAGAGCAGCGAGTTCACATCATTAAAAAGATCTTCACCTATTTTTCCTTCCAGTGTCATACCTTCTTTTTGTTGCTCATTAATAGAATGTGTTAAACCAATAATGCTTTGACCTAACTGGTTAAAAGCACGCTCTAAGTCATTATTACGTATACCAAACATCGCAGAAATTTTTCCGCCTAAACGCTCTCCGCTAATTAATGCCATATTGCCATCAATATTAAATGCTAATTCTTTACGAGATGGATCCGGGTCGCCATTAACGGCAATCATCTCTAATGATGTGCCTCCCATAACCAGTGATTGCCCGCTACCAATATAAACATTGACCATGCCGTTATCTGCCGGCACCACTGAAACGTCAACATATTGACTTAATTCAGTAATCGCTTGATCACGTTTATCCAATAAGTCATTGGCATTACTCTGCCCGCCATTGCCTAATACAATCGAGATTTGTTTATTCAAATTAGCCAGGTTATCTGCCAACGTGGTAACCGTTTTAGCGGTATTAACGATATCGTTATTAATGCCCGTGTACTGAATTTCTAAGTTGTCATATAAACGATTGTATTGATTAACCATATTACCCGCAGACTCAAGGAATACCGTACGAGACTCAAGCATATTAGGTTTATTTACCACGCCATTCATTGATTCAAAGGTTTGTAATACCGGCTTGATGACAGAGGTACTTTCATCAGAAAGTAACATATCCATTTGGCTAGATTGCTGAAAAACTTCTTTTGTATAGCTTGCTTGAGAAGTGTTTAGAATGTTCTCTGTAAATGCGAATTTATCATAAGCACGCTCAACACCCTCAACAATAGAACCACGTCCAATAAAATAATTACCAAAGCGATCTGCCCCACCCGATACGACTTCAGCGGATTGGCGAGAATAACCTTCGGTATTAATATTGGCAATATTATGACCCGTTGTATTTAGCTTTGCCTGGGATGAGTAGATACCAGATAAACCAATTTGAAATAGATCAGCCATTTGATTCTCCTTCAGCCACGGCCGCTTTAAACGACTCGTTATTCATTATCTGTTTAATCTTGTCAGCATATTGAGGATCCGTTGCATAACCCGCTTTTTGCAGCTCTTCTACGTAGCGACCCGCATCAGTTCCCTGATCCAGTGCCTCTTTGTAGCGTTGATTAGTGGTAATAAATTTTCCGTAATCAGTAAAGCTTTGTGCATAGTCTTGGTACGCTCTAAAATCAGAACGACGTTTAATGCCAATGCCATCTTCGACTTCAAGGCTATCTTTAGCGACTTTGTCACCCTGCCAATCTTTGTGCGCTTTAATGTTAAACAGATTAAAACTACTTTGGTTATCAGACCCATTAATAATCTTTTTACCCCAGCCTGTTTCAAGTGCAGACTGAGCAACTAATGCGGCCGGTGAAATGCCTAATGTTTTTGCCACTTTTTTGGCATAGGGCATTAGTGTCTCAATGAAGGACTTTTGATCGGTAAAAGGTTTAGCATCATTCGTTGATTGCTTGGTTTTATCAAAAACCATGACTGATGGCTGTGTTTGGTCTGGTTTATTAAGATCAACGGGAGGCAGGGTTTTATTAATGTCCATCATTTTCCCTTTGTCACTATTAGGCATAAGCAGTTTATCTTCTGGTACACCTTGAGGACGAGAAATAGACATAGGGTCAAGCTGACGAACAAGCGCATCGGCTAAACCAAGTGAGCCGTGGCGACTGATATCAAGCGCGAGTTGCTTGTCTTGCATATCGGTATAAAATTTAGTGTCTTTGTTATTAAACGGGCTATCTGTTTCAAAGGCTTCATTCGCTTGGCGCATTGATTTAATTAACATAGATGCAAACATTGACTCAAACTGATTAGCCACTTCACGAATCGATTCTTTACTATTACCCTGCGCTTTTTGACGCAGTTGATCTAACCCTTGTAGATCAAAGTAATTGCTCGGTTGTGTAACTACATTATTCGCCATATCTAGCTCCGTTTAACTCATTTTTTATGCTCCTTTTAAATAAAGCAATAATAGTGCCACAATGGTAAGTAGTCAGTAATTAGCGGTCAGCTAACAGTAAAAAGAAAGCCCTGCGATATCTTCATAGAGCAGTTTTTTTATAAGGGGCTATAAGGGAGTAAAAACGAGGATAACAAGGGAACTAAATAGGATTTTATTAAAGTTGATAAACGGGTCTACTCACGTAAAATGCCCCTTTAAATTTTATCGGGAAAAATGAATATGAATCCAGTTTTACTCGCAGTCTGTTTGATGCTCGTTTTATCAGTCATGCGTGTCAATGTAGTGGTTGCATTAACACTCAGCGCATTAGTCGGAGGTTTGAGTGCAGGATTATCACTGGCAGATACTGTCAGCGCATTTGAAGGTGGTCTTGGTGGCGGTGCAACCATTGCACTTAGTTATGCCATGCTCGGTGCATTTGCCGTCGCGATCTCTAAATCAGGCATTACTGATTTATTAGCGCAAACCGTTATCAAGCGTTTACACGGTAATAATGCAGATAAGCTATCAACAACGATAAAATATGGTGTGTTAACCAGTATTTTATTAATCGCTATCTCTTCGCAAAATATTATTCCTGTTCATATCGCGTTTATTCCTATTTTAATTCCGCCTTTATTAGCTGTTTTTGCCAAACTTCGTATGGACAGACGTTTAGTGGCCTGCGTATTAACCTTTGGTTTAATCACACCCTACATGGTCTTGCCTATTGGTTTCGGTGGTATTTTCTTACACAATATCCTGCTTAAAAACTTGCATGATAACGGCCTTGAAGCAACAGCTGCACAAGTGCCAGTCGCAATGATACTACCCGCACTTGGCATGCTTACAGGTTTATTGATTGCGGTATTTATCAGTTACCGTAAACCGCGCGATTACGCAGTGGTTGAGCAAGAGGAAGTTAAGCCTGAACTGAAAACGCTTAATAAACGCCATATTCTTGTTGCCGGTATTGCCATTGTCGCAACCTTAAGCACGCAGCTCTATTCAGGTTCAATGATCATTGGCGCACTCGCCGGTTTTGTTGTGTTTACAGTAGGTGGCGTGATTGCCTGGAAAGAAACACATGATGTATTCACTAAAGGTGTACACATGATGGCGATGATCGGGTTTATTATGATAGCTGCTGCTGGTTTTGCAGCTGTGATGAAATCAACTGGCGGTGTTGAAACATTGGTTTCATATTTAAGCATCAGTATCGGTGATAACAAAGCATTAGCCGCATTATTAATGTTAATCATCGGTTTATTAGTCACTATGGGTATTGGTTCATCATTCTCGACGATTCCCATCATTGCGACGATTTACGTTCCTTTAGCTATAGCGTTTGGTTTCTCTCCTATGGCAACTATTGCCTTAGTGGGTACAGCAGCAGCCTTGGGTGATGCCGGTTCTCCAGCTTCCGATTCAACCTTAGGGCCAACATCGGGCTTGAATAGTGATGGAAAACACGACCATATTAGAGATACTGTTATCCCGACCTTCATTCACTACAACTTACCATTGATTATATTTGGTTGGATTGCAGCGATGAGCTTATAAATAGAAGCCGTTAGTTATCAGTAAAAAGCTGTTAGTTATTAGCTGTCAGCTATCAGTTAAAAGAAAGCCCCGCTTTATCTACATAGAGCGGGGCTTTTTGTAAAGAAGCTGTCAGTTATTAGCTGTCAGCTTTCAGTTAATAAAAAGCTGTTAGTTATTAGCTGTCAGCTTTCAGTTAATAAAAAGCTGTCAGTTATTCGCTGTCAGCTTTCAGTGAATAAAAAGCTGTTAGTTATTAGCTGCCAGCTTTCAGTTAAAAGAAAGCCCCGCTTTATCTACATAGAGCGGGGCTTTTTGTAAAGAAGCTGTCAGTTATTAGCTAGAGGATAACCTTTTGGTGTTAACTGACAGCTGACGGCTGATAGCTAACAACTGCCCTCCTATATAATGATCAATTCACCCTGCAATGCGCCGGCTTGTTTTAGCGCTTCGAGTATTGCCATTAAATCACCAGGAGCAAGGCCGACTTCATTAACCGCTCGTACTAAGTCATTGAGACTAACACCCGTATCAAATTTAAACATACGGCTGTCTTCTTGAGTAATATTGATTGTGCTGTTATCAACAACCTCAGTATCGCCACCCGCAAAGGCATTAGGTTGTGAAACCTCTTTGTTCTCACTCACCGTCACACTGATACCACCATGGGTTATCGCGGTCGGTAATAACTTAACATCTTGGCCAACCACAATGGTGCCTGTCCGTGAATTAACAATAATTTTTGCATTACTACGAGCAGGTTCAAAAGTCAGGTTTTCTAGCGTTGATAAATACGATACTCGCTGTGAAACATCACGAGGCGCTAACACTCGAATTGAAGTGGCATCTAATAATGAAGCCGTATTTGGCCCTACTAAGTTATTAATGGTATCTGCCAAACGTTTGGCGGTTGTAAAATCAGACTGATGTAAATTAAAAGTAATGCTATCACCCTGTGAGAAAGGAGAAACAACTTCTCGCTCCACAATCGCACCGTTTGATATACGTCCAACCGTCGGGGTATTAATCACAACTTTCGAACCATCAGCGCCTTCTGCGCCTAGACCGCCAACGACTAAACTACCTTGTGCAAGTGCGTAAACCTTGCCATCCACACCTTTTAAGAAGGTTTGTAATAACTCACCACCCCGTAAGCTTTTAGCTTCACCAATGGCTGACACTGTGATGTCAATTCTCTGACCACGCTTAGTAAACGCTTTTAGTTCTGCTGTAATCGCCACTGGCGCTACATTTTTAATTTTTAATTTCTGACCTGCCGGCATGTTAATGCCAAAATTACGTAACATAGTTGCAAAAGCTTGCTCAGCAAACTTACTGCTTTTTTCACCGGTACCCGGTAAACCAACCACTAACCCGTAACCCACTAATTGGTTACTACGTACCCCTTGCACACTGGCAACATCTTTAATGCGAGCACTAAAAGAGCTTGTCGAAAAGCTAATAATTAATAGGCTAGCTAAGATTTTTTTAAATAAATTCATGATTCACTCCTTAAGTTAGATATTGCCACTAAATAGGCCAGTAAGGGCCGCTGAAAAAGGAAGTTAACCAACCTTGTCGTTGGGTATTCGCAAAGTCCCCTGTACCACCATACTCAATACGCGCATTTGCCACACGCATCGATGAAACAGAGTTATCAGCACTCACATCCTCAGAGCGAATAACCCCTTTAATACGCACATATTCATCGCCGTTATTAAGCATCAACCATTTTTCACCACGAATAACTAAATTGCCATTACTTAATACACGTATCACATTAACCGTTATGCTACCTTGCAAGTTATTACTTTGGTCTGCGTCTGCATCCCCCTCAAACTTACTTTTTTGACCAATACCAATACCAATACCCGATAATGATAATGGATTAGTACCGCTTCCAGGCAATGTCATTTGATCAATATCTAAGTTGTAACTATTTTTCTTTTCTTGGCTACTGCCCGCTTTTTTACTTGCAGAGGTCGACTCTTGTAAATAAACGGTAATAATATCGCCAACACGATGTGCTTTAATATCAGAATAGAGATTGTTAGAGTAACTTGCTTGGAACAGTGAGCCACTATTCACGACATCAACACCGGGTTCAATTGGCTCAACAGGTGCATATTCAGGATCATTTTTAGCTTCTACATTCGGTAGTGACGTACAACCAGACAATACCGTTAAACCTAACAAAAGTATTAATTTAATCATAAATCCTCCGTCTATAACTGTTGGCTAACGTACGAGAGCATTTCATCAACGGCAGAGATAACTTTAGAGTTCATCTCATAAACACGCTGACTTTCAATAAGATTTACCAGTTCTTCGGTTACATTTACATTAGAGGTCTCTAACATCCCTTGGCGTAAGAAACCCATGCCATCTGCACCGGGTACGCCTTGAAGAGGTGCCCCACTGGCGCCCGTTTCAGTGTAAAGATTTTCACCCATTGGCTCTAAACCAGAGGGGTTAACAAAGTCATTCACATTAAGCTGACCAACAACTTGATTGTTCGCTTGGCCATTAATACGCACAGAAACTTCACCTTCAGCGCCAATACTAATTGATTGTGCGTCATTCGGTATTTGGACTTGGGGTACTAGCGGATAACCCGAACCAGGTGTCACGATAATGCCTTCTTCATTTAACTGAAATTGGCCATTACGAGTATATCCAGAACTACCATCGGGTAATTCAATTTCAAAAAAACCACGACCTTCAACCATGACATCTAACGAGTTATTGGTGGTAAGTACATTACCTTGAGAGAAGTTTTTTTGTACTGCAACTACCTTCGCACCCGAACCAATCATTAACCCTGATGGAAGCTTCGTATTTTGTGTTGCATTCGCACCCGGCTGGTTGATATTTTGATACAACAAATCTTCGAAGACTGCACGACTCTTTTTAAAACCAACGGTACTCGCATTCGCTAAGTTATTAGAAATGGTTGCTACATTAGTTTGTTGGGCATCTAACCCTGTTTTACTTATCCATAAAGCGGGATGCATAAATTACTCCTTAGATTTGTTAAAATAAAAATAGATGTGTTATTACACAACACGCAATAAAGATTCAGAACTTTTGTCTATCTCTTCAGCATTTTTCATCATTTTTATCTGCATTTCAAAATGTCGTTGCAAGTTAATTAAACTGGTTAACTCACTACTTAAATTTACGTTAGACGCTTCTAGCGTGCCACTTTGTATACGTACGGTATTGTCTTGCTCTGCATCTAAACCATCAATACGTCTGAATAGACCGTCTTCACCACGCATCAGACCTTTAACATCTGGGTTGACTAACTTCAGCTGCGCAATATCTTCCATTCCATCGGCAGGAGCTCCTTCAGGACGCACTTCTAACATGCCATCTTGACGAATACTGAATTTTTCAACGGGTAATTGGATAAAAATAGGTGCGCCTTTAGTATCAAGCACTTGGCTACCATTATTATCAACCAAAAAACCATCCTGACTAATATTAAGTCCACCAGAACGCGTTAACCCTTCTCCACCAAGATCAGATTTAACAACAAACCAGCCATCACCCTGTATTGATATATCAAGATCACGACCAGTTGTTTGCATTATGCCACTTTCGAAGTTTTGACCAGGCTCTTCCGTTACCGAGAAAACCCGTGATGGTTGACCAGGGCCATAAATTTGCATACTGCGCGCTTGCTCAAAACTTGCTTTAAAAGCGGTTTTATTGGCGTTAGCTAGGTTATTCGAATGAATAGCTAAAGCATTCATACTCTCTTTGGCACCTGACATTGAGATATACAGAAACTTGTCCATTTACATTCCTTAACCGAGCGAAGCCGATATGCTTTTAATTAATCATTTAGATGAATATACGTTACTTATATACAACCAAAAGCAAAATCTATGCCAATAGATATTTATAGAGAATTTAAAACAAAAAACGCACCTAAAAAGGTGCGTTTTGATGGAATAAGCGTAAAAAGAAAGCTTATCTAATCTGTAGGATTGTTTGTTGCAGAGTATTATTAATTTCTAATGCACGCGAGTTAGCTTGGAAATTACGTTGTGCAGTAATTAGGTCGACCAATTCTGTCGTTAAATTGACGTTTGATTGCTCAAGCGCGGCAGATTTTATAGAACCAAATGAACCAGAAGCAGCTTCACCTGCAATAGGCTCACCAGAGTTTTGTGATGCGATCCAATTTGAACCTGTTTGTGCTAAACCTTGCTCATTACGAAAACGTACAATGGCAACACGTGATAAAGGTTGTGCAGTACCGTTACTATAAGAGGCTTTAACTAGGCCATCTGGGCCAATTTCAACACCCGTCAATCGGCCTACCGTTAATCCGTTTTGATCTAATGCGGTCACTTCAAATGCTGAAGAAAACTGAGTCGGCTCATTGAATTTTAATGTAAAAGCTTGTGTGCCGTCTGCACCAGGGTCAAGCACACCAGCTCCAGGCGTACCGAGAGGCGCAAAATTTAGTGCAGCTGGCGTACTAGACGTAAACGCACCAACTGAGTCAAAAGTTAATATCGCACCAGTTCGTGTCACACCATTTTTATCAACATAAGTGGCAGGTGAAGTAGCAGTACCATCTGGAGCAAGACCATAATTAGATGCAGCAGGAGCACCAGGGGCAGGCAATGCAGCAGGATTCCATGAATCAACAGGTTTATTACCAACCGTTACAAAAGTGACCCATTGGTTAACACCGGTATAGGAAGCATTATCAGGTTTGATATAATAAGTGGTAGTAATGTGCGCCTTACCTAATGAATCATAAATAGTTACCGCGGTTGCTTTAGTATAAGTATCAGGATCACCGGGATTAAAGTTTGCAGGATCTAATGTTGGTGCATCAGCCGGTAAGTTTAATGTAATGCCTATTTCATCGGTCATTACCGGTGTACCAGCTGTTTCAGGTATTAGAATCGGGCTTGTAGTACTCAAACTAACAGAAGAAGAGGTTCCATCAGGATTAACAGGAAATGCTTGCAGATAATTACCGTTGTTATCAACAATAAAATTTTCATTATTAAGCTTAAAGGTACCGGCTCGTGTATAACTTAAACTACGATCTTCTAAATTACCTGCCGTTGCAAAAAATCCACTACCCGTAATCGCTAAATCCAATGGGTTTTGTGTGAATTTCAAGCTACCTTGATGAAACTGTTGTGCAACAGCGGCAACAGATGCACCATCGCCCGTCTTAGTTTTACTATTAGAAAACAAAGAACTGGCATAAACACTTTCAAATTCAGCACGCGACTCTTTAAAGCCCACCGTGCCAACGTTGGCAATATTATTCGCCGTTGAATCTAAATCTGTTTGCGCAGCCGCGATTCCACTTAATGCAACATTAAAAGACATAATATTTTCCTCTTATTTGTTTTCTGCAACTTCAATTGCATCTGAAAGCTTAATTCCACCTAAACCCTGTAGGTTTAGATTTACGCCCGCTTGCCCCCCCCCTAAACTCACACTTTCTACGTGTGCGTAGGTAGCAACCGTTAATTCTTCACCTTTATTATTTACCGTACCGTTCGCTTTTAAGGTGTAATTGTCTTCAGGTAAACGTTTGTCGTCTTTATCAAGGCCATCCCAAGAAAAACGTTTATTACCCGCACCAATATCACCAAGGCTAATCTTACGTACCACCACGCCGGCACTATTCTCAACGGTTACCATGGTATTATAAGCCCCCGTTTTAGTATTAATTGATCCTGATAAATCACCAGTTTCCGCTAAATAACCTTCATTGCTTGGAATCAAAACTTTTTTCCCAACCAGTGAAGATGCCTCTAACGCTTGGCTTGAACTTAATACTTCTTTCATGCCTGCAAATTCAGTGCCCATAGTCGTGATACCTTCAGCAGTGGTAAATGACGCCATTTGAGCAATCATCTCTGAGTTATCTACCGGTTTGAATGGGTCTTGATACGCCAATTGTTGCGAAAGCAATGCAAAGAAATCTTCTTGTTGTAATTGTTGTTTTGCATCAACCTTTTTATTAGCTGCAACTTGTTCAGCTGTCAGCGGCGTATTAAGGTTTAACATCGAATTAATTGCTGTCATGTATTACCCCTTAGCTTTTGCCCATTTGTAACGTGCGGCTTAACATCTGCTTTGCTGCATCTGCAATTTGTACATTCGTTTGGTAAGAGCGTGATGCGCTGATCATATTTGCCATCTCTTCCATTACATTAACGTTAGAATGGTAAATAAAACCATTTTCATCTGACTTAGGATGATTGGGTGCATATTCCTGATTAAGAGGCGCAGCACTTTCCACAATACCTTGAACTTTAACGCCGACACTACTGCCTAAACTACCTTTTGCACGATTAAGTTCAGCGGCAAAAACAGGGTGACGCGCTTTATATGTTTCTTCACGGTTACTGCTTACACTGTTTGCATTTGCTAAATTACTGGCAGTAGTATTTAAACGAAGAGATTGCGCACTCATGCCTGTTGCAGAAACATCTAATACTCTTAATAAACTCATAACTATTCTCCTCGTTCCAACTATTGGCCTTTAATCGCTTTGCGAAGACCTGAAATTTTACTATTCAAAAAATCTAAACTTGCTTGATACTCTAAACTATTCTTCATAAACAGGTTACGTTCAACCTCTGTATCAACCGTATTACCATCACCTGTATCGACCTGGTTCGCAACACGATATAGCTCGCCTGATTTTGCCATTGAAAATGATTGAGCAAATTTATGACTCTCATGAGTGCGGTCTAAAAAAACACCCGATCTTGTTTTGGCATTTTGTAGCGCATCTTTAAAATTAATATCGCGGGCTTTATAACCAGGCGTATCCGCATTGGCAATGTTTCCTGCTAAAACTTCAGTTCTGCGAGAGCGAACTCCCACTGTGTGCTGATGGATACCAAATGCTTTTTCAAAGTTAATCGCCATAAATTTCTCCTATATATAACTACAATGCAAAACATGTGCCAAAAACATAAATACGGGGTAATTTAAGTAAATATATGGCTATTAACCTTCTCACAGCATAAAGCGGCGGCATGAATTGCAGTATTAACCGCTATCAGTGATGTAAAATGATATTTAACGAGGGTGGTTATAAAAAAGCGTGTTCTGTGGGCATCTATGGGTAGTAGTCTGAATAAAAGGAGAAGTAATGAGGAGTTGTATTAGGGGCAATAATTGCCTCTTTTAATAAAAAGAGGCAATTACAAGTTTAGCTTTTAAGTTTATAGACAATACCAGGATTACAACGAACCATATCGAACTTGTCCGTTAGGCCCGTTAGGGATTCTGAAGCCCCTAGAATCAAGTAACCGCCGGGGTTTAAGGCACCAGCAAACTGATTTAAAATACGAGATTTAACATCACTAGAAAAATAGATTAAAACATTACGGCAAAAAATAATGTCAAATTTCCCCAGCCCCGCATAACTATCTAATAAGTTGAAGTTTCTGAAGCTGGTCAGTTTTTTGACTTCTGGTTTAATTTGCATTTTTCCAGAACCATCATTGACACTATTAAAAAATAGTCGTTTACGATCGTCAGCTAAACCACGTGATAAAGCGAGTGTATCGTAAGTACCATTTTTACATTGCTCAAGCATTGTATTAGAAATATCAGTACCAATAATCTGTACGTTCATACCTAATACTGCTTTTTGTTTTTGATACTCTAACGACGTCATTGCAATAGAATATGCTTCTTGGCCTGACGAACTGGCTGCAGACCACAGCTTAATGCTTTTTTTCTTCTCTAAGATTTCAGGATAAATTTTCTTCGCAAGTAATTCAAAAGGATATTTATCACGAAACCATAAAGTTTCATTAGTTGTCATCGCATCAATCACAGCAGTTCTTAATTCTCTATTTTTATAACTCATTGATTGCTGTATAAGATCAGAGAGTTTCTCAATAGAAAACTGAGTCATTAGAGGAATTAAGCGACTTTTTACTAAGTATTGCTTATTTTCCCCTAGCACAATGCCACACTGTACTTCTAAGAAGTCAGAGAATTGCTTATATATGTCGTCCGAAAGTGCTCTCACTGATAATTTCTCACTTATTATTTATTTTGGTCATCTAAATTGATCACCTTTTGTACGGCAGTCGCTAATTCATCAGGATTGAATTTAGCGATGAAATCATCTGCCCCTACTTTTTCAACCATTGCTTGGTTAAAAATACCACTTAACGAAGTATGTAAAATAACGTGTAAATCAGCAAGGTCAGGGTTACCTTTTACTTCTGATGTTAACGTATAACCATCCATTTCAGGCATTTCTACATCTGAAATCATTAATGCATAACGATCTGTAACAGGTTGTGTTTTAGATATTTCTTTTAACAGATCCAGCGCTTCTTTACCATCTTTCACTAAATCACACTCAATACCCAATGCCGTAATCGCACGTTGAATTTGCTTTCTTGCAACAGAGGAGTCATCAGCCACTAATATTTTCTTAGTACCAATTTTCTCTTGAATGTTTTCATCAATAATTTCAACGGCTACTTCTGTATTTACAGGCGCAATTTCATCAAGAATTTTTTCTACATCTAATACCTCAATCAAAGAACCATCTATTTCAGTGACAGCCGTTAGGTAGTTATAACGCCCGACACCGTTAGGTGGTGGTAAAATATTTTCCCAGTTAATATTGATAATACGCTCAACAGAACCGACCAAAAAACCCTGAATAGAACGATTATATTCAGTAATGATAATAAAACGCTCTTCAATATTTTCTATTGCTCGACCACCCGTTGCTAAGTTCATATCAATAACGGAGATAGTTTGTCCCCTGATATGTGCAATCCCACGGATCGCATGATGTAACTTAGGCAGTGCAGTCAAAGGCGGGCATTGTAAAACTTCTTTTACCTTAAATACATTAATACCGTAACGCTGAATACCACCCAACTTGAATAATAGTAATTCAAGTCTATTTTGTCCGACTAATTGAGTCCGCTGATTCACCGAATCTAACACACCAGCCATATTATTTTCCTTATTATCGTATAGGCATTTACTGACAAATCGTTCTATAATACTGGTATTTACATGATTATCACCACGTAATTTCACAGTGTTCAATTACTCCAATAGGGCAATTACTTTGATACGTTTTATCTTTCTTTTTCTTAGTTTAGGCTGCTCTTACAGTTTTGCTGAGACTAATTTTCGAAAAGAGTTAGAAAACTTCGCTCAAACACTTGTTTTTGATAAATATCATTCATTATTTGAGCTACAAAAATATGAAAAATTACTGTTAAAAGTAGCCCCTTTAGATAAGCGCATTAACTATCCAGCTTGTGTGACAGGTCTTATCGGGGAAGTCGTCAAGAATAAAATCAAAGCAAGTACCTCTGTCAAAGTTAGTTGTCTCGATGAAAAGAGATGGACCACCTATGTACGTGTGCGCGTTAGTGTCCTGCAAAAAGCAATTGTCGTCACTAGCTCCCTTAGTAAAGGTCAGGCGCTTAACCCAAGCAATATAAAATCAGTTTTCATCGACAAATCTCGCATCCGCAATGGCAGTTTTAATAAACTAACTTCTCTTTATGGTGCACGCTTAAAGCGCAACTTAAATACCAATAAAGTCATTAAGAGCCGTGATGTTTGTTTTGTGTGTAAAGGAGATAAAGTAACGATTAATGCAAGTAATGCAAGCCTATCCATAAACGCCTCTGGCATTGCACTTAGCGATGCAAACATAGGAGGAACAGTAAGAGTGAAAAACAGCCGTACACAGCGGATTGTCGTGGGTACTGTTTATGCTCTTAAAAAAGTAAAAGTATCATTTTAGAAATAGTTACTCTTTTTTCAAAATAAAAGCTAAAATAGCTAAAGAAATAGTTAAGCGTGCCGACATTGTTAATATGTAATCTTTTTGGAAGATAATTATGAGTCTAAATATCAATCGCCAAGCGACGCAAAAAAACATCGTTATTGAGAAGAACCAAGCTCAAAAACAACAAGATGTAGGTAAAAAGGAAGTAGATAGTGCTGACAAAAATAAAGATTCAGTACAGCTAACATCGCAAGCAAAAAGTTTGAATAAAATGCAACCTGCCGGTGAGCCTCAAGTTAATAAGCAACGTGTTGAGTCACTTAAAGCAGCTATTTTAAATGGTGATTACAAAATCAATACTGAAAGATTAGCTGAAAAACTCAGCAAGTTTGAAGGTGATATTGGAAAAGCATTCGCTTAAGTACTTAAGTAGATAAAATTATGCTCTCAGAACAACTATTGCAACAGTTAAAAAACATCACTGATCTACAAGTTGCTCTTGCAGAGGAAAAACGTTGTTTAACAGAAAAAGACTTCTCTTCATTTAGTAATATCCTCTTTGACAAACAAAAGCTATTACAAAACATCGCAACATTAGATGCGCAACTCAGCATTGAAAAGACCCTGCAAGTTATACAACAAAGCGCCGAATTAACGGCTTTAAAAGACTCGGTTGAAACAAACTTACAAGCGTGCCAAAAATCAAACAATGTGAATGGAAAGTTAGTTGAATTAAGTATGAAAAGTAACAAGCATCTCATGCAGATTTTGAAACAAGCAAAAGGCAAAAATAGCATCACCTACGATCAAAAAGGAACACTAAATACAGGGCGACTACTTGGAAAAGATATCCAAGCTTAACACTGTCATTATACGTTCATCCTAGCAAACCTATTTCCCCCTCAAAAAAATCTCTTAATATTTATTTAATTTAATAATACACAGAAGGTTTCACTCTGATCGTTTTTCCAGCTTGCTGACTCGCTTCAGTCTTCTGTAAAAAAAGTAACGTTTGCATGTCAAACTCTAACTCAGTGATATAAACCCCACCTTCATGGTAGCTTTTTAAGATGCGTGCTCCACGAACCAGCCCCTTTACCTGTGCTTCTATCTTATCATCAATTAATACAGCACCTTCTACGGTGTCATCAGCGCGGATTAGCACACCATGTATTTGTTCGACCATCTCTTTGTAGGCTTCTATTTTGGAGGCTTTAATGGCATTTAACATTTTCAAATCAAAGCTATTACCAGGTTGTGCATCAATTGAAGCATAACCGACAGAGGTAAAAAGGGATTTTTTTATTACTTCTGCTTTTTCTTCCGCTGTAGGTTCAGGCACTACAGGCGGTTTCTCAGCGAAGTGGGCGCAAGCAGATAGCAGAGGTATTATTAGTATTGCAGATAGATATGATTTCATAAAAGTTTCCTAGCTTATTTATTACATTTGAAAATGCAATAAACAAGCCAACTTTTATTATTTGACGAGGCGAACTTGTGATTTGTTTTGCTGTACAAAGCGACTATCTCGTTGATAATACTTTTTACTTTGATAATCGTATTGCCCACCAACAAACATATTATGGGGAACAAAAGCACTACTCGTTGATTCAACTAAGTTTGAATCGGCATTAACAATACGTATATTAAAGATAACGCCTTCTTCATTACGTGACATTGTCCCAGTCAAGATACGGCGTACATCAACGCCTTTATTTAGCTTTTTCCAATCACGTGTTAGCGCAAACTCACCCGCATCCGTTAACTGAATATTGCCTGTTAATTTAAAATCTACGACACGTAATTGTCTAATATGTAATTCATGAATAAATTGCTCAGACACTGTCTGCCCTAACCAATTAGTCACAGAGTGATCATTCAAATCAACAATGGAGGTTAATGCGATCGTTTCATTGTGATATTTTTTCGGGAAGTTATATAAAAGCTGATCTGCCATTTTACTGACAACTTCCGATAATATTAACGATTTTTCGCCATTAAAAGAGTATTGATGTCCATAACCATTAGATTCAGTTTGCACACCAGATTTTTCTTGGTTCGCATCTTTTTCTACATCAGCTTGGCTAAAGGAATGAGCAACATAATAATATAAATATTCGTCGCTATTTTTCCGTGAAATCGTAGGTTGAGGCTCACTTTGAACCGTATTATCAATAGTGTCGTCAGTCTCGTGCATTATACTGCACCCTTGTAAAAAAAGGACTGCTGTGGCAATTAATAATAATTTTTTCATAGATACCAACCTTGGATAATACGATAATTCATAAATTAAGTTATCGGCAATCATTTACATAACTTTAACATAGAATTGAATAAATATTTTTACCAAAAAAATAAGCGTGGTATAGATCTTGCTTCCTAGTAGATATTATCAGCATTCAAATTAATAGCAGTGATTTATCAAAGGTTACCCCATGAATAAATACATTTTATTTTTTTTAGTTATTTTCTCAAACACGCTCCAAGCCCAATGGTTTGAGTCTTCCGCCAGCGCTAGTGTTATTGACAGTGATTGGGACAACGCGCGTGAACGTGCGATTAAAAAAGCGGTAAAAAGTGCCCTTCTTTTTTCCGGCGGTACAATCTCTAGCTTACAACAAGTTACCAATGGTGTATTAATTGAAAATAAATTAGCCTTAAATAGCGAAGGAGAAATAAAAGCATTAACCATCATCGATGAACATCGATACGGCGAGGTTGGTGGAGAAACTATCAGTGTTACGCTTAAGGTCGATATTCAGACACCAGAGGAAATATGCTACGGCAGTAATTTCCCAAAATCCATTGCACTGACACGATTCAAATTAAACACACCAGAACAAGCCACTGACGGCAGTATCTTTGAGATTAACAAACTGATCAGCAAGACCCTCTTTAATCAGCTAAAACTTTCACCGCAAAGCTTAGATGTTCGACAATACATAAACTCTCCCGTTAAATTAGGTGAGCAATATCAAGACAACAAGCAAACCGACACCTTAACTTCACTTGCAATGACAACTGATAGCCAGTTTATTGTCTACGGTGAAATCAACGATATTTCAGTCACATTCAAAAGTAAAAACTCTTTAAGTTACTGGACATTGAATCCAAAACGTCACTTTTATATTACAATTTACCTTTACGATGCATTACAGGGACACTTAATTTCTAGTAAGCAATATCGTACTCAGGCACCTTGGCAATATGACAAACACGAAAAGGCAAACCTACAAAGTAAAGAATTCTGGCAAAAAGACTATGGTCAAGCCATTATTGCGTTGCTCGATGAGGTAAATATTGATTTAGAAAATAAACTGCAATGCCAACAACCGACTGCAAAAGTGGTTTCTGTTAATAACAATAGCCTGCAAATCAATCTTGGAAAGAGTAATGGTATTACCAATGGGTCTATACTTTCGATATTCTATTCGACCAGTCAAAAAGACCAGTTTGGTATTGAACGTAATTCAAAAAGCCAATATCAAGGAGCAATGAAAGTGATTGAAGTTGATCACAATAGTGCCATTTTACGCACACTAGATAACCTTCCACTGGGTAACATACAAATTAATGATTTAGCTCGCATTAAATAGTTGATACACTTCATTTATCTCTTCATAGCTCAACAGGATAGAGCACCCGCCTCCTAAGCGGATGATCGGGGTTCGAGTCCCTGTGAGGAGACCACGTTTTACAAGACCTATAGGAATAGTAACTGCAAACAAATAGATAAAAACAAAAGAAAAGGTGTAGTTAGAAAATATTTTTATTAACTACAGAATTAGATCACTTAAAAAGAGATCTAATTCTGTTAATTATTTTAAGCATTTCAAAAGTTTCATTTGTAATAGGCTTAACGTTACCACGCAGCTTTCATACCTATGCCTATGAGTCACAAACTAAAGCTCTTTTACCCATATCAATAACAACTACCTCTATCTCTTCTATGCCAATATTTTCATGGGAAATAGTTTGCCAGTAGTCTTTCATAGCAGACGAAAGGCCTTCAATTCCTACTAACTTACCTCCGATCTTCCATTTTTTATTTGTAGACAAAGAGACTAAAAGAAATACACCATTACTAGCAGATCTTTCTCTAAGGTAGTCGCCAACCAATTGATTTCTTAATCGCTCACATAACTTTGGACCACTCCAACTTTTATCAAGTAATTTTAACTCGATAGGAACTGGCGATGCGATACATGGATTAGCAATCCAAATATCCATACGCTGTTCATTAGCCAATTCAGGCTCTTCAGCAATAGTATAATGCCCTTTGCTATTTAGCCTTAACATACCAGCAATGAGTGTTCTCACCTCATTTTCTGTCTTAGCTCGCTGCCAAGTCATCCAAGGGCTATCGTTACCATTCTCAACCCAATCCTTGATTATATTTAATTGCTGTACTGCCAATTCAAAAAGCTGGCCTTGTGACTCTGGAATAATAATGTTTGATTTATGGAATTCTTTAAATTTATGAGCAGACCAAGGAGCCATGTCTCCTTGGGTCTCTGCTATTCTATAAGCACGTTCCAGCATCCAAGGCCTACAAGATTCATCGGGATTAATATCAATTAGAGATTTTATAGCGTAGTAACTAGCTTTACTTGGCACTTCTATCAAATAATTAAACAGCATATCTCGTGAATTTTGGGCATCATCACGAGTAGTTGGGCTATAAGCTCCTTTACCAGCTCTTTCAAGGTCTTCACTTAATTTGATATACTTATGCGTTAAAAGATATAGAGATTTTATATGCTGTACCGTTTTGAATCTTCCAGCGCTGTAAATAGATTTACGAGACATTCTGCTTCCTAATAGTGCAACGATAAATATTTCCATCGCACTTGTCGCCTCCCCTTGATCTAAACTAGCTAACCAATGTTCAAGTTTTGGAATTCCTATATTGGGCACACTATCAACTAACAATGCAAACCACCAAGCCGCTTCGTCACTGTTTGATTGATTCGTGGCTATATTCTGTTCAGCTAATTGAGATAGTTTTTCAGGTTCAGTTCCCCCCTCAATTAAGACCCTTACACAGAGTTCTTTTTTTAAAGAAACAGAAGTAGTTGCATGCATTAAATGTTCTAATATTTTAGAAGCAATATGCACATTCAACCAAGGAGCATAATAGACTAAATCATGTAGTATATGATTTATCCCCCCCTCCTGCTTGTGCTCCTCCAATTCCCATACAACCTCTTTTAATACAGAAACTTCCGTTTCCTTAGGGAACTCTTTGTGCATATTCTCAAACCAGCTAGGGAAACAATTCATATCCCAAGTGATGTAGCGTAGTGCCCTATTAATTTCAGCATTATTTAACGATTTTGGAAAGTCATCGACTTCTATAGCTTCTATTTCCAGCCCTGCCAGTGCAAGTATTAATGAGTAAGGAATAGAGTTTTCAAGCTCCTCTTCTGATCTTAGTTGTGGCTTGTAATTTCTCCAATGCAGCATACAAAAGTTTTTGTATGCTGTTGCCACCTCTTCGCCAAATTCAGGAATTAACATCTGCCATTTTGAGTAATCAAAGCAGTTATAATCTGAACTCTGTTTTTCTAGCTCTCTCATTAAACATAAATGATCATTAGAAATCTCTCCAATCGCAACTAGTGGGTTTTTAATCCTCTGAGGGTTATTACGCAATGAAGCAATCCACTCTCTTCGGTTAAACTCTATCTTCACCCTTTCATCTTTAACCTTCGAAGCACGCTTCACTCTATCGTCTTTAAGCTTCAGATCATATTCTGAAGCTACGGGGTTTAACAGCTTATCTAATCGCTCTACTAGAACACCACTTCCTTTTACAGCACTCTTTAGCTCCTCTAGCATATTATCTTTAGGCTCTAATTGTAAATACACTCTATAAGCAGCATTAAGGGCAACTAACCGATCATCATTGAGCGAACGTCTCTTTATGCAAGATAATAAGTAAAAGAAACAACTTCCATCAAGGCACCAAAAATGATCTATATAAGAAATGCGATTATCATCAGTAAAAGTGTTGCCTTTAGCGTCCGAGTTACTTCTGGCTTTATCGATACTGTACCAATATAGCGCTTCATTCAACTCAGACCACTGAGGAACCAATTTTTTCAAATCATGCTTCAGCTCTTCTGAGCTATCCTGTCGCCAAAAATTCATTTTGGCTGCACTTTCTAAAATAGAAAGCGACGTCTTCGAGAGCACATAATTATCCCTATCAAGGGTTAGCTTTTCTATACATTTTAAAGCTACGCAGAGTAGCCAAGCATAATGTTCTGATACTCGACATTCACTCTTATCAAGGTAAGGCGCAGTTTTTAAATAAGGAAATATTCCATCCAAAAATGTAACAATAATTTTCGAGCTTGCACATTCGATAAACTGGGATAAAAAATAGCTTAACCTTGATGATTCGAATTCTTCGTACCGAGCTAGTTTAGGAATAGAATAAAGAAGTAATTCAATAGAGTTTTCTGTTGGTGTCATTCCATTAATTAGTTCTACTAATATTTCTCTTAAAATAACATCATGATTATCGTTTATATCCTCCCATAATAATTTTTTTTGCTCTTCCGTCCCACAAGTCATTGCGGCTCTAATAGATACAATTATTAAGTACTTCCCTCTATTGCTATTACTTATAATTGGCATTAATAACTTAATACAATTAGCCATATTTCCTTGCCATACCAATCGAGCAAGGAAGAAAATAACGTCATCATTATTGCAATTAGTACTAATAAGATTAGAAACATATTCTGATAGATCAGATTGTGCAATTCTTGCAATAGAATCGTTATTCCTAATAGAGTATTTATGACTATCGTTGGCAATCCTAATCACAATATCTGACAGTATTTTTTTTCTTACAGGTAGTGGTAGCTGGGATGGGTCTCCTTCTTCAACTGCAATTTCAGGTTTAATATCTAAAGCTTTAATACGTATGTTGTCATCAAATAAGATAAGCCATGGTAATAGAGGACGAAGTAAAGGAGTTACAATGGTTTCACCAAAAGATTTTTTGAAAAAATAAGATTCAATCTGTAAGCGGTCACGTCCACTTTTGAGTAATTTAACAAAAAACTCTGCAGCTAATAGCTCTCTTATATCTCGATGCCTGAATCGAACAGCGCCATAGATAATGTCATTGAATAGCGCGCTTTCGAGTAACGTTTTAACATCCTCTCGATCCCAATCAAATAAAATTGTATCTGCATCAATTCCTTTTTTATCATGTAATGAATCAGGGATGTTAATTCCAACATTACCAGTTAATACAACAGCGGCGGCTAAACGTTGTGCACCATCACGAGCTTTATCTGCATTCAGGGCAGTGCGCACATCGCTATGATTCTCTGCAAGTCGAATATCAATATTTTGTTGTAAAAGGCTTAGACGCCCATCAAGTGAACTATCCTTCTCCCACTTAGTAATAATAAGATCTAAATCGAATGGCCTTTCGGCTAGACCCCAAAGACTAAGCCTCTGAACTTCATTTATCAGCCTATCAATACCTTTAGTTTCACGAGCTTTGCAATAAGCAGATATTCTGTTTTTATCTAAGGGATTTAAACCGTATACTTTAAGTGTACTACTAGGTTGGCTATCTGACTGACTTGTCGCAGAAGATGGAATGAAAAGGTGATTATCCATTAAAAGTTGATCGGCTTTAACTCTCCAACTATAAGGCCGACTAGAGACGTATATATGTGCTCTGTGAGCCCCTTTTTTAATGCCTTGGGCAAATAGTCGTATGGCTTTATCAAATGCCCTTGGGCTCGACAGTTGCGCTTCATCTACAGAGTCTAAGAAAAACCAAGCTTCTTCACTTGAGGCTAACCAACCATTAAAAGCATCTTCATCACCAACCTCAAAAGCCTCAGAAAATTGATTAACAATATATTCTATTCTAATAAAAAAAGAGAACTTTCCTTCCTTTTTGACCAGCTTCGCTCTTTCCGTAAACTCTACTGTTTTTCCAGCTCCAGCTTCGGCTAAAACCACGCAACGATACTCTCTCAATAATTCTTCCCACGAATCAGGTTTTCCAAATACATGGCGAAGTGATACATCATACTCATCCGTATCTTGCTTATCTTTTGAAACTAGAGAGAACTGCCTATTTAATGATATATATTTCGACATGACAACATCTAAACCTGCATAAGTTGTGAGCATATGCTCAATGTCTAATATTCTACTAGTCCTCTATACTGATGCAATCGTAAAATCATTTTATGATGCCTTATAGAGTGCATTTACTGATTACTTCAATCTATTTAACCCATGCCTGATTATCAGGTCTTTAACCTTGAATTTGCATAAGTTTTCTAGGACGCTTCATGGCCCATGTTGGCCAATCTGGGACTCCCAAGTCTTTTGGCTGAATTTCAGAGTAAAAAATTTGGTTAGGATTTTAATCTTTAATTTAACGCTACACAACGAGGCTGCGGGAATCCCCTTCCATTTTTATTGCTAAGGTGTCGCTGATTTAGCAAGGGGCGACAGGACGTCGCCACTAAGCTCAGTCAGCATATGGATGTGCTGTTTGAGCTGGTGCGTTTAAAGGAAAGTAACTCGCTCAAAAGGCGAAAGCGACACAAACCAAGTTAAACTACAGACAGGATGAGCGTAGACGAACAGAAAATCACGGCCAGAGGCTCAGTTCTTGAATCTTGAATTCACATGAATTTTCTAGGGTGCTTTATGCCACTTTGCGATCTAGAAAGTTAAGTCAAAATGCCCCAAAGTGTCTTATAAACCTATAAATGAGTGGCCAACATTACCTCCCCGCTATAGGTTGATAATTAAAAATCCTGTAATGATTTAATTTCAATCACGCTGTAAGCAGGGGTTTCAAAAGGATGCGCATTAATCAAAGCCTGTAGTACGGTTTTGATTAATGCTTTTTCGCACACCATTTCTACACGATATTCAGCTAAGCGCTCTAGTTGGTCCACCTCTCCAATGAATGCATGACTTTTTTTTAACGGCCGAAACTGCCCTTGCCCTAATACTTGCCAAGCGCATGAATCGTAGTTGCCTATTTTACCCGCGCCCGCTTTGAAGAGTGCAGACTTAACATGTTCGCAATGGCTCTCTGGTACGTAAAAAACGAGTTGATACATAACCATTACAAATCAGCAAAGACAAAGTTTAATACACGTTTTTCAGTGCCAACCTGCGTCTCTAATTTTTGCTCGAAGACAATGCTATTGTCTTCTTCAGGAAGATCGTCACTATCACAGCTAAATGCAACGGTATAATTGCCCGACGTAACAAATCCAACTTCGTACTCATAATCAGTTTCTCCCTTATACGTCACCATCGCACTCGCATAAGGCAGTTGTGATTCATCCCCACCGTTATCCGCTAAATTTTCAATCGCTAAATCAAAACCCTGATATAGATAAACGCTACCAACAATATCGCCGACCTCAGGATTGCTAAGGGTACAAAAATCATCGGCATCGACACTACCCGCTACCGTTGCCGACTCACTGTTATCCACTAAACGTACGCCACGCGGTTTCAAAAAATAGTAATCTAAGCCTACAGGGTTAGTCATGCCTTTATTAAGATCAAACTCCGCGGTTAAGTCTATGACCCCGCCAATCACGGCTGTAAAACCATCTAACTTAAGTTCATTTGAAGGAACTTTAATGGCTACAGTTGTTACATCATCATCTGCAAATACCCCGTAAGACCCCTCAGACATAATTAAACGCAATTGAGAATAATCACCCGCCTCAATAATTATCCCTTCAAGCAACGTAATATAATCAGCGCCGGTGAACATTTTAAGGTCAATCGCATAACTGTTTTTGTCAACGCATAACTCATCCGCATAAAGAGGGTTAGGCGTTAAATCAAGCAATACATCGGCGACTTCACTTTTAAGTTCAATTTGGGAGAAACAGATAATCACTTTGGAAAGGGCTTCAACGGGAGCATCACTGACGGACAATGAAAATGTCGTGCCACTGCTCGCTGTTACACTACCGCTACTTGAATTGCTGGAGCCACTTTCTCCACCACAACCAACTAATAGCAACAATGAAAAAAATGGAATAGATAAGGTATTTTTTAACATGTGGTTCTCCTTTAAAACAATGCAGCGACACTGTAATTTTAGTTTAAAAGACAAGGAGAATGGCGGGTAACAGGTCAGAAAATGGTCAAGATAAAATTTGTTATATAAAAGATGGCGTTAACGGGGTAATTTGACTCTTTTTTGTCTATAGCGACACATTAAAAAAACGTAAACGCTGCAAATAACGTAACTGTTCTGTTGCTAAATCCGTGCGTTTAAAAGTAATTTCTTTCCCGCTACTCTGCTGTGCAAGTAAACTTAAATCACAGCGACTGACACAGCCAATTTTAGGATAACCACCTAGTGTTTGCCTGTCTTGCAATAAAATAATGGGCTGTCCATCGGCAGGTATTTGAATGCTACCAAGGGCAATCCCCTCAGAAACAACCCCACTTAATCGGCCATTAATCGCCGGTCCCTGTAAGCGCATTCCCATGCGATCATTTTGTTTATCAATATGATATTCGCTGTTATAAAAACGTGTTTTTTCATTCATTGAAAACGCGTCACACTGGTAGGATTCAATCACTGAGAGTGTCACTGATTGCTTATAATCAGGGATAAATTTGCAAGGTATTTTACGTTCAGGCGCGCAGTTCGTTAGTGCTGTGGCGGGTAAAAAATCATTATCTTTTAGTGCGTTTCCATCGCCATTTAATCCACCAATGACATTACGTTTTACACAACTCACACTGCCTAATATTGGCTTAACAGTAAACCCATCCTTAATAGCAAGGTAAGCACGTACGCCACTGGTGGCAAAAGAGAGCAATAAACGCTGTCCTTTGTTTAATACAAATGAACAATTATTTTTTTGCGCTTGTCGTTGACCCGATACATACAGGATTTGTGCATTCATCGGCGCACCTGTTAATGCGAGTTGCACCGTTGCTGTCGCTTCAAATTCAGCTTGTCCAAAACAGATTTCAAGTAACGGGCAACTCGCTGAATTACCCAGTAAATAATTCGCCCAGCCAGCCGCTAGCTCATCACAAAAACCACCTTGGCTTAATCCTTGTTGTGCTTGGTTATATCGCCCTTGATCTTGCAGTTGAGTAAACAGCCCTGCTTTGATGACTTGTAAGCCTGCATTATTTCTCATCGATCACCTTACCGCCTAACTCAATAAATTGTTGATGAGTAATCGCTTTAAATTTCACCCTGTCACCAATCTCAAAGGGGCTAATCGGATGGTTGTTAATATCAAAAAGCATTACCGGACAATTGCCAATTATATGCCAACCACCGGGACTATCACTTGGATAAACGGCGGTTTGTTTATCGGCAATCGCAACACTACCCGCGGGAACAAAAGCACGTGGAGACTGATGCCTAGGTTGGCATATTTTATCATCAAGCTCAGCTAAAAAAGCAAAACCTGGCGCAAAACCAATGGCACACACTTGATAGGTTTTATCCGTATGGCAGTGAATAACGTATTCAATCGACAACTGCTTTTCAGTAGCGACTTTATGTAAATCCCAGCCCACTGAGTCATGGTAATAAACCGGTAATTCAATCAATTTCCCTTGCAACGTGCGTGTTTGATTACTTTCCTCACAGAGATTAATAAGCAGAGTTTCTGCGACTAATGGCGTTATGTTTAAGAGATTAAATTGCACCAAAATAGTGTTATAGGAAGGTGTGATATCAAGTAATGTATTTGTGGGGAAGTTGGCGTTAATTTGTTTGACTAAATGCGCAATTGTTACGGTTAATGAAAGGTCGATATGATCACTGAGTGTGATTAAAAAACAGTTTTCATTAACCGCCTTTATCATGCCAGCAACTTAGCTAATTTTGGTATCTGTTGCACAGCAATCGGGTTATCGCCATGCACACAAATAGAATCAACCTGTAGCTTAATCACCTTGCCATTAATCGTGGTAATCGTTGATGTTTCCACCAGCTGTTTCACTTGTTTCTCTACTTGTTCTGGAGTCGCTAATAAGGCGCCTTTCTCGCTGCGCTTAACCAGATACCCAGCATCATCATAACCTCTGTCGGCAAAGGCCTCTAACATCAGTGTAACGCCATTTTTTTTAGCGATCTGCTGATAATCTTGTAACGCAGGATGCGCTAAAATCATTAACTTTAAGGGCGCGTCAAAACAAGCAATCGCTTCAACGATTGCGCTAAAAACCAGCTCACTTTGCATCATCTGATTATATAACGCACCGTGTGGCTTTACATATTCAACATCAACACTCTGTAACTTAGCTAACGCTTGTAAAGCCGCTACCTGAGAACAGATAAGATGCTTAATTTGCTCTGCGCTTAATGACATAGGTAAACGACCAAAGTTTTCTCGGTCGTTATAACTAGGATGCGCGCCAATAGTGACATTGTTTACCTTCGCGATATTAATCGCTTCAGCCATCAAATCAGCGTCACCCGCGTGCACACCACAGGCAATGTTGGCTTGCCCAATAAAGGGCATTAGGCTTTTATCACTATCAAAACCTTCACCGACATCGCAGTTTAATTTCATAGACTGGCGCGTGGTAAGCTGTAGTTAGTCGTATGGTCGCAACTGCCATCGGATTCACAGTCATTGTTACCATCGCTATTTTCATCCCAACTGCTGTGCATTCTTTCTACCGTTTCAAAGCTTGAGAAGTTATTTAATAGTTTCAAATAGATAACGTCATTTTTTGTTGGGTAATCCGCATAAGCTTGGTGCTCACCATGATTTTTAAAATCAACTTGCAGGTAATCGTTGAAATAAGTAATTTTCTCTTCTCGAATACGATTCCCTAATAATGCAGAATCTAAATGTACGCTCTTTTTAGATTTCATATCGTAAGAAAATAAGCCGCTATAAACAAACACGCCTTTACCAACCGTATTGATAATAAACGGTGCTGCATAATGTACTAAGCCACCTTCCGCTTCATTTAAAATAACCATTTTAGACATATTAAGGTAAAGCAGACCTCGATCATAAACCGCTTGCTCATCACCCGTCGCTTCTTTTAATAAGATTTGGTAATGGCCACGAAGATAATAAACTTCCTCAACGGTTTCCACTTTATCAATCTCAACCTGAATATCGGTTTCAGGGTAAGTCATGGTAATGGGATAACCCGAAGAAAGGCTTTCATAAATAGTTTGTGTGGTTGTTTGCTCACACACTTCTTCTGTTGCATTCCAAACACCCGCCACTTTTTGACACTCTTCAGGGGAGTTGATTTTACTTTGTAAAAAATACAAACCCGCTAAGAGAATGACCACAACTAAGATAATACGATTGGCTATTTTGTGCATGTTTCAACGTCCAGATTAAGTTTAAGTAATAATGAATTAAAAGTGTCATCAAGTGGTGCGTGAATTTCCACTTTCTCACCCGTTACTGGGTGTGTAATGCCAAGAAATGAAGAGTGTAATAACAAGCGATCTGAGTCGAAATTATCACGGAACATCTGATTATGTTTACCATCACCGTGTGTGGTATCACCGATAATAGGGTGGCAAAGGTGTTTCATATGACGACGTAATTGATGACGGCGCCCGGTTTTAGGAACCATTTCCACCAGCGAATAACGTGATTGTGGGTAAGGACGTACCGCGATTGGTAATTCACAAAATGAGAGTCCTTTGTAACCGGTTTGCGCTTCCTGTGCTTCTTGATCTTGCGAAGCATGTTTATCAGCAATTTTATCCAGTTTCTTTTTCAGCGCGTAATCTAAAAAGCCTTCGCCAATGTGACCACGTACCACGGCTAAATAACGTTTTTCTGTTTTTTGCTGTGCAAATTGTTCCATCAAATTTGTCGCATGACTTTTATCTAATAAAAACAATAAAACGCCTGAGGTGGGTCTATCTAAACGATGTGCAGGGTAAACATGCTGACCAATTTGGTCACGCAACTTCTGCACGGCAAACTCTGTTGCATGGCTATCAAGCCAACTACGATGGACCAATAGACCAGAAGGTTTGTTAATCGCAATCAGGTATTCATCGCGGTAGATAATGTCTAAATCAGGGAAAGCAGGTTGTTCTATTTCTAAAGGTTCTTCTAACATTTTATTTTCTCGTTAATCACTAAATCAATGCGCGTAATCACAGCGATAAGCGCACCACTGTCCATTACTCGCACTTTAAAATATTCTGTTGCCATTGGCGTTATCGCCATTGCACTAGGAAGTGCTAAGCCTAATTGTAATAGTTGAGTCATCTTTTCAATAAAGATAAATTGTAACCACTCGGGGAAATTTAATGTATCGATAGCAAAAGGTTCGACACTGGCTAATGCTTGCTCGCAGGGTCTGTTTTTTTGCCATAAATTTAGGGCTAACAATTCACTTTCTAACTCGCGTAATAGACGCGCTAATAACTGTCGTTTTTGTTGTTCAAACTGGTGCATTTTATAACTCTGTTAAAACCGTCACTTTGTAGCGCGTTAATATAACATTACAGGGATCAAAGTCGTATTGATTCCTGATATAATCCCGACACGTTACGCACAAAAGAACTTTTTATGAATATAAATACGCTTACCGATTTTTTACAGCAGGCTCAGTGCCAATTTCGCATCTATGATTTAGGGCGTAAAGTCACTAAAATTTCTAATAGTGCTTTTCAGAAAATAGCTGAAAATAAATTACCTTACCCATACCCTATTCAACAACATGCTTTTATTGGACTGACTTTTTGGCAGGCCAATAAACAGCAACAAGATCACTTTGTTTGGTTTTTAAAATTACCGGTCGATGAACAAGGCTTATTAAAAATAACCGCGCAAACGAGTTTTATAAAAATGGTAATGGAAGCCATGGGTGAAAACCTAACCGGCGATATGAGTGAAGACTTGCAAGAACGTTTAGCGAGCAATCCTTTTATTTATAAACCGGCAGCTGAAAAACTCGCTATTTTTAATGCCATTATGAATACCAACTTCGTACGCCCAGCTTCTAGCTTTTACCCTGCAGCAGTACAATATTTTTCAGGTAAAAAACAGTGGAATGAGTGGCAAGAAATAGGTATTCAAGGTATTGCCGATGTTTGTGCTCGCCTTAATTACGATGATAACCAACAAACACTGATTAATGCGTTACCCCATTTGCCACAGCAACCTTTGCAATCATTAGCGTTATGTTTAGAGCATCAGCATGACATTAATAGCGACTTAGCAGCGGCTATCGCAAAACAGGCAGATCTTGAATTACAGGCGAATCATCAAGAAAGTGCCATTTTGTTATTACGTGCTCTTTCAAGCGCCCCTGCTGTGGGTATTACTAAAGCATTATTTGATCAACAAATTAATTCTGACCTGATTCATAACGAACATTGGTTTGTCTGTATTGCAGGTCGTTGTTGGTCATTACTTGAAGATGAAACGTTACTTAATCGTTTCTTTGAAGCGCTGGCGAATCACCACAGTTCATTGTTCCCGCAACTGTTTATCGACTTAGTGGCGATTCCTGCATTGCGTGAAAAAGTATTAAAACAGCTACGTTTAACCGCGCGTTCACCCGCGTTATCACAAGCAATTGGATTGCTATTTTCTGGTGTACAACCAGCTGCATAATAAGGATTAACACTGTGATAGATCTACTTTTTATTTTATTTGTTGTGTTTTTTTTCACGCTTATTTGGAAACTAAGACAGCAATCTGAATACGCAAAAACATTAATAGAACAGCAATGTGTGAAGCTAGATCTTCAGCTACTCAGCGTATCACGTTCAAGCTTTAACTATAAACTTGGGCCTAACTTCCTTCAGGCAAGTTTTACTTTTGAATTTAGCAGTGATAACGAAAACAATTATCAAGGAAAACTGTTACTTTCAGGCTTACTTCGCCCTCGGTTTGAGTTACCCGTTTACCGTTCTTTTGACTCAACAGATCAATTTCACTAAAGGCTCCCCATGGACAGAATTATTTTAATCGCGCAGCAAATTGCCAAAGAAGGCAAAACGCCCAATACCGCGATGCTCAAAGCGAGATTACCTAAAAACGTACCACTACCGACGATTATTCAAGGGTTAAAGCTTTGGCAAGATAATCCTAATAAAGAGATTAATACCCCAACAGAGCCTGCATTAATTGCCAATGAAAAAGTAGAAATGGGTAGCTTTGATAAATTAATAGCGGCCACCATAGACACTAAAATAGAAACGCTAATCGCCCCACTTAAAGATGAGATTCAACAATTGAAAGCCGACCTTAAAGCATTAAACACAGAGCTTAAAACACTAAAAGAGAGAAAATAAGTGTTTATTAAAGAGCTTACATTTGAATGTTATCAAAATACCCAATACGCAGCTGTTGAACGCGCGATTAATAATTATTTTGATATGTTGCGTTATAACGGACAAATCCTAGGCCGTGAGTTTCCGATTGCCATGTTAGGCGCGGTATTTAGCACACGCCTTGTTTGTCCTGAAGAAAACAGCCTTGATGAACTATTTAATAGCCCGCAGGTAACCCATGCGCTTAATCAGTTAACCCAAGCAGGTTTACTCGCGCCTAAAGTAAAAACGGTGGCAGAGGATTTAAACTCCCTTGAGTGTGCCCCTGATTTTCAACCTAGCTGGCAAGTGTTATACACCACTTTCTTAGATACCTGCTCACCACTACGTTGTGGCGAAACATTACAACCTATTCCGCTGTACCGAACACCGGAAGCGATCAGTAATGGCGATCGTAAAAGTGTTTTAAAGTGGCAAGAAGAGTGGATTAATTGTGATGAGTTGCAAATGAACGGCTCAGCGCTGTCAGGTGCGATTTTAAAAGAGATGGGTGACATTGATAGCAAACTATATCACCGAGGTAGTAACCTCAGTAAACGCATTCAATGTGTCACTAAAGTGCCTACTTATTATTACCTTTACCGTGTCGCGGGTAATAGCTTAGTGGAAGAGCAAAATAGAAAATGTCCTAGCTGTGGCGGAGATTGGCGATTAACCTCCCCGCTATTTGATATTTTTGATTTCAAATGTGATGCATGCCAGTTAGTATCCAACCTGTCTTGGGATTTCAAGAAATAACCTCATTAAAACTATATGGAAATAAAATAAAATGTTAAAAAAAATAAAGATTTACGGCGCAATTTTCATTATCTTAGTGATCGCTTTTTTCATCTTTAATAGCTATTCAAAAAATGAAGTCGGTAATGTCTCGCTGGGGCTGTTTACTACCAAAGATATTAAAATTCAAAAGTTAAGCGATCCTGAAGTGACTGGTGTTACCTGTCATATCTCTAATATCGTTGCCGATTTAGACTTTGCAGACCCATCAGAGTCTTCAATTAGTTGTCGCCAAACCGGTGAAATTACGATGGCAATGCTAGCGAATGTAGACACATCACCCGGTGGTGAAGTAGTTTTTAAGAAGTCAAAAAGCATTCTTTTTAAAACGCTAAAAATAAAACGTATTTTTGACCAATCAACACAAACACTTATCTATATTTCTTACAGCACAAAAGAGATCAATGGTAGTTACAAGCATTCAATGTCAACGGTTCCACTATGGGGCACAGAGGCATATACCGCGCCAGTGCTTGAAGTAAAATAACAACGCGACTTTAGTCATTAGAATATTGCTCGCACTTTATTAAATGAAGTGTCGAGCACTCTGCTATTAACCCACTCCCCTAGTAATCTCTCCAGCTCATAAAAATTTCACCTTGGTTACTTTGACACTCTGTTTTTTAAGGGTAAAGTTAGCCCTCAATACTTAATTTATTAAAAGGCCACTATTATGTCTAACCGCGTTTACGTTTTAGCTCAATTCAAACCTAAAGCAGGTAAAGAAGCTGAATTATTTGAAATATTGAAAGCCCTTGAACCTGATTCATACCGTGAGGAAGGCTGTATTCAATATATGCTAACGCGCCAAATTTCTCATCCAAGTGCAATGAACAATGAATTCACTTTGGCATTTAATGAAATTTGGGAAAATGCAGAAGCTTGGTCAGCACACGGTCGCAGAAAACAAATTCAACACTTTTTCGAAAGCCAAGTACAAGCAGAAACAGGCCTAGTTGAAGATGTGATGGTGACAGCCTACACAGATGAAGGTCATAACTACGATAAACCTGTTTACGGTTAACCTGTCAGCCATTAACTGATTTTTAATCACGCTGATCAATAGGCGAGTGACAAAAATTTATTAAAATGACTCATCAATAGCGCGCTATGGTGGGTCATTTTTGTTTCTAGCCATAAAATTATTAATACTGAACCACAGGTTATTTTTCAAAGGAATAAGAGATGAATAAACAACAAGTACTCTTACAACTTTTTGTCCGTGAATCTGAGCAACAGGCATTACAAAATGCAGTCTCTATTGATACTTCATTAGTAGAAAGTCAGGCATTCATCGATTGGCATCGTCAAAAACGTGAAATTACCACTACAGATGTCGCAGGCACACATTGGATAAAAACCTGCACCGAGGGTTATATACCCATGCTACTTCAAGATGCAAAGTCAGCAAGGAAAATTGTGCCGAGATACTAGGCATAAAATTGAAGCCTAGTCATTCTAAGTCGATATTTTATAACGACGTAGATGGGTGCAAGTTACCTTGCCCTACGGGGCGCAAGCTCGATTATTATTCAACCATGGCAGCCCAGCGTTACAACAAGCGAAAAGTGAATAACAATAAAGGATTAACGTCTTTTTTTAATCCTTTATTGTGCCTTGCTCTGGTTATCGAGCTTGTGCCTGACAAAGTATATTGAGGTAGCATGGGTATCTTACCGAGTTAGTGTTTAATCAGGACGGGACGCTTAATGAATATCGTTTATTTGACCGCTACGAAACACAGGGCACATGGGTTTTATCAGGGGGGTTATTAGAGGTTGATATTATTAAAGCGGGTAACCACTATTGCTTTACTATTGTTGCGAATGCCAAGCTGAATATTCATTCTGCCGTTGAACATAAAAACAGTGAATTACATTCCTATTTAAAGTTTGCTCAAATCAAATGAGCAAACTTTAATAAAGAGAGTGGGCACTCTCTTTTTATTTAGCCGATACTACGATTCTTCGTCAGTATCAATTGGCGCGTCAGTTTTTGGCTTACGGCGCATTGGTGCAAAACCAACATCTTGTGCTTCATGGAAGGTTTTGTTCGCTGGCGCTTTGCTTTTCAGCTTTTTAGCCTGCACTTTCTTGTTATTCTCTTTAAGCGATTGAGTTGTTTTTGCTGACTTAATAACAACAGGTTTTAACCCTTTAAATTTCGGGTTAATACCTTCCACTCGGTCAAAAGTAATAGACTGTTGTACAAAAGACTCTACTTTCTTAAAGTTATCCCAGTCTTTAGGACCAATGATTGAAATTGCATCACCCGCTGTTCCTGCACGACCCGTACGTCCGATACGGTGAATATATTCTTCCGTATGTTTTGGAATATCAAAGTTAATAACATGGCTTACGTTTAATAAATCCAGACCACGTGATGCGATATCTGTTGTTACTAATATCTGCTCTTTACCACGGAAGAATGAATCCATAATCTGGTTACGATTCGTTTGTGTTAAATCACCATGTAGCGCAATTGAAGAACAACCTTTCTCATTCAAAACAGCACTTAAACGCTCAGTATCTTTACGTGTTGCGGTAAAGATAATCACTTGTTTAGTCGTTTCTTTTTGCACAAAGTGGAAAAGTAACTTTTCTTTTTGGTTAAGGTTATCCGCTAAATAAAAGCGTTGTGTGATTTCACTGTGTTGCTGATTTTCTTCACCAATGGCAATACGTACTGGTGCTTTTAATAATTCAGCTGCAAATTCGTTTACTTCGGCATGGCCCAGTGTTGCAGAGAATAATAATGTTTGGCGTAAACGGTGATTTGCTTCTTCGTTCACTGCTTTTAACTGCTCAGCAAAACCAAGATCTAACATACGATCCGCTTCATCTAAGATAAGTAGTTCTAAGCCGTGTAGATGCAACAACCCTTTTTTAAGATGGTCAACAATACGTCCCGGTGTACCAACAACAAAATGCGGGTCGCGATCAAGTTGTTTAACTTGGTCGTTGAAGTTTTCACCACCTAATACCAGTGTTGATTTTAAGCTAGTATTTGAAACTAATAAACGCAGTTGTGAATACACTTGTTTTGCAAGTTCACGCGTCGGCGTTAAAATTAAAACACGTGGATCACGCTTGGTTAATGCACGAGTTTTTAATACACGTTGCATTGCTGGCAATAAAAACGCCAGTGTTTTACCTGAGCCTGTTTTTGATGATGCAAGTAGATCTTTACCAGCAACCGCAATTGGGACTGCTTGCGCTTGTATTTCAGTTGTTTCTGTAAATCCCAAGTGCGAAAGGGACATAATCAAGCGGCGATCAACGGGTAAATCATCAATGAGCAAAGGACTCTCCAAGGTATAAAAATAGGGTTAATAAAGTAATAATGTGAGTAGTATAACGATTAAGCAAGAAAAGGAGAAATTAAGATTTACAAGAAGCGAAAAAAAGAGCTTAACAGGTAAGCTCTAAGATAAGTCTAACGATTGAAAGCGTGCTTAAATTGCACTTAAACCCATTTCAAAAATCAATTTTTCAGCAGTACATTCAAATGTGAACGTAACTTGGCAAGCAAAACCTTGCTCTGTGACTGAATCTTCTTGGTTTATTTCAACTGTTTCAAAACGTGCTTTAGCTGCATCAATATATTTCTGAGCTAACTTTTTAACACCCGCTTGATCTGCACCATCAAATGGCAGTACTAAGACGATATCGTCTTCATGAATGACGCTGCCTAGCTCAACAATCGTACCACACGCTTCACATACATCTGCTTCAGTTGTATTTTTATCTTCAGACATAAAAACCTCTGTTTATTTTATTCTAGCATTAGCCAAATTGGGATGAATTTATTGTAACCCGATTAATAAAAAAGGCGATATTAATAGAAATTAATATCGCCTTTTTTTGTTTTAAAACAAATTTTTAGGTTTTATTTCAGAGGGTGTTTAGTCAGTTTCCAAATCGTTGATGCGTAATCTTCGATTGAACGGTCTGAGTTAAACTTCCCCATTGAAGCACTGTTAATAATCGCTTTCTGTGCCCATAACGGTTTGTTACGGTAAGTATCATCAATCGCTTGATGTGCTTGCACGTAAGACTCGTAATCCGCTAAACAAAGGTATTCATCACCCCAATCTAACAAGCTACGTTTGATATCAGACAATGCACCAGGTTGACCCGGCGTAAAGAAGTCAGAGTCTAACCAATCAAGTACCGATTTCAGTTCAGGGTTGTTGTAGTAATAATCGTAAGGATTATAACCACTTGCTTTAAGCGCTTTTACTTCAGCAACACTTAAACCAAAGATAAACATATGCTCAGCGCCAATCTCTTCGGCCATCTCAATGTTTGCACCGTCCATCGTACCGACTGTTAGCGCGCCATTAAGTGCAAGTTTCATGTTACCCGTACCCGATGCTTCTAAACCAGCTGTTGAAATTTGCTCTGAAACATCAGCAGCAGGAATCATCACTTCCGCTAATGAAACACGGTAGTTTGGAAGGAAAACAACTTTCAGTTTGCCTTTAATACGATCATCGTTATTTACTTTATCGGCAATTTTATTAAGCGCAAAAATAATTTGTTTCGCCATGTGATAACCCGGTGCTGCTTTTGCACCAAATAGGAATACACGAGGTACCATGTCGTAGTCAGGATTTTCAAGCAGACGTTTGTACAGCGTTAAAATATGAATCAAGTTTAACTGCTGACGTTTGTACTCGTGCAGACGTTTGATTTGAATATCAAAAATCGCATCCGGTGAAACATCAATATCCGTTAAGTCTTTAATCACTTTAACTAATGCGACTTTGTTCTCTTGCTTGATATCCATAAAGCGCTTTTGGAAAGCCACATCTTTGGCTTTTGGTAGTGCATCTTTTAGCTTATCTAAATTAACAACCCAATCAGCACCCACGGTCTCATCGTACAAACCTGCTAGTTTAGGATTACACGCTTTTAACCAACGACGTGGCGTTACACCATTGGTTACATTCACCAATTTAGTTGGGAACAGCTCATGGAACTCAGGAAAGAGGTCTGTTTTAACGAGTGCAGAATGAACAGCAGCAACACCATTTACTTTATAGGCTGTGATAACACATAGATTTGCCATACGAACTAGACGTTGACCGCCCTCTTCGATAACAGATAGTTTCTCTTTTTTAGCTTGATCGCCCGGCCATTTTTGTTCAACCAATTTAAGGAACTGATGATTGATTTCATAAATGATTTCAAGATGGCGCGGCAATACTTTTTCAAATAAACCAACAGTCCATTTTTCAAGTGCTTCAGGCAATAATGTGTGGTTTGTGTAAGCAAATGTTTGTTGACACAGTGACCAAGCAAAATCCCAATCTAAACGTTCTTCATCGACTAAAATGCGCATTAATTCAGGGATAGCAATCGTTGGATGTGTATCGTTTAACTGAATCGCCACTTTTTCAGGTAATAATGACCAATCACTGTTAGCACGTTTAAAGCGACGTAAAATATCTTTAACCGAACAAGCACAGAAGAAGTATTGCTGAATTAAACGTAACTCTTTACCCGCCTCTGTTGTGTCATTTGGATAAAGTACTTTTGACACTGTTTCTGCTTTTGATTTTTCTGCTTGCGCGTCAACATAACCGCCGGCATTAAATACATCCCAATCAAAGGCTTCATCGGCACGACTTTCCCATAAACGCAGGATATTAACCGTTTTAGCACCATAACCTACAATGGGAATATCCCATGGCACACCTTTAAGTTTCTGGCCTGCATGCCATACTTTGTATGAACCACCTTCTTTATCAAACACAGTTTCAACATAACCATAAAGCGGTACATGTTGAATAGACTCTGGACGGCAAATCTCCCATGGGTTGCCGTATTCACGCCATGTATCAGGACGCTCAATTTGATGACCGTCTTGGAACGATTGTGAAAATAGGCCATGTTCGTAATGGATGCCGTAACCAATCGCAGGGTAACCGAGTGTTGCTAATGAATCGATGAAACAAGCGGCTAAACGGCCTAAACCACCGTTACCTAATGCCATATCAGGCTCTTCGTCACACACTTCGTAAATATCTTTACCCAGTGCTTTCAGAGCATCTTCAGCCACGCTGAAAAGCTCTAAGTTTTGCAAGTTATTAGACAGCAAGCGTCCCATTAAGAACTCAAGTGATAAGTAGTTGACCGCGCGGGTATCTTTACCGCAGTGGCTTTGCTGTGTTTTTGTTAGTTTATCAAAGACTAATTCATTCACTGCGTAACACGTGGCATTCCACCACGCTTTATTATTCGCTTTTTGTGAATCTGTGCCTAGGCCTTTATGCAAACGATCTACAATAGCGTCTTGCATCTGCTTAGTCGTGCATTTAATTGCTGGAGAGGCCTTTACTGGCGTCGCTTTTTTGCTTGCGCTTTTTGCGGGAGCTACTTTTTTTGCAGTCGTTTTTTTTGCAGTCGTTTTTTTTGCTGCTTTGTCTTTTACTGTGGCCATGTGATACCTATATTTTGTAGTGATATTTTAAATGAAATTTTTAATTAAGTCGTTCAATGTAAATCGTTCTAAACTTTAATTTAGTGATAATAGTTTGTTTCTATTAATTTTTAGTGACAAAGTTAATATAAACATGATTAATTTACCATTATTTCATCATAACTTAGTTTTTTAAGTTATTGATCTAAAACAGTACATAGATTAACAGCAGCAAATCTCTCGTCACCCTCCTCAATTCTACGCCCCTTTAAATACGTTTTTTAGACATAAAAAAAGCGAATTACCCTCTCTTTACAGAGTGATAGTTCGCTTTATGTTAGCAATAAATTTTCCTGCTTAGTAAATCTTTACAATCCCGCTTTAGCAAACGCAGAGGCAACGATCTGTTGTGCTTCTTCTTGTATTTTTGCAATATGCTCAGCGCCAATAAACGACTCTGAATAGATTTTATAGATGTTTTCAGTGCCCGATGGGCGGGCTGCAAACCAACCATTTTCAGTGGTGACTTTAAGGCCACCAATAGCAGCGCCATTACCTGAGGCATGCGTTAGCTTCTCTAAAATGCGCTCGCCCGCTAATGTTTCAGCTTCGACCATTTCAGGGCTTAAATTGGCTAATACCGCTTTTTGCTCTGGTGATGCTGGTGCATCAAAACGTTGGTAAACAGGAGAGCCAAATTTTTCAGTAAACTCGCTATAATGCTCGCCTGGATCTTTACCCGTCACCGCAATAATTTCAGCTGCTAGTAACGCTAAAATGATGCCGTCTTTGTCCGTGCTCCATACTGTTCCGTCTTTACGTAGGAATGAAGCACCCGCGCTTTCTTCGCCACCAAAACCAAACTTACCTTCATAAAGGCCATCAACAAACCATTTAAAACCAACTGGCACTTCAGACAACTCTTTACCAAGGGCAGCCACTACGCGGTCAATCATTGAGCTTGAAACTAATGTTTTACCTACGATTGCATCTTTTGGCCACTCTGTACGGTGTTCAAACAAGTAGTTAATGGCAACAGCAAGATAATGGTTAGGATTTAATAAACCCGAGCTTTTAGTCACAATGCCGTGACGGTCATAATCAGGATCGTTAGCAATTGCCACATCAAACTGATCTTTTAATTTAATCAGACCGGCCATTGCGTAAGGCGATGAACAATCCATACGGATTTTTCCATCTTTATCTAATGTCATGAATGAGAAAGTAGGATCAACGCGGTCATTAACAACTTCAATATCTAAGCCGTAGGTTTCAGCAATCACAGGCCAGTAAGCAACACCTGAACCGCCTAGTGTATCAACACCAATTTTGATGCCCGCTTTAGCAATCGCATCTAAATTCAATACATTTTTAAGATCGTCAACATAAGGTTTGATGTAATCGTAATGTTCAACAAGATCAGATTCCATCGCCTCAGCGAAGTCTTCTTGCAAAATATCATCGTAGTTATCATTTAATATTTCATTAGCACGATCTTGAATGATCTTAGTGACATCGCCATCTGCTGGGCCACCATTTGGCGGGTTATATTTAAAGCCACCGTCTTCTGGCGGATTATGTGATGGGGTAATCACAATACCATCAGCTAAGTTATCTGGATGCGCATTATTGTGTTGTAAAATAGCATGAGAAATAACAGGCGTTGGCGTATATCCGCCCCCCTCTTGCACAATCACTTTAATGCCGTTAGCCACTAATACTTGTACAGCAGAAGCAAACGCAGGCTCAGAAAGCGCATGGGTATCTTTACCAATGAACATTGGGCCCGTGTAACCTTGTTGCTTACGATATTCAGCCAATGCTTGGCTAATCGCTAAAATATGTAATTCAGTAAACGCATTGTTAAATGAACAACCACGGTGACCAGAAGTACCAAATGCCACTTGCTCAGCAGGCAAGCTAACATCTGGAAGGTTTAAATAATAAGCAGAAACTAACTTTGGAATATCTACTAAATCGCTTGCGATTGCTGGTAAGCCAGCACGTTCATGTATTGCCATAATTAAAATTACCTTTATATAAAAATTAACAAATTAACGTCTATTATAAATTTTAGACATGCTTTACCGTAAGGGCATCGGCTAAGGCCTTACGGTTTAAAGTAGTTTTGCTTTAAAGTGACTCTTTTTTGAGTGACTTTAGTTTAAATTTCTTCTTTGATACGTTCGATCAAATTGTGCGGATAACCCATAGAGGCCATTACCTGCGTTAAAATAATTCGTTTACGCCCTGTATTAGCATTTGTTACCACCCAAAATGGTGTGTACGGAATATCACGTGGTTTACTGGCAATAAGCAAGTCGACCTCTTCCTGATTATCCGATGCTAATAACTGTTCTAAATTCTCCCCTAAATAATCACGAGAGCGTCCCTTTGCTACTTTTGATGCTTCAATAAAGGCATCTCTATTTTCAAAGTACATAGTCGTCAGCATCATTTTGAATTTATTAGTGATGACAGACTCTTGTTGAAATGTCTCACTGGCAAACAAAGCAGCCACACCATTTGCAAATGCTTCAGGCAACGCTGAATTAGAAAAGACATGCGATGTAGGTACTACCTTTTCTGATTTTTCTAATTTTTCAGTTATCTCTATTTTCTCTATTGCCACGATAGGCTCAACAATAATTTTGCTTACAACAGGCTCATTAACAATCACTTCAGCGACAGGCGCATAATGTTCAGCTGGCGTATGACCATTAGGCAATTGTAATAAGCGACGCAGTATCTGGGAGGGAGTTTCACCAAATTCTTCTATGTTTGCCAAAATATATTTGTAAAGGTCATCTTCAATATCAATTTGTTTCATTGTTTCTCCGCTTGCAATCGTTTCTCATTTTTTAAATTATCTAGTGCACAGATAGCTTAAAAAATAACGTAATATGTTGCACTTATGTTACTATTCGAGCATTAAATAAACCTCACTTTATTTTCACTTAAAATAAGATCTTATGCTACTTAATTACCAAATAAAACAGGCCTCTGACGTTGATTTAGAGAATAAAGCTGAGATTATTTTTATAATTCACGGTTTATTTGGCAGTTTGTCGAACTTATCAACACTTGCCAAAGAGTTGCACGAAAATTATCACGTTGTATTAATTGACGTTCGCAACCATGGAAGAAGCCCGCAAAGTGAGACAATGAGTTACCCAGAAATGGTTGCTGATATTTTTGAATTAGCGGATCATCTCGAAATAGAACAATTTTCTGTTGTTGGTCATTCAATGGGCGGAAAAATTGCAATGGGTTGTGCGTTAACCAATCCAGAGCGTATTAAGCGTTTAGTGGTCGCTGATATCGCACCGGTTGATTACCCCGATAAACACAGTGAAGTATTTAATGGTTTATTGTTGCTTGATTTTAAAAAAATCAAAAACCGCCTGCAGGCAAATGAACAACTCTCACGTTATATAGAAAGCCCAGACGTCAGACAGTTTTTATTAAAATCATTGCAGAAAAAAGGCGATAATTTTGCTTTTTTATTCAATCTTATCGCACTGGCTAATAACTATATTCATGTTAGAGGTTGGCCTTTTTCGAATAAAATATTCAATCAACCGACCTTGTTTATTAAAGGTGGAAATTCAGATTACATCTTACCCGAGCATCAAAATACAATAACAACGCAGTTCCCTATGGCACAAGCTAAAATCATTGCAAATACAGGCCATTGGTTACATGCTGAAAAAGCGAAAACATTTAACCGTTTAGTGACCGATTTTTTTAAATAAACAACCGATATTCGCTTTGTTTATATGCTATATTCCCCTTTTTAAATGAAGCTTTGATTATGTTACAACAATACACAGATCAAATTGAGACCCTAGGCTTATACGGTTTTTATCTTTTCCTCTTTATTTTGATGGGAATGTCCGTTCAAGACGTATTAAAACGCAGTAACGTACCAAAATTTGGACGTAATATTGTGTGGGGTGTTTTATTTTTTGGTTGTGTTGGTTTTGTTTTCAAAGCGGTTGTTGAGATTTGGTGGGCAACCACTCATTAGCTAATCGCTAATTTTTAGGTAGAAACATGGCAAAAGAATCATTTGATCGTATTACTCACGATCTTTTTGCTGACGAAGTACGTCCAGGTAGACCTAAAAGTAATCCGCATTCTCGTAAAGTACAGCTTAAAATTAATAAGCAGAAACAAGTATTGCGCGATAAGCAAAAAGGTCTCAAACGTATAGAGTTAAAAGTAGATAGCAAACTGTTTAGTTTGCTTAATCAACTTTCAAAAGAGCAGAATATAAATCGCAGTGAACTGATTGCACAATTGTTGCATGCACAAATAAATAATTAAAATTAACAAAGGTATTAAGATATGGGAAGCGTTGGTATTTTCTTTGGTAGCGACACAGGTAACACAGAAGCTGTTGCAAAAATGATCCAAAAAGAACTCGGTAAAAACCTCGTTGAAGTAAAAGATATCGCTAAAAGTAGTAAAGAAGAAATTGCCGAATTTAGCCTGCTTTTATTTGGTATTCCAACTTGGTACTACGGTGAAGCACAATGTGATTGGGATGACTTTTTCCCTGATCTAGAAGATATCGACTTCAATGAGAAGCTCGTTGCTATTTTTGGTTGTGGTGACCAAGAAGATTACGCTGAATACTTTCTTGATGCGATGGGCCAACTTGGTGATATCGTTGAAAGTAAAGGTGGCATCATTGTTGGTAATTGGCCAACAAAAGGCTATGATTTTGAAGCGTCTAAAGCAACCGTTGATGATAATAACTTCATTGGTCTAGGCATTGATGAAGATCGTCAGCCTGAATTAACTGCATCACGTGTAAAAGATTGGTCTAAACAAATTTTTGATGAAATGTGCCTCGCTGAACTTAGCGATTAATTATTGTTGTAGGGAACTCGATTATGTCTTTAGAAAACCAAGCGTTAAAAGATGCAGGATTAAAAGTAACTTCTCCTCGCGTGAAAATTTTACGTTTACTGCAACTACCTGAAAACCAGCATTTAAGTGCTGAAGACCTGTACAAAAAATTACTTTCACAGGGTGATGAAGTCGGTGTTGCAACAGTTTATCGTGTTCTTAATCAATTTGATGATGCTGGCATTGTTACACGCCACCATTTTGAAGGCGGAAAATCAGTCTTTGAATTGACTCATCAAGAACATCATGATCATCTTGTTTGCCTTAAATGTGGTGAAGTAATTGAATTTAATGATGACTTAATTGAAAAGCAACAAGAGCTGATTGCGAAAAAATTCGGTATCAAACTGACTAACCACAGTTTATATCTTTACGGTGAACCCGTTGATGGTAAATGTAACCATTAATTAATCACTGAATAAAGAAACAAAAAAGCCCGATTTATCTTCTGATAAATCGGGCTTTTTATTGTCTGATTTTTAATAAGACATTCAACGTAAAAAGATCCAGTTAGTCAGCCTGAGAGCGCTTCTAAAGAAAGAAGCAACCTCCCAAGCTAACTATTACTAATCCATTGCTAACTTAACCAGCTCTTCTCTACGACGACGTATTTGTATCATCGCAATGCCCAGTAACAACAATAATGCTGGAATGTACAACCATTGCTTAGCGAACGCGCCTTCAACAGGTAGTTCAACTGATAATACTTGCTGATCCCAGTCCAGTCCCATACTTGCAGCTGGGCTGTCAAAACTAACATCATCAATCATAACAGCACCGTCACTCTCAACTAATGTCAGTCCCATATGTGCTAGACGTTGCTCGCCTGTTTCACCTAATATTGGTAAATGCGCATAAAAAGTAGTGGGCTCGCCAATATCGCTTAAACCACTCACTTTTATTTTCATGTCACGATCACTGGGTGAATGTTGCAATTCAGCCACAAGATTATAAGGCTCAACATTCACGTAAGAAGGAGATATTTTTTCCATGAAATAAGCGGGTCTAAACAGCGTAAATGCAATTAACAGCAATAAGATAACTTCTAACGCGCTACATTTATCAAAAAAGTATTTCTGCGTTGCCGCGGTGAACACTAAGATAGCGGCCGTGGCGATGATAAATATTAATATTCCGTGTAACCAATCCACATCGATTAACAAAAGATCCGTATTAAAAATAAACAAGAAAGGTAATATCGCGGTACGCAAACTATAGAAGAAAGCGATCACACTGGTTTTAATCGGTTTCCCGCCTGAAATAGCTGCAGCAGCAAAGGAGGCCAGACCAACCGGTGGGGTTACATCCGCCATAATACCAAAGTAGAAAACAAACAGATGTACGGCAATCAACGGCACAATTAACCCATTTTGCTGGCCCACTTCTACGATAACCGTCGCTAATAATGAAGATACAACAATATAGTTAGCCGTTGTTGGTAAACCCATACCAAGAATAAGACTCAATATTCCTACTAGAATAAGCATGATAAGAATATTACCGCCAGACGCCATTTCCACGATACTAGCTAATGGTGCCCCCACATTTGTGAGTGCAACAACACCAACAATAACACCCGCGGTTGCTGTCGCAATACCGATGCTCACCATGTTTTTAGCGCCGGTTTCAAGGCCTTCTAATAAGTCACTGAACCCTGCTTTAAATTGAGCAGCGAAGTTAGACTCTCCACGAAAATAACCAAACAACGCTTTTTGCGTTAACAGGATAAATATTAATACCGCGGTGCCCCAAAAAGCAGATAACCCCGGTGATAAACGTTCAATCATCAAACACCAGATCAATACAATCACGGGTAATAAGAAATGTAATCCTGAATTCACTGTCGATTTAACGTCAGGTAGATGCACAATCGGCGCATTAGGATCGTCAAGTTCTAACTCAGGAAAACGCGCACACCAGTAAGCCACGGCGATATAAGCCAGCCCAACAAGTAAAGCGATAACATAAACAGAACTATCACCCGCTATGCCTTTTATCCAGCCTAAGCCGTAATAAGTAACTAGAGCTAATAAACAAAAAGAGAAAACAATTAAGGCCGCGTTACGTAAACGAATTAACATTTTTGCTGGAGGTTTAGCGCGTTTCAAACCAAACATGCCTGCTTTCATCGCCTCTAAATGAACAATATAAACCAGTGCAATATAAGAAATTAAGGCTGGAATAATGGCATGTTTAACCACTTCAAAATAACTAATACCCACGTATTCAACCATTAAGAAAGCAGCGGCCCCCATAACAGGTGGCATGATTTGTCCATTAACAGAAGAAGCCACTTCTACTGCGCCAGCTTTCTCCGCAGAAAAGCCAACTTTTTTCATCATGGGAATAGTGAATGTACCCGTGGTGACTACATTAGCAATTGATGAACCAGAGATTAGACCGGTTAACCCAGATGCAATAACAGCGGCTTTTGCGGGACCACCACGAAGGTGCCCAAGTAAAGAGAACGCGGTTTTAATAAAGTAATTACCTGCGCCTGCTTTATCAAGCAAAGCGCCAAACAATACAAAAAGGAATACAAATTTAGTCGAAACACCTAAGGCAATACCAAACACACCTTCGGTTGTTATCCATTGTTGATTAACAATAGTGGTAATTTTATTGGCGTTATGGGCAAGTAATTGCGGTAAATTGGGGCCCATAAAGTTGAACAGGAGGAAGATTAGCGCGATCACCGCTAAGGGTGCGCCTAAACTTCGGCGTGTCGCTTCAAGTAGAATCAATATGCCGACAACACCTGCGATAACATCCATCTGATTTGGAATGCCTACTCGTGTCACAATGCCTTCATAGAAAATAAAGTAATAAGCCCCTAAGAAACCACCCACTAATGCCAGTATCCAATCAATCACTGGAATGGTTTTCTTTGAGGAATTTTTAAATGCAGGGTAAGATAAAAAAGCCAGAAATAGTGCAAATGACAAATGAATAGAGCGCGCTTTGGTATCGTCAAACACCACGTTTAGATCTAATCCAATAGTGTTTAAAAACTGCTGCAACATAAAAGGCACGGGTGATGAAAAATATAACTGGAACAGTGACCATGCTATAGCCGTGAAAGTGATCAGTTTTTTGATATTACCGACAACATGACGTCCACCTGTTTCAGTTTGTTCCACCAGCTCTTGCAGCTCGTTTTCATCCATTATATGAATTTTTTCGCGCATAAATTATTCTTATTTTAGTTGTTATAAAAAAAAAGACAGTAACACTGCCTTTATAGTTTTATATTAAATTATATCCCCGTAGCGACTCAAAATACTTTGTCAGGTGCTAGCTCATAGAACAGAGCAAGGCGCGACTTTAAGTCTCACGGGTATAGTTGAAATTACATCCAGCCGCGCTGTTTGTAATATTTAATCGCACCGTTATGCAATGGAGCAGAAAGTGCATTTTTAATCATATCTTCTTCTTTCAGGTTAGCGAAAGCAGGGTGTAATTTTTTGAAGCGTTCAAAGTTATCAAATACGGCTTTAACAACTTGATAAACAGTTTCATCATCTGTTTTAGTTGAACTTACAAATGTTGCAGCAACACCAAAGGTTGGTACATCGTTAGGTGTGCCTTTGTACATGCCACCAGGAATAATTGCAGGTGCGTAGAATGGGAAATCAGCAATTAACTTGTCAACTTCAGGTCCAACAACAGGCACTACTTTTGAATCACAAGAAACACCCGCTTCTTTGATTGCACCAGAAGGATGACCCACGGTATAAGTAATTGCATCTAAGTTGTTATCACATAAAGCGGCTGACATTTCAGCAGCTTTAAGCTCAGATTTAAGGCTAAAGTCTTTCATGGTAAAGTGCTTAGCGCCCATTACCACTTCCATTGTACCACGCGTACCAGAACCTGGGTTACCGACGTTAACACGTTTGTTTTTTAGGTCATCAAAACTTTCAATACCAGAATCACTACGTACCACTAATGTGAATGGTTCAGGATGAACTGAAAATAGAGCACGTAGCTCTTTATTTTGCTTGCCTTCAAACTTATTAGTACCGTTGTAAGCATGGTATTGCCAATCAGACTGTGCAACACCCATATCTTGCTCGCCAGCGCCAATTGCATTGATATTAGCAACGCTGCCGCCTGTTGAAGGTGCATTACATTTAATCTGGTGATCTTTAATGCCACGGTTAACCAATTTACAAATAGATTGGCCAACAACGTAATAAACACCTGTTTGTCCGCCCGTTCCAATCGTTACAAATTTTTGGTCAGCTGCTTGAACAAATGAAGCGGATAATACTAATGCACTCAATAGTGAGTATTTGAAGGTCTTTTTCATTGATAGTTCCTTAATAAGGTGAACACGTATTATGAGTAAATGGTAGCGGTTTTCAATCTTATTAAGTAATTTTTGCGAGTAACCAGTGATTAATCTAGATATATTTAGGTGAAAAATAGCTTTTATTATGAACTATTTCATTAAACCGACTTCTTTATAATATCGGATGGCGCCTTTATGCAATGGAGCGGTAATAGAGTTCGTTACCATCGCTTGTTTTTTTAAATACTTAAACGCAGGATGTAATTGAATAAACTCATCGTGATTTTCAAACACAGACTTAACTAATTGGTAAGCAACGACCTCTGATAATGCTGATGTGGTTGTGACCACTGCGCCAACACCAAATGTTAGTGTATCTTCGTCACTACCACGATACATACCACCCGGGATAATCGTTTTTTGATAATAACTTCTTTGCTCAGTTAAGGTATTAATTTTATCGCCCGACACATTAACCAATTTTGTTTGGCAAGCACCAGAGGCTTCTTTGATTGAGCTATTAGGATGGCCAACAACATAAATAATGGCATCAACTTTGTCATCACATAATGCTTTAGCTTGTTCACTAGGGGTTAGTTGTAAAACGTTTTTAAAATCTTTATTTTTCCACTGATAAAGATCTAATAACATTTCCATTGTCGCACGCTGTCCAGAGCGAGGAGCACCAATATTTACACGTTGCCCTTTTAAGTCTTCAAAACGATTGATATTTGAGTCCGCTCTTGCAAGCACGGTAAAAGGTTCTGCATGAACAGAAAAAAGAGAACGAAGCTCTGGAAACTTACCAATTTTTTTATAACGCCCCGTGCCTTCATAGGCATGATATTGCCAATCAGACTGCAACACACCCAGCGTTAATTCACCCGAGCGAATGCCTTCAATATTGTAAATTGACCCCGGTGTACTTTTAATTTCACAGTGATAATCCGTTTCTTTTATTTGATTGGCTAAATAACAAATAGCCCCACCTGTTGGGTAATAAACGCCCGTCACACCACCCGTACCAATCGATAGATATTGCGTTTTACTTTGTGCATTCAGTGATAACGAGACCAAAAAAAGGGTCAAAAATATCGATAACAACGGTTTAGCTAAGGGCATAATAATAATAGGAAATCCTTGGGTTAACTAATTTTGCGTAATAACACTTTGGAGTTACGCTTTAGGTTATACATCTCTTTTTTGGCAGCAGGTAACTCACTAATATCAGTAAAATCAAAACCTCGCTCTCTAAACCAATGAATACTTTGTGTGGTTAATACAAAAATAGACTCCAAGCCTAACTCTCTTGCTTTACGTTCAACATGTGCCACCAAATTATCTGCGCGTGCACTACGACGATATTTAGGATGGCTAACAAGACAGGCTAACTCGCCCATCTTTTCATCTTTAAAGGGATACAAAGCAGCACAACCAATTACCATGCCGTCTAACTCAACAATCTGAAAATGATGGATCTCATTCTCAAGTAACTCACGAGAGCGTTTTACTAAAACACCTTGCTTTTCAAGGGGTTCAATAAGCTCTAATAAACCACCGATATCATCGATTGTTGCTGTGCGAACGCGTTCTGAGCTCTCTTTTACTATTTGTGAACCACTGCCATCGCGGGTAAATAATTCTTTTAATAATGCGCCCTCTTGATAATAACTAATCAAGTGGCTGCGTGTAACACCGGCTTTACAAGCGGCAACAGCAGCCCGTAAAAAGCGTAAGGTACCAGAAGCCTCACCAGCTTGAGCGCCAATAACTTCAATATGTTGCTCTGCTTGCTCAGGTAACAGCTCAGAGATCAATTCACCCGATTCATCTAAGACACCGGTTTTAGAGCAGAAACCAATCAGCTTGTCAGCGTGTAAATCAATCGCAACTTGTGTCGCCACTTCTTCAGCAAGTAAGCTAAAAACTTCACCAGTAACCGAGTAACCAATCGGTGATATCACAGGAATCGCGCCCATATCAAGATGGATTTTTAAGCCTTCAATATCGATACGGCGCACCTTGCCAGTGTGGCAATAATCGAGACCATCTTTAATGCCAATGGGTTGTGCGGTCACAAAATTACTAATAACCGTGCGAATACTCGCGCCCTGCATTGGCGAATTTGCAAGGCCCATTGAAAGACGAGCTTGCAATTCAATTTGAACAACACCAACAGCCTGTTTGATAAGCGCTAAACTTTTTTCATCGGTAATACGCACATCATTTTTAAAAGCACTTTTATGACCATGAATATCAAGTTGCTTTTGAATTTGCGGGCGAACGCCATGCACAATAACAAGTTTTACACCTAAGCTATTAAGCAGTGCAATATCATTGATGATATGTTGAAAATTATCAGTCTCTAATGCTTCACCACCTAACATTAATACAAATGTTTTGTTTCGGTGAGCATTAATATAAGGCGCTGAACTGCGAAACCAATTAACTAATTGTGTAGAGTCTTGTACCACTTGCATCTATTTACCTGTTTATTCTTAAGCTTAGCGAAGGGTTGAATGACTTTTATTTTAACAAGTCATGATGCGTTATCCAATCAAAATAACAATAGAACGTGCAGTAACTAAGTAATCTTTTGTTACAAAATGTTTTTTATCTCCTTCTAGATGAATATCTTGACCATTACTTAATGAGGTATCAACGATACGTTGCCATTTTCCACTCGGAGAAGGCGGTAACTCGAAACGGAGTTCTTCCCAGTAAGCATTAAAAACAACATAGGAAACATGCTTCGAGCCCAATTGTTTGCTTTCCATCGCAATTGCGTGAGAATGCTCACCCCAATCAGGCTCATTTACTTTTACTCCATGCCAGCGAATGCCTGATTGCGCGATAATATCATGTAATGAATCACGTCGAGCATCACTCAAATGCACCGCTTCCAGTGTGGTACGTTGCTCAATTAAGGCTTTAGTGAAACGGAACAACTCTTTATTTTTTTCTACATTGTCCCAATTAAACCAAAAATCAGGATTGTCTTGGCAGTAGCCATTATTGTTACCTTGCTGGCTATGCGCTATCTCATCCCCCATTAAAATCATCGGAGTGCCCAGCGAAATTAAATTAATCGCCAACAAGTTCTTAATTTGTTGCAATCTTAACTGTTGAATTTGAGGGTCGTCTGTTTGCCCTTCAACCCCATGATTCCAGCTAAAGTTATCAGAGCAACCATCACGATTTTCTTCACCATTAGCGAGGTTATGTTTATCGTTATAACTCACCAAATCATTTAAGGTAAAACCATCGTGGCAAGTGATGAAGTTAACTGACTTTTCTGGTTCTAAATTATGCGCGCCATAGATATCAGGGCTACCAATTAAACGTGCTACAAATTTACCGACAAGCCCTGAGTCACCACGGACAAAACGACGTACATCATCTCTAAAATGGCCATTCCACTCACGCCAACGCTGTCCCGCTAAACTACCCACTTGATATAATCCCCCCGCATCCCATGCTTCGGCGATCAGTTTAACTGGCGATAAAATAGGATCCGTATCAATACTCCATAATGTCGGCGGACTGAGCATTGGGCGACCGACTTCATCGCGGGATAAAATAGAGGCTAAATCAAATCGAAATCCATCCACATGCATTTTTTCCACCCAAAAATGCAAACTATCCAAAATCATTCTACGTACCACAGAATGTGTTCCGTTGAGTGTATTACCACAACCACTAAAGTTCATGTAGTGCTTTCTGTCTTCTGACATAATGTAATAAACACTACTGTCGAAACCACGAAAAGACAGTGTCGGGCCATTTTCATCTCCCTCGGCCGTATGGTTGTAAACAACATCCAAAATAACTTCAATATCCGCTGCATGTAATGCTTTGACCATATCGCGAAATTCATTAATTGGCCCTAATACAGATTGATCAGAGCTGTATTCCCGGTGCGTGGCAAATAGCGATAAAGGGCTATACCCCCAATAATTAACCAATCCTGCATGATGCTCACTTGGATCAAACTGATGCACTGGCATCAATTCCACCGCAGTAATACCAAGCTCTTTAAGGTAGGGAATTTTTTCAATTAAACCCGCATAAGTCCCACGTTTATCTTTACTGATACCAGAGCTCACATCCCGCGTAAATCCACCAATATGCATTTCATAAATAACACTGGTTGCAAAGGGGTGACGCGGATGTACATCCTCCTCCCAGTCATAATTATCAATATCAACGACAACACTTTTTAAGCATTTATCAATATTTGAGCCCTCTTTAATCGCAGCGTCACGACAAAAGTTTTCACCTCGTTCTACTAATAAACCGTAGGGATCAAGCAACACTTTATCTGGTTGAAATGACAAACCTTCATATGGCCGATAAGGCCCATTAACACGAAATGCATAGAGTTGCCCTGCATCAACCCCTTCAATAAAAATATGCCAGTAATAGGCGGTGCGATTATCAATATCTGACAGATTAAAGACTTGGCTCGCCTCTAAAGCATCCTTATCATCAAAAAACAGTAACTCGACCGATTCTGCTAATCGCGCATAAACACAAAAGTTGGCGCCTTTTTGAGAAAAAGTGACACCTAATTTATCCGGCTTTCCCTGCGAATGACTGTACATAATAGACTCCATGTTATCTGTTTTTATATATTGAAATTATAGAAGAAAATAAATGCTCTGCGGATAACAATTATTCACGTTGCTAGCACGATGAGGTTTTATGCTTTTTTCTGCGCGCAGAATAAACAGATAAAAACACAAGCAGCTAAAACCAACCCAATTCTAATGAATTAAAAGTCACTTTAATGGCAAATAATTACGCAACGCTAAAAGGATAAATATTAAAAATCAAATGCTTCCCTTTTTCTCACTCAAAACCAATAAATGCAAGCCTTGCAAGCACTTAAATCCTACCTAAACTTATTTTGATATTGCTGACCAACCTAGGCTCCACCAAGGTTAATCAATCACATTTATCTATTTTTCTATTACGTTTTTTTATATTGATACATGGAGTATTTTATGAAATTTCAACAAAGTCTAATCTCGTTATTTGTTCTTGCGACCCTCTCTGCTTGTGGCGGCAGTTCTTCCTCTAGCTCAACAACAGCTGAGTCGCTTTCTCTTGCTGGTAAAGCCGCTGACGGTTACCTGAGTAATGCTAAAGTTTGTCTGGATTTAAACAATAATAAAGTATGTGATACTGATGAGCCTTCTGCTGTCACTGGCGATGGCGGTGAATTTACATTAATCGGTGTTACGCAAGCTCAAATTGATGGCAACCCATTATTAGTCGAAATTGTTGCCGGTGAGACTATTGATGAAGATGAACCCGGTGTTGTATTAACACAAGGTTACACACTAAGCGCGCCTGCTGGTTATACCTTTGTAAGCCCACTCACCTCACTGGTACAAAACGAGATTGATAACGGCAGTAGCGTTGCTGAAGCCGAAGTCTCAGTACAAGGAAAATTAGGCACAACACTCTCCCTTAATGAAGATTATGTTGCCGGCACAGATGGACAAGAAAATGCAGCTGAATTTGAAAAATTACACCAAATAGCGCAAGTCACTGCCAATATTATTGCAGATAATATGACGCTTCTAGAAAGTGCAGCAGAAACAGAAGACATCTCGTTAGAAGAGTTAATTTCATTGGTAACCAATGAAGTTTATGATGCGTTAAATAATATTACTCAACAAGTTGAAGATATAGCTACCGACGATAGCCTAATTTTTGACGCTGATGGCATTGCAACAGAGGTGGATGAGGAACTTATTAGCCTTGAAAGTGGCGGTTTATCCGCTCAAGTCGCTCAAAATGAAGCAGAAAACACTTCTACTGCAACAAGCCTAGCTACGCTAATTAAAGGCACTGGCATCAACTGGTTTTGGAGCGAGGAAAATGGTGATGACTTTATATCATTAGAGTTTGGAAGACTAAATATTAATAGCGATGGCACCTTCACTGATATTGAATATGAAATAAATGCTGATGGCGTCACTGAAGAACGAGTTTATGAGGCCGAAACAGACCTCCTTTTAACCAGCAGTGGCTGGATTGTTGCTGATGATACGATCATGAACATCATTCTAAATGAAGATAACTCAATAACATTAATTATGGAAACATCGGAGTTGAACGAAACCGTTACTGGTAAAGAGCTAATTTTAGATGGCTTAAATGTTCAAAATGCACTAAGTAGTACTGGAGGCGATGGTTCATGGGCAGACACAGTGACTGATGAGCTAGTCTTTCCAGAGGGATCCAGGGCATATCAGCTAACATTCTCTAATACTGCATACCCTTATGAGCTTAATATGGGTGATTGGTGCGAAACTGATGATGTGTCACGATGGGAAGCTCTTGATGGCACATGTAATGCCGTGTACTTAAACGGTAGCTGGGCAACAACGCTTGCATCTTTGACTAAAGCTTCTGCTGCAACAAGCCCATATACTGAATTAACTTCTGTCTCAGCGGTCATTGGCTTAGCAAACACTAATATTGTTACAGAAATAATGACAGGAGGCATCGTTAATTTTTATAACCAAGATTATGATAATAATGCAACTAAGTTAGCTTCTGGTAGTTGGAAAGATCTAACCGTGCATGGAAAAGTATTACGGGAAATAAGTGTTCCAGCATCAATTGCAACGATATCTGGCCAGCAATGGACAAATGTTAATGATGACGATAATAAGCTGTATTTGACGGCTGTTGATGGTTTTGTACGTGTTGTGCATGCTGATAATGATTTTGGCGACGATGGTGAGTATGCATTTAACACCATAGCTAAAGAATTTATTTTAGAGAATGCAGATAGGGATAACATTGATAGTAACACAACTGAAACAGTCACCATTTCTACTTTAGACATAACAGTAGATGGCGTAATAACAGACTGGGGCAATACGAGCTCAATCATATCTGATGCAAATGGCGATGCAGGTGTAGGAGCCTTAGATCTCACAGCCCTATATTTAGCACAAGATGATAGTAATTTATATCTTCGCTTAGACAAAGCATCCCTAGCGCTTCCAATTGTAGAGGCCTACTACAACTATTGGATATATTTTGAATCTGATGATGGTGGTCCAGAGTTTGCCGTTGAGCTATTCCACTCTACCCACAATGAAGTTTCCCCTAGACTTTACGATTCAACAGGTGTCGATAGAGATTACAACTCACTTGAGCAGTTATCAGATTCATTAACAGTGAATACATCAACTCAGTATATTGAAGTGATGATACCTAAATCTTTTATTAATAACGATGCGAAATATAGCATTGACTTCTTTACCCATTATTCTAATGAAGTAAATACATGGAATGATGATGAAAGTGAGCATGACACTGCAGATACAATCGGGAGTGTCATATTTTAACGGTTATTAATTGATTAATAACCTTGAAGAGTTTAATTTGCTATATACATCTAGTTAAACTCTTTTTAAGCCTCTCTATCATCACTAAAAACCGGCAACGATAAATGCCAATAAATAGCACATATACGCAGTGAGAGTGTGCCAAGCATTGCAATCGTCATCGCGAAAATAGGGCCAAACTCAAAGTAGTGACAAATAACATATAACGTGGCGCCTAAAATGGAAGCTGTTGCATAGATCTCTTTTTGTAATACAAAGGGGATTTGACCACTTAACAAGTCGCGTATCATGCCACCAGCCACCCCAGTTATACATCCCATCGCAATAGCAACGGGCCCAGTAAAGCCTAACGTCAATGCTTTTTGTGCGCCAATAATAGTAAAAATAGCAAGACCAAAGGCATCTAAAAGAGGTAATAAATAGGCGGGAAAGCGGTGTATACGATGTAACCAATACACCGAAATAGCAGCGCTTGCCAGGATCACATAGATATAGGTATTATCAATAATCCAGAATACTGGGGTTGCCCCCATCATCATATCTCTTAACGTGCCGCCACCAATACCGGTAACACCAGCAAGTACAGCGATACCAAAAGGGTCCATACGTAAGCGAGTAGCCACTAACACACCAGATATTGCACAGACAATAACGCCGATCATGTCCAATATATAGATAAAACTTTCTAGCATTAAGGTACGTCCATGAAACAAAATAGTAGGCCATGAATGTTAGCGACCTAATATTCATCTTGCAAGCTATCCCTTAATAGATAGCTTAACCTATGCCTTTAATTCGCTTCTAGTTTAGTTTTTTGAGGCATTGATCTCCCTCTATATTGCGAAAACCAACGTGCACTATTTGCCCCAATCATTAACAAACATGGCGTTAAAATTAATGTCAGTAATGTTGCAAAAGTAAGGCCACCTGCAATAGCAGTCGCTAACTGTGCCCACCATTGAGTAGAAGGCGCACCAAATTCAATAGTACGCGCAACAAAATCGATATTCATTTTTAAGACCATGGGCATTAACCCAAGAATAGTCGTGACCGTTGTTAATAATACCGGCCTGATACGCTGGGCTCCCGTTCTTAATATTGCTTCGTGTGTTTCCATTCCGCGTTTTTTGAAAACATTAAAGGTATCAATCAATACAATATTGTTATTAACAACAATGCCCGCTAACGCAATCACCCCAATGCCCGACATGACAATACCAAAGGCACTTTGACTCAAAAATAGGCCGATAAATACACCCGCGGTTGAGAAGATAACCGCGCTGAGAATTAAGAATGATTGATAAAAAGAATTAAACTGCAGCACAAGAATTAACGCCATCACAGCAAGTGCCACCATAAACGCATTTTTCAAAAAGGCAGCGGCTTCCTGTTCATCTTCATTTTGACCACGTAATTTCAACGTTACACGCGCGTCTAACCCTAAGGTAGGTAGTTCTTTTTCTAACTCAGGTAAAATAAGACTCAAATTGTAACCCTCAGCCATATCAGCACTTACTGTCATGACAATACGACCATCTACTTTTTTAATCGAAGACTGTTTAGCCATTGGTGTTAACGTAACAAAATGACTCACAGGTATTTGACCAAAGGCAGTTTGTAGACGTAACTCAGCAAGCTTGCTCAAACTACGCTCGCTTTCAGGATAACGAACACGAATATCCAGCTCGTCATCTACATCATCGGGTCGATAAGTCCCTAACATCAGGCCGTTAGTCACAAATTGAACCGTACTTCCTAATAATGTGGCATCAGCACCATAACGCGCAGCATCTGCACGATTGATTTGAAACTGCCACTCTACCCCCGGTTTGTCGCCATCATCTTCCAAATTAATAAAATAGGGTTTAGTGGCTAACGCATGGTGTAGTTTATCAGCGGCACTTTGTAATAATTCAGGGTAACGAGAGCTTATTTCGATTTGTAATGCTTTACCCGTTGGAGGGCCTGCTTGGTCTTTTTTTAATTCAATTTCAACGCCGGGCAGATCTTTAGTACGCGCTTGAATATCAGCAATAATTTCACTCGCACTACGTCTATCTTGCCAATCACGTAAGTTAATACGCATCGAGCCAGCGGTCTCGCCTGTTGAGTCTCCCGTCTTCACGTAGAGCGTATCTATCTCATCTTTTAAAGGTAAAATTCTAGCTTCAATTGTAGCCATTATCTCATCTTGCTCATCAATCGAAAAATCGCCATAAGAACGCACTTTGACATTAATACCAGGAGGCTCAACATCAGGGAAGAACTCAACACCTAAATTTGAAGTGGCAAAAAGAGTCATGCCTGAACCAGCAATTAGCGTCGCCATGAATAAAACTAACCATGGACTTTTTAAGGATTTATTCAGTGTTTTAACATAGGCTCCGGTGAAACCTGTTAACGCTAAAAGATCCCCTTTATCCGCAATCAGGGCATTGTTTTGTTCTTTTTCAGAAAGCTTACGTGGTTTACCAAAAACACTGCCTAAGACAGGAATAAAAATAAGCGCCATTAACAATGATGCACTTAACGTGGCAATCAAGGTTAAAGGTAGATATTTCATAAATTCACCTGTCATACCAGGCCAAAAAAGTAACGGCGCAAATGCAGCTAATGTTGTCGCTGTTGATGCAATAATTGGCCATGCCATGCGTTTTGCAGCCGTTAAATAAGCTTGATGACGTTGAACACCCGCACTCATTTCCCGATCAGCAAATTCGGTGACAACAATCGCGCCATCTACGAGCATGCCTACCGCCATAATCAACGCAAATAACACCACAATATTGACCGTAATACCAAATAACCATAACACCAGAATACCGGTTAAAAACGAGCCAGGAATAGCAATGCCGACTAAACCTGCACTTCTTATTCCTAAGGTGGCGATAATAACGATCACCACTAATAACACCGCACTGATAACGTTATTCTGCAGATCATTAAGCATCTGTTTTACATCTTTAGAGCTATCACCCGCGTAACTTACCTGAATATTATTAGGCCAATATTCTCTATTTTCATCGATTAACGCTTTTACCTTATCAACCGTTTCAATAATATTTTCACCGGGGCGTTTAATGATTTCTAATGAAATAGTGGGTAAACCATTCACACGTACATAACTTGAAGGATCTTTAAAAGCGCGGCGTATTTGCGCAACATCCGCAAAGGTAATGACCTTGTCACCGGTTACTTTAATGGGCATTTCCATCACATCTTTAACCGAAGAAAAAACCGAAGGCACTTTAATAGGAAAACGCCCTTTGCCGTTATCCATTACCCCCGCGGCCACTAAACGATTATTACGTGAAATCAGGGTATAGATATCAGCCATGTCTAATTGATAGCTTTCCATTAGCAGAGGATCCGCGAGGATCTCAACCATATCTTCTCGATCGCCACCAATTCTAACTTCTAAGACTTCAGCAAAACTTTCCAATTTATCTTGCATCAAGCGAGCAAGCGTAATCATGGCACGCTCAGGTGTGCTACCAGAAAGTAAAATAGTTAACGCGGGGTTCTCACTGGCTAGCGTGACCTGTTTTACAACCGGTTCATCGCTATCTTGAGGTAATTTACTCTTGGCTTGATTGACCTGCTCACGCACATCAATTAATGCGTTTTTAATATCCGTATCGATGTAAAACTCAATCACTATCGAGGCATGCCCAGAACTTGCCGTGGACTTCATCTCTTTAATACCTTCAATACTGCGTAATTGTTGTTCGAGCGGTCTTAGTAACTGTCGCTCTGCATCCTCTGGTGATATGCCTTCATGGCCAACAGAGACATAAATAACAGGAATAGGGATATCAGGATCCGCTTCTTTAGGAATGTTGATATAAGCGGAAAGTCCTGCCACCAGTAAAAAAACGAGCATCATTAACACGGCACGTTTGCGCGATAATGAACCTTCAATGATTGTTTTCATACCTACTCCTTGGCAGCCGTTGCATCAACTTGTGCGCCCGGTTTCACAAAACCTTGCCCAAGCGTAATAATATCAACAGGCCCATCAAATCCAGATAACCAAGCCCCGTCATTGTCCGCTTCAACTAAGTTGATCGCTATAAACACTACAATGCCCTGCTTTACCAATTTAACGCCGAGGTTGCCCGACTCATCCATAGCAAGTGCAGAAGGAGAAACATAGATAGCGTCAACAGGGTAAAGTGGAATGGTTAATTTAGCGCTGATACCAGAGAAGATTTTAAAATCAGGGTTATCAAATTCAGCTTCAATACGAAAAGTACTGCTTTTACTGTCTGCCATTGATGCAATAAAGGTCAATTTTCCGCTAATCACATCGCCAGACAATAAAGTTGCAGTTACTTTTTGGCCACGTTTTAACTGAGTAATATAATGCTCAGTTGCATCACCCCGAATCACGATAGGGTTAGTATTTTCAATACTAAAAATAGGATCGCCAACCTGCATATAGTCCCCTTTATCTGCAAACTGTTCCTGTAATACCCCAGCAAAAGGCGCAACAACATGCGTTCGCTGTAGTTGTAGTTTTAATTTTTTCACACTGGTTTTAGCAACAAGATATAAGCTTTTCATTTCCGCAAGTCGGGCGCGTCCTTGAAGACCTCTGTCATTCAGAGATTTAACCGCTTTAAAGTTTAACTCTCGTTCAGCGAGTTGTGCTTCAGCTTGTGCGAGTCGTTCAGGTAGTTCACTTTTTTCTATGTTAATCAGACTTTTATTGGCCTTAACATAGTGCCCTTTTTGCGTTGATATCTTTATGATCTTACCCGCAACCTCTGCGCGAATAACGGCGCGACTATTAGCTTCGCTTTTCCCGTATAAACTGAGTTCTTTAATCATTGCTTGAGGGGTAAAATGTGTTGTTTGGACTTTAGGTAGTGCAACCACTGGTGTTTCTTTATCTTTCTCTATTAATTCACTTTGAGCGGGCGCTGAGAACATCCAAAAAAATAGTAGGGCTGTAATTAATAAAGTTAAATAGTATGGGCGTAAGACAATATAACTAACAGCAGAGAGAAACATAACAAACCTCAATAAATAATAAAATCCTAATAAATTTATATTATAGTGATTGAAGCTGATTACTAGGCAAAATGAGAGGTATTGTTATTTGAGCGGGGTTTTAAATGAAAAAATTGATGAAGCATTGTATTTCAAAACTTCATCACTTTTTAATAGAGCGGGATTTAGACTAAATTGAGAATGAAGAGCCACAACCACAGGTTGCTGTTGCATTTGGATTATCAATAAAGAAACGTGAGCCATCTAAGCCACTTGTATAATCAACAGTGCCACCCACTAAGTATTGCAGACTCATTGAATCAACAATCAAAGTAACGTCGTTTTTCTCTATTTGTGTATCGCCGTCATTAACTTTTTCATCGAAGGTAAACCCGTATGAAAAACCAGAACAACCACCACCCGTAACATAAACACGTAACTTCATGTTAGCTTCTTCGTCTTCCATTAGTGTTTTTACTTGATTTGCAGCGCTATCGCTGAAATAAATGGGTAATGCCATTTCTACTTCGGATGTCATGTTAACCTCTAATTCGATGTGATCTATCATGCATTATCTAATACCCGACTGTTTTGTTCAACTATTTATTCTATGGTGTCGTGCTATTGTCACTACTATCATATTCACTGGCATCACCGACATCATGTGTCGTTAATACACGCCAATCATAAAGTTGTTCAACACGCTGTGCTTTGTACCAACGATTACCCACAACATTTAAGTTTACAATCACCTCATCAACCATCATTCCCTCAGGTAATACAAAACTACCTTGCACGGTTTGGAAATATTTAAATTTAAAGCTTTTTTCAAGTGTTTCAGTCAATGCAGAAAGTGATACTTTTTTTAAATTTTCGCCTTCAAAAATGGACAAGCTAATATCGATATTGCCGCTTAAAAAACGTCTGCCCTTTTTTGACTGCATAAGCACAAGCTCGTAATCCCAACCACCCGTTTTTGCATTTTCAGTCATTTCAAATGAATGTGCCTTCACCCCTGTTTTTTCTAACTCTGGCGAGATAACACCTTCATAAAAATACAATTTATTATTAACAATGGCGAGTTCATTTTGAAGCTGTTTATTACTTTGAAGCAAACTTTTAATTGTCTGTTGGTCCGAAACAGAGATAATCTGCACACGTGAAAGGTCTGTTTCTACACGTTGGTTACGAATTTTTATGGTGTGTAAATCGACCGCCATCACAGATAACTTTTCGTCTAAAATATCCTGTTTAAACTTGCCTAAAAAAAAGCCTAATAATAAACATAGTAGTGAGATAACTAACCATTTTACAACACTATTTCTTAACCGTTTCACTGTTATTCCTTAGGATCTGTAGGGGCAACACGTGACATCGCTTTACGTGTTGTTTCTTGACGTTTACGACGCATAGAAAGTTTCATTGTGCGCTCTAGAAGTTGCGTATAAATAGGTCGCCCTCCTAAAGACTGAGCCACCATTGTAGCACCTAAGCAAGTTACAATAAGGGGTAAAATCATTTCATAATTACTAGTCATTTCAATAACTAATAAAATGCCAGTGATTGGCGCTCTTACCGTAGCCGCAAATAAGCCGCCCATACCCGCAATAGCAAATGTACCGGCATCCGTCACCAAATGAGGAAACAGTTGCTGTGCGGCCAAACCAAATAACATGCCAAATAGAGTCCCTAATGCAAGTGTTGGCGCAAATACACCGCCAGGGGCACCCGAACCAAAACTCAATAAGGTGGTAATAGTACGGAACATAAACAGCATGAGTAATCCGCCCATCAGATAATGCCCACCTTCAACTTCAGGAATCAGCTCGATACCACTAAATGCGATGTCCGGTTGCACAATTGATAACGCGCCAAAAATAGCCCCTAGAAAAAGACCAATGGAAACAAAACGCCAGCGCTGATTTTTATGAATCAATAAGTACATATCCTGTGTCGCAAGAATCATCCTATTAAAGAGGATACCAATCACACCAAAACAGAAACCTAAAAGAAGATATAACCACAAAGACATTAAATCGGGGTGAGAGTATTGGGTCACTGTCACAACGGCATCTTGATCGGTAATCAAACGCATCACAATGGTCGCCATCACGGCGCTCATAAATACGCTTTTTGTCGAGGTTAAACTGTAATTAAATTGAGAACGCATCTCCTCAATCACAAACATAATACCCGCAAGTGGTGCATTAAAGGCAGCAGCCAAACCACCAGCAGCCCCGGCTGCTAACAGCGCTTGAGCATCTACTTTGTTTACTTTAAAAATGTCTGAGATCATACGTCCAAGGTTTGCACCCAATTGCACCGAAGGCCCTTCGCGACCCAATGCCATGCCACTACCTAGCGCTAACAATCCACCAAAAAACTTAACCGGAATAACACGCTTCCAACGTACCGGACGCATCCCTTCCATCGCCCCTTCTATTTCAGGGATACCACTGCCACCCGCTTCAGGTGCAAATCGATGAGTGATATAAAATGCCAGCCCCGCCATCAACGATGAGATAGGAATAGCCACCGCCCACATCGGCACCGCGGAATCACTATAGGTGGCAATAAGATATAATCGTAATTCGCTAATCCAAATAATACCGTGATCAAATAAAGCTGACATAGCGCCAGCTAAGACGCCAATAAAAACAGATAACCAGATCAATAACGCACTGCTTTTTCGTGTAAAGAAACGATCCACAAAACGACGGAAATTATTGATAAAAAAAGATGACACGGTATTTTTCATACAATTGAAAACAACTTTATGTAGGTGAAAGCGGGAAAAAGCTATTATATAAAATAAACAACAAATAGAAACCTGATATAGCTCAAATAAACCATTGAAGGTAAAAATAATTACCTGTTATTCACAATGCTGAGAATCTGCTATATTGTCGCCTCTTAAAATAACTACAAATAGGAATAGCATGAGCCATTCAAAAACTCTTTTTCAACGCGCACAGGATATCATTCCTGGTGGCGTAAACTCCCCTGTTCGTGCTTTTAATGGCGTAGGCGGAGGTCCGTTATTTATTGAACGTGCACAGGATGCTTATATCTTTGATGTCGATAAAAAACAGTATATTGATTATGTCGGCTCATGGGGACCGATGATTCTTGGCCACAATCACCCGGCAATTAAAAAAGCCGTTATTGAAGCGGCAGAGAATGGCTTAAGTTTTGGCGCACCCACAGCTATTGAAATCACCATGGCAGAGAAAGTGAAAAGCCTGGTTCCTTCAATGGAACAATTACGCATGGTGAGCTCAGGTACTGAAGCGACAATGAGTGCGATTCGTTTAGCACGTGGTTATACAAACCGCGATAAAATTTTAAAATTTGAAGGTTGTTATCACGGCCATGCAGACTCGTTATTAGTTAAAGCTGGCTCAGGTGCGCTTACCTTAGGTCAACCAAGCTCTCCAGGTATTCCAGCTGATTTTGCTAAACATACCCTGACTGCAAACTATAATGATTTAGCCTCTGTCGAAGTGTTATTTTCAGAATACCCAGAGCAAATATCTTGTATTATTGTTGAGCCCGTTGCCGGAAATATGAACTGTATTCCACCTGCAGAAGGTTTTTTACAAGGCCTGCGAGCAATCTGTGATCAATACGGCGCGTTACTTATTTTAGATGAAGTGATGACAGGTTTTCGTGTTGCATTAGGTGGCGCACAAGCTCACTACTGTATCACCCCTGATTTAACAACATTAGGTAAAGTGATTGGTGGCGGCATGCCAGTGGGCGCTTTTGGTGGTAAAAAAGAAATAATGCAACACATTGCGCCAACGGGTCCAGTTTACCAAGCGGGTACACTTTCAGGTAACCCTATTGCAATGGCGGCAGGACTTGCCGCATTAAATGCGTTAGACACGCCAGAATACAAACAACTTGCACTGAAAACAGAAAAGCTAGCACTGGGTTTACAACAAGTAGCCAAAGAGGCAAACGTTGCATTAGCGGTAAATTACGTCGGTGGTATGTTTGGTTTCTTCTTCACCGAAGCACAGCAGGTAACAAACTTTGCAGATGTTTGTGATTGTGATGTAGAGAAATTCAAAAAATTCTTTCACCTCATGTTAGCCGAAGGTATCTATTTAGCACCTTCAGCCTTTGAAGCAGGTTTTTTATCTTTAGCGCATACAGACCAAGATATTGAAGATACGTTAACAGCTGCTAAGAAAGCATTTTTACAGCTTTAATTTAGCTTTCATAAGATTAATAATCTTTAAAGTGATTAATCTTTAAAAGTCATAAAAACAAAAAGGGGAAGGTAATTAATTACCTTCCCCTTTTTATTACGTTATTACTTACCCTAGGGCGTTAATAATAACGAGATTTTTATAATCTATTAGCCCGATTACTATTAATCTTGGTTCACTAAAACAAATTCAACTCTTCTGTTTAAGCGACGCTCTTCTTCCGTTAGATTTTTATTAACAGGTTCACTTTCGCCTACAGCAACATTAGAGAGTTGTTTCTCAGGTACGCCTAGGATTAATAATTCCGCAGTAATAGAAGCTGAACGCTTTTCTGAAAGTAATAAGTTATACGCTTCACTACCTTTAGTATCAGTATAGCCACGAACTTCTACAATCTGCTCTGGGTAATCTTTTAACAAGCCAGCAACACAGCTCATTTGCTTATCTGCTTTTTCAGTTGAAACCGTCGCATCAAAATCAAAATAACGTGGCTGGTAACCAATAAATTCATCATTTCGAATAATCACATATTCTAAACAGCTACTCAACACTTCAACACCAGAGTATTCAACCGCTATTGGAGCCACTTCGTTTTGTGCTGTTTCAGTCTCAACGGCAGGCTTAACTTCAGTTTTTGCACTTTCTACTTGAGGCTCAGGTGTTGATGAACAAGCAGCTAAAAAGGCGAAACTACAAGTGATTAAAAACAGTTTAATAGCAGACATACGATTTACTTCCTTGAAATTATTAAAATAAGCACATAATACATTTTTCATAAAAAGAAAGTCAACACAAAACAATGAAATACACAAAACAATTACAGTTTACAAAAGCAATAAGATTATTGAAGATAACGTTATCAATACTGAGCATCATTCACTGATATTAATACTCTTTTTTATTGCTTAGATTTGAATAAAAAGTACAAAGCAAAAAGATAAAAAAGAGAAATAATACAACACCATCATATATACTGTTTTTTTCCCTCAACATTGGCACGCTTTTATGAACTTCAAAGCAAAGTTTTTTTATTTTATAAAACCCATTTTCTGGGGAGTTATTATTGCTATTGTGGTTATGTATGGGACTAAATTCGTTCATACGCTTGGTAATTTACTCAATAACAATCAAGTTTCTAGCTACAGTGAAGCAGTAAAGAAAGCCTCTCCAGCGGTAGTGAATATATATTCACAACAATACGTCGATTCAAGCATCGATAATAAACAGCACCTACAACCAACCGGTTTAGGCTCTGGCATTATTGTCGATAAAAAAGGGTATATCCTCACCAACTTTCATGTTGTCGCACAAGCAGACCAAATTCTCATTGCCTTACAAGATGGCCGTTTATTCAGTGCCAAAGTAGTTGGCAGTGATGCCATTACTGATTTAGCGGTATTACAAATAGAAGGTAATAACTTACCTGTCATCCCACAAAATTTAGATTACATACCAAGAGTCGGTGATATTGTCCTCGCTATCGGTAACCCTTATAACTTAGGGCAAACCATTACCCAAGGCATTATCAGTGCAACGGGCCGTAACGGAATGAGTTCATCGGGGCGACAAGACTTCTTGCAAACCGATGCCGCTATTAATGAAGGAAACTCTGGTGGCGCACTCATCAATAGTCGTGGCGAGTTAGTGGGTATTAACACTTCTGAGTTTTATACCACGACACAAAACCTAAGCACCGGTATAAGTTTTGCGATTCCTTACCAATTATCACAACGTATTATGAAAAGCTTAATTAAAGATGGTCGTGTTATCAGGGGATCTTTAGGCTTAGTTGCTGAAAATCTAGATCCATTACTGGCACGTTTATGGGGATTGGAATCTCAAAACAGCATTATTATAAAATCCGTCAAGGATAATGGTCCTGCCTTTCATGCTGGCGTGAAGGTAAATGACATATTATTAAAAATTGATAACAAGCCGGTAATCAATCTCATCATGGCAATGGACAGTGTTGCGGAAATAAAACCGGGTAATACAACCACACTTACCTTGCTCAGAAAAGGCAAAGAGATTCAATTATCTGTTGTTATTGGCGAGCTAAGTACGCCTAAAACGTAATAGTAAAGGTATTAAGACAACGCCCTTACTTTAGAAAGTAAGGGCGCTTAAACAAAGAACATTACAGGGAACTTTAGTTTTTAATCATTGAATTTCAGGCACAAAAAAGGGAAGCATTAGCTTCCCTTTTTATTAACCTAAAAAGCTTACTCTTCGATACGTTTCATCTTCGCGCCGAGTGGGATTAGCTTATCTTCAATCGCTTCATAACCACGGTCGATATGATAAATTTCATCAACAATCGTTTCGCCTTGAGCAATTAATCCTGCAATAACTAAACTTGCTGACGCACGTAAATCCGTCGCCATCACTTTAGCACCGCTTAATTGATCATGATCGCCACAAATTGCAAGATTACCTTCAAGCTCAATGTTTGCGCCCATACGTTGTAATTCAGGCACATGCATAAAACGATTTTCAAAGATATTCTCTTTAATACGTCCAGTACCTGGCGCAACTGTATTTAATACAGTAAATTGCGCTTGCATATCCGTTGGGAAAGCAGGAAAAGGTGCAGTAGTAATATTGACAGATTTAAGCTCTCTGTCATGCATATCAACTTCAATCCAATCGTCACCTGAAGTCACTAATGCACCGGCCTCTTCTAATTTCCCAAGGACAGCCATTAAGAGATTTGGATCAGTTTTAAGACATTTCACTTTACCGCCACTAACCACACCAGCGACTAAAAAGGTACCCGTCTCAATGCGATCTGGTTGAACTTGGTAACTACAATCACCTAAAGACTCAACACCTTCGATAGTAATTCTATCAGTACCCGCACCAGTTATTTTGCCGCCCATTGCATTAATGAAATTAGCAAGATCAACCATTTCAGGCTCTTTAGCCGCATTTTCAATAGTGGTTATGCCTTCAGCAAGCGCAGCCGCCATCATCAAATTTCCAGTACCAGTAACACTCACCATATCCATGTATAAATGACAGCCTTTTAAGCGACCATCTACACGTGCTTTAATAAAGCCGTCTTCAACTTTAATAATGGCGCCCATTTGCTCTAAGCCATGGATATGAAGATTGACAGGTCGAGCACCAATTGCACAGCCACCAGGCAATGAAATATCCGCTTCTCCAAAACGTGCAACTAATGGACCTAATGCCAAAATAGAAGCGCGCATACTACGTACTAGCTCATAAGAAGCTGTGTAGTTTTTTACACCTGAAGCGTTTATATGTACGCTATGCCCATCTTGTGAAGTACTTGCACCAAGTTCTTCTAAAAGCTCTAACGTAGTAGAGATATCTTTTAATAAAGGCACGTTAGTTAAGTTAACATCACCCTTTGAAAGCAGTGTGGCAAAAAGAATTGGTAATGCCGCATTTTTGGCACCTGAAATAGTTACTTCGCCGTTTAGCTGGCAACCACCTTGAATTAAAAACTGACCCATCGAACTACCTTCCTAACTGACTAAATAAAATGTTTTTGTTTTTGCCATTCATCTGGCGTTAACGCTTTAATGGTTAAAGCATGGATTGCATTAGATGCAATCTCTTCGGTTAATGGCGCATATATTGTTTGTTGTTTTTTTACGCGGCTCATTCCATTAAAGAACTCAGCAACAGCAATCACTTGAAAAGTACCATTTTCACCTTTTACAATACATTCTTGTAACGTTAATGTACTTTCTAATTTTTCTTTTATAATTTCAATGTTCATTGAAAGCCTCGTTCTGTAAATAGAAAATCAACCCCGTATAACGCCGATAATATAGAAATCTTTTCGGAGCCATTGATAAATTTTATCGTTGAATAGGTTGTTTTAATTTGTGCCAAATAGGCAATACCCGCAGAGTCTATATTTTTTACCCCCTGCAAATCAATTGTTTTTATAGTGAGGTAACTTTTAATATTGGGGAATGATTGCTTTGACAACTCACTCAGCACTAAATTTCCAGAGATTGCTTTTTGCTCAATCATTTGTGCATCGCCCTTAAAATTCATTATTTTTCTTTTCTAAAAGCGCAATAACATGATCGATGCCTTTTTTATGGATAAGATCACCGAACTCTGATTGCTTAGTATTAAGCATGCTAATACCTTCAGCAATCACATCAAACACTTTCCATTCACCTGTTTTTTTGTTTTTACGTAATTTAAAGGCGATTTGTGTTACTTGCCCATTTTTATCACGAATTCTAACAGGAATAGAGATTATTCTCTTATCCTTAAAATGGCTATTATCTAATATTTCAATTTCTTGCTGATCATATTCATATAAAATATGGCCATAAGCATTCACTAAATAATCTCTAAAAGCGCTTACAAAATCATTACGCTGTTCTTTTGTTGTCTTTTTTAAATGTGCTCCCATCACTTTATAAGCAGCATACTTATAATCAAAGTAAGGAATCAACTCTTCTTCAATAATGACTTTGATATAACCTGGTTGCGTTTCTAACTTGTTTTTTTCAGCGTTAATACGCGCAAACGTATTACTGGAAACGGAATGAATAACCTCATTAGGATTATTACCAACAACGGCATCCGCGTAAACGAATGAAGTCAGTAAACTGAAAAACATAAACAGAGCAATGCGCATTAATCGTCCTTATTAAGTGAGTAGATAAATTGACCAATTAAGTCTTCTAATACCAATGCAGATTTTGTATCTTCAATGGTATCGCCATCAGCAAGCATCTCGATATCATCATCAATAAAACCTGGCGTAATACCAATGTATTGCTCACCGAGTAAACCAGAGGTTAATATAGACAATGACGATGTTTCTGGATAACTACCTTTATTCTCGAACATTGATAAACGAACAACAGCCATATAGCTTTGCACATCTAAAGTTATCTCTTCGACTCTACCCACTACAACACCGCCGACTTTAATAGGCGCTCTTACTTTTAACCCCCCGATATTCGAAAAGCTAGCGTTTAACGTATAACTACTGCCCTCTCCTTTAAAGGAAAGACCTGCCACGCTAAAGGCCAATATTGCGAGCGATAGCCCTGCACTAATGACAAACAACCCGACCCATAGTTCAATTTTTTTCTGAGACATAACTAATTCCAATTAATAAATTCTAAGCGCCAAACATTAAGGCAGTTAATACAAAGTCCATTGCGAGCGCTAACAATGATGAGATAACAACCGTTTTTGTTGTTGAGAGACTAATTCCTCGTGCAGTAGGTACTGCATAATAACCGTTATAAAGTGCAACCCAAGTAATGATAATGGCAAAGATGACGCTTTTTAAGACGCCATTCAGCACATCAGGTACATAATCAACACTGCCCTGCATAACAGACCAATAAGCGCCACTATCAACGCCTAACCAGCTAACTCCAATTAAATACCCTCCCCAGATTGCCATTACGTTAAACAGTAAGGTCAATAATGGTAGCGCCACAATGCCAGCAATTAAACGTGGCGCAAGTACACGCTTGTAAGGAGAAACAGCCATCATTTCCATGCTCGCTATCTGCTCTGTGCTTTGCATTAAACCTATTTCAGCTGTTAATGATGAACCTGCTCTACCCGCAAACAAAAGAGCAGCAACGACGGGGCCTAACTCACGTAACAAGGACAATGCCGAGAGGCTACCTAAGCTTTGCTCTGCGGCATAATCGACCAGTACATAATATCCCTGAAAACTCAGTACCATACCGATAAATAAACCGGAGGTTAAGATAATAGGCAGTGATAAAATACCAAGTTGAAAAAGTTGCTGAATAAACAACGGGAATAACTTGCGATGTGGCTTACCAAATAACGTTAACCACAACATTAAACATGCACGCCCAATTAAGTGCACAAATGTTAAACTCGTTTGACCTACATGGCTTATAAAAGAGGTTATCATCGATTTACCTGCTCCAAGTCATCTGCAAAACTTGCGCCTTTAAAGTGGAACGGTACAGGCCCTTCGCTTTTACCTAATAAAAACTGCTGCAATAATGCGTTATCTGTTTGTTTAAAAATATCGTCTACAGACCCACTGGCAATAATGCTTTGCTCCGCTAATACATAGACGTTATCAGCAATAGAAAGCACTTCATTAACATCGTGAGAAACAATAATTGAAGTGATTCCAAGTGTGCTATTAAGCTGCTTTACCAGCTTAAGCAAAACATTCATTGAAATAGGATCTTGTCCGGTAAAAGGTTCATCGTACATCACTAATTCAGGATCCAGCGCAATAGCACGAGCAAGTGCCACTCTTCTTGCCATACCACCAGAAAGTTCAGCAGGTTTTAGATCCTTCGCTCCACGTAAGCCCACCGCTTCTAATTTCATAAGCACTAAGGTTTGCAGTAATGACTCTTCTAATTTGAAATGCTCACGTAGCGGAAACGCGACATTCTCAAAGACAGAAAGATCGTTAAATAACGCACCACTTTGAAATAACATGCCCATTTTTTGACGCGCTTGATAACGCACCTTTTCACTACAATTGTGAATAGCTTGGTTATTAAAAAGTATTTCTCCACTGTCAACCGGGAGTTGTCCACCTATCAATTTTAATAGGGTTGTCTTTCCTATGCCACTTGGGCCAAGAATTGCGGTAATTTTTCCTCTTTCAAATTCGAAATCAAGATCATCAAAAAGTAATCGTTCATTTCGAGAAAAAGAGAGTTTTTTTATCACTAAGTGATTTGATTGCGCCATAAATTATGATGTTCATTTGATGATTTGAACGCTAGTTTATGGGATTACAGCTAATATTCAAACCTTAATGCACGTAATTTCTCTGTTTTATAATATTATTATGACAAAACAGATAATCATTACTCGCCTTGCCCCCCCCATTTTGCTATTTTATTTACCAGATAAACGATTAAAATAGAGGATCAGATGTTCACAACGCCCTACGGACTTATAAGCAATGAAAACTACCACCGTGCATCACAAATAAAACTATTGATTTGTGATGTTGATGGCGTGTTTTCCGATGGTCGCATCTACCTCGGCAATCAAGGTGAAGAGTTGAAAGCCTTTCACACTAAAGATGGCTTTGGCATGAAAGCGATAATGAACATGGGTATTGAGATCGCGATTATTACCGGTCGCCAATCAAATATTGTTGAAAACCGAATGACAGCATTAGGTGTCACGCATATTAAACAAGGCATCGACGATAAACTAAGTGTTTATCACTCTTTACTTGAAGAGCTGGAACTAACCAGTGAAGAAGTCGCTTATATTGGTGATGATGTAGTTGATCTACCTGTTATGCAACATTGTGGATTAGGCATTGCTGTTTTTGATGCACACCCTCTTGTATTACAAGGTGCTGACTTAATCACCCATACAAAAGGTGGATTTGGCGCAGTACGTGAAATTTGTGATCTCTTTTTACAGTGCAACAATAAGCTCAATACAACACAGGGTAAAAGCGAATAGATGAATAAACGCCAAGCCATTCCCTACGCTCTCCTTCTTATTGCTTTTTTAACCTGGTTATATCTAAAACCCCAGGACGAACTTGCTGTACTCGCAGAACATCATCCGAGCTATATTGCATACAACCTCGATAATACCCATTATGATGAAACAGGGAAAATCACGCATAAAACTTATGCTACGAAAGCAATAAGTTACAGTGATAAAGAGATCACCATTTTTGAAAATCCAAAAGTTATTTTATATATAACAAATGAACAGGATAATAGCGTAACAACGTGGCAAGTTACTGCTCAAAATGGCACTCTTTCAGAAAATAATAAATTATTGTTATTTGGCGATGTCTGGGTAAAAAATCTCAGCTTAGATCAATTAGTACAAACAATGAATACTGAAAAAATGACAGTGTTACTCGCAGAAAAAGAACTTAGCAGTCAATTGCTTGTCCATTGGCAAGGCCCACAAATGAAGCAACAGGGCATTGGTATGTGGGCATCACTTGCTAGCGAAGAATTAATTGTAAAAAAACAGGTTAAATCGGTATATCTAAATGAAAATAAATAAAATAAGTTTAATTTTTGGCGCAATGATCTGGTCACTATCAGCACAAGCTTTAGAGTCTGATTACGATCAAGCAATCAATGTAAGCTCTGTGGGACAACATGCCAAAATGAAGAGTAATACCATCGTTTTTACCGAAGATGTATTATTAACACAAGGCACGATAAAAATAACAGGTGATAAGCTAACCGTCATTCGCGGCACATTAGCAAATCATGAAATTATGATTGCAGAAGGTAAAGTAGCGACATTCTATCAAACACAAGATGATGGAAAACCCTTTGATGCAGAAGCAGACAAGATTCACTATGATGTCGCTAAATCAAAAATAACACTGACCGGTAACGCTCAAGTAAAACAGCTCGATAGCCAGATAAACGGTGCTAAAATAATTTACTTTCTTGAAACAGAAGAGCTAATTGTTAAAAGTGATAAAGCAACTGAAGAACGTGTTAAAACTGTATTTTTGCCCTCTCAATTTGAAAAAGAAAAAAGTGAACCAAGCCCTGTAGCAGAAACAGAAACAGAAAACAATGAGCCTAGCGCAGAATTAGACACAGACAACAAGCAACAGACTGAGCAACAATAATGGCAGAATTAATCGCAACAGGTTTAGTAAAAAGCTACAAAGGCCGCACTGTTGTTAATGGTGTTAGTTTAACCGTTAGAACAGGCGAAATAGTTGGTTTACTCGGACCAAATGGGGCAGGAAAAACCACTTCATTCTATATGGTTGTTGGCCTTGTGAAACAAGATGAAGGCACGATTGTCATTGATGATGAAGATATTTCTCATCATCCTATGCATATCCGAGCGCAAAAAGGCATTGGTTACCTTCCTCAAGAAGCCTCTATTTTTCGTCGTTTAACCGTGACTGAAAATATCATGGGTATTTTAGAAACACGTAAAGAGCTGACTAAAGCACAACGTTTAGAAAAACTAAATACTTTGTTAGAAGAGTTTAATATTCAGCATATTCGCAATAATAAAGGCATGAGCCTTTCTGGTGGCGAGCGACGTCGTGTAGAAATTGCCCGTGCACTTGCGACAGAGCCTAAATTTATTTTACTTGATGAACCCTTTGCCGGAGTTGACCCTATTTCTGTTATTGATATTAAAAATATCATTGGTCAGTTACGTGATAGAGGTTTAGGTGTATTAATTACCGATCATAACGTGCGTGAAACATTAGATGTATGTCAACACTCCTATATTGTTAGCCATGGTGAAATTATTGCAATTGGGACGCAAGACGAAATATTAGCAAATGATCATGTAAAACAAGTGTATCTCGGTGAAGAATTCAAACTATAGGTTATAGTTAAAGCCTAATTTAGATAGGAAGAAGCTGCTTTGATGAAACAAGGGTTACAATTAAAGATGGGTCAGCAATTAGCGATGACCCCTCAATTACAGCAAGCCATAAAATTATTACAACTATCAACCCTTGAGTTACAGCAAGAGATACAGAACGCACTTGATGAAAACCCTCTTCTTGATCAAGAAGATAATAGCTCTGTCGAAGAAGTAATAAAAGAAAAAGACAGTAGTCAATTAGATACCAGTGAAGCCTTAACACAACAAGAGTTTTCACAGGAAACACCCGACGAAAATAATTGGGAAGAATCTTATACACCACCTCCAACGACGTCTGTTTCTTCTGGCTCAGCAAGTTACGATGGTGAAGATACTATCTATCAAGGCGAATCTTCAGTCTCACTGCAAGATCATCTTATTTGGCAAATGCAACTGACCCCTTTCACAGAAACAGACCTGCTTATTGCGATGGCCATTATCGACTCTATCGATGAATCAGGCTACCTAACAAGTACCTGTGACTCTATTCTAGAAGCGCTAGCTAACGAAGTTGAAGGCCTGGAACTTGATGAAATAGAAGCCGTATTAAAAAGAGTTCAACATTTTGACCCTATTGGTATTGCCGCAAAATCAGCACAAGACTGCCTGCAAATACAACTACGCCATCTTGCAAAAGAAACACCATGGCGTGATGAAGCATTAAACATACTCGAACTGCATATGGATTTATTGGGAAATCGAGATTATAGGACACTAGCGCGTAAGACAAAATTAAAAGAACCAGAGCTTGCGGAAATAATGCGCCTGATTCAAACGCTAGAACCAAGACCAGGTAATCAGTTTGAAGATACTCAAGCACAATACATTGTGCCCGACGTTTATGTTAAAAAAATTGCCGGACAATGGCGTGTCTCGCTCAACCCAGACTGCAATCCCAACCTGTCTATTAATCAACAATATGCAGATCTTTGTAAAGGTAAGATTAGCAAAACAGACTCTCAATTTATCAAAGGCAATCTGCAAGATGCCAAATGGTTCATCAAAAGCCTTGAAAGCCGCAATGAAACGCTGTTAAAAGTGTCTAACTGTATAGTACAGCAACAACAAGCCTTTTTTGAATACGGTGATGAGGCCATGAAACCAATGGTACTCAATGATGTAGCCTATGAAGTAGAAATGCATGAATCCACTATTTCACGTGTTACCACACAAAAGTTTATGCATACTCCAGGTGGTATTTACGAACTCAAGTTTTTCTTTTCCAGTCATGTTGCAACTGAAAGTGGTGGAGAGTGTTCATCTACAGCCATTCGCGCATTAATAAAAAAATTAGTAAATGCAGAAGTTACAACAAAGCCGCTCAGCGATAATAAAATAACGCAATTATTAGAACAGCAGGGAATAAAAGTCGCTCGACGCACGATTGCAAAATACCGAGAGTCTTTAGGAATTCCTCCATCAAATCAGCGTAAACAATTGTTATAATTTGAGTAAATACACATAGTCATTGCTTCAATACTGATAAATGTTAAGAAAATAAGATTTCTTAATAGCCATTCTATTTTAACCTGATAAAATCGCGCCAAATGTAGCAATTAAAAAAGTTAATATGAAAATATCTGAACTATTAGATAAAGAATCTGTTTTTAGTCAAACGACTTGTACTAGCAAAAAGTGTGCTTTAGAAAAAATTAGCCACATTGCAGCTGAAAAATTAGATATGGATCCCCAGCAGTTATTTAATGCGCTCATTGCCAGAGAGAAAATAGGCTCTACTGGGGTGGGTCATGGTATTGCAATTCCCCATGTTAAAATTGATAGCTCACACTCTGCAACGGCTATTTTTATGCAATGTAGCTCAGGTATAGACTATGATTCCTATGACGGAAATAAAGTGGATATACTGTTTGCTATCTTTGTTCCCGAAGACCGTTGTAAACAATATTTGACGGCATTGTCAGAAATCAGCAAAAAACTGTTAGATAAACGTTATATACGTCAAATCAGAAGTGCTGAAAATAATGAAAGTTTATATAAGTTACTGCAAATCGACTAATCGATAGGAAATAAAATGAAGCTAATCATTATTAGTGGGCGATCAGGATCAGGGAAAACAATTGCACTACATGTGCTTGAAGATCTAGGTTACAACTGTATTGATGGGGTTCCTTTTCAGCTTTTAGAACAGCTTATCGATAGTGTTGATCCTATCAACAACAAAATCGCCATCACTTTAGATATTCGTAACCTACCCAGTAGCGCACAAGATATTGAGCAACTATTAGCAACACTCAAAGCAAAAGTAGAGATAGAAATTCTCTATATTGATGCAATCAGTACAGAGCTAATACGTCGCTATAGTGAAACAAGACGACTGCACCCCCTTTCAAAACAAAAGCTATCGCTTTCACAGGCACTAGAACTCGAAAGTGAGCTATTAGCGCCAATCAAGCAAAGTGCAGCCCTTGAGATAGATACAACAACACTGTCAATTCACAATTTGAATGAGCGACTTAAGATTTATTTACAAGGTTCAAGTAAAAGTAACCTATTAATTATTTTTCAATCATTCGGCTTTAAATATATTCACCCTGAAGACGCTGATTACATTTTTGACGTGCGCTTTTTACCCAACCCTCATTGGGAAGCAGAATTACAGCAATACAATGGGCAAGAGCAGCCTATTATTGATTACTTGGAATCATTTCCAGTCGTTGAACAGACGGCGAATCAGATAGAAAACCTCTTTCAATCGTGGTTACCACACCTAGAAAATAACAATCGTAACTATGTCACTATTGCAATTGGTTGCACAGGTGGAAAACATCGTTCAGTGTATCTAACCGAAAAAATTGCCTCTCGCTTTAAGAGTAAGTATCAGGTGCAAATCGAACACAAATGTTTACGTGTAAAATAAGAGAAGCATAAAAAAGTGGATATCATCAAGCAAACTATTACAATACAGAACAAATTGGGTTTACATACACGTGCAACCATTAAACTTGTTGAATTAGTTAATGATTTTGATGCCAAAATTACGATTAGACATCATGATAAGCAAGCCGATGCAGACAGTGTTCTAGGCTTATTGGTATTAGAGACTTGTTATGGCCAAGAGATAGAAATTATAGCGACAGGTAATGAAGCTCAGCAAGCAATGTCAGCCGTTACCCAGTTAATTGAAGATAAATTTTTAGAAGAAGAATAATTCGGAGAAAGCAGATGCTGGAAAAAACAGAGTTAAAAGATACCCAACAGCAACTGCAAACCATCAATAAAGCACTCGAAAGTGGCATGTTTGTACTGGCACGCAGCATCCTTGAAAAAATGCATGCTTGTGATGTTGCACTATTACTTGAGTCTTCTCCCCCCGCAAATCGTAAAGTCCTCTGGAACCTCACAGATCATGATCAGCAAGGTGAAATCCTCGAAGAATTAAATGAAGATGCCAAAGATGGCATTATCAGCCTGATGGATGCCACTAATCTAGTGGCAGTCACAGAAGGCATGGATACCGACGATCTTGCTTATATATTACGTGGCATCCCAGATAGTCTTTACCAAGCAGTGCTGGAGCAAATGGATGCTCAGGATAGACATCGTGTAGAGCAAGCATTGGCTTATCCTGAAGATACAGCCGGATCTATCATGAATACCGACACTATCACTCTGCGTCCTGACGTTTCTATCGATGTGGTATTACGCTATTTACGCCTTAAAGGTGAACTACCCGAAGCCACTGATACTTTATATGTAGTTAATGCAGGCGATCACCTTATTGGTGATGTGCCGCTTTCAACACTATTAACCGTCGACCCGTCGCTTTCTGTCAAAGAAGTCATGAACAATAAAACAGGTAGTTTATTAGCAGAAATGCCTGAACTTGAAATCGCCAAGTTATTCGAGCGACATGATTGGATTTCAGCGCCTGTTGTGGATCATAACAACCAATTACTGGGTCGTATTACTATCGATGATGTCGTTGATATTATCCGTGAAAATGCCGAACATTCCATGATGGGTATGGCGGGGATGGACGATGATGAAGATACCTTTGCCCCTATTTTACCCAGTGCTAAGCGTCGAACGGTATGGTTATCGATTAATTTAATTGCAGCCTTTATTGCTGCCTCTGTGTCGAATATGTTTGAAGCAACATTAGAACAGATGGCAACTTTAGCGGTATTAATGACTATCGTTCCAAGCATGGGTGGCATTGCAGGTAACCAAACATTAGCACTGGTTATTCGTGGTATCGCAGTCGGACATATAGGTAATACCAATACACGTTGGTTAATTGGTAAAGAAGCAGCTATTGGTCTTTTAAATGGTATGGTTTGGGCAATCTTTGTTGCCATCGCTGTCGTGATATGGAAAGGAGATATTACTGTCGGTATTATTATTGCCGGAGCGATGTTTATTAACCTATCCGTTGCAGGTATTGCTGGTGTGAGTATTCCGTTGATTATGCATAAGTATAAAATTGACCCTGCATTAGCAGGTGGGATGGCATTAACAACCATTACAGATGTTGTGGGTTTATTCTCATTTTTAGGAATGGCAACATTAGTACTACAACATAGTTAAAAGCTAATCGCTTGAAGCTGGAAAGCATTAAGCCTTCTAGCTTCGTGCATCAAGTCTGCTATCTAGCTTATAAACTCTAACCAAGACTCAATTAAGTTTTTAAAGTCCTCTAATCCGCAACACGCTTCTATTTCAGCATCATAGAATGACAAACTATCATCTAACGTTTCATCTTCATCAGTTTCCATCAAACGGTGATTGGTCACTTGTGCGTCTGCATTGGTTAATAACAAATTAAATTCACTGCCCGCTAATTTATACTCTGTTAATGCTCTCGTTTGTACAGCAATAATATTTACAATAAGCGCTTCAACCCAGGCGGTAGACTGCCCTTCCATTTCAAGCCAGGTTGCAATGGCCTCATGGTCCATTTCAGTTTGAACGGTTGCGTGCTCAGTAATAAAATCTTTTCTAAATTCGAATTCCATTTTTATACCAATTGTATTAAGTATGTGATCTAATTCTTGCGTAGGAAAAATAGCTTAGATCAAGGCGTAAATTGATGTGAATGGTTGTTCCCTTTACGAGATTTACAACGCGGAAATAAGCTATTTTAACAAGTAAAATTTATCAGCTATTTATTTCGATTGGCATTACATCTTCTTAAAAGCAAAAAAGGCCCCCATGTTGCCATGGGAGCCTTTAATAAAAAGTCAGTGACTAGCTGTTTACAGCTTTAGCTGATGCTGCAATTTCTAATACGTCTGTTGGTACAAGCTCGTAAGCGGCTTGTGGTTTTAAAACAACATTTGATTTAGTAGCAACCATTAACATTTGCTTTAAACGGCTAGATTCGAAAGGTTTTAATAATAAACCTTGCACGTCTAATAAGCTGTTTAAACCAAGTAGCTCACGCTGAACATCGAAATGAGAGCTTAAAATACAGATATCAGCAGCGGCTGATGTTTGGCCTATACGGATATTTTTAATGAGTTCAATACCTGAGTTATCAGATAATAAAGTATCAACAATCACTAAATCGAAGTCTTGAAGTGCAACAGAACGTTCTGCTTCAATTGTTGTAGCAACACCTTCAACATATGCAACGTCTAGCTCTTCTAATAATTCGATTAGCTGGATACGGTCAGTAGCAGCACCCTCAACGACTAATACTTTCATCGTACTGATGACGTTACTAGCACCTTCAGATTGTGTCATTGGAGCAATACTGTTTTCAGAAACGCCAACACCTTCCATACGAGCAATGTAGCCACGTTTTGGAATAGTAGAGATATTTAAGCCGTGTAAGCTTAATGTTCCGATACTTTTACGTAATTGAGAAATATGTTGGTTAATTGTATGATCCGTCACTAGACGTCCCCATACATGTTGAGCAAGATCTTCACGAGTTACTACTGTATTTACATTTTTACATAGGAAATGTAATAACGATGTACGTAATGGACCTAAGTAAACCTTACGGCTTCCGTGAATAAGACTGTTTTGACTTGTGTCAATGTGGTATTCGCCCACAACTAAGCTTTTTTCTAACATAATAGCACCCACTTTTATGATTTATTTAATATCGATTATTAAAAATAGAGAAGGATTTTGCTTATCGTAGCAACCCCCCTACTTTATCTATTTTTATTTCATTTTGTCATTGATTATTACTGGACTGTTTCGACAGCCTCTGTTTTTTGTCATCTTTTAAGATAATATCAATTTTTGGTGAAAAAACAAGCTAATTTAAGATTTTTCATTCTTTTGTCACATTAGATTAACCTAGATTGTTATTTATCAAATAGTTATTTTATATCCATTCAGTCTAAAAATAAATATGATATATCCTATATGCATAAAAAAGTTTATTTCTAGTGACCGAAAATAGTCTTTTGAATGATATTTAATCTAAATGAGTAGTTAAATAACGTTAATTATGATGCTTTTCACTGCAATAACTCAGTCAGCTTTATCGCTAATAAGGTTAAATGAAAGTTCAAATAGCGATACCTTATAAGGGCGCCTACACTTTTATAGTTATGCATACTTAATATATTCAACAACAGAGTCAAATTAGCAGAGCTTAAGTGATTATTTTGATGCGATTTAAACGACTCGATAAGTAATAGCTATAAATAGAAACAAACATTGTTACTTTCAATTCACAGTATTTAGGCAGCAAATACTGTGCTAAATCGAAAATATCTGTGCATCTTCGTTGAATTACGACCGGTGACAATGTGCTCTATGTGTATCTCCCTCGTACGCATTGCTTGTGGCGCTATCTTTAATAAAGAGTAATAACGCTGTTTTCTTCGCGTTTAAAAGTGAGGCCCAATATTTTCAATATATAGTTTTTCAAGCTCCGCTTTTTCAAACACCCTAGCCCCTTCAAAAAAAGAGACTTGATCGATTTTTCTGATGCCACTTGAAAGCTGAATGACACCCAAGAAGAATTATTCAGACAAAGCAATCTACGCGAATGAGTACCATCAATAGTAAAAATTTAACAAAGATAATTAACATTACGATTTCTGCTATCCAACATAAATCACATGAATAGTGTTAATTTAATGTTAATTCGCCCAAAACCTAGTCGTTACTAGAAAATCAGGTAAACTGTTGGCAAAATTTGTCCTTGCTAAAAATGATGATAATATTTTTAGCACACTAGAGAGAGAGTTTTAAATGAGTCTATATTTAGAGTACATCAAAGAAATTGAAAGTCGTAATAATGAGCTAGGATTAGCTCCTCTACCAATTGATTCTGCTGATTTATTATCAGAAATAATTGGTCAAATTAAAGATTTAGGAAATGAGTATCGAAAAGATTCGCTTAATTTCTTCATTTATAACACTTTGCCTGGCACGACTAGTGCTGCAAGTGCAAAATCAGCATTTTTAAAAGAGATCATTTTAGGTGAATTCGACGTTGCTGAAATAACCCCAGAATTTGCTTTTGAATTGTTGTCACACATGAAAGGTGGTTCTTCAATTTCCGTGCTACTTGATTTAGCCCTATCTGATGATGCATCAGTGGCAACTACAGCAGCTAAAGTATTAAAAACACAAGTATTCCTATACGACGCAGATACAAGCCGTCTTGAAACAGCTTATAAAGCTGGCAATGTTATCGCTAAAGAGATTCTTGAAAGCTACGCTGAAGCAGAGTTCTTCACTAAATTACCTAACGTTGCAGAAAAAATTGAAGTAGTCACTTATATTGCTGGTGAAGGTGATATCTCAACTGATTTACTTTCTCCTGGTCATCAAGCGCATTCACGTGCTGACCGTGAGTTACATGGCCAATGTATGATGACGCCAGAAGCTCAAGAAGAAATTAAAGCATTACAAGTTAAACACCCAGAAGCGAAAGTCATGCTTATTGCTGAAAAAGGCACAATGGGCGTAGGTTCTTCTCGTATGTCTGGTGTGAACAATGTGGCACTTTGGGCTGGTAAGCAAGCAAGTCCTTATGTTCCTTTCATTAATATCGCGCCTGTTGTTGCTGGTACTAACGGTATCTCTCCAATCTTCTTAACAACCGTTGATGTAACGGGTGGTATCGGTCTTGATCTTAAAAACTGGGTTAAGAAAGTAGATGCAAACGGTAATACTGTTGTTGATGCAAATGGCGATGCTGTTTTAGAAGAAGCTTACTCAGTAGAAACTGGGTCAGTTTTAACTATCGATACAGTTGCTAAGAAATTATTCAACGGTGATAAAGAACTTTCTGATATATCTTCAGCGTTTACACCACAAAAAGTTGAGTTCATGAAAGCCGGTGGTTCTTACGCGGTAACATTTGGTAAGAAATTACAAACGTTTGCTTCAGAAACACTTGGCGTTGCAACAAAGCTTGTCTATGCAACTTCAAAAGAAATTTCGCATGAAGGCCAAGGTCTGACAGCGGTTGAAAAAATATTTAATAACAACGCTGTTGGCGTTCAGTCAGAAGCTGCATTACATGCGGGCTCTGATGTTCGTGTTAAAGTAAACATCGTTGGTTCTCAAGATACGACCGGTCCTATGACTTGTCAGGAACTTGAAGCAATGGCCGCTTCTACTATTTCTCCATTAGTAGACGGCGCTTACCAGTCTGGTTGTCATACGGCATCTGTTTGGGATAACAAAGCGAAAGCTAACATTCCTAAGCTAATGAGCTTCATGAACAAATTTGGTCTTATCACTGCACGTGACCCTAAAGGTCTCTACCCAGCGATGACTGATGTTATTCATAAAGTATTAAACGATATTACCATTGATGATCGCGCTATCATCATTGGTGGTGACTCGCATACTCGTATGTCTAAAGGTGTGGCGTTCGGCGCTGACTCAGGCACAGTAGCGGTAGCACTAGCAACAGGTGAAGCAGCAATGCCTATCCCTGACTCTGTAAAAGTTACGTTTAAAGGTAACATGCAAGGTCACATGGATTTCCGTGATGTTGTACATGCGACTCAAGCACAAATGCTTAAGCAGTTTGGCGGCGAGAATGTATTCCAAGGTCGCATCATTGAAGTGCATATCGGTACTTTGCTAGCTGACCAAGCATTCACATTTACCGATTGGTCTGCAGAAATGAAAGCCAAAGCGTCTATCTGTATTTCTGAAGATGCAACGTTAATTGAGTCACTTGAGCTTGCTAAGAGCCGTATCCAAATCATGATCAACAAGGGTATGGAAAACGAAGCAGCAACACTTAAAGGCCTAATCGCTTTAGCTGACAAACGTATCGGTGATATTAAGTCAGGTACTAATCCAGCACTAGCACCCGATGACAATGCTAAATATTACGCAGAAGTTGTGATTGATTTAGACGTTATCGACCAGCCTATGATTGCAGATCCAGATGTTAACAACGAAGATGCATCTAAGCGTTATACGCATGATGTTATTCGTCCTGTTTCATTCTACAAAGGTAAATCGGTAGATTTAGGTTTTGTTGGTTCTTGTATGGTACATAAAGGTGATATGCAAATTGTCGCTCAAATGTTGCGTAACCTTGAGAAAATTAATGGTAGCGTTTCGTTCAAAGCACCATTAGTGATTGCGCCACCAACATACAACATTGTTGATGAGCTTAAAGCTGAAGGCGATTGGGATATCTTGCAAAAGTATTCTGGTTTCGAATTTGACGATACAAACCCGAAAGGCGCTGCACGTACTAAATACGAAAATATTATGTACTTAGAACGCCCAGGCTGTAACTTATGTATGGGTAACCAAGAGAAAGCTGAACCAGGTGATACTGTTATCGCCACTTCAACACGTTTATTCCAAGGTCGTGTTGTAGCAGATACTGCAGAGAAGAAAGGTGAATCACTACTAGGCTCTACGCCTTTAGTTGTTCTTTCAACAGTGCTAGGTCGCTTCCCTACCATCGAAGAGTACAAATCAGCTGTAGAAGGTATCGATTTAACGCGATTTACGCCTCCTACTGAAGAAATGACGACTAAATTCGCTGGTAAAGCAGTGCCAATTAAAGTTTTATAATGCTCAGAAGCGCTATTTTAAACGCTAAATGAGAATAAAATATGAGGGTTATTTATTTGGATTGAGTGAGGTAAACTCCCAATCAACTAAAATAAGTAAGCCTCTTTTTTTTAATTTGAATATTTACCCATTAATATTTTACTAATGTAGATTTACAGAGGTTTCAAAGCCCCCCTGCACGACAACTTCATTCTATTGATCTCAAAGCAGTAATTAGCTAGACCAGGAAAAAATAAAAAGTCTTTTTAGAAGCGCTTATGATTAGTAGATAACAAAATGTCAGTTAAAATACCAGTTAAAGTATCATGGCCTAAGTTATAAACTGCATTGACAGCGTTACTCCTTCCCACAAAAAACATCAAAACCAACTCCCTTAAAAAACATTGATCTAGATCAATTAAAACACATCAATTACAATAAGTTACATAAGATACAAAGCATTTACATGCTATATATTTGACTGTAAACTTGAGTTTATCTCTTTTCAAACCTACTCTCTGGAAAGCAGAGAGCTGGGCAATATATTGTCCTAATATTATTTATTATTTTGGAATACTTATGTCAGATAATCACAATGAGCCTGAAGTACACAATAAGGCCTCAGAATGGAAAACATTTCTTGTACTTACTGTTTGCCTATTTCCAGCGTTAAGTGTTGCCTTAATTGGCGCTTATGGCTTTGGAATATGGTTCCTACAAATGTTTTTAATGGGTCCTCCTGGCCATTAACCTTCCACTCTAATTATTAAGGTCTCATTATGATTCAAATCATCAAACGTTTTTGGCACATTGCCAGCAAACCAAGCGTTCATTTAAGCTTCGGTTTTTTAACCATTGGCGGGTTCCTCGCCGGTATCATCTTTTGGGGTGGTTTTAATACCGCACTTGAAGTAACTAATACCGAAAAGTTCTGTATTGGCTGTCATGAAATGGCAGATAACGTCTACGTAGAACTGCAAGAAACAGTGCATTGGCAAAACCGTTCAGGTGTACGAGCAACCTGTCCAGATTGTCATGTTCCACACAATTGGAGCGATAAAATCGCCAGAAAAATGCAAGCTTCTAAGGAAGTTTGGGCAACTGTTTTTGGTACGGTTAATACACGCGAAAAATTCTTAGCGAAACGTGGCGAGCTTGCACAGCATGAGTGGGATCGATTCAGCGCAAATAATTCAATGGAATGTAAAAACTGTCATAACTACGAAAGCATGGACTTTGAAATAATGTCTGAACGAGCACAAGTACAGATGAAAATGGCAGCTGAGCGCGATCAAAGTTGTGTCGATTGTCATAAAGGAATCGCACATAACTTACCTGATAACATGAACTCTGGTGAAGGTACGCTATCTAAACTTGAAGAGATGGCGACATCAGGCTACAAAGCGGGCAACAGTTATTACAGCGTTCGACAGCTACCGTTATTTACCGATGAGACAATGACCACTGAAGCGGGCCAATTAAATGCAGCCACTAAAGTAACCGTACTGGCAGTTGAAGGTGACGCGATTCAGGTTGAGCTTGATGTATGGCGTAAAACGAAAGGTTTTGGCCGTGTTATGTTTGAAGACTTTGCAATGAACATCAACGATGGTTACCTGACTAAAGAAGTCGCGCAAAGTGATGACTACATGAATAAAGGTGAAACTAAAATTGATGATCTGACAGGTTTGCCTTGGCAGAAAGTAGAAGTAAAACTGTGGGCACGTAATGGTTCTTTGACTGAGTCTCGCGATACCTTGTGGACCTTTGCTAAATCGACTTACGATACTAGCTGTAGTGTTTGTCATACCCAGCCAGCAGAAAACCATTTCGATACCAACACTTGGCCAGGTATGTTTAATGGCATGTTGTCATTCGTGAATTTAGACGGTGATACACAAGCATTAGTCCTTAAATATTTACAAAAACACTCATCTGATTTTTCAGATGAAGCGCATTAATTAGGAGCTCACAATGTCAATTTCAAGACGTAGTTTTTTAAAAGGTTTGTTAGCTTCTAGTGGTGCTGCATTAGTTGGACCTGGGTTATTACAAGTGGCACATGCTGCCACTACAGAAGTCGCGGGCACTTGGAAAGTAAGTGGTTCCCATTGGGGCGCTTTCCGCGCACGTGTTTACGCAGGTAAAGTACAAGAAATTAAAGCCTTTGAAGTCGATAAATATCCAACGGATATGCTTAATGGTATCAAAGGTATTATTTATAGCCCTTCTCGTATTCGCTACCCAATGGTGCGTTACGAGTGGTATTTAAACCGTGAAAAAAGTGATACCACTAAACGTGGCGACAACCGCTTTATTCGTGTGACGTGGGATGAAGCAATCACCCTATTCCACAGTGAACTTGAACGTATGCAAACGCAATACGGTCCGTGGGCAATTCATGCAGGTAGTACAGGTTGGCGCTCAACAGGCCAAGTACATTCTTGTGGTAATCACATGGCACGTGCGATTGCGATGCATGGTTATACGGTTAATAAAGTAGGTGACTACTCTACGGGCGCAGGTCAAACGATCATGCCTTACGTATTAGGCACCACAGAAGTATATGCACAAGGTACTTCATGGCCTTTGATCCTAAAAAACAGTAAAACCATTGTACTTTGGGGTAATGATTTAGTTAAAAATCTTCAGGTCGGTTGGAATTGTGAAACGCACGAGTCATTTGAATACCTTGAGCAATTAAAAGAGAAGATTGCCAACAAAGAGATCCGCGTGATCAGTGTTGATCCCGTTGGCACTAAAACACAAGATTACTTAAAATCAGAGCATCGCTACATCAACCCACAAACCGATGTACCGTTTATGTTGGCGATTGCGCATACGCTTTATAAAGAAAACTTATACGATAAGAAATTTATTGAAACCTACGCATTAGGTTTTGAAGATTTCTTGCCTTACCTATTAGGTGAGACAAAAGATAAAGTTGAAAAGACACCTGAATGGGCAGAAACAATTTGTGGTATTAAAGCGGATGATATCCGTGAATTTGCACGTACGATTGTTAAAGAACGTACGCAAATTATGGTCGGTTGGAGTATTCAACGCCAGCAACATGGTGAACAACCTTATTGGATGGCAGCCGTGCTTGCGACTATGTTAGGCCAAATCGGCTTACCTGGTGGCGGTATTAGTTACGCACATCACTATAGCTCGGTGGGTGTTTCTTCAACGGGTGCTGCAGGCCCAGGTGGATTCCCACGTAATCCAGATAAACCACAAAACCGTATTCATAAAAACAAAGACTTTAACGGTTACAGCAGTACTATTCCTGTTGCACGCTGGGTCGACAGTATTTTAGAACCAGGTAAGAAGATTCAAGCGAATGGTGCGACGATCACTCTACCCGATATCAAGATGATGGTCTTTTCAGGTTGTAATCCTTGGCATCATCACCAAGATCGTAACAACATGAAAAAAGCCTTCCATAAGCTTGAAACAGTTGTTTCCGTTGATTTCACTTGGACGGCAACCTGTCGTTTTTCTGACATCGTATTACCCGCTTGTACACAATGGGAGCGTAACGATTTAGATCTTTACGGTTCATACAGCGCACGTGGCATTATTGCCATGCAGAAATTGGTTGATCCACTATTTCAATCTAAAACAGACTTTGAAATCTTTACCCTGCTTGCCCGTAAATTAGGTCAAGAGCACGATTACACCCGTGGTAAAAGTGAAATGCAGTGGGTAGAAAAATTGTATAATGATTGTGTTGAAGCCAATAAAGCAGGCTTTAAAATGCCTGATTTCAAAACATTCTGGAAAGAAGGTTTTGTAGATTTTGGTAAAGGTAAAGATTGGACTCGCCAAGCGGCTTTCCGAGAAGATCCAGAGATCAATGCGTTGGGTACACCATCGGGCTTTATCGAAATATTTAGTCGTAAGATTGACAGATACGGTTACAAAGAGTGTCAAGGTCATCCAATGTGGTTTGAAAAATCAGAACGTTCACACGGTGGTCCTGGTTCAGACAAGCACCCTATTTGGTTACAATCTTGTCACCCGAACAAACGTTTACATTCACAGATGTGTGATTCACAGCAATTCCGTGAAACTTACACGGTGAAAGGTCGTGAGCCAATCTATCTTAATCCACAAGATGCTAAGCAACGTGGCATTAAAGATGGTGATTTAGTGCGTGTATTTAACGATCGTGGTCAACTACTTGCCGGTGCGGTTGTTTCAGATAATTTCTCAGAAGGTGTGGCACGTATCGAAGAAGGCGCTTGGTATGCCCCTGTCGATGAGTCAATTGGTTCAATGTGTACCTACGGCGATCCAAATACCTTAACGCAAGATATTCCAACCTCAGAGCTTGCACAGGCAACTAGCGCAAATACTTGCCAAGTGCAGTATGAGAAATTTACAGGTAAAGTACCTGCTGTAACGGCCTTCTCAGGCCCAACTGAAGTAGGATAATACAATCAATGGATGAAAATGAATTAAATGAGCAGCGCGCAAGCCTTTATTGGTGGTTTGCAACCTTGCTGACAAAAGAGCTAGATAAAGAGAAACTCGCTCATTACTTTTCTGGCGAAGGCGTAGCACTGCTTACTCAACTAGGTACAGAGCCTAAATTTGAACAAGCGGTGGCGCAGATAAAAGCGGCGCTAGTGACCATTATGGCGATTAAGCAACCTAGCTTAGAATTAGCAGCAGACTTTAGTCAGCTGTTTCTAACGGATGCTAAAAAAGGCGCGCCGCCTTATGCGTCTGTTTATCTTTCTGAAACGGGTCAACTATTTGAAAAACCGCATCATGAGATGTTAGATATTTTTAAACAGCAAGGCTTGATGATCGACCCCGACTTTAAAGAGCCGGCGGATCATATTGCGATTCAATTAGATTATTTAGGTAACCTAATCATGAAAGAAGATGAAAATAGTCAGCAAGCACAAACTGACTTTATTGAGCATCAGCTTTTATCTTGGTTAAGCACTTTTGTTAGCGCGACTCAGAAGGTGAATAATTCCGGTTTCTATCAAGGTATTTGTCAGCTTCTATTGCTCTTTGTTGAACAAGATCTTAATGAATTAAACGCATAAAAAAAGGGGAATCATATGATTCCCCTTTTTCTTTTTAAATCTTTATTACTTTATTTTAAGCACTTTTATCAAAGCTTTGAATCAGCGAAACTACTTCGACACACTGCTTATTCTCTAAATCGATACTAACATTCATTTGTGGGTTAGATAAGCTCTCAAGCGCAATTTGGCTATCACAAATACGATTAATAATTTGTACCACTTCAGACATCTTCTTATTACTCATCTCGATACTAATGACTTCAGGCTTAGCAAATACCGATGGTGATATTGTCGCAATAACAAACATTGTTACGAATAACTTTTTCATTGTACATCCTTGTAATTTCAATGATAACAGCAATATACGCGCATCATACACAGAGAACTTCAACAATCAAACAACAATCAAGTAAAGATCAAACGTACATTTAAAAGAAATAAAAAAGGCTTGTTACCTTAACGATAACAAGCCTCAAAATGCTAAGTCATTAAACGGTTATTTTTTACGTTTAACTGCTTTTGCATTTGGAAGATCTGTAATAGAACCTTCGTAAATTTCAGCAGCAAGACCAACAGATTCATGTAATGTTGGGTGAGCATGAATAGTTAATGCGATATCTTCTGCATCACAACCCATTTCGATTGCAAGACCGATTTCACCTAATAATTCACCTGCGTTAGTACCAACAACTGAACCACCAATAATACGGTGAGTATCTTTATCAAAGATAAGCTTAGTCATACCGTCAGAGCAATCAGATGCGATTGCACGACCAGAAGCCGCCCAAGGGAATACTGATTTTTCGAAGTTAATACCTTGCTCTTTCGCTTCACGTTCAGTTAAACCAACCCATGCCATTTCTGGCTCAGTGTAAGCAATTGAAGGAATTGTTTTAGGATCAAAGTAATGTTTCTTACCCGCGATAACTTCAGCAGCAACATGGCCTTCATGCACACCTTTATGCGCAAGCATAGGTTGACCAACGATATCGCCGATTGCGTGAATGTGTGGCACGTTAGTCATCATTTGCTTATCAACTTCAATGAAACCACGTTCTGTTACCGTAATACCCGCTTTTTCAGCATCTACTGAGAAACCGTTTGGAACACGACCAACAGCCACTAATACAGCATCATAAGCTTTCGCTTCAGCGGGTGCATTTTTACCTTCAAAAGAAACGTATAACGCGTCTTCTTTAGCATCAACGCCCGTTACTTTAGTTGATAACATGATGTTGAACTTGTCTTTAACTTTCTTAGTGTAAACTTGCACAATATCTTTATCGGCAGCAGGCACTAATTGGTCAGCAAATTCTACAACATCAACATCAGAACCTAATGATTTGTAAACTGTTCCCATTTCAAGACCGATGATACCACCGCCTAAAATAAGTAAACGTTTTGGTACAGATTTAAGTTCAAGCGCATCTGTAGAATCCCAAACACGTGGATCATCATGCGGAATAAACGGTAATTTAACTGGGCGAGAGCCGGCAGCAATGATTGCGTTATCAAAAGTGATTGTAGTCACTTCGCCTTCACGATCTGTCGCTTCAATAGTATTAGCGCCAGTAAAGCGTCCCCAACCATTTACAGTTGTCACTTTACGCATTTTAGCCATGCCTTGAAGGCCGCCAGTTAGCTGTGAAACAACTTTGTCTTTCCAGATACGGATTTTATCGATATCTGTTGAAGGTTCGCCAAATAAAACACCATGCTCTGATAATGCTTTTGCTTCTTCAATTACTTTTGATACATGAAGTAAAGCTTTAGAAGGAATACAACCAACATTCAGACAAACACCACCTAGTGTTTCATATTTTTCGATTAATACAGTTTCTAAACCTAAATCTGCTGCGCGAAATGCTGCTGAATAACCAGCAGGGCCAGAGCCTATTACGACAACTTGTGCTTTGATTTCTTTACTCATTTTGACCTCTGTGTTTGATATCAATAATGCCAACATTTAAATATGCGTTGATTCTATTTAAATGTTAAATAAATGCAAAATAAAAGGTCGACAAATGCCGACCCGTTAACATAATTTTTGGAATTACTTTAAATTGTACGAAACCTTAGTATTGACAATTTTTTGTGGCAACTTATTCGTCTCGTACAGCGCTAACAAATTTATAGGATCAACGTGCGTAGATCAGATAAGTAGTTGTTAATTGCAGTAATAAAGCGTGCGCCATCAGCACCATCAATAACACGATGATCGTAAGAAAGAGCAAGCGGAACCATTAAGCGAGGCTCAAATTTAGCGCCATCCCAAACAGGCTTCATCGCAGATTTTGAAACACCTAAAATAGCTACTTCAGGTGCATTAACGATAGGTGTAAATTGTGTACCACCGATACCGCCAAGACTTGAAATACTCATGCTTCCACCCTGCATATCTTTCGCAGTTAGTTTGCCTTTACGTGCTTTTTGAGAGATTTCACCCAGTTCACGAGAAATATCGTAAATGCCTTTGTTAATTACATCTTTAACAACAGGAACAACTAGACCGTTTGGTGTATCTACTGCGATACCGATGTTGATGTATTTCTTAAGAATTACATTTTCGCCATCAGTTGATAGTGCAGCATTGAAGTTAGGGTATTCTTTTAATGCTTTAGCAACGGCTTTCATCATAAATACAAGCGGGCTAATTTTAAGACCTAAATCTTGTTTAGCAGCAATTGCATTTTGCTCTTTACGGAACGTTTCTAAATCAGTGATATCTGCTTCATCAAACTGCGTTACGTGTGGGATAGTTACCCAGTTACGGTGCAATGTTGGACCAGAGATTTTCTGAATACGTGAAAGAGGTTTAATCTCAATTTCACCAAATTTAGAGTAATCAATTTCAGCGTAAGGCAATACTTGTAAACCACCACCGCCACCGCTTTTTGCGATTGCTAATTGTGCTTTAACAAATTTTTGTACGTCATCTTTGCTAATGCGACCTTTACGGCCAGTTGCTGGAATGCGTGCTAAATCAAGGTCAAATTCACGTGCTAAACGACGCACTGAAGGAGACGCTTTGATTGAACCAGTAGTCACAGGTTCAGCAGCTTTCGCGGCAGCAGGCGCAGCTTTAGGTGCAGGAGCGGCAACTGGAGCAGCGGCTTGTGCAGGTGCAGCAGCCGGTGCGCTACCTAATGCTTCAACTACTAGAATTAATGTGCCTTCAGATACTTTATCGCCAGCAGCGATTTTAATTTCTTTTACAGTACCAGCAAACGGTGCAGGTACGTCCATTGAAGCTTTATCACCTTCAACAGAAAGGATATCTTGGTCTTCTGCAATCACATCACCAACAGAAACTAACACTTCTGTTACTTCAACTTCATCACCACCGATATCAGGAACACAAACTTCTTTTAGTTGTGTTGCAGCAGCAGGAGCAGCAACTTCAGCCACAGCTTCTGTAACAACAGCAGCAACAGGTGCTTCTGCAGTGGCAGCGCCAGCAACTTCAATGATTAAAACCACTTGGCCTTCAGAAACGCTGTCACCCACGTTCATTTTGATTTCTTTAACCGTGCCGCCAAATGCAGCAGGTACGTCCATTGAAGCTTTATCACCTTCAATTGACATCACATCTTGATCTTCAACGATAACATCGCCAACAGACACTAAAATTTCAGTAACATCAGCAGCATCAGCACCAATATCAGGCAGTAAAAATTCTTTTAATTCAGACATAATAATCTTCCTAATTAATCAATGAGCACAGTTTTGTTTGTGCTCATCTTAAGTTGGTTTATGCAAACAGAGGATTAACTTTGTTTGTATCAATATCAAACTTAGCAATCGCTTCTGTTACTACAGATGCTTTAATATCACCACGTTTTGCAAGTTCACTCAGAGCAGCAACAACAACATAACCCGCGTTCACTTCAAAGTGACGACGTAGGTTTGCACGGCTATCTGAACGACCGAATCCATCAGTACCTAATACTTTGTAAGTATCAGATGGGATAAATGCACGTACTTGCTCTGCATAGTTTTTCATGTAATCCGTTGCTGCGATTGTTGGTGCATCACCTAATACTTGTGTGATGTAAGCAACTTTGTCTTCAGCTTCAGGGTTTAACATGTTTTCACGTTCTACATGCTGACCTTCACGTGTTAATTCATTGAATGAAGTAACAGAGAATACATCAGATGCAACGTTGTATTCTTCGCTTAGAATTTGCGCCGCTTTAGTCACTTCGTTCATAATAGTACCAGAGCTCAATAATTGAACTTTAGTGCTACCAGCATATGATTTAAGTTTGTAGATACCTTTACGGATACCTTCTTCAGCGCCTTCAGGCATTGCTGGCATAGCGTAGTTTTCGTTCATTACTGTTAAGTAGTAGAAAACGTTTTCTGGGTTATCGCCATACATACGCTCAATACCGTGTTGTACGATAACAGCAAGCTCATAAGCAAATGTTGGGTCGTAAGAGATACAGTTAGGAATCGTATTTGCTTGAATATGACTGTGGCCATCTTCATGCTGTAGACCTTCACCATTTAGCGTAGTACGACCAGCAGTAGCACCTAATAGGAAACCACGTGCTTGTTGATCGCCCGCTAACCATGCCATATCACCAATGCGTTGGAAACCAAACATTGAGTAGTAGATGTAGAATGGAATCATTGGTAAGTCATTAGTACTGTATGACGTTGCAGCAGCAACCCATGAAGACATAGAACCTAGTTCGTTGATACCTTCTTGAAGTACTTGACCCGATACCGCTTCTTTATAGTAAGAAACAACACCGCGATCTTCTGGTGTGTATTCTTGACCATCTGGGTTATAAATACCCACTTGGCGGAATAGACCTTCCATACCGAATGTACGTGCTTCATCACAGATAATTGGAACGATGTTTTTACCGATACCTTTATCTTTTAATAACACGTTTAAGATACGTACGTAAGCCATCGTTGTTGAGATATCACGTTTTTGCTCTTGTAAAAGAGGCGCAAATTTCTCAAGTGTAGGTACTTCTAATTTACCACTAAACTGAGGTGAACGCTTAGGAGTGTAACCTAATAACGCATCACGACGAGCATGTAAATATGTATGCTCTTCAGTGCCTTCTTCTAACGTTAAGTACGGTAGTTCAGCAGCTTTTTCATTACTTACGATATCTTGTAGACCTAGGCGATCACGTAGACTCTGAATATGAGACTCGTTCATCTTCTTCACGCCGTGAGCAATATTTTTACCCTCAGCGGCAGCGCCCATGCCGTAACCTTTAACTGTTTTAGCAAGAATAACCGTTGGTTTACCCATCGTTTCTTCTGCATTTTTGAAAGCAGCAAACAGTTTAGATGAATCATGACCACCACGTTTCAGAGCAAAAATCTCATCATCAGTCATGTCTGCAACTAGTGCAGCTGTTTCAGGGTATTTACCAAAGAAGTTTTCACGCACGTATGCGCCATCTTTAGATTTAAATGTTTGGTAATCACCATCAACGGTTTCATCCATTAATTGTAATAATTTACCTGAAGTATCTTTAGCAAGTAGTGCATCCCAGTTACCGCCCCAGATAACTTTAACAACATTCCAACCAGCACCTGTAAATAGGCCTTCTAGTTCTTGAATGATGCTACCGTTACCCATAACAGGACCGTCAAGGCGCTGTAGGTTGCAGTTAACTAAGAAACATAAGTTATCTAATTTTTCACGTGAAGCGAATGATAATGAACCACGAGATTCCGGCTCATCCATCTCACCATCACCTAGGAAAGCATAAACACGTTGTGCAGTTGTGTCTTTAAGACCACGACCGTTCAAGTATTTTAAGAAACGTGCTTGATAGATAGATGTAATTGGACCAAGACCCATAGAAACTGTTGGGAACTGCCAGAATTCAGGTAATAGTTTTGGATGCGGGTATGAAGGAAGACCTTCGCCATCGACTTCTTGACGGAAGTTATCAAGTTGAGCTGCCGATAAACGACCTTCAACAAATGCACGCGCGTAAATACCAGGAGAGATATGACCTTGGTAATAAACTAAATCACCACCATCCGTTGCATTTGCAGCACGGAAGAAATGGTTAAAACAAACTTCGTAGAAAGCAGCGGCAGACTGGTAAGAAGCCATGTGGCCACCTAAGTCTAAGTCTTTCTTAGAAGCACGCATAACAATCATGATCGCGTTCCAGCGAATGATTGAACGGATGCGTTGTTCAAGTTTAAGATCACCAGGGTAAGCTGGTTGCTTGCTAACAGGGATTGTATTTACATAATTAGTGTTAATACCGTGTGGTAAGTTAACACCCTCTACACGCGCTTTTTCCATTACTTTTTCAAGAATAAATTGTGCGCGTTCAGAGCCTTCATCTTCAAGAATATCGGCTAGTGCTGCAAGCCATTCTGAAGTTTCTTGTGCATCAATATCACTGTTTAAGATGTCAGTCATGACACTTTCCTTCTTTGTACTTAAGTATCTTAGCCGTAGGCTAAGCGTTTAATTTGTAACTATTTAGATTCACCCACTACCTGTGGTTAATGCCAAGTGGCAATAAGTAATCTAAATAATTACCCATGTTGATTCTTTTAAATTTATCCACGTACATCACTGAACGTGTTTTTACACTGTAACGATTTAGATTCACCTACTACTAACAAATGGTTAATACCAAGTGGCAATAAGTAATCTAAATAGCTATTAGCTGACTATCCAATGTGATTCTTTAAATTTATCCACGTAATATCACTAAACGTGTTTTTACCATGTAACGTGTTTTACTATGTAACGATTTAGATTCACCAACTACTAAAAATGATTAATACCAAGTGGCAATAAGTAATCTAAATAGCTATTAGCTCACTATCCATGTGATTCTTTAAATTTATCCACGTACATCACTAAACGTGTTGCTGCTATATAACTATTTAGATTCACCAACTACTAACAAATGGTTAATACCAAGTGGCAATAAGTAGTCTAAATAGCTATTAGCTGACTATCCAATGTGATTCTTTAAATTTATCCACGTAATATCACTAAACGTGTTTTTCCACTATAACGATTTAGATTCACCAACTACTAACAAATGGTTAATACCAAGTGGTAATAAGTAATCTAAATAGCTATTAGCTCACTATCCATAGTGATTCTGCTATTTTTAAATAATGTAGATTTAAAAACGCCCTAATTCGCGTTTAAAAGAGCTTTCTTCACGTAACATGACTGAACGTGATTCTTCAATGTAGATAAGGTGTTGTGCTGATGCTTTTTGTGCAACTAAAGGTTGCTTAGAAAGAATGGCTTCCAGCAACTGTAGACGATGTTGATGAATTTTTTTAGCGACTTCAGGATAATCATAAAGTTGCTTAACATTGTCTGAAATGTTTTTTTCTAATAAAGGTTTGATACCACGTGCTAAATGCAAGAAAACCACATTACGAGATGCTTCAATAACCGCTAAATAAAACAAAGCAACACTTTGAATCTCAAGCTCTAAGTCATCATTTTTTTGCGCATCTTCAATGGCAGCAAAACAATGTTTTATTTTATCGAAATCTTCAGCTGTTCCACGAAGCGCTGCATAATAAGCAGAAAAACCTTCCAAAGCATGGCGGAATTCAAGCAAATCATATTGCGATTCAGGGTGGGTATTTAATAATTCAAAAAGAGGATCGGTTAATTTCTCACGTAATGCTTCTTTAACGTAAGTGCCTCCACCTTGACGACGTGTTAATAGCCCTTTTGACTCTAAGCGCTGAATGGCTTCGCGTAAAGAGGGACGAGAAACATCAAATTGCTTAGCAAGTTCACGTTCTGCAGGTAGCTTTTCGCCTAACTCAAGCGAGCCATCTAAAATCATACTTTCAATGCGATCTTCTATTACATCAGCTAATTTAGGTTGCTTGATTTTTGCGTAAGCCATGGTGCCCTTTATTATCAAGTTGTAAAGTGGTATTACCAATTTACGATATACAGAGAAATTAACAATTTTTTTAACATCTGTCTAGCAAAGTTTGATCTGACGCAGGTAACAAAGTGTCATTTGGTATGAATTTGAACAGTAAATGACAAAAAGTTAAAAATGGTAATACCAATTTAACTTTTTTGTTAAACGTTTGTTGAAATGGTTAATAATCTAAAAAACATAAAATGCTTATTAAGCCAACAAAGACGGCCCAAAAAAGACGCCACTTGCAGTGTTTAAACTGCAAGTGGCGTTAACGGTTAAGTGTATTTAATTCGCTTAATAGTGCGCGCTCAATAGACAATTAACTCTGCGAAAGATCCATCAGTTCGCGTAAAGCAACCTGACACATACTAAACTCTGGTTTATTAACCGCCATAATCGCTTCGGCCATACGTTGCCAGCGCTCAGAAAGAATATGATGCGAGGTATGCCATTCTACAAATGCATCACCAATATCAACTCCCTCTTTCACTTTTTCTAAAATACCTTTACTAATGCGCAACTGTTGCCATTCAAGATCATCGCGCATTGCTTCGCGTGCTAATGACTGCCAGTGACTATCACCCGGTAACAAGTTAAGCTGCTTGCTGATATCAAACAGTTTTAACGACTCGCCACTGTGGAAATAAACACGTAATGCCTGTTCTGGTTTCACCGCTGCTTTTTTAGCAATTGAGATAACCCCTAACATTGCATAAATTTGATCACTACTTGCTAGTGAGGCAGCTAAAGCAGTTGGCACATTATCTTCCACGAGACAATCAATCACCTCTTTCCTGTGGGTTACTGAACTGCCAATTAATAACTCATCAAATTGTGCCACTAGTTTTTGCAAAGGCGCTTGGTAACATTTAACTAATTTACCGGTGTCTAAATCCGCACGATGATTACGTACTAACCAACGTGTAGCATGACGCACCATACGTTTTAAACGTTCAATGAGAACGCTTTGTACTTCAGTGCTAATAATATTATCTAGGTCTTCAATCGCTTGTAATGTTTCACTCATTGAGAAAATATCACGGGCAGCGACCCAAGCTTTACTGACATCTAAGAATGAACAACCGGCACTCGCCATAATACGGTAAGTAAAAGTAGGCCCCATGCAGTTAAACAGATCGTTACTCACTTGTGTGGCTACGATTTCAGTGACCAGTGGATGTTGATGCACTTCTTGTTGGTATTGTTTAACCAAAGAAGCAGGGAATATTTTTTCTGCTTCTTTTAGTAAGTACGGATCATCGGCTATTTTTTCATGCGCTAATGCTTCCTTAAGCTCGTTTTTAGCATACGAAAGCATTACAGAAATACTTGGACGGGTTAAACCGCACTCTGTGCTCTTATACTCATTTAAGACATCATCGCTCGGAATAAATTCTAATGAACGATTCAGTTTGCCTTTGTCTTCTAAGTCAATAATCAAACGTCGGAACTCTTCAATACGTTTGTAGCTATCACCGAAAGAAAGACTAATGGATTGCGCTTGGCGATAATTATTAGCCAATACAATTTGCGCCACTTCATCGGTCATATTAACCAGCCAAACATTACGCTGCTTAACCGTTAAATCACCTTTTGAGACTAATTTATCTAATAATATTTTAATGTTAACTTCTAAATCTGAACAGTTAACACCGGCCGCATTATCAATCGCATCGGTAAAGCAATGCCCGCCGTTAAGAGAATATTCAATACGCGCGAGTTGTGTAAAGCCTAAGTTCCCGCCTTCACCTACCACAGCACAACGTAACTCTGCACCATCAATACGTAAGACATCGTTGGCTTTATCACCTACGTCTGCATGGGTTTCTGTTTCACCTTTAACGTAAGTCCCAATACCCCCATTCCATAACAAATCGACCTGCGATTTAAGTAACAGTGTAATAAGCGCAGTTGGTGTTATCTCTTTTTGGTAAATATCAAAACGCTTCGCCATTTCAGGGCTAACACTAATTGATTTAGCACTACGTTCAAAGATACCGCCACCTTTAGAAATAAGCTTTTTATCGTAATCATTCCAGCCTGTTCTTGGCGTTTCAAATAAACGTAATCGCTCTTTAAAGTTAACTTCATTATCCACTGGTGAAGGGTCAATAAAGATGTGTAAATGGTTAAACGCAGCCAGTAATGAAATACACTTAGAACTCAGCATACCGTTACCAAAAACATCCCCTGCCATATCACCAATGCCAATAACGGTAATAGGTTTCGTTTGTACGTCTGTGCCTAACTCGCGGAAATGACGCTGTACACTTATCCACGCACCACGCGCGGTAATGCCCATTTTCTTATGGTCATAACCATTACTGCCACCCGAAGCAAAAGCATCGTTAAGCCAGAAATTTCTATCGGTTGCTAATTCGTTAGCGATATCAGAAAAAGTAGCCGTGCCTTTATCGGCTGCAACCACTAAATAAGGGTCGTCACTATCGTAGCGAACAACATCAAGCGGTGGAATAACTTTGCCGTTATCCAAATTATCAGTGATGCTCAGTAACGCACTGATGAAAATTTTGTAACAACTAATTCCCTCAGTCATGAAGGCTTCTCTGTCCATTTCAGCAGTCAGTTGCTTAGCAACAAAACCGCCTTTTGCACCAACAGGTACAATCACAGCGTTCTTAACTTGCTGTGCTTTTACTAGCCCTAATACCTCAGTACGGAAATCTTCTCCCCTGTCTGACCAGCGCAAGCCACCACGTGCCACTTTACCACCGCGCAAATGCACACCTTCAACACGAGGTGAGTAAACAAAAATTTCATAATTTAAGCGCGGTAATGGGATTTCAGTCAGCAGGCTATGATCAAATTTAAAACTAAGGTAATCATGGCTTTCACCATTATTAGTTTGATAATAGTTACAGCGTATCGTCGCCATAATCAGCTCTACATACTTGCGTAATACTCTGTCTTCGTTAAGGTTTTTAACATCATTTAATGCATTTATTATTTTATCTTGTAGCTTTTCTTGCTTCGCCAAATCACCTGCTTTTTTAGGATCAAAACGTAAACTAAACAGTGTCACAATTTCTTTCACTAATTTATGGTGATCTAATAACGTTTTTGCAATCGCCGACAGGCTGAAACCAAAACGTAACTGTTTTAGATATTTAGCATAAGCACGTAACATGCTTATATCTCGCCAATTTAGGCCAGCACCTAAGATCAATTTATTGAAAGGGTCATTATCTGTTTTTGCATACCAAACAGATAAAAAGGCATCGGCAAAACGCGCTCTGTATGCTTCAGGGTCAAAGTGTTTCACTTGAGAATAGAGTAAAGTGAAATCATATAACCAAAATGATTCCTCGCCGATTGGCGTCACTTTATAAGGATATTCTTCAGCAACTTTAAGGCCCATATTTTCTAAAATAGGAATCAAGTCAGATAACAGCAAAGAACCATCTTGATGGAACAGTTTTAACTTAAGTTCACTGCTATTAGGCTCTATTGAGCGATAGAAACGTAAGGTCATTGAACGTTTTTCATCGTTATACAAAGACTCAATACGCTCAATATCAGCAACTGCAACGCGCGAACTAAAACCGTCTTGGTAGCTACTAGGAAAAGCGTCTGCATATTTCTTGGTTAATTTAATGCCCGTCTCTTCGCCAAACTGCTCAATCAACGCATCGTGTAATTCATCATCCCAATGTCGAGTTAACTGCTTCATTCGCTCTTGAATCGCTTTCTCTTCTAATACCTGATTAAGCGGCGACTTAAGACGCAATACAACACGTAAACGCGCTAGATTTGATTCACTGAGGTAGGTTTGAAAATCAATATCTTCTACCTCTAAAGTACGGCAAATAAGACCTTCAAAAGTACGTCTTACTTCGGTGCTATAAATATCTCGTGGTACGTATAACGTAGCAATCACAAATTGTTTGTTACCCGCACAACGCATGAATAGTTTTAATTCTTTGCGTTCCTGTGCATGTAATACTTCAACCACATTATTGAGTAATATCGCTTCGTTACAAAGCAGAAGATCTTCCACCGGGAAAGTATAAAGAATTTGCGACAACTCTTTAAAGTAATGACTACCCTTGCTATAGCTAGATTTCGCTAATACATTACTTATTTTATGACGCACAATCGGAATATCTTTAGGTGTTCCGCTATAAACCGATGACGTGTATAAACCGATAAAGCGGTAACCAGAAATGAGCTCCCCTTGATCATTAAATCGTTTGATATAAATAACATCAGGATAGGCAGGACGATGTACCATCGCACGTTGCGAGGCTTTACTAAAATGAATGAGCGATTGTTTCTGTAGGGTATCAAACAACTCAAAAGGCAGTGGATCTTGTAAAAAATCATCGCGCTTTAATAGGCCCAGTTGGCTATTCGCCACTAAATGAACCCCATCTTCTTTAACAATAAACTGATCGCAACCAATAAACGTAAAGTGATCATCAAGTAACCAAGTTAAAAATGTTTGCTGCTCTTCGATATCTTTAATTTGTGGGCTGAATTTGTCGCTCTTATTTTGCTTAAGCGCACTTTTAACCAATTTACTTAATACACTAAAATCATCAACCACTAAACTAACATCTAATAATGCGCTTTCGATGCTACTTTTGATCTGCTCTCGTTCAGCATTCGAACTGGTATGATCGACTTCAAAATAGAGCACTAACTCTTCTGCTGATTTTGCAGTGAGTGAACTCAGTTTTCCTGATTTAGAACGTTCACTTGATATTTCGCTATAAAAAACGCGATGTAATTTAATATTTAATTCATTGAGTACCAATTTTAAGGTATCAATAACAAAAGGGATATTACGACAAACAACACTAATAACAGTATGTGCGGACTGCCATTCATCCTGTTCTACATCAGGATTGAAGACTTTGACTTTCGCGCTATCGCCCTTACGCACAAGCACTTCGCGCCATAGTGAAACAGTCAATCCGTTAAGATCATCCTGTGGAATTTGGGCAAGGTCTGTAATAGATACATCACGATAAACGCTGTTAATAAACAGCTGTAATGTTTTTTGATCTTTGTCTGAAAAGTGTTTTTTTAGCTGGGTAAAGATTTGCTCTAAAATATCATTTTTTTGGTTGAGAGTAGAAGTCATCTGTATCACCTGTTTTTATAAATCGCTAGACTTACAACATAGTGATAAATCAACTATTTTACAAACATTTATGATAAAAAAAAGGGGCTGTATTTTGCTATTCTTTTTTGCCCTCCTTTATACCTAAAACAGCCTCTTTTAGTGTTGTTAGAAACGTGAAGCGAGTCTTGTTTTTTACAATTTCCTATAAACAAAAATATGTTATAAGACGTATAAAAAAGGGAGTAAAAATGCACTCCCTTTATCAAACTAGTTAATAAGATTAACTATTATTTTTCAGATGGTCGACCGGCTGTTTTACCAGCAACCTTAAATGTGAAGCTTAAGTTGCTGGTACAGGCTTTTTCCTGAATCAATCACTAAATAAAAAACATAAAAAAAGGGAGTGCAAATGCACTCCCTTTATCAAACTAGTTAATGAGATTAACTATTATTTTTCAGATGTACGACCGTATGTTTTACCAGCAACCGTAAATGTGAAGTTTGTAGGGACAGGCATTGGCATGTACAGACGAAGTGCAATCGAAATTGTTTCACCTGGTAACCATTGTGGCGCGCCCCAACCTTCTGCTTTAAGCTGTGCAGAGAAACGGTGGAAGTCGTTTGATAGACCGCCAACATTACCCATGCTCAGACCCGTTTCTGCGATATTATCAACAGACCATTTAACACCAGAGTACATATCAACTAAGTTAACGATTCCGTTACCTGATGGTACTGCATAAGGTTTCAATGTATCTGCGATTTGCGCATTCATTGGTACAGCTGGAGATGCATTAAACGCGATAGCAGCACCAGACAAATCTACGTCAGAGTTGTTCGTTAGTTTAAGTGCGATTTGGATTGGGTAGTTATCTTCACCTTTAGGTAAGTAACCTACTAAGTCCGCATCAACATCAACAGTTTCCATTGGGATAACGAAGTTCTCATCACCGGCTTTAACACCATATGGAGCGGCTGTTTTAATCATGTCGTAAGCAGTATCAGTTAATGTGCTACCAAAGTAATGGTAACCTAAACCGTTTTGCTCTGGCGTCGAGTAATCACCCGCCATTTCCCAGAACATAATACCACCAGCGCCTTGGTCGATTGCGTATTGAACTTTAGCTTTGAATGATTTTAAGTTTTCAGTTGAAAGGAAAACTTTCTTCTCTTCATTCCATAACCATGAAGCTTGTGCAACTTCATCATAGTTCTCAACATATGTACCAACGTTAGCTTTAGCAGCTGCATCAGTATAAACCTTCACGTAACTCGCATTATTTTTATCAGGAGAAACATCTTGGTCAACATTTGATGGATGGTATACATCTACGTAAGGAGTTGGTAATCCAGCGCGTAAGTTTTCAACGTGCCAAATAGGGTTTGCACCAGCAAACATTTCTTTACCCATTGCATCGCCATCAAACCATAGGTTATCAATACCTTCAGCGCCGTAACCACATGGAGCACCCGCTTTAGGGCTTAGAGCATCAGGACCTAAGTTGCCACCAGTACCTAAATAACATTCTTTCTGATTTGGTAATGAAGCTAAACCGTTAAGACCGTTAGTACCGCCTTCAACTTGTTGGAAACCACGTGTGTAGTAAGGAAGACCGATGTTAATACGACCACCAGCAAGCGCTGTACGGAAGTATTTGAAAGACCAATCAATATTCAAGTAACCTTGACCATTGTAGTATTTCGCATCGCCACCTTCGTAGATACCCGCATCTTTGATTTCAGCATCAGTACCGTTGTCAAACAATGCAGCATTGTGACCTGCAAAGTGATTCCATGCACCGTGTAAATCGTAAGACATGATATTTACGTAATCTAAGTATTGAAGTGCTTGGAAACCTTCAAAACCACGTAATAAATAACCCGATGAAGGAGAAGCGATAGTTAGCATGTAATGCTCTTTATCTGCAGCACCTTGCATATCAAGTTCTGTACGTAATGCTTCCATTAGCGCCATGTAACCGCCCCATAGTTTCCCACGGTGCATGTTAGAGACAGACCAATCATTTGGATGACCCGCATCAGACATTGAAGATGGGTATTCGTAATCTATATCGATACCATCAAAGTCATATTGGTTAACAAATTTAGCGGCTGATTTAGCAAATTTATTGATAGCAGCATGGTTGATTTCACCCGTTGCATCATCAATTGTTAAGCTGTAGAAACCACCATCCATGTAACGACCAGCGTCATCGAAGTGAGCTCCTGTTTCAGCCCAACCACCAACAGAAAGTAATAACTTAACGTCATTTTTCTTAGCGTATTGGTTTAATAAGTTAAAGTGACCTTTGTACGGTAGTGATGGGTCCATTGCATTTTCAGCACCTTCCCAAGTCATACCTGTCGCAGGGTTTTTCGGATCTGTTGTATCACCAATAGAAACTTCGCCTTGCTTATCAATATGTGCAAATGCGTAGTTAATATGCGTCACACTATCCCAAGCAACATCAGATGCTAGGAATGAAGGTTGACCGTTTGCACCGTTTCTCCATGACGTAAAGTAACCGATAATACGACGTGGATGATCAGCACCCATGATTTCACGACCTTCTGTATCATAAACAGTACAGTAAGGTGTGTTTGCGCCAGGGACAACAAATAAACCATCAGGACGACATACATCATCCGGGTTTCCGCCAGTTACTGGTGGAGTAGGTGTTACAACTGGAGTCGGTGTTACTACTGGTGTAGGCGTTACAACTGGAGTCGGCGTTACAACTGGAGTCGGCGTTACTACTGGCGTAGGCGTTACTACTGGAGTAGGTGTTACAACTGGTGTAGGCGTTACAACTGGAGTCGGTGTTACTACACCACCACTTGTCAGTGTCCAAACACCCCAATCACCTGTAGTACCAGGCTCTTGCCCTTTCGTCCACCAACCAGCAACATAAGTAGAACCGTTATGGGTCACTTCATCGCCAGTATTATAAACACTGCTCGCATCCCATCCATTACCTGTTCTAGGTGGAGGCGTAACCACTGGTGTAGGTGTTGCTACTGGAGTTGGTTCAGCAGTAGCAACTGAAGTTGGCGTTACTACTGGTGTAGGCTCAGGAGTTGGTTCAACTGTTGGCACTGAAGTAGGCGTTACAACACCACATTCGGCAGTTGTCCAAAACCACGTTGCAGATGCACTTGGTGTTTCCCAAGTACCTGGATTGTTTTGAGCTTCGTAACACTCACCTTGGTATGTAACAACGTCGCCATTAGCAACCTTTGTTTTACCAGGAACAAACTCTGTAGCAGCTAGTGCTGAAGAGCTCGCAAAAACACCGACACTAAATAAAGCAATTGAAACTGCTTTTTTTGTTGGAGTAAATGTAAACATTTATATCTTCCTTGATTAAAATAAAGAGAACATTTAATCAAGCAAAGGAAGTCACAAAAGAACAGAGTAAAATAGAGAGGAGAGTAACCGATAGGGAATAGATCTATTCCGCTAAAATTACACTATCAATATCTTCCTTGACTCCGATAGTTTAATGATTGTTAACTAAAAACACTTCCTGTGCTTAATAAAAAGCTGAATTAACAGATCCAATATACCCTTTATAAGGTAGAAATCAAGTCAGATAAATATCAACCCAAGGGTTTGATTGTAAAAAAGAGATCGCAGTCTCTTTTTTGAATTGTTGGCTGTTCTCAGCGAGTTGCGACATGGTTTATATCAACACTGTCAGCCTAACCTTTCATTGTTATTGTTTGTATAGAGAACTTTCAATTCGTCTTTATACGCAGAAGTAACCAGTACGAGACAAGCTCGTTTGAGGAAGTTGTTAATACGTTTAGCGTGATTTCGCCTATGGCGACTTCATTTTCTTTAGCGAGTAAAGAAAACAGAAGCAAAAGAAAGCTCGCCACTGCCATTTTTTTATCTTGCACGTCCTGATTGCTTAAACGCATCGGCTCAAACAGCACATCCTTGTGCTGACTGAGCCTAGGCCTGACAAAGGGCACGCAGAGCTTAACCCTCCTCATGACACTATGCTGTCGCATAATTCGTTCCATGCAGGCTCTTGCTAAGCAATCAAGCCTTAGCAAGAAAAATGGAAGGGGTAATTGTGTACGCATTGCTTGACGAATGACTGCTCAATATTAAAGGCCTACGCATGAGAACTTTACTTATAAAATTCAAAATGAAAGACCTACCCGAATGGCACTGCCCCCCAACACATCCTAATTATGCGTTCTTATTCCAATGCGCTAGCAGTTGATTATATTGAAACTGATCTTTCTTAACACCGTTGCCATGCTTATAAGCCAAACCAAGTAATAATGCTGAATAAGGGCTGGTAGACTGGATAGAAACTAATAAAGGGATAGCGCGATCATAGTTTTTTTTCTCATAGTAGTAATATCGGGCTAATTGCGCAGTCGCAAGATCCGCTCCTTCACCTGAGAAGTTTCGTGCTAACTCCCAATGATAAATGATTAGAGACCAATCTTTATCTTTATCATTTTTATCCAAGGCTTTAATTAAAACCCCCATTCGGAAATGCGCGAGGCCAACTAATTCGGTACTGGCATAATCGTGTTCAAGCAACATCTGGTAATATACGACCGCTTTTTTGTAAGTACACTTAATAACTAGCGCCCCAAATGTACCAGGTAAACTACGCCCAAAAAGGTACATGTCGGCGGCTTCTTCTATGCAACCAAGATCCCCAACTTCTGCACCTCGAACAATACACGTTTGTGCATCGGCTCGTGAGGTATCCTTGGCATGCCTATCCATTTCTTTTTTTGTCAGAGTTTGCTCTTCATTATTGATACGTTCGCCAGAGTAGCCACCCGTAAATACAAGCTTGGCAAATGCAAGGCCAGCTTCGTGATTTTCTTCTTCAACCGATAGTCTTAGCAACTCTTTACCGTCTTTACGTTTTACTAGGTCGCTTATCATTTTTTAGTTCTCTTTTTGTAAGTTGGTAGGGGAATTGGCAATAATCAATGGTATCGGTATATTAACACCGCAGCCATTCTTATAAACCAATTGATTATGTTGAATAAGGACTTGTAGACTGAATAGAAGCTAACAACGGCCGACAGTCGAAACCTCTGTGAGGTAAGATTAAAAAATGATTGGATGAGCTTGACGAACGATAATGCAAAATGAAAGACCAGCCCCCATCCACACCGTAATTAACTAACTGAATTTGAATGATAAGTTAACATTTTTAACTAAAGTTTAAACTTGCCTTTAAAATAGTGAAGTACAATACTGTCATTTATATTCAATACACCAAGTTTAATTTGAGGTTTTATTATGCTTAAAAAAGCTCCCTTAGCATTGCTGTTAACTATGGCTTCTTTCAATTCTTTCGCGGCAAATGATACGCTTGCTGCTGAATGCGGTTCAGTGACTATCGCTGATATGAACTTGGGTAGTGCCACCTTAGTTGCTAATATTGATGCGTTTATCTTAGAACATGGCTATGGCTGCGATGTTGATATTGTGCCGGGTAATTCAACGATAACAGCCACATCAATGATTGAAAAAAACACCCCAGATATCGCACCTGAATTTTGGACTAACCAGATCAGATCGACATTGGCGAAAGGTGGTGAAGAAGGCCGCATTGTTGTTGCCGGTGATTTACTGTCTGATGGCGCGGTGTCTGGTTTTTGGGTACCTAAGTATATGGTCGAGAAAGATCCGTCTTTAGCAACGCTTGCTGGTATTAAGGCCAATGCTAAATTATTCAAGCACCCAGAAGACCCAAGCCGTTCTGCTTTCATGGCTTGTCCTGCGGGCTGGACTTGTCAGATATCAACGACTAACTTATTCAATGCTATGAATCTGGCTGATTACGGCTTTGATTTAGTTGATCCAGGTTCCGGCGCTGGCTTGGCTGGTTCTATGGTTAAAGCGTATGAAAATAAAGAAGCGTGGTTCGGTTATTACTGGTCACCAACGGCAATCATGGATAAGTACGATATGGTTCGCGTTGATTTTGGTACTGGGTTTAACCGTGAAGAATTCGAGAATTGCACCATCATCGAAGACTGTGAAAACCCGAAAGTAACGGATTATCCAGCAGCGCCAGTACAGAGTATTGTGACTACAGATTTTTCTAAGCGAGAGCCTGCAGTGATGCAATATTTGTCTAAACGTGCATTTACCAATGCTGAAATGAATCAGCAGTTGGCATGGATACAAGAAGAGCAAGCCGATGGTGATTACGCTGCAGAACACTTCTTATTGAATAATAAAACGATATGGAGCCAGTGGTTACCCCTGGACGTAGTGAAGAAAGTTGAAACTGCATTAGCTGATTTATAATCAATAGATCTCATTGATGTAGTGAAATTGCAGATGTAAGCATAAACAAAGGAAGCTGAAATGCTTCCTTTTTAACGAATTTTTATTAGCTAGATAATGTTTGTTGTCGCGCTGATAACAAACCTTGATAAATCGGGTCACAAAACTCAGTGACTTCTTCGCTATTCGCTGACTCGAAACTTGAATCCCATTTTACGATTGTCCCTTCATTTCTATCTAACAGTTTCACCACGCCAAAAAACACTAAAAAGGTAGGACCCCCATAACTTGCACACAATAAAATCAAGGCATTACATCTAAAACCTTCGTTAGGTGCGGAATCTATGCAGCTTCACAAATCCCGTTTGCATTTTTCTAGCTCAATGAATTCCTTTAGCAAGTGACGACATGGATGTCGTCGCTAAGTTCGGTTCTGCGCAGGGATGCGCAGTCCGAACTGGTGCGATTTAAAGGGATTAATTGAGTTAGATAAAAAATGCTCGGGCGGTTTTCTTTTGGTTCTGTTTTCTTTTGGTTCTGTTTTCTTTAGTCCGTACAAAGAATCTTGCTAATCCAGACTGCGAAACATGTTTTGGTGCTGGATTAACTACTCGACGACAGTCGAACCCCCTGTGAGGTTAGATTAAAAAATGATTGGATGAGCTGACGAACAAGGGACTCAAAATAAAAACTAAAGATTAAAGACCTTACCCGAATGGCACTGCATTAAGCTATAAACGCAATATTTTCAGGACATTAAAGGTCAGAGTAAATTTAATGCCTTTGGTAAATCAACCTAAAAACATGAACTTAATGGGTTAACTTGAATTCGCTCTCTCCCTGTAAAGCCTATTATCTATAGCTTTTAGGCTTAATGCAGTGCCATTCAGACCTTACCCTCTCTACTATAAAAGATATTATAAAAAGTGACCAGTGCGAGGCAAGCTCGCTTAATGCCACTATTTATACGTTTAGTGTGGTTCCGCCTCTCGGCGCCTAGCGGTTACAGAACCGAAACATGTTTCGCAGTCTGGATTAGCGAGCTTCCTTTAACG
>NZ_PJBZ01000112.1 GCF_002835995.1 Psychromonas sp. Urea-02u-13 | reverse complement strand
CACCTTAATTATATTAAGATTTTCGACTCAAACTATCACTTATAAATAAGGCAGTTTGTTGGTTCGGACTTAGTAATTAACTTTCGTTAGTTGCCTTGTCTGTGGGGTCGCATTATAGGGATTGCGCGAGCATTGGCAAGCGTTTATTTACTAAAAAATGCATTAATTTCGCAATCAATATTTATACCTATTTTGATAACAACTTATCCACAGAAAAGTAAAAGTTACCCACTAAGTTGTTAAATTACTTCTGCTAATGAAGCTAAATCATCATATATAGCCGTCGCTAGGTTTTCACCTTGCTCTGTTATTTCTTTTCCAGTTCTGACTAAATAGTTGTTCTTAATGCCCGCCGCTATTCCAGCTTGTATATCAGAGACCTTATCACCCACTAATATTGACTGTGACAAGTCAATGTCTAACTCTTTTACAGCTTCGTTGATCATACCCGCTTTAGGTTTACGGCAATCGCAGTCAATTTTGTATTCACCAATGCCATGTTCAGCATGATGTGGGCAATAATAGATGCCATCTAAATCAACACCACGATCTGCCAATGACCAATCCATCCATTCAGTCAGTGTATTAAACTGATCTTCAGAAAAGTAACCACGCGCAATACCTGATTGATTAGTGATGATCACTAACAAGTAACCTTTCTCTTTCAATTTTTGTAACGCTTCTATAACACCTTCGATAAACTCAAAGTCATCAACTACCGATACATAACCATTATCTACATTTACTACACCATCTCTGTCGAGAAAAATGGCACGTTTACTATTACTTGCTGTCATACTTTTTCCTTAATTTATTAGCCGATGCTATTATCGTTTTTTTTCTTCTACTATAAAGAGTTTCTTAATGAGATTTACACTATGTTATATCGCTCTCTTTTCAGCCCTGTCATTAAGTGGCTGCAGTAATTATCAGTTTTCTTCTAATGTAGATAAGAAAAACTTCGATGAATACTTTAAACCCTCACAAGTGACTATCTACTCTAAATCAGATCTTGATGATTTAGAGTACCAGTTACTCGGTGCAGTAGAGGGTAGTAGTTGCCAGCAAGAAAGTAAGCAACTACCTGCAGACATTAAGCAAGCAAGAACCAATGCGCGTATTAATGCTGCTAATATGAATGCTAATGGTATTGTTTTTCAATCTTGTATTAACTTTGAAGCCGACAAGAGTTGTTTGTCTAATATAATTTGTTATGGGCGCGCAATTGACGTAACCATCGATGATGACAATCAATGAATAATTTCTCTCTGAACACCATCGCAACGATTCACTCTCCTTATAAGGAGAAATTTGCAGTGCCACGCCAGCCGGGATTAGTACCAAGTGCCCATGCACTATTAGAGATACTGCCTCCTTATAATGATATTAATGCATTTTCTGGATTAGAAGGTTTCAGCCATTTATGGTTAATGTTTATATTCCATAAAAATGTACAACCCGTTAAGTGGCAACCAATGGTACGCCCTCCCCGTCTAGGTGGTAATAAACGTGTGGGTGTTTTTGCTACGCGTAGCCCTAATAGGCCAAATCCAATTGGTTTATCATTAGTTGAATTTCATGGGTTACTTCAAAAAGAGGGTAAGCTATTTTTACAACTGAGTAATATTGACCTCGTTGATGGTACACCTATTGTAGATATCAAACCTTATATTCCGTATGCGGATGCAAAACCGGACGCAAAGGCTGGATTTGCACAACAAACACCTGACGTATTAATGGATATTGATTTTTCACAACAGGCGTTAATTTTTGTAGATAACAACCCACAATTAAAAACATTAATAAGCCAAGTATTAAAGCAAGACCCTCGTCCTGCTTATAAAAAAGGTAAACCAGATAATAAAACCTACGCGATGCACTTGCTTGAATTTAATATTTCATGGGTGGTCATTAATGACCTTATTAGCGTAACCACTATCGAGCCTCTGATTTAGCAAATAGATAGCCACTGATTGCACCAACAATTGCCCCTAACAAGTGGCTTTCAAAAGAAACACCCGGTGTCGTAGGTAAGACACCAAAAACTAAACCACCGTAAAATACCAAAGTAATCAATGAGATTGTAATATGTAGGAATTTACGGCGCACAAAACCATAAACAATAAGATAACCCCAAAACGCATAAATGATGCCACTCATACCAATATGAACACTATTTCCTCGCGCAAATAACCACACTAGAGATCCCGTACTAATAATATGAATCATAAAGAGTAACCAAAATCGTTTTTTACTTTTTAAACCGATTAATCCACCAAAAATAACAAAAGGAATAAAGTTACTAAAAAGATGCGCCCAACTGCCATGTAAAAAGGGTGAAAACAGAATGCCTGACAGGTGTGCAGTCGAGCGAGGAACGATGCCAAATTGGTTTAAATTAATAGGTAACAGTGTATTTAAAATAAAAACCACAGTACAAGCCAACATAATATAGAAACTAACCTTGCCACTTTGTAAATACTGCTTCATTTCGCCCCCTTTCTTATATAGTATCCCCCTTTTATATTGACCTGAAACCTTGAGGATTACCATGCGCACTACCAATTATTTACTTTCAACACAAAAAGAAGCTCCTAGTGACGCTGTAATTGTTAGCCATCAGCTAATGTTACGCGCGGGTATGATCCGTAAACTTGCATCTGGTTTATATACTTGGTTACCAACAGGTCTACGTGTATTACGTAAAGTTGAAAACATTGTACGTGACGAAATGGAACGTGCAGGTGTCGTTGAAATTTTAATGCCCGTTGTACAACCAGCAGACCTTTGGATGGAAACGGGTCGTTGGGATAAATATGGCGGCGAGCTTCTACGTGTTAAAGATCGTCACTCACGTGATTTTGTACTAGGTCCAACACATGAAGAAGTAGTTACTGAACTTGTTCGTAAAGAAGTAAACAGCTACAAGCAGTTACCGCTTAACCTGTTTCAAATTCAAACTAAATTCCGCGATGAAACGCGCCCTCGCTTTGGTGTAATGCGTGCTCGTGAATTTACAATGAAAGATGCTTACTCTTTCCATTTAGAGCAAGAGTGTTTAGAAAAAACTTACCAAGGCATGTATGACGCTTATTGTCGTATTTTTGATCGTCTCGGTCTTGAATACCGTCCAGTAATCGCAGATACCGGTAGCATTGGTGGCAGTACTTCACATGAGTTCCATGTACTTGCAAAAAGTGGCGAAGATGCAATCGTATTTTCTACAGAAAGCGATTACGCTGCCAATGTAGAAAAAGCAGAAGCATTAGCACCAACCATTGAACGTCCAGCGGCAAGTGCTGACATTGCGACTGTTGAAACACCTAATGTTCATAGCATTGAAGAAGTTTGTGCAGCACTTAACATAGAAGCAACACAAGTTGTTAAAACATTACTCGTTGAAGGTTCATGTGAAGAAGGCGAAGTCGCACCTATCGTTGCACTTGTTGTACGTGGCGATCATAACCTTAATGAAATCAAAGCTGAAAACATTGAAGGTATCGCAAGCCCACTTGTATTCGCAAACGAAACACAAATTAAAACAGCTGCAAACTGTGATGCTGGCTCTATCGGCCCTAAAGGTTTGGCGATTCGTACTATAGTCGACCGTAGTGCAGAAAAACTAGCAGACTTTGTTTGTGGTGCAAACGAGACAGGCCAACACTTAACAGGTGTTAACTGGGATCGTGATATTGAAGGTTATGAAGTTGCTGACATTCGTGACGTAGTTGAAGGTGACCCGAGCCCATGTGGTACTGGCACACTTTCTATTGCACGTGGTATTGAAGTCGGTCATATCTTCCAACTGGGTACAGAATACTCAGAAGCAATGAAAGCAGCAGTATTGAACCCACTGGGTAAAAACCAGACATTAACAATGGGTTGTTACGGTATTGGTATCTCACGTATTGTTGCTGCAGCCATTGAGCAAAGCAATGATAAAAACGGTATTATCTGGAACCAAGCACTCGCGCCTTTCTCTGTGGTTATCGTTCCGATGAACATGAAGAAATCACATCGTGTTGCTGAGTTAGCAGAAAGATATTACGCAGAACTACAAGCTGCCGGTATTGAAGTGTTATTTGACGATCGTAAAGAGCGTCCAGGTATCATGTTTGCTGATGCAGAGCTTGTTGGTATTCCACATACGCTAGTTATCGGTGATCGTAGCCTTGATAATGGCGTTATTGAGTACAAAGATCGTAAATCAGGCGAAAAACAAGAAGTTAATATTGAAGAAGTTATCGACTTCATCAAAGCTAAATTAGCGTAATTAACCCTATTAAAGGTAAGCCACTTATTTGAGAGTGGCTTACCTTTTTACTGCTCAACTTTCTCAGTCAACTGTTCCTGTAGTTTTTTAATATAACTCGCTTGAGAGTCTAAATTAAAACTATCCTCTACTGATTGCCATTGTAGCTTCTGATTTTCTAATGTAATTCCACTCACTTGAGATTGTTGAAAAACAACCAAACCAAGTAACATGATAAATAACAGCACTAATACCAACAGCGCATCAAAATGTATTACCAATTTCTTCTTCACAAAAAACCTCTTTTAAAAAATAAAAACTTACCATTAGTCTCTATTGTTATTAATATAGATACTCATGCGACTTCAAGGTGCAAGTCAGCAAGGGAAATCGCACTAATCTGCGCTGTTATACAATCTTTATGTATAATAACAATACTGAAATTTTATGCCTAGCAGCTTGCCACATCATCGGTATATCACTTTAATCGCTGAGATATTAAATGAAAAAGCCAATACGAACATTACTATTAACCTCTCTTTTTTTATTTGCAGCAACACTCACTTTTGCGACGTCAATAATGATCAATAACCCTTTCAACCTAAGCACAGAATCAACATTAGACACGAATTTTAATGCCAAGATTCAACAATTTTGGCAAGACAATGCAATCAGCGCAAACTTTCAAGGTATCGATGGTAAAACCGTGCACCACGTCTCGATTACAACCGGTAACCCGAAAGCGATAGTCATTAGCCAAGGTAGGAATGAGAGTGTCTTAAAATATAAAGAGCTTGCTTATGACTTTAATCAGCAAGGTTATGATGTCTTTCTTATTGATCACCGTGGACAAGGTTTTTCAGAGCGTTTTGGCGGAGACCAATATCGAGGTTACGTTGTCGATTTCCAAGACTATGTCGATGATTTTAACCAATACGTACTGTCACTTGAATTAGATAAAAAATATCAGCAACGCTATCTTTTATCGCACTCGATGGGGGGGGCAATTAGCGCCCTTTATTTACAGCAATATAAAAGCCCTTTCCAAGCGTCTGTGTTTTTCAGCCCTATGCTCTCTATTAACCTCGGGCCTCTACCTAATTTCTTAGCTAAATTAATCACTTATAGTAGTGCAGAAATTTGTAGCTGGTTTACTGACAAAGCCTGTTATGTACCAACTGGTAGCGCTTATACTGACAATGAGTTTATCGGTAATCATGTAACACACAGCAAAAATCGCTTTTACTCAGGCCAGAATGGCTTTAAAACATTCCCAGAAACACAGCTTGGTGATGCAACCATGCGTTGGGTTGCCACAAGTATTAGCGCCACTGAGCAAGCCATTGAAAATGCGAATAAAATCAACATTCCTATTTTAGTCGTTCAAGCCGGAGGGGATACGGTTGTCACAAGTGATGGGCAAACAGCATTTTTCAATAATGTAACATATTGTAAATTTAATCAGTTTTTGACCATTAAAGATGCAAAACATGAGATATTACTAGAACGTGATGAATACCGTTTAACAGCACTTAATCACACCTTCCAATTTTTAGCAGACATAGCACAAGGTAAACAGACATGTATAAAGTAGCCATTTCCGATCTTGATGGGACGTTACTCGGGCCTGATCATAAAATCTCTCCAGAAAGCAAAACAAGCATTCATAACTGGATTGAAAGCGGACGTAAATTTATTATCGCAACAGGCCGTCACTACATCGAAGCAAAGAGCTTACAAGATAGCTTAGGTGAGCCAATCTATTTAATTAGTTCCAATGGCGCGCGTGTGCACAATAAATTGGGTGAAATAATTCTTAAACAAAATTTACCAAGCAATATTGCGACGCAGATTTGTAATATTGAATTTGATTCATCCATTCAAATCAACTTATTTACCGATGAACACTGGTATGCAAATTTTCGCCTAAAAGAACTTGATGATATTGGTTTAGGTGGCGATTTTGATTGCCGTGCAACAGATATTAAAGCATTAGATAAAACCAATATCATTAAGGTTTTCTTCTGGGCTGAGCGCGAATTATTAGAAGTTGTTTACCAAGAGTTAAAAACTCTTTTTGGCGATCGTATTAATCTTACTTTTTCACTTGATAAGTGTTTAGAGGTAATGGACGCTAATACTAATAAAGGCACTGCCGTTAAAGCGGTGCTAAAAGAAAAAGGCTATACAACAGAACAAGCCGTCGCTTTTGGTGATGGAATGAATGATGTTGAAATGTTAAGTGTCGTTGGTAAACCTATGTTAATGAAGAATAGCCAACAAGCATTGCGTGATGCCCTACCTAAAGCTGAAATGACATTATCCGCAAAAGAGCATGGTGTATCGGCGATAATAAACCAATTACTTAGCGAATAAATTTTTGTGTAGTCTGCGACTATTATTTACAGAGTCGATTTGAATCTAATAATAGTTGCAATCACTACACATATTTAATTACCACAGGATGAAATATAAATAAGCGCTGTTATACTGTAAAAAGTCTCACCATTACTTTTATGGAACAAAGGTTTATTTATGCGCTTTTCATTCTTATTATTTACAACACCTCTCTTTCTTATTGCCTGTAGCTCCGCTCCACCACCTGTTGCGCCTATCGAAAAGGCACCCGCTCCAATCATTGTCAAAAAAGACTTTTCTAAAGTATTAGAAGGAAACTTCAGAGGACAATTTAGCTTTGGTGATGGCAAAGGTTACTTTAAGGCCTGTGATGCCAATAAAGAGTTCTCAGTTGATGCTAATTTTGCACTACGTAACGTGTATGAACAGATAGCTTCTACGCCTTATACGCCTGTTTATATCGAGTTTGCCGGTGAAGTAACCTTCCCTAAAAACAAGTCTGAGAAATCAGATGCGATTATGCGTGTTGATAGAGTGCATCATATGGCACTTGCAAAAGCCTCTTTACAATGTGCAAAACCTATTGACACTTTTTTGTTTAAAGCTAACGGTGATGATCCATACTGGCGTCTAAGCATTGATAACCATCAACTTTTCTTCTCTACCAAAGCAAGTAACCAAGCTTATGAAGTGGATGATTCCGATTTTAGAACCACTCAAATCAATTCAATTACCACCACCAATAAAAAAGGACAAAGGCTTAAGCTTAAAATTCAACCTGGCCATTGTTACGATTTAAAAAATAAAGAATATTGGGGTTATACCACGCAAGTGGAAAGTATTTGGGGTGAGTACAGTGGCTGTGGCGAACCGGGCTGGCCTATTGAAGATCAGTTATTTACGGGTTATTACTTAAACAACAATAACGGCACAACAACGAACCTAACACTAAATCCAAACTATACCGTTGAATATAAAGAAACGATCAATGGTAAAGAGACGTTAAAAACAGGATTTTGGAAAACAAACTCTCCGCAAAGAGTGGTTGTTATGCTCACTCAGCAGGCTGATAAAAAATTACGCGAAGAACTTGTGTTTAAAAGAGAAGGTTTAACACTCAATGTTGAGGAAGTTAATCAAAGCAATATTCTAACCCAGCTTGAACAACCTTTAATGTTTAATAAAATGAATGCCAAAGAAGGTGTGGAAGTTGTCAAAGTTAATCGTATTAACCGTGAATTCAGCGCGCAACGTATTAGCCCTGATGCTGAAATTGATGTAGACATACAAAAAGCAGTGAACGACTACTTTAAAATTCATCGCACCGATCCTAAAGACACTAAATTCACAGCCGTAAAATACGACTTAAACGGTAATGGTATCGACGAAGCAATTGTTGTACTTGACTGGTGCTCTAAGAAAAATGGTTGTGAAGTGCTTATTTTTGAAGGTAGAAAAGAGGGTTATCGATTCTCTAGCCGTATCTCGCGTGTTCATACGCCTATTATCATTTCACAAAACCAGCATTATTTATGGCAGAGTTTGTTAATTAAAAAGAAAGCGGGTTGGTCACAGCTTAACTTCGATGGTTTAAGTTACCCAATCCATACTCGTGATTTAGAGGTCGTTAATAAAGCGGATCATTCAACTGGCGTGGTTCTTTTTAATCAAGGTAAACCAACAACTTGGTTCCCTATTAAAATGTAACTTGCGGCGATATTGAAGCAATGCTGCGATGGCATATAAAGGAAAGGGGCTTACGCCCCTTTTTGTTATCTAAAAATGATGATGAATTTAAAATTATTGAATGGGAGAATGTAGAATCGTTTCAAAGAAAGCATTTTCAAAACGATATTTAGAGGCTTTTTCATCACGCGCGACATCAGAATTTAAAAGTGATTGAGGTTTGTTATAACCATTTAAAATCAAAACAAACAAACGATCTCCTTGATCTGTTTTTACAACACCTAAAAGATTAGCCACCCCTTTCATCGACCCTGTTTTAGCAATCACTTTACCTTTGAACTGCTTACCACGAACGCCTTTATGATATTTTAATGTGCCATCAATACCGGCAATGGAAAAGCTTGATAACAATTCAAACTGCTTATCATTTTTATAAACAAATTGCAGTACCGACATAAACAGCTCAGCACTCATTAAGTTATGACGCGACAACCCCGAACCGTCCGCTAAGTAAGAATTTTCTAAATCAACACCTTGCTCTGCAAGAATAGCTTTAATCGCCTGCCCGCCATTTCTAAAATTACCTGCACGCTGAAAATAACTTGCCCCTAAGGTTTTAAACAGACTATCCGCAATTAAATTATCAGACTCTTTCATCATAACGGTTAGCAGTTTATCTAACGTGGGAGATTGATAACTAGCAAGTACTTCATCACCCTCATGTTTTTCACTTTCTAAACGAACAGTACCAGTCAGCGAGATGCCTAATTTCTGTAATTCATCTTCAATAATTTTTGACGCGTATTGAAAAGGGTCATTAACAGCAAACGCTAAACCAAAAGGACGATTCCTCGGCACCATACAGCCCCATAAATGATAACTATTCTGGCTATTACGAGTCACTTCCAGCGCACAGAACTGCATCTCACGTTGCTCTTTAGTGACTACATCAACATCCGCGCTAATCGTAACAGGCTCATAATCAGGGATATAGATGGTTGCCTTTTTGGCATCTTTACTCTTAAGGCTTAAATTACCTAAGACACAGTTGTTATTAACAATAATGGCATTTGAAGGCGCCGTATAACACACCCCCAGGTCATTCCAGGCTTGGCCGTTACTCCATTGATAACCATTAAACTGCGCATCATTAATAATGAAATCACCGTTTATTTTCTTTATACCTAATTTTTTTAACGTCACTAATAATTTACTAATATCAGACCGTTTCAAGGTCGGATCACCGACAAAATTTAAACGTAGATCACCTTGATAGTGGTGATTCTTTATTCGTTTTTTTGAGCCTGTCAGTAGCGTTTGATATTGAAAATCGCCACCTAAGTGTAATTTAGCAGCCGTTGCAGTGAGTAATTTTTGTATGCTAGCCGGGGTGCGTAACGTTTCTTGTTGATGCTCAGCTAATACAGATCCTTTTTTTGCATCAACGACCATGTAAGAAAACTGCGTGCCTTTAGGTAATAAAGGGTGCAAAGCTTGCCAATCACTGGCCACGCTATTAATTGAATAAAGAAGAGAAAAAACAAACAGTAAACGAGGCAACATTAGTGATATTCCAGAAATAAAAGACTCCGCATCATAACTCTGATTTAAAGCGAAAACACTTAAAGAATTCAATCATGAAGGTGTTATAATTTACTTCTTCACAGGTTAACCATGAGTCCATAAAAATGAATAACCCGCTATACCAACAGAATATTATCTCAATCGCTGATCTAACTCGTAGCGACCTTGAACTTATCTTGCAAACAGCCAACTCTTTAAAGAAAACTCCTCAACCGGATTTACTTAAAAATAAAGTAATTGCGAGCTGTTTTTTTGAAGCCTCTACACGTACTCGTTTGTCATTTGAAACAGCCGTACAACGTTTAGGTGGCAGTGTTATTGGTTTTGACAGTGGTGGTAATACCTCACTCGCACAAAAAGGTGAGACCTTAGCGGACTCAGTGAAAGTGATCAGCTCTTATGCAGATGCTTTCTTTATGCGTCATCCTCAAGAAGGCGCGGCCCGTTTAGCCTCTGAATTTACTGACATTCCAGTGATTAATGGCGGTGATGGCGCGAATCAGCATCCAACACAAACCTTGTTAGATCTGTTTACTATCTACGAAACACAAGGCACGTTAGATAACCTCAATATTGCCTTTGTTGGTGATTTAAAATACGGCCGTACCGTGCATTCACTTGCGCAAGCCTTGTCACAGTTTAACTGTAAACTATTTTTTATCGCGCCAGATGCCTTAGCAATGCCGGATTATATTCTGGAAGAGCTAAATGATAAAAGTATTGGTTACTCAGTACATTCAAGTATTGAAGAGGTGATTGATTCACTTGATATTTTGTACATGACACGTGTTCAAAAAGAGCGCTTTGACGAAACAGAATACCAACATATAAAATCAGCCTTCTTATTAAATGCTTCTATGTTAAGTGGTGTACGCGATAATTTAAAAGTACTACACCCACTGCCGCGCATTGATGAAATAGATAAAGACGTTGATGACACGCCATATGCTTATTACTTTGAACAAGCACAGAATGGTGTTTATGCACGCCAAGCATTGTTAGCGTTATTATTAACAAATCATTTTCAAGCGGAGGGTTAAATCATGAACGACCATAAGTTACAGGTTGAAGCAATTCAAGATGGCTCTGTTATTGACCATATCCCAGCACAACAAGGGATAAAAATATTAAAGTTTTTTAAACTGGCACAAGCCAATGAAAAAATAACAGTAGGTCTAAACCTGCATAAAAAGAACGGCCAACGAAAAGATCTTATCAAAGTAGAGAATACTTTTATCAGTGACGAGCAAGCTAACCAACTTGCCTTATTTGCACCTGATGCCACGATTAACCAAATTAAAAACTTCACTGTGGTTAATAAATTTAAAGTGCAGTTACCCGATGCATTTGTCGGCGTGCTAGCTTGCCCGAACAGTAATTGCATTAGTCATAACGAGCCTGTAGAAACACAATTTTACGTTAATAACCGCCGCGACTTAAAACTCAAGTGCCATTATTGTGAAAAATCCTTTGATCGCTCATTTTTTAATGAGCTAGATTAATTTTTAATGGAAACATAATTGTAAATGAAGAGCTATACCTATGATACTTCAAGATGCAAAGTCAGCAAGACAAGTTGCTCCAAGATACTAGGCATAAAATTGAAGTATAGTTATTCTACATAAAGATTTTATAACAACGTAGGTTGGTGCAACTTGCCTTGCCCTATGGGGCGCGATCTCGAAAGTCAGCCCAGCGTTACAACAATCGGAAAGTGAATACAATTACCTCATGTTGTGCCTTGATCTGAAATTCAAGATCACGCCTGACAAAGCATCTTGAGGTAACATAAGTATCGGTTTATACTGAGACCATTACTTCAACCAATAAGTGAGCCACCTATGAATTATAATACCTCTTTACTGTGCGATATTTATGCAGAAACCATTGACGTGGTTGAACCTTTATTAACTAATTTTGGTGGCCGTAGTTCATTTGCCGGCGAAGTCGTTACTATTAAATGTTTTGAGTCTGTTGGTCTTATTTACAAAACATTGGAAGAGAATGGCATAGGAAAAGTGTTGCTGATTGATGGTGGAGGCTCGTTACGTCGCGCATTAGTTAACTCACATATCGCTGAACTCGCCGTTGCAAATGGTTGGGAAGGTTTAGTGGTTAATGGCTGTATCCGCGAAGTTGATGCACTTGAAGAATTAGATATTGGTATTCAAGCAATCACAGCAATTCCAGTCGGTGCTGAAGATAACGAAGTCGGCGAGTTAAATGTACCGGTTAACTTTGCGGGTGTCAGTTTCTTACCTGAAGATATTCTTTACGCTGATAGCACGGGTATTATTATTTCGCCTGAACCGCTAGAGCTAGATGAAGTGGACGAAACAGAGTAAGTCGATAACAGATAAATCGAGATACAAAAAAACCCAATGAATGAAAGTTCATTGGGCTTTTTTTATCGCCGTTTTCACTGCACTGAAAAATAGTGAAATTACATTGTTTCTTCAGCTTCTTCGATTTTACCCACTAATGCGCTTAAACGAGATTGCCACTGTAAGTGCTCTTCCGTTAATTTACTATTAGCTGAAACTAATTCTTCTGATTTTTCAGATAAGTTTCTTTTGTCTTCTTTTAGCTCTTCAACTTCCATCTGTAATAAAGAGATGGTGTCTACTGCGTTTTGAATTTTGCTTTCTAATTTCTCTAATAACTCTAATGTCATGAATTCGCCCCTTTAAAATATTTATATACGTTTGATTAATTCAATGAGAATAAGCATTCCAGCGCGCTTATTCAACCATTGTTTTTGATTTAGGAAAATAAAAGCCAATATGTTACGCTTTTACTTCGTTTTGAGGCCACATATGAGAAATAGATGAATAGTTTAATTAAACTTGGAAAATATAAGCACTACAAAGGTAGTTTTTATCAGGTCGAAGATATTGCAACCCACAGTGAAACAGAAGAGAAAATGGTCGTTTATCGCCCCCTGTATGGAGATCACGCTCTTTGGGTTAGACCGCTTGATATGTTTATAGAAGAAGTAAATATAAACGGGGTAATGCAACCCCGCTTTGTTTATGTTGATGCATAATCACTCTATAAAAAATGCCTATTACTTTTATGAATAGGCATTAATTTAATATATTAGACAATTAAGAAGTCTAAAATGGACTACTTAAACCAGATTGCTCATAAATACCATCTCCATCAGCATCAATACTATATGTAACACTGAAGTTATCAGCTAATAATTTTACTTTACTATTATTGTCGCCTAATAATTCGATATGCCCATTTACCAATGTTGGAAGCGATAATTGCTCATCAGATTCTTGAATTGGGGCTATAACTTCTAAAGGTGTAACAGTATTAATAACGACTAGTCCTTCATTCTTATCGTAATAATTACCTGACACATAGTATTGTGTTAGACCATCGCTATTGATTTTTTCATCAACCCTAAAGTTATCTGTTAATATTGTATTAAATTCAGAATACGTACTTTCTGATTCAATAAAGATATCACTCGTAAATATTCTATCGTAACTTCCGAAGTCATTACCCAATACGCTAATATCAAAAATACCTTCCGTTAAACTACGGCTAAAGTATTCACTACCTGATACTGTAAAACTATTGTTATAACTGTAATTATTAAATGCCGTACGAAAAGAAATCGTCTGATCAAATTCATCATAACGTCTGTAATTAACTTATTTTTTCCCGTTAAATGTAACTCGATTACTTTCATCAGAATAGCCCATCAAACAATTATTCATCGTTAATGTTGCAGGACCAATGCCTGCAGTAGGTTGTTGAACCTGCATCGAATAATCACCACTTTGACAATCACTACTTGTACTCTTGTGACTTTTTACTTCAATAGGAAAGCCATAAGGATTTAAAGCGGGGTTAGTAATTTGAGAAATATGCTTATATACATCAGATAATAGGTTTGCGCTA
>NZ_PJBZ01000111.1 GCF_002835995.1 Psychromonas sp. Urea-02u-13 | reverse complement strand
ACGATTAGTTTCAGTAATTTCGCCAACTTAGTAGCGGGCAGTGGGGGGGATATCTTTAATATTGACGCTGCGATTGGCAACCTAACGGGTGGCGCAGGTAACGATACTTTCACATTATTAACCAATGGCTTCGCTACAACCATTGATGGTGGCACTTCAGGTACTGATGAGTTAATTGGTTGGAATAGTGCAATCAATACGAATACGTGGGTAGTCGATGCTGTCAATACACTTTCTAATGGTACTAACAGTGTTACATTTTCAAATATTGATGACCTGCAAGGTGGGACGGGTATTGATAATTTCACCGTTAATGCGTCTATTGAGAATATTAACGCGGGCAGTGGTGATGATGTAATTAATGTTAGTGATACCCATTTAATCACCGGCCGCATTGATGGGCAAGATGGTGCAAACGACACTATTAATTTAACGGCTGCTGGGCAAACACTGGATTTAGCTACTTTTAGCGCGGTTGAGTTTGTAAATGGTTTTGTTTCCGGCACGAGCACTCTTCAAGGCAGTAATACACAAATAAATACCTGGGATATCACCACGCTAGGCAACACGGTAGGGGGGATTACTTTCACTAATTTCGCTGATTTAATCGCAGGCAGTCAAGGTGATACGTTTAATATCAACGATAGTATCGGCAACTTAACGGGCGGTATGGGGGGCGATCATTTTAATATAACAGCGAGCACGGCAAGCATTGATGCAGGCGCTGGAAATGACATTATTAATATTGCTACGACAGCATTGGTCACGGGCTCTATTGAGGGTGGTACTGGGATTAATGATGTATTAAACATTACTACGGAAGCGCAAACACTTGATCTTTCTACCTTAGTAGGAATTGAAGCGGTCAATGCTCTCTCCACCGGTGGTCCGAATACACTACAAGCTGGGAACTCTGCGACTAATACTTGGAATGTGACATCCACTAATACAGGTAATGTTGCAGGTATTACCTTCAGTAACTTTGCTGATTTAGAAGCCGGTAGTGGCGGTGATATTTTTAATATTGATGCGATTATTGGCAATTTAAAGGGCGGTGATGGCATCGATGTCTTTAACATTGTAGCGACGACCGCCAGTGTTAATGCTGGCGGAGGAAATGACATTATTAATATTGCTACGAGAGCATTAGTCACGGGTAATATTGATGGAAGCACAGGTAGTAATGATAGGTTAAATCTTACTACGGCAGCACAAACGCTTGACCTATCTACCTTGTTAGGAATAGAGGCGGTTAATGCACTCTCAACAGGCGCTAGCAATACACTGCAAGCGGGAAATACGACCACGAATACATGGAATATAACATCAGCTAATACAGGTAATGTTGAAGGTATTAGTTTTAGCAACTTTGCTGATTTAGAGGCCGGTAGTGGTGGTGATATTTTTAATATTGATGCGATTATCGGTCATTTAAAAGGCGGTAATGGTAGTGATACCTTTAACATTACTGCGACAACGGCAAGTGTGAACGCAGGGGCCGGAGACGACATCATTAATATTGATGCGACAGCATTAGTCACTGGCAGTATTGATGGAAGCACTGGCAGTAACGATGTATTAAACCTTACTAGTGAAGCTCAAACGCTGGTTCTTTCTGACTTGGTCGGGATAGAGGCGGTTAATGCCTTAGCGACGGGGGGAAATAATACCTTGCAAGGGCAAGATACAAATAATACATGGCTAATTACTGATACAAATAAAGGTACGTTAAACAATACAATTACTTTTAGCAACTTTGCTAATTTAATCGGTGGTAACAAAGACGATAATTTCTCGATAGGCTCATTTTCTGAGATTGGTAAAATTGATGGTGGTAACGCAACAACAATCGATAGTGTAACAATTACGGATGCATCACAAACGATTGTGATTGGCACGGATGCTGTGAATATTGAGTCTTATACCGCCACCAGTGGTGTTAATACATTACAGGGTGCAGATACGAATAATACATGGAACATTAATGGCAGTAATCAGGGCACGCTCAACGGTGATATTGGCTTTGCCAACTTTGCTAACTTAGTGGGCGGGAATCAAGATGACAGCTTCTCGCTTGGGTCTTTTGTTAATATCGGCAAAATTGATGGTGGAGACGCTAGCACTATAGATAGTGTCACCGTGACAGATGCATCACAAACGATTGTAATTGGCGCCGATGCAGTGAACATTGAGTCTTATATTGCGACCAGTGGCATTAATACGCTACAAGGTGAAAACGTGGCGAATACATGGCTGATTACTGATGCGAATAAAGGCACATTAAATAACACTATTGGTTTTTCCAATTTTGCTAATTTAGTCGGGGGTAATCAAAACGATGCTTTCTCGCTAGGTTCATTTTCTGAGATAGGTAAGATTGATGGTGGTGATGCCAGCACAATGGATACGGTTACCGTTACTGATGCATCACAAATAGTTTTAATTGGCACTGATGCTGTGAATATCGAGTCTTATGTTGCAACTAGTGGGACAAATACATTGCAAGGTAGCGACGATTCCCAAAATACGTGGAATGTTACCTCTGCAAATTCTGGGCATGTTGGCAGTGTCTCGTTCACTAATTTTGCAGATTTAGTGGCTGGTAGCAAAGGTGATACGTTTAATATCAATTATTTGATTGGTAATTTAACGGGTGGTGCGGGTGATGATAATTTTAATATCAATGCTAATGCGAATAGTTTAAACGCTGGCTTAGGTAACGATACCGTAACGCTTGATAACATTAATCGAGTGAATATCCCAATGGATGGGGGAGTTGGTGATACCGATAGTTTGATTTTAACGGGCGCTTCTCAAGATCTTTCTTTAACGAATATCTCTAATTTTGAGATTGTTGAGGCACAACATAGCAGTGTTCATACGTTAACCGCCGGTAATGACATTAATACTTGGACTATCGATGGTAGCAATTCTGGGGATGTGGCTGGGGTTGATTTTAAAGGGTTTAGTCGATTAAAAGGCGGTACTTTAGCGGATCACTTTACGGTTACAGAAACGGGTAAAATTGACAAAATGTATGGAAATGAAGGGGATGACTCTTTCATATTAAATACTGTTAGCTCGTTATCTACAAATAATTCATATGTAGATGGTGGCATTGGAAACGACAGCTTAACTGTCAATACGTCGTCAAATACTTGGTTAATAAAAAATGGTTATGACGGTGAAGTCGAAAATGGCCTTGTGGTACGGGAGTTTTACAGCGTTGAAAATTTAAGTAGTGCACCAGGCAGTTCTGATACACAAGATTACAGTCAGTATGTCGGAATCGTTGCAATTGATCTCAATAAAACAACGGGTATCGGAGAAGTGATTGGTAATGGCAGAGACTCGACAGTAATAGGTCGTGATGTTACCAATACTTGGTTAATCAGTGGAACCGATGCCGGCTCTGTTTCATATTATGATGGTTTTAATGATGTTACTTTTGTATTTAGTGATGTGCTGAATTTAACGGGCGGTAGTGGCATCGATACTTTCGCTATTGGAGATTCAGGCTCACTAGATGGCAATATTAAAGGCGGCGGCGGAGTCAACACCTTACTAGGTTCAAATATTGAAAGCACTTGGAATGTGACTACTGAAAATGCAGGTTCACTTCTTTACGCAGGGGTCACCACAAACTTTGAAGATGTTAGTGAATTAATTGGTGGCGATCAAATTGATACTTTTAATATTAATGCACTTGTTAATAGCCTTAACGCAGGTAGTGGTAATGATCAAATCTATTTAAAAAATATTGATATTGTTAATTCTGTTATCGATGGCGGTGAGGGGGCAGATACGATTCATTTACTGGCAAGTAATCAGGTTGTCAATGTTGCCACTTCAATGACGGGAATCGAAATAGTTAATGGTTCTGTAGATGCTGAAAATACTCTGCAGGCTAATAATGGGAATAATATTTGGGCTATTGATGGTGCCAATGCGGGGGATTTAAATGGGCTGAGATTTACTAATTTTAGTCATTTAGAAGGAGGGAGTAGTGTTGATACTTTTACCTTTGAAAATAATACCGCGACGTTAAATTCTATTTTAGCTGGAAGTGGTAATGATATCGTCAATATGGCCAGTATTGATCCTAATATTCAAATTGATGCTGGAGAGGGCACCTCCGATACGCTCAATATTACCGGTTCTAATCAAACAGTTAAGCTTTCTGATATTACTAACTTTGAAATGGTAAATGCAGCTGATGGTGTGAATACATTGCAAGCCAAAGATAGTATTGCTAATACCTGGCTTATCTCAGCTAATAATACCGGTACGGTTGATGGCGTTAGGTTTTCTAATTTTGGTCAGTTAAAAGGTGGTGATGGAATAGATAACTTTACGTTATCTGATATCGATTTTGTTTCGGGATTGATTGATGGTGGAGGTGGCGCTAATACGGTCAATCTAACGACAGCTAATCAAACCGTTGTTATTGAAAAGGATATTACGAATATTGGGACTCTAAATGCCTCATCAGGTAGTAATATGCTACAAGCCTCAGATATTTCTAATGAGTGGAATATTACTGATAATGATAAAGGAACCGTTAATGGGCTTTCTTTTTCTAACTTTAGTGATTTATTGGGAGGCACAGGTCAAGATGAATTTTCATTAACGTCTATTTCTCAAATTTCTGGCAAAATTGATGGTGGCTTAGGTAATGATAGCGTTATGTTAAGCGCTGCCAATCAACATATAATTTTAGATGCTGATATCACGCGTATTGAACTATTGCATGCCGCTGCTGGTATTAATACGCTTCAAGGTGCTGATATTGATAATACGTGGAACATTACTGGTGATAATACGGGTAATGTTGCCGGTGTTACTTTCGATAATATCAGTGATATTGTTGGTGGTAATGAGGTTGATAATTTCAATGTTTCCGATATTAGCCAAATTTCTGGCCTTATTGATGGTGCTGGTGGACGAGATAATCTGACTCTGACAGGGACCGCGCAAACGGTTGAGTTAGGTGTCAATGTGACACAGGTTGAGAATTTAGTCGCAACAGAAGAAGATGCACATTTAGTCGGGTCGAACAATGCTAATGTTTGGACTATTGATGGTGAAAACAGCGGTTTTTTAACGAATAACACTGGTACGGTTAATTTCTCGGGTTTCAAAAACATGACCGGTGGTCGATCTATTGATCAATTTACTCTCTCTGGGGCTGGCGATGTTACTGGTTTAATTGATGGTGGTTCAGGCAGTGATTCATTAGAAATTACAGCGAATGATATCCAAATTATTGAGCTGGGTAACAATACAAACGATAATCTAAATGTTGTTAATATGGAGAGCATTGTTGCAAATAGTGCAACGGAAAACACCTTGTTAGCAGGTAATGTCAGTAATACTTGGCTTGTTAATGGTAATGAAAGTGGGTCGGTTGCTTATAGTGGTATAACGACTTTATTTAGTAATTTTGATCATTTAACGGGTGGTAGCGAAGTTGATAAGTTTAATGTAGCAGGTGGTGGCGTAAGTAGTATTTCGATGGGACAAGGCGCTGATACTATCACTCTTTCTGGCGGTAATGTTGCGTTAATCTCTGGTGGTGAAGGAGATGATACATTTACCGTTTCTGGCGGTACTGCAAATCTAATGCAGGGTGATAGCGGCACTGATTATGTTACTTATATGCTTGATAATGTGTCGGTTACTATTGGTGATGACATTGTTGGCTTTGAAGGTGTTACTGCGCAAAAAGGGAATGGTACAATTACTGCTCAAGATGATGTGCTGACGACATGGGTGATTAATGAACTGAATAAAGGAACCGTTACTGACACTTCTGCGCTAAGTACCTTGTTAGCGTTCAGTGGGTTTTCAACGGTGACTGGTGGCTCTGGTATTGATAACTTCACTGTTAGTGGAAATGGCGTTATTACTAATATGATTAATGGCGGAGGTAGTGCAGATACGCTGAATGTAATACTTGATAAGCAATCACGTACAGAGTCTGCTGTGATTAACTTTAATGGCGGAGAAGGCGCTGACGTTGTTAATATCACTGGTACTGCAAATAGTTTTTCTGAAACCTACACGCCAAATGTAAGCGTTGATGGTAATCAATTTGATCAACTTCATTTCACTAAAGAAAATTCAAGCACTAATGTTGCTATCAACTTCAGAGACGTTACCTCTGTTAATGATGACATAGCAACGACTAGCCTCGTTATCAATAGTGGCCAAAATGCAGATACTTTATATTTAGATGCGACACAGTTTAGTACAGATTCTGCATCGGTAAATATAAGCTTTGAGTCATTACTCAAAGGTGACATTACCATTGCTGGCATTGGCAGTTCGCTCGTATTGACAGATTCTGTCGATGTTAATGGTGATTTATCTATTAGCGCAAATGAAGTAAGGCAAACATCAGGTAGTGTAAATACAGACCGACTATTACTGAATAACGTTATTGCAATGGGGGTTGGTGATGCCATTGAGACCAATGTTTCAGAATTGTTAATTGCTGATCACAGTGGTGATATTTATTTAAATCAATCTGGCGATATTAACTTCTCGCAATTAAGTAATAGCAGTGGTGATGTAAACATTAATGTAACTAATGGGGATGTGAATGCGAGTAATGGGTTAACTTCTTCTGGAAATTTAACGCTTGCCGCAACGAAAATCAACCTCTCTGGGAACAATCAATTAACAGGTAATATAGACCTCAGTGCCAATGATATCGTATTAAATAACGATGCATTGACTCGCATAGTTGGCCTAAGTAGCCAGAATGTTTCAGTGACGTCTACGGATAGTATTATCGTGGAAGGAGATTTGCTACTTGCAAGTAATGGTTCAGGTATTGCTACGCTACTTTCGTCACAGGGTGATGTTTTACTCAATGGCACAACAACAGCTGATTCGTTATCTATCACTGCTAATAATGATGTGCTAATAAATGACCTAACGGCAAAAAATCTTACTATTAATGCGATTACAGGGGATATTGTTGGTAATGGTACGGTGGCGATCTCAAGTAATGTCGATGAGGTAACAACAACCTTAGTCGCTAATGCTGGCAATATTACTTTTACTGATGAAAATAATGACTTCGATGCAATTTCTGTGACGGCAAATTCTGCCACTATTACTGACGTGAATGGCATTTCTGTATTGGATAGTGAATTAGCGAGTAACTTAATTGTTAATTCAAATGGTGAAATGAAACTAGGTAGAATAACAGCTGGTGAGTCACTCTATTTTAATGCTGGTAATGCTAACATAGTGTCTGAAAATTCAAGTTTGACAGCTCCAGTAATAACACTCCGTGCTACGACAGGAATCGGTGAGGGGTTATATGATACGTTATTAAATGGTTCTAGTTTAAACACCACGGGGGCTATTAATACGGAAACTGCACTGTTAAGTGCTATCAATACGGACTCTGGATTACTCTTTATTAATAATGGCCAGAATGTTGCGATTACTGATTTAAGAAATAAAGGCGATATTATTATTAGTAATGCGGGTGATATTACGTTGCAAACTACAACCGCATCATCAGGAAATATTCAAGGCGCAATCGATGCCAATTATGGTTTACCGATTAGTAATCAAGTTTATAGTGGCAGTGTTGCGATTATCAATGATGGGGCCGGGTCTGTTTATACAACCGGTGTTGGCTTTAATGAACCAGATATTATTGCAGAGAACTTACTGGTTAATAGTGTAACTAGCTTTGGTACTGCTGTACAACCGATTCGTTTACGTGTGAACAACGACTTTACTTTGATAGGTAGTCTTGCTTCTATCCATTACTACGGTGCACAGCCTAATACTATTACAACGAGTAGCGATTTAGTTTTACAGGTTGTGAGCACCGTTACAGGGTTGTCTGGACAACAATTGGTTGAAGTTGAACCATTAAGTGAAGTTGATCCTGCAATATTCGCAGATGTACGTAATTATACTGTTGATGATATTTCTATTTATTTACCAAAAGATCAACGCGTTGATGAGAATGAAGAAGAAGAATATGAAGAAGAATATGATCAAGATATTTAAGCGTATAAGTATTATTAATACGGATTTAATATGTTGTAAGCTTCTGAATATTATATTTTAAAACAGACTGAAGGTTTAATTGTGAGAAAGGGACTGATGTTTTCATGGAAAAAAGCAATATCCATTATATTGCTGAGTTTACTGTCATCAATAGTGCAGGCTGATTTTTTGAAAATGCCTGAGATTGAGCAGTTACGAAAAATTAAAGAAAAAACACTCCTGCAAGATATGGATATTCCTGCTGTGAGAGAAAGATCACTAGATCCAAACTCTGGGCCCCGTTTAGCTGTCGCAGAGTTTCGTATTCAAGGTTTGGTTGAGTTCCCAGAATTAGGCATAACACGTGAAGCGATTGCACAGTTAGTAGAAAGTATTCGTTTTGACCTTATGGGGGAAGGAAAATTATTAGAATCTGGTTACACAATTAATGAATTAGGGGAACTATCTGATTTACTCATTGATATTGAAGAGGAAACAGTAGACCGCCATGTTTCACCTTTAGAAGTACAAAAGTTAGTGTGGTTGATTCGTGCCCAACAAGGCAAGCGTGGTGTGACTCTTGGGCAAATAGAGGGCGTTGCTAATAGCATTACTCAATTCTATCGAAAACGTGGTTTTATTCTTGCTAAAGCGTATATCCCAAAGCAAGAAGTGCGCGATGGTGTCGTTAACTTAACCGTCTTGTTAGGTATATTGGGTGAAATTAATGTGCATGGTAATGCCTTGTATGACGACGATGAGATCTCCTCTGTATTTGGTAATTATCTTGATAAACCAGTTACCAGTGAAAGCATAGAAGAAAATCTTTTTATTATTAATGGATATCCAGGCATAAATGTAGATGGTTATTTTGAGCCTGGCACACAAGTTGGAGATACCAAGTTAAATGTAAGCGTTCGCCAAGAAGAACGTTTTAGCTTTAATACTCGAGTCGATAACCATGGGTCAAAAGAATCTGGTTTGTACCGATTTCTTATTGGTGGTCAAGCAAATAACCTGTTTGGCTTTGCTGACTATTTGAATGTTAGCCTATTACAAACTGTATTACCTGAAGATACCACTTTTTGGCAGATCAATTATGAAAGTAATTTTTTTAGCCCTCGTTTGCGAGTTGCTGTTGATATATCACAAAATCAATTTTTAGTAGACCAATCTTCTATCGCGGCTAACATCGATTTAAGCGGTGTAGTAGATGTATATGGTGTACAGGGAACCTACATTTCACAGCGAAGTCGAAAGCAAAATAGTAGTTATTTATTACGCTATGAAAATATTAGCTCTGATTTGCAAATAGGTGATTTACCAGATATTGACAATTATCTTGATGAACGTTTATCTCGTTTAGCATTATCGTATCGATTTGATTTACTTGATGATACCAATAAGCTACTACATGAAGTTAATATCGGTTATAACTATGGTTTTTTTGATTATGGTTTTTCGGTCGGTCAAAAAGAAAAGTTTCACGTGTTAATGGTTGATTACACGTTGTTGAGCTTTTTCAAAGTACCTCTTACAGATAGCAATTCTCGTGTTGTTTTTCGTTCTTATAGCCAATATGCCGGCACTAATTTATCGTCTCTTTCTCGTTTTTCATTAACGGGACCAACTAAAGTTAGGGGGTTTTCTTCTAGCTACTTTACTGCTGATGATGCTATTTATTTAGGTACTGATTGGATTTTTAATAGCCCGAGTCTTTTTGATTTTTCAATTGCAGGAGCTGATTTTAGTAATTCATTTAAACCTTTTGTGTTTTTTGATTATGCGTATGGTTACCAGCATTTGTTAGATCTTCAAAATACATATGCAACTGCACATTTAGCGGATGTTGGATTAGGCTTAAAGGTATCTCATCGAAGTGGTTTTGATGGCACTGTTCAATTAGCTTTTCCAATTTTAAGCGAATTAGAAGTTGCAGGAGAAGACTCAGACTATGATTCTATGCTAATTACTTTTGATTTCCAGTACGTGTTCTAAAAAGTAAAAAAAAACGCAATTTAAGTGAGTTTTTTGTTGAATAATTAGCAAAAATATTTTATTTTACGGGATTGTAAAATCTGATTAACACTTAGGTTATAAAAGTGTTATTAACTCAATACCGATTTGGTATTAACTATGGAAATGGAAATATATGGCAATTTATTTAGAGTTTGAAGGAATTAAAGGAAACGTTACTGCTGAAGGTTTCGAGAATCATGTATTAGTTGATTCAGTAAGCTTCGGTGTAAGCCGTGGTTTAACAATGGAATCAGGTAAAATGGCTAACCGTGAAGTCGGTAAGCCAATCGTTTCTGAAGTATCTTTAGTTAAATCAGCTGACAACTCTGTTACTGCCTTGTTTAAAGAGGGTGTATCGGGTTCATCTGGCAAAAAAGTAACACTGAAGTTTGTTCGTACTGGTACTGCTAAAGTTGAAGAATTCATGTCTTACGCGTTACAGGATTGTTTAGTAAGTAGTTACCACATCTCTGCAAACGGTGATGAAGAACCAACTGAAAACTTAACACTTAGCTTTTCTAAGTGCGAAATTAACTACACTGATTTCGATGGTAGCAACAAAAGTGGTAGCCCACAACGTGCTGGTTACGACCTTACTACAGCTAAAGCTCTGTAATAATAAGACCATATTTAAAGATACAGCTAACGCTGTATCTTTTTTTTATAATCATTTTGTTAGTAAATTAAAGTAAATGACATTAACAAAATCATTATGAATAATTCTAGTAATACAATTCAATATCTATTTTCAGGGAGCGAGATTAGCGAATGAGTACATATACTCAAGATGGTCGTTTTTTATCGATTGTTACATCATTAGCGAAAGATGAACTGCTACTTACTTCGATCAATGGTATCGAGTCTATCTCTTCTCTTTTTCAATTTAACTTGACGGCGATGTCTGAAAATACAGATATCGAAGCAAAACAGTTAATTAATAAAGCAATCACTTTTACTATTCACGATGGTATTAACCGCGTGTTTAATGGTGTTGTAAGCCACTTTTCGTTTGGTGAAATCAAACAGAATGGGTTACGTGAATACCATTTTACGGTTGTGCCATGGACATGGTTCTTAGACCGTACTGAAAATCGTCGTATATTCCAAAACAAAACGTGTAAAGATATTGTCAGTCAAATTTTTTCTGACTTAGCCTATAACGATTTTGACTTTAAAGCTGCCCCTGGTGGCGTACGTGAATATTGTGTGCAATACGGTGAAAGCGACTTAACGTTTGTAATGCGCTTGCTCGCTGAAGAAGGTTATGCAAGCTATTTTAAGCATGAAGATGGCAAACATACCTTTGTGATTGTTGATCAGATGAGTGCATACGCAGAATCTCCACAAAGTGACTTAACTTACTCTAAGGGTGATAGTCCTGATGCCGAAATTAACGCATGGTTACATAACTATGAGTTTAAAAAAGGCGAGTGGATAGTTAATGACTATAACTTTAAAGAGCCTAATAAAAATTTAATTGCAGAAAGCCCTTCTAAAAGTAAGCTTGAGAAAAACAATAAGTTCAAACATTACGATTACCCAAGTTTATATGATTTTGCATCGGGCAAAAATATCGCTAATGCACGTATGGATGCGGAAGAGGTAAATAGCAATACTATTGCTGGTGCAAGTAGCTGTTCAAGTTTTGCTGCTGGTCTATTTTTTAAACTCGATAAACATGATGCGAAGTCAGAAGTAGGTAAATACTTACTGTTAACAGTACATCACCAAGCTTATGAGAATACCTTTTCAACGGGTCAAGGTGGCGATGAGCACTACAGTAATAATTTCACCTGTATGCCACTTGAAAACATGTATCGCCCGCCAATGGTCTATAACCGACCCGTTATGTACGGACCACAATCAGCTTTAGTAACTGGCCCTAAAGGCGAAGAGATTCACATTGATGAATTTGGCCGTATTAAAGTGCAGTTTATGTGGGATCGAGAGGGTAAAAAAGACGAGAATAGCTCGTGTTTTGTACGTGTAATGCAAGCATGGGCAGGTAATGGTTGGGGGTCTTCATTTGTACCGCGTATTGGCCATGAAGTCATCATCTCGTTCTTAGATGGGGATCCAGATCGCCCTATCGTGACTGGCTCTGTTTACAACGGTAATAATAAACCGCCATATCCATCAAAAACCCAAAGTGGTATTAAAACGCACTCGACCAAAAAAGGTGGGGCTGATCATTATAATGAAATTCGCTTTGAAGATAAAAAAGATGCAGAGCAGATATACCTGCATGCAGAAAAAGATTTAGATACTCAAGTTGAAAATAATGAAACGTTGACCATTGATAATGATCGTATTAAGACGGTTAAACATGATGAAATTTCAAGTATTGGAAATGATCGCACGAAAACAGTTAAGCACGATGAGAACTCTACCATTGAAAATGACCGCAATAAAATTGTAAATAACAATCAAACTGAGTCAATCGCTAACAATAAAACCATTGATGTTGGTAAAGAACACCGTGAAGCGATCATGGGTAATATGACCATTAATGTTGAAAAAGACCTCAGTGAAACGATTAAAGGTAAATACACTGAAGCTGTCACCAAAGAGTATGGCTTGAACGCTAAAACGATCACAATGGAAGCTGATGAAAAAATAATAATTAAAACCGGATCTGCACAGATTGTGATGAAGAGTAATGGTGATATTACAATTAGTGGTAAGAATATCAACGTTAAGGGCTCCGGCAATGTGGTACTAAAAGGAAGCAAAGTTCTATCGAACTAAAAATTATTATGAATAAACAAGCAACTGAAATTGAAGCCTCAGCAGAAAACCTCGCGAGTGAGTATAGTATTGCTGCTGGTGAGATAATCATCGGCACATTAGTCACAATTGATAATAATGGTCAAGCCATGGTTGATTTTGCGCAGAACCCTAAAGCGTGTGCTATTCAAGCGATTAGCACAACGTCTGTTACCCACCAACAAGTATCGCGACAAGTTGCTCTGCTATTTAACCAGGGTGATTTAACTCAGCCTATCATCATGGGGCTTATTCATAGTCCACTGCAAGCGATGCTTGAAAACTTTGCTGAGCAAATGGAAACTGAAAAAGTTGAGCTTGCAGGTGATCTTAATATTGATGATGTCAAGGTCGAAGGCAATAAAGTCACCTTTGAAGCGCAGGAAGAGATGGTATTTAAGTGTGGTGAAGCAAGTATTACTCTAACTAAAGCTGGAAAAATTCTTATTCGCGGTAAGTATCTATTAAACCGTTCAAGTGGTGTCAACCGCATTATGGGTGGCTCTGTTCAGGTAAACTGATCGCGCAAGGTAAAAACACTTATGCTTCAAGTCAATAATACAACTCCCTTCGCAGCAGAAATCGCTACTTTCCCTAATGAACAGGGGGTTGACTCCCTATATGTGATTGTAAAAGCCAGTTTTATTATGGGGCAACAGTGGAGCCTTGCCGATGAACAAACTCCCCCACAAATGGGCGATGATTATTGGGGAGAGCCCGGTTTATCAAGCATCAAGCACCTTTCTGATTTTCATATCGGTAAAACTAATACAGACATTATTATGCAAGGCAATGCTTGTGCGCCTAACCACCAAGAGGTCAGACAATTAGATGTTCATTTGATGGTAGGCCAAGTACAGAAAACGGTACGCGTATTTGGTGACAGGCAATGGGTTAACGATCAGCCAAGTCTAGCTACGCCTTTCCAGTCGATGCCCTTAGTGTATGAGCGCGCTTTTGGTGGACAACACCAAATTGATGAAACAAACCAGTTAGTCGAAGAGCGTAATAGTGTTGGCTGTGGTTTTGCAGGCAAACGTAGCAGTCAAGAGATGCAAGGTATTGCACTACCCAATATTGAAGATCCGAATCAACTGATACAAAACATTAAAGATACACCTACT
>NZ_PJBZ01000110.1 GCF_002835995.1 Psychromonas sp. Urea-02u-13 | reverse complement strand
AAACCTGCCTAAAAATCCAAGAAACAGAAAATAAAGTCATCCTAAGCGACCAAAAGATAATCAGCGAAGAATCTAATTACGTAAAGGAAATGGGCGAATTACGTATCTATCAATCGATCAAAAGTCCGGTATTTGACGAGCAAGGTAACGTCATTGGTTTATGTGGTATTTCCACTGATATTACCGAACAAAAACGACTAGGAAAAGTCATTGACGAACAACAGAACTTACTCAATGTGGTCCTTGATAATATCGAAGCACATGTTTATATGAAAAGTGAAGATAGACGCTTTTATACGTCAATTCGAAAGTTGCCGATGTTTTTGGTTTACCGGCCTCGGAAATTATTGGTCAATTAGAAACAGATATTCTTCCCAAAGAAACAGCGGATCATTTTCATCAAAGTGATCGCGAAGTGTTCAGCACCAATAGCATACAACGAACAGAAGAAAGTACCGTAGATGATGCCGGCAATGAGCAGCACTTCTTAAGTACGAAGATACCTATCATACGTGATAATAAGCTTGCGCTGATTGGATTCTCTTCTGAAGTCACCGAAATCTATAAAATGAAAGAGCAGTTTAAACGCTTGGCGAATACCGATTATTTAACCAATCTATACAATCGACGCTATTTCATGGAACAAGGTGAACGTGAATTTTCTCGGGCGAAACGCCATCACAACCCCTTTGCGATTATCTCCATCGATATTGATCACTTTAAAGCGATTAATGATAATTTTGGACATCCGGCGGGTGATCACGTATTAAAAGTCGTCAGTAAAAGCCTACAAAACAGCATCCGAAAAGAAGATATTTTAGCGCGTATTGGTGGCGAAGAATTTACGATTATCTTGCCTGAAACGCCATTCGAAAACGCACAAATTTTGGCAGAACGTACCAGAGAAAATATCCAAACGCAGTTCATTTCCTATCAAAATGGCGTTGAAATAAAGGTGACTGTCAGCTTAGGCGTTACCTTGATAACACCTGAAGATATCAATTTTGATGCGGTATTAGTGCGTGTTGATGATGCGTTATATAACGCTAAAAGCAATGGCCGCAACCAAGTCTGTAGCTTATAAACGGCCGCTACTATTAAGCATAAAATTGAACAAAGCCCCCTGTAGCAGCACAGCTAAAATACAAATGAACCGGTTACGATAATCGCCCTAATTGGCTTTGAAAAAAGTCTAAAAACACACGTGTTTTAATGGGAATATCTCGGCTTTGGTATAACACACTGAGCTGCAACGCAACCGGCTGTTTAGCTAATTTTAACCGCTGTAAATCACACGCAGCTTGGCAACTGTAATCGGGTAATTTTGCCACCCCTAAGTTTTGTTTCACCGCTTGTAAACGCATCGTTGGGCTAGTAAAAGTTGCCCGCCCTTGCACTGCCACTGAAAGCGTATTTTCACCATCACGAAATAACCACTGCTCTTGCTGTTCAGCAAGAATACAGGGAAACCTCTGTAAATCATTCGGCTCAATAATCTCTGTATTAACAAAGCCGGCGGCAGCAAAAATAGATTGTGGGAAACTGAGCAGTGTTTTAGCTATCCAGTTGGATGCTGGCAAAGTCGATTCATGCAAAACAAAAGACAGATCATAGGGTAAATCACTTTCTGGCAAAGCTCCTGAATAGTGACTGCAATTAAGTATTATTTTTGGATAACGTTTAGCAAAATCCGTTAATAACTCACTGATTATTTGATTAAAAAATTCCAATGGTAAAAGAATATTCAGTTGCCCTTTGGGTTCATTAATAAAGGATCCAATCTCCTCTTCAACTCCTCTTAAGGCATCAATATGGCTTTTACTCGCTTGATAAAGTAACTGGCCACTTTCAGTCAATTGCTGTTTTCGTGTGGTGCGTATTAATAACTGGCTACCAATACTTTGCTCTAATTGTACTAAATGACGACTTAGTTTTGATTTGGGAATATTGAGTTGTTTAGCTGCACGGGTAAATGAGCCCGTTTCAACTAAACAAACAAACATGGAGAGATCATCTAAACTGGTTTTCATTTCGGCTCACTGTTCTATATATGCAACAAAGATTTCCATTAAACCTAGCTAATCAACAAAGATCAACTTAGGTACACTCATTTACAGTTATTAATTAAGAGGATAAACAAATGAGTAATGTAGAAATAATAAGTGCAGAGAACTTCAACGAGCAAGTTGAACTTCATAAAGGCTTTGTTTTAGTTGATTTTTTTGCCGAGTGGTGTGGACCTTGTAAAATGATCGCGCCACTTGTTGAAGAGGTTAACATTGAATTTAGCCATCTTAAAGTGGTTAAAGTCAATGCAGATAACGCGCAAGAGGTTATGCGTCAATTCGGTATTCGTGGTATCCCAACACTACTGTTATTTAAAGACGGTAAAGTAGTGGCAACAAAAGTGGGTGCGTTATCATTGCCACAGTTACGTGATTTTATTAACGCTAATATCTAAGATTATCTTTAAACATTTAGCATGATGGTTGAAGATTATCAGCTATGTTGTTCACTTCGTTTAACCTTTAAATGAAGTGAATAACATAGATCATATTGAGCACTTATTGACTACAAATAAGCACCTATCGACTACACGATTTCCCATAAAATGAACCGCTTTTAATCATGCCATTAGTATCTGTTATCCAATGAAGGGTGCAATCACGGTAAGGATTAGTAAAGGTATGCAATCTATCCCCATTTTCAAATTCCTTTTGTGTTTCTATCCATGCAAAGGTTTTTGACTCAAAAAAACTAACAGAGTGATAATGTGGTGTGAGATATAGCTTTTGTAAGTCTTTAATATCGCTGCCATAAGCACTTTTAATTTGCTCACTGGTACCCACAATCTGACTAGTACAGCCACTTAATAACAATAAAACAAAAGCAGGCCCTGAAATTGAAGCCAATAATCGTAATAAATTCATCCTATTCTTCCTTAATTTTGTATGAAACTAACCAGCCCTATTAGCATAAGTAATTAGCAACATAATAAGCATTAGTTAGTTGATACTCAGTAGCTTTTCATAACGTCGTGCGGCCACTTGTGCCTCATGCCATTCATCACTCGCCATAATATCTCGCAACAAATCCTTACGTGCCATCTCATCGAGTTTAACCACATCAAAGGCCGCTTGATAAGGAATCGTACCTTGCTCTATTTTCTTGAAGTCGTAACCCGTTTTATTTAAAAGAAAAACAATACTCGCCCCTGACCCATAGAAGGATTCAAAAGCAAAATAGTTAATAACATCATTTCGATTACGTAATTTAGTCGCTAAATTAATGTTGTTATGTGGCGTATCCATTGCTAACGGCACGTTATCAATGAACTTTTTGTTTTTATAAATAGGTAACAATTTACGCTCAACTAACGCATCAACGTATTTAGCCGTGCCTTCCCCACGCTCTTGATTCAAGCCATGGCGATATATCAAACTGCTTTTATGCTCCATTGGTTTATCGGCTTCTAAAATCGACTCCACCACCGCAACATACTTTTCTAATACGCTTAGCGCAGTGGCTTTACTCGTATTACCCGGAGAATCAGGATAACCTTTAAACATATCAAGCAGATAAACCTGCGTAGTTAATGTCGCTAAGTTGAGAGGATATTTTGCCAGTTGTGCGCTATCCATAGGATTCAACTGCTCAGCGGTTGGGTTTTCTTTGAAATGCACAGATTGGTAATTATGAAACGCCTCATGAACGGCAAAACCCGCATCACTGCTATACAAAACATTGTCTATTTCAACGGCTGATTTTTCAAAGGTTTGCAGGTAATATTTTTTGCCTTGAATCGGATAATGAAAAATAAAACGACTGTTCGCCCCATCACTTTTGAGCTTATCGGCAGCGACTTGCATGCCCTCTTCATATTTAACGATATGCAAGCTTCCAGCTTCATTTTTACCTAAGGTATGTGTACTGGATATATTGGCATATGGATTAATAATATATGCGCTTTCAGCATCTTTTAAATCGCCACTAGGCGTATGTGTCGCGCGAATAAGATACATAGGAGTGCGTTTGAAATTATAACCCGGCCATATTTTATTCACCTCAATTTCATCCATCGCGGTTTCAATTTGCTTGAAGAATTTCTCATCAAGTTGGCTAGCAAGCTCAGTCTCACCCGCCGTAGGTTTAGGGGCATAATTTTTATTTAAAGCGTCTTTGTCACAAGCCACCAGTCCGAGTGTGCAGAATGTAAAAACAGCCATGTGTTTAAATTTCATGTTCTTTCCTTTCGAGGCTAAAAATGGCGTAAAATAAATGTAATTGGCAATTAATTGACGGCCACTTTAGCAATCTAAACGTGAGGGGAAAGTAAGCTTGTGTAAGCATTAACAGAGCATGTAAGCGTTTGTAAGCAGTGCTTATATTATTGAACTTTTCGCCGTAAACTAAAGCACTATAAAATACGCGTAAACAGCATCTGTAAAAACACTTTGGCATGGACAAAAAATGAATAAACGAAAAATACTGATCATTGAAGATGATGCTGAAATTTCACGGTTAACCGCGATGTATTTAGATGTCGAAGGTTACGACAACCAAATAGTTGATGATGGGAATCACGCATTACAGGCGATAAAAACCTATCAGCCCGACTTAATCGTATTGGATTTGATGTTACCGGGCATGAGTGGCATCGAGATCTGTAAAGCCGCAAGAATGTTTTATGAGCAACCCATTCTGGTATTAACCGCCTGTGATGACGATGTAAGTGAAGTGAGTTTATTAAAATTAGGTGCCGATGACTTTTTACTTAAACCATTGAAACCTCATGTATTAGTGGCTCGTATTGAAGCCCTTTTACGCAGATCCAAAACACTGATAAAATCTCAACAAGAGATCACTCAAACACCTGTAAAAGACGTTGAACCACGCTTGATCATTAACAAAAAAAACCAACAGGTAAGCCTTGATGGGCAAAAGTTATGTTTTACGCATGCAGAATATCAGATGCTGTTATTGCTTAATGATAACAGTGGCCAAGTGGTCTCACGCGAAGATTGTTGTCAGGCATTAAGAGGCATTGATTATGACGTCAATAATCGCTCAATCGATATGCGAATTTCAGGGTTACGTAAAAAATTAAAAGATGACAAAATCCCCTATCAAATGATCACGACCATCAGAAATAAAGGTTATATGTTGCTCAATGGAAAATAACTCACCACGGCTATTCACGCGCTTATATACCAGCATTATTTTTGCGTTATTGTTTAGCGTGCTACTCACCCGCGTTTCTGTGCAACAGCTCTTTGACCAAGACGGCATCAACGATTTTGTCCGTGATACGCACTACATCTACTTACAACTGCAGATACAAATAATCGCATCACCAGAGAAAGTCCGTAACATGCCTCATGCTGGTGTCGCTTTTATCAATGAATTTGACCTACAATGGCGCGCCTTATCTCAAAAAATCCCTTTCTGCACTGACTGCAATTATATCGGTGATGCTAATGGCATTCGAGTTTTTGAATTAGCAGACCTGCGTTTATTAGCGGTGTATGACCTTCCTGAACATAATTTACAGCTGCTCATTTCCGATTCACTGCAACAATCAACGCCACAAAACAATGAGCCCAACCAAGAGTGGGCGGAATATCAAGAAATAGACGATGTAGATGTTGAGCAAATTGTCTTTTATCTGTTTACGTTAATTTCAATTATTGCCATCGGGGCCGCGGTTTATTTCCCTATTAGCCAGTTACAAAAACAAATCATGACCTTAGTCGCCACCAATAAGCAGTTTGGCGAAGGTAAGCTAAACGTACGCTCAGACAGGCATTTCTCTAAACCGTTAGATGAACTTGCCAGCAGCTTTAATAATATGGCTAATGCCATCACAGATACCGTCAAAGAGAACCAAATTTTTGCCCAAGCGGTGCCCCATGAAGTGCGTACTCCCTTGAGCCGCATTCAATTAGCGGTGGGTTTATTACAAAAGATGAATGAAGACCAACGACAGCTTGCATTGCTTGAAAACATTGAAACATATATTGATGATATTGATGATTTAATTAGTCAAATAGTTGCTTTTTCTCGGCTTAATAGCGTCACCGATGAAACACCTGTGCAACAGACACAAAGCATTCAACTGAGTACTTTTGTTGCATCACGCTTAGCCTCGATTAAGCATGACTCAACCATCCACACTGTGATTAATATTGATGCGTCTATACACTATATCGCCAATCCCATGTACTTAAGATTAGTCTTAGATAACCTGATGAAAAATGCACTGAGCTACGCAAAAAGTGAAGTACGTATCAGCGTAAAACAGCAGTCGGGCCATTTTATACTGAGCGTTGAAGATGATGGACAAGGGATTGCGACGGAGCACTACGAAACCATATTTTTCCCCTTCTCTCGTTTGGATAAAAGCCGTAGCCGTAAAACCGGTGGTTTAGGCATTGGTTTATCGATTACTAAAGCAGCAACCAAAAAAATGCACGCAGACATTGCCGTCGGTAAAAGTGAATTAGGAGGCGCTCTATTTAGGTGCTTTCTGTTTAAACATAGCGTCTAAAGTAATCTAATAAGCATTTTCTCCCCACCCTATTAAAATCATTATGATTTTAATATCCAGCACCTAATTGTCATTATTAACCGCGATAACAGGTCATGCTTTTGTGTAATTTTGAGTTTAACCTAAACTATAAAATTGCACTGTTTAGTAATCTGTTTTGCGAAAAACACTCTATTACCAAGCATGACACTCTGACGAGGAATAAGACGTGGACTTATCAACTGATAGCGATGATGACTTCTTGTTTGAAGAAGAAGCAGATAGCGAACAAAAAAATGAACAGCAATCCAAGAAAGTAAATTTACTGATTGTGGATGATGAAGCCGGCGTACACGAGGTAACCAAATTGGCCTTACGCAATTATTCATTTAATGGGGTCGGTTTAAATATCTTGAGTGTTTACTCAGGCCAGGAAGCGATTGAATTATTACAACAACGTGATGATATTGCCATCATATTACTCGATGTCGTGATGGAGAGTAATGATGCAGGTTTGAAAGTAGCCAATTGGATAAGACGTGTTAAAAGAGATCATCGTGTGCGTATCGTATTACGCACCGGTCAACCAGGCGATGCCCCCGAAGAACAGGTTATGCTGGAATACGATATTAATGACTACAAAGAAAAAACTGAATTAACCAACCGTAAATTAAACACCTTAATGCATGCCTGCCTTAGGGCCTATAATGACATTGTCACCATCGAAGATACCTGTAATCAACTCACTGACATAGTGCGCTCCGAGAATAACAACTATCAATTAAGGCCCGTAGAATCATACAGTAACGGTGTCATTAACTTATTGATGGATTTAATGACCCACTCTCGCAGTTACCTGTGCGCAAGTTATACCAACGACTCCCCTGAACAAGCACTGATCACCTGCTCATCAGGCCACTACAGTAATAAAAATGGCAGTAAACTCAGTGAGCTTGTTGACCTTAGCCGTTTTACCCCATTATTAACAAAAAATGAAACCGGCTTTATCGAAGATAAAAACCAGTTTTTAGGTTATGTCCCAAGTGAATCAATTCATTACCTCATTGTATTAGATGAAATCGAATATCTTAAAGAGTCGAGAGAGGATGTGAATATCATCGAGCTCTTTATGCACCATATCGCACAGTGTTATCGCAAGTAAAAAAGCCACTGCAAAAGGAAATAGACAATGCCTAAGCAACAGAATAACCAGCAAAGCGACGCCCTAAATTGGAGTGATAAGCTAAACTATCTTGCCCTAACGTTGACACTGCTGGCGGTATTATTTTCATGTTTTTCATACTTTTCAATGCAAGCCTTACAAAAAGCGAGTGAAAACCGCTACCACTCTTATTTGCTCACCGAACAACTCAGGTTAAGCTCAGATCAACTCACACAAATGGCACGCGCACATGCAGTCACAGGCGAGCAGAAATATTTACTTTTCTTCAAAAAAATACTCGCGATTCGAAATGGCAGTATGCCCCGCCCCGTCAATTATCATCGTGTTTATTGGGATATACTGGTACCTGAAAATGGCCAAGCCCCTTTTATTGATGGTACTCAGTACCCCTTGCAACAACTAATGGCACAAGCGGGATTTACGCAACAAGAATTTGAACAACTAAAAAAATCACAACAAGCGTCGGATAAACTGACAGATTTGGAGTTCCTCGCGTTTAATCAAGTTGCAAGCGCATTATCAGAGCAAACAGATTATAGCCAATCAGCACTAAAAAATTCGGCACTCGCACTGCTTTATAGTGAAGAATACTTGCAGGCGAAGTCAGAGATAATGTCACACATTAATACCTTTTATCGCCTACAAGAGGAACGCACAGACGCAGAGGTTCAGAGCACAGCGCAAACACATAACGTTATGACCACAGTGACCTTAATCAGTTTCATTGCCTTATTGATAGTCCTCGTTTTTAACTTTCGATTGAAGCAGAAAGTAACATTGCAATTTATCTCCATGTTAAAAGAGGAAGTGGATCTACAAACTAAAAAAATCCAAGAGCAGAATGTCCAATTAACAAACTCAATGGAAATAATGGAAAGTACCAAAGTGCAATTGGTCGAGTCAGAAAAAATGGCATCGTTAGGTTCCTTAGTCGCAGGGGTTGCCCATGAAATTAATACCCCTATCGGCATCGGTATTACCGCGATAACGAGTTTACAAGAGGAAGTGAAAAAATTGGGCCTGTGTATTGAGAACAATCGTTTGTCTAAAAGCTCTTTAGCTAACTATTTGGATTTATTTGAAAAAATTTCTGACTTAGTATTGGTTAACCTTTCCCGAGTAGGTAATTTAGTAAAAAGCTTTAAACAAGTTTCTGTGGATCAAAGTTACGACGAAATTCGTCACCTTGAACTCAAAGAGTATGTGCAGGCCGTGGTTGATTCAATCCTGCCTAATTATAAATATCCCGACATAAAAATTAACGTCAATATTGATTCCTATATTATTTGTGATGTTTACCCAGGCGCCTTATCTCAGGTGGTCAGCAATTTAGTGATTAATGCCTTTGTTCACGCATTTGATAAAGAAAAAAAAGGGGAAATCATTATTTCAGCAACACAACAAGGTGATTTAGTCGCACTAAATATTAAAGATAATGGCCAAGGAATGAGCGAACAAGACAGGATAAAAGCCTTTGAACCTTTCTTTACCACAAAAAGAAACAAAGGAGGCACAGGACTTGGCCTACATATCGTTTACAACTTAGTGACACAAAAGCTATTAGGAGAAATACACTGTGAATCAGAGCAAGGTAATGGCAGTGAATTTAAAATGACCTTTCCACGTCAAGGGAAAGCGATCACCTCGCGACTTTAAACACCTAATTTCATGGAGATTAAAAAACCGCTATTGATATCCAGGGCTTAATTCTTCGCAATAATAAGGGTGCAGTTTAATCGTTATACAAAACAATGTTTTATTGAAAATTAAAACGTGTTCAACAACTTATATATTACAAAAAAATCACAATTACTTTCTAAATCCAATCTAAGATCAGATAATTAGATTAAATACTTAAAAACTCAGTTTCTCTTCAATAAAAGGTATAAAACATGAGCAAGACGCTAATTATTTTCTACCTATTTATCACAGTGTCAGTATCAGCGAAGCCAATGCCCGAGCAAGCACATTCCATTGTATTACCTAAAATAAGTAATCAAAATCCAATCACACTGGTTGCAGAACAAGGTTTTTGGACTGATTATTTGAAGCAACAATTAATACATCAATTTACCTTAGAGACGGGTGTTACCGTTCATGTCGAATCCATGTCGCTTGGGAAAATGCAACAAGCCGAAACGGCCGCCATGCAAAATGGGAATGGTCAGTATGACGTATTAACCCTAGAAGCGGGATGGGCAAAAGAATGGGCGGCTAATGGTTATACCGTGCCGATTAAAGAACTCATTACACGTTATGAACCTAATACGGAAAAACAAACAGACAATTTTATCAATAATTATTACCCCGCTTTATTAGATATTTTATCTTACCAAGGACAGCTACACAGTGTGCCTTACAACTCCTATGTGATGGGTAATCACTATCGCAAGGATTTATTTGAAAATAAGCAAGAGAGTCAGGCCTTTCTTAAACAGTATACCTATCCACTTTCCCCGCCTCAACGCCTAGACCAATTACTCGATATCGCCGCCTTTTTCACACGAAAAAAAGGCGATAAATTGGCCGGTAAAATCTTACGGGCAGACTTTTATGGCGTCGCCCTGATGTCAGGAAACCGCCCTCATATTAACGACGAATTATCATCTATTTTGTGGGGCTTAGGGGGGAAATGGTTTGAACCTGAATATGAAAATGACGAAATTAAAGGCTTTCATAGCCAAGCAGATTCAGACATTGCAACATCGGCGGCCAAGTATTACATCAATTTGATGCAATATGCTTACCCAAGTAATGCCAACTTTGCCTATTTAGAAGCAGCCACAGCACTCAACGAGGGACATGTTGCAATGTGGCCCTTTGCTTATAACAATTTATGGTCAGTATCAGGGCAAGTAAATGAAAAAACACCGGGCGCTGAATTGGGAATAAGTACCGTCGCAGGCGAAAAACCCTACCATGGCGCCTATTCTTTTGCAGTGAGTTATGACAGTAAAAATCCAGAAGCGGCTTATTGGTTATTAAAATACCTCAGCTCTTTTGATAGTCAGCTTGCTTATGCAAATGCAGGCGGTAATCCCTGTCGTTTAGATGTCATTAATTATTTATCCACCAACTTACCTAAGCAATCTGCCCAGTATCAAGCATTACAATCAAGCCTACAGGGAGATAAAAACTGGCAGGGTTTAAACCATTTATACGGTCATTTTTCTAGTACCGCCATGGGCACTATATATCCAGAACTGATGAAAGCGGCCTATAAAATTGCCACGCAATCACAACCGAGCGAGATAATATTGAAGCAACTTAATAAAACAATATCTATTTACCAAAACCTCTACGGCGAAAAAGCCATGTTGGCTGAGTAACTAAATATGAGAAGACTTTCTTTAAACAAACAATTTTATCTTGGCCTCTTCGCGATTGCAGGGCTCACTTTATTAACTATCTCAATTGCGAACCATACCGCACAACAGTTACATAAAGCTTATCAGCTTGCCACCAGTGACTTTATTCCTTTGATGCAAACCAGCAATAAATTGCAATCCACGGCGGCCAATTTAAAATCAGCCTTATTCAACATAAGAGCAGGCGCACAGAGCAACGATCAAGCTCCCTCGGTTGCTAACATCAATTTGTTATGGCGACAAACTCAAGCAATCACCAATAAATTAGCAGAGTCGCATTTAATTGATCCTAGCGAGCATGCACAACTCAACAAAGAAAGTCTGCGCATTAATGCTTATATCACGCACACTCAACAGCTCGCATTATTGTTAAAGCAACAAGCGGACATACAGCTACGTCTTAAAGAGATAACCCCTCAAGTGTTATCGCTGTTACGCAAAACAGACACACAATTATTATCCGAACTCACTAAACTAAGTAATAGTTTACACCAGTCAATTATTAACAAAGAAGGCGTAAAGAAACAACAAGTTATCTTTATGCAAATAAGACATTATTTCAAATTCTACAAACAAGCTTTGTTATTAGCGGAAAAGATTGTAGAGGCACAAAGTAGCCAGAGTGTGGTCAAGTTAAATAAATTAAAGCGTCACGTTTATCTGTTAGGCAATAAATTAGAAAGCACTGCGTATAAGACATCGAAAAAGCGATCTCAAGAGGTTTCCTTAGCGTGGATAACACAAGCATTTTCTATTTATAAAGGTAAACACTCTATTTTTAATACACAACTTAATGCAATTCGCACCGAGGCTGTCATTGAAAGTCTGATTAATCAGCAGGTCGAAACCGCTGAACAGTTATTACAAGATGCTAAAAAAATTCATTTACATATTCAAGATATGTTAGAAAATGAGGCAAAAAAAGAGCAACAAGAAGTGGTGATTAAACAGTATATTTTATTAGGACTTGCATTAGGGGCGATTTTAATGAGCTTACTGATTGCTTGGCAGTTTATTCATAAAAAAGTAGTAGAACGGGTATTACGTATTCGTAAAATTATGTTATTACTGGCACGAGGAGGAACACTGGTAACCATAAAAAAATACAATAACGATGAATTTGGCGATATGGAGCAAGCGCTAATTAAATTACAAGGTTATGTAAAACAAGTACAAAACCAAGCCATCACCGACCCCCTTACACAATTGAATAACCGACGATCTTTTGATAATACGTTAAGTAAAGAGCTCAAACGAACTCAACGCACTCATCAACCCATCACCTTATTTATATTAGATATCGATCATTTCAAGCAATTTAATGATCATTACGGACACCCTGAAGGTGATGCAGCCATTCAAGATGTCGCTAACCTGCTCATTAAAAGTTGTCTGCGTGAAAATGATTTTATTGCACGTGTGGGCGGCGAAGAGTTTGCTGTTATTTTGCCTAACACAGATAAATACAACGCAAAAATCATTGCAGAGCGCATCCAAGAAAACACTGAAATGTTAAACCGTCCACACCAAACCTCTTTGGTAACCGACTACTTAACACTTTCAATTGGTAGTATCACGATTGACGGGGTAGACAATATAACCGAAGAGGATATTTACCAATTGGCAGACCAAGCCTTATATGAAGCGAAAGAACAACGTAATGCCTTTGTTATTAATTAACCTTACCTCTGCGCTTTATCGTGGCGCTAAAGTCGATAACAATTCCATAATGCAATCAGTCAAAAAGAGAGCGCGACGACTTAGTCATAGACTTGCGTTGTACTATGGCGTAGCATTGCTAGTCAAATTTTAGTGTTCTTAGATAACATAAAATTTCCCTTCGTATAACCCTAGTAATATGGACTGGGGGTCTCTACCAGGAACCAATAATTCCTGATTACGAAGAGTTTAGTGCTTTGGCATTTTTCTCTTTGTAGCTGTAATCATATTCATCAGAAGAAAAGTGCTTATTTAAATTCTATTTATAAGAGCTAACCATGAAAAAATTTATCCAGACCCTACCTAAAGTCGAACTGCATCTTCATATAGAAGGCACACTTGAGCCTGAACTCATGTTTGAACTTGCTGCGCGTAACCAAATTTCCATCCCTTTTAGCTCTGTTTCAGAAGTAAAAGCGGCTTATAACTTCCATAATTTACAGTCATTTTTAGACATCTATTTTCAAGGTGCCAATGTGCTGATTAATGAACAGGATTTCTTTGATCTTACCTGGGCATATTTACTGCGCTGTAAAAACGATCATGTTATGCATACGGAAATAATGTTTGACCCACAAGCGCACACGCAACGTGGTATTAGTTTTGATACCGTGGTCAACGGTATTCACCGAGCGCTTATTCAAGGCATGCAAGAGTTAGGCATTACGAGTAGATTGATCATGTGTTTTTTAAGACACTTAGACGAAAGTGCAGCCTTTGAAACACTGCAACAGGCACAAAAGCACAAAGATAAAATCATTGCCGTTGGGTTAGATTCAAGCGAAATTGGCCACCCTGCAGCTAAGTTTGAGCGTGTCTTTGACCAAGTAATTAAAGACGGTTTTTTGACTGTGGCACACGCTGGAGAAGAAGGCCCAGCGAGTAATATTCACGAAGCCTTAGCGCTATTGAATATAACCCGTATTGACCACGGCGTTCGTTGCTCAGAAGACCCACAACTCATTAAGAAATTAGCCGAGAAACGTATTCCTCTGACGGTTTGTCCGCTGTCCAATACTAAACTGAAAGTGTTCGAGGCAATGGAAGATCACAATATCGTTGACCTGCTTCGTCAAGGTGTCTGTGTCACTATTAACTCCGACGATCCCGCTTATTTTGGTGGTTATATGACGGATAACTTTTTAGCCGTGAGCAACGCCCATCCTATGAGTAAAGCTGAAATAGCACAATTTACCTTTAACGCGATTGAAGCGAGTTTTATTTCTCGCGATGCGAAGATTCGATTAAATATAGTGATAGAAACTTATCTTGAGGTGGCACAACAGCATTAAAATAAAGACAAGATCTTCTATGCTTGCACCTCGTAATAGAACAGCGCTAAACGCATTATAAATATAAGCAGACAGATTAACGTTCAAAAGCAATGAACCACGAAGGCACGAAGAAAAAGAAGGTTAAAGAGCAAATTTAATTTTTGCTCTTGGTTTCTTCGTGTTCTCTGTGTAACGAAGTGGCTTAGTGGC
>NZ_PJBZ01000109.1 GCF_002835995.1 Psychromonas sp. Urea-02u-13 | reverse complement strand
GAACCAAAGAAAGCACAAAATGAAGAGCAGAGAGAAATTAAAAAATCAATTTTACCAATTGCTAAACAACTAAAACAATATGCTAAGGGAAATATCGTATTAACAATCAATAACATTGAAATTAACCAATGTCCTGTTTGTGAACACGATTTTGCATTTGCAACGAATAAAGTTAAACATGGCCTTACTCGTAAATGCAGTAACTTTAAATGTGGTGCATTATTCACTGCTAATGTAGATAAAACCTCAAAGAAGGTAACTTTCACCTACAAAACATATGATGTTGCTTGCCAAAGTTGTGAGCAAATAATTGTTATACCGGAAGAAAAAATTAGAAACTTGGATAAGTTCAGTTGCAGCAATTGCCATTCGCAATATATTCCTAGGGGGGAATACGGGTTTGCTTTACTATCAAACGAAAGCTAACAAGACACTTAAACGCTATTAAAACAGTAGGTTAGGCTTCGCTTCGTTACACATTATAACCCACTGCTTTAGTTCGCTTAATGCAGCGTTAAGGCTGTAGAATATCTCGGATTTTATAAATCCATGTAAACTCATGATTTATAAGGCCTTGTTTTTAAATGTAATAAAAACCCGAGAAAGTGTGTTTTTTCTGAAAAAGGAGAAATTCTACAGCCTCGTTAGCATTATTGGAGAGTGATGAATGAATAATTTATTTGTATACAACACAGAAAAAGTAGACTGTCGAACGTTTGAAATCTCTGACGCTGAAATTAAAAAGAGCTTAGACTTGAGAAAACTATTGGTTAAAGCTTTAGATATTGAAATCATTTATGATCAAATAATAGAAGCTTATTGGGACTACAAAAACAAAGTAAACTATTGGAATTTAAGATCAGTATCGTCCCCGTTTGCAGATTATATACTAAATCATGAGATTCGTAGTTCATTGAACAGGCTTGCTTTTAACTTATTTAACCTAAGTAAACTATACCTTGATTGGCATTATAATAAGGACAAAAACCGCTGTCTTTCTTTCGAATTAACGAATGACGAAGCTACAAAACAAAAAGTCCAAGCTCATCGTGACAAAATTTATGAATCCAACTTGCATTACGTAGTTGGTTGCAAATTACGAGGTCATAGTCAACACAGCGCATTGCCTGTTAGATCGTTTACAACTGGAGTGCGCTACGACCAAAGCACTTCAAATCGAACTGCGCATTTCAGCATCTACTATAGTTACGAAGATTTATTAAAAGCTAATGTTCCGAAGAAAATGCTTTCCGAAGGTATCAAGCTTGACCTTACAGATATCATTGATGGCTTTGTATTCGCAATTTCTCAAAAGCATATACTAAATAGAAAATTAACAGAGTCAGTAATTAACGAAGGTAGAGATACGAGTTTATCTATGTGGCAAGGCTATGCAGAAAAGGCTGGCTTTGAAAAATGTCAATATGAAATCCAACTAGAAAATGACGAAAGAGTTGGGCTTTCTTTAGAATGGTTTGGAGTATATGACCACTTAAAAGAAAAGCATAGTTGTGCAATAGATTATTCGGTTATAAAGTTTGAAAAATAATGCTTACAAGGAATTTAAACAGTTTTAAAACAGTGGTTATGATTCGCTGGGTGGTCGAGGACATCCCAATCTTTTTGATCAGTTTTTCACGATGACAGTTAATTTAAAGGTTGGGATGTCCTACTTTGTTCTACTCTGTTCTTTACACGTTATAACCAACAATTTTACTCCGCTTAATACAGCACGAGGCATTAATAAGGTTTGCTCAAATGAATTATTTAGTCGGCGTATTGCTCGCGTTGTTATCGCTTTCGAGTTTTGCAGAACATGCGAATATATACGATGAATCAAGGGATCGAAATATTCCTATTTCCATAGCATATCCAGATAATGTTAAAGCTTGCCAATCTAGTCGTCCATGTGAAGTAATTTTCATTAGTGCGGGTTATCGAGTTCCTTATGAGAAATATACTTTTCTCACCGGTTTACTGACTAAGCTCAATTATCTTGTTGTTTCAATTGATCATGAATTACCTTCTGATCCTCCTTTATCTAGAACCGGGGATCTATATGAAACAAGAATTGAGAATTGGCAAAGAGGTGCAAAAACATTAGAGGTCGTGCAAGATAAATTATCGAAACGCTTTATTAATTATAATTTTAAGCAGTTAACTTTAATTGGGCATTCTAATGGCGGGGATATTTCTACGTGGCTGGCAAACGAAAATAGCTCTTATGTTAAGCAATTGATAACCTTAGATCATAAACGTGTCACTTTACCAAAGAATAAAAAGTTAAAAGTATTATCTATAACGTCACCTGAGTATCCAATTAAAAAAGGTGTCCTGCTGACTCCCTCAGAGCGAAAACGTTATGCTGTTTGTATAATCGAAATAGCGAACTCAAAACATATGGATCTGACTGATTACGGCTCTGTTATTGTTAAAGAGAAAGTGATCCAGATAATTAATCGCTTCCTATCAAATAAAACATGCCACTCAATTAAAAACACCTAATAAGGTTACACAGAAAAACAAGATTGCAAGTCTTACTTCGTGTCCTCTGTGTAACGCAGTGGCTTCGTGGTCGGCTTTGGTTTTATGCTCGAGCATGTTTTATTTACGCGACCACGCCTTAACAAGTTCAAAAGCAATTCACCGCGAAGGCACGAAGGAAAAACAAGCTGGAAGGTTTTCTTCGTGTCCTCTGTGTAACGCAGTGGCTTCGTGGTCGGCTTTGGTTTTATGCTCGAGCATGTTTTATTTACGCGACCACGCCTTAACAAGTTCAAAAGCAATTAACCACGAAGGCACGAAGGAAAAACAAGCTTGAAGGTTTTCTTCGTGTCCTCTGTGTAACGCAGTGGCTTCGTGGTCGGCTTTGGTTGCTTGTTCTATGTCCCTAAATCAAAGCCTATTTATTATTTCCTAGTTCGTTACTTCATCATTCTTTATTTCGTCGTTATAAGTCAGCGCAATACTGACAAACATTTGTTCACAGTTTATAAAGGCTTCTACAACAGCGGGATCAAAGTGACTGCCATCGCCAGCTAAGATAATTTCTTTGGCTTTATCATGACTAAAAGCAGGTTTGTAAACTCGTTTAGAAATCAGTGCATCATAAACATCTGCCAATGCCATTAAACGCCCAGAAAGCGGAATATCATCACCACTTAATTGATAAGGGTAACCACTACCATCCCATTTTTCGTGGTGGCTGAGCGCGATTTCACGTGCGATAGACAAAAAGCTATTTGAGCCCATCTGTTTTTCCGCTATAGCAAGAGACTCAGCGCCTATCATTGCGTGGGTTTTCATAATAACGAATTCCTCATCGCTGAGTTTTCCTGGTTTTAGCAAAATTGCATCGGGAATACCTACCTTACCGATATCGTGTAACGGGGCTGATTTATAGAGTAAATCCACGGTTTCAGCGGTCAGGTAATCACGGTATTTAGGGTGATTTTGCAGTTGAATAGCTAAGGCGCGTACATACTCTTGAGTACGTAAAATATGCCCTCCCGTTTCATTATCACGCGCTTCGGCTAATGCTGATAAACCCACAATCGCCACATCACGTGTTTGTGTTATTTCGTCTTTACTTTGTGCAAGTTTACTGAGCATGATATTCGTATAAAAGGCAATAATACCTAACTCACCTTGCTGTGATACCGGCACACGTACACTGAGATCTCCATTGGCAGCTGCAATTAACGCACTTTGTTGCTTACCTAATAATAAACGTAATAGCTGCAACCAGTGATACATAATGGTACAGGTATAGGTTATGAGGATGAGAGCGACAAAGACAAACTCTTTAATAATACTGATTTTCGCCATATGCTCGTCAACACGGCCGAAGCTCTCGCTTAACCAATGAATGTCTTTAATCATCACCATGGTAAGAGTAGTGGTTAACATTAGCACAATAAATATGACTAAAATGGCCAGTTGTGTTGCGATAGAGTGTCCCATGTGAGACATGCTTTCTGGCAATTTTGTGTATTCAGTCAGTGGGTAATGTTTAATTTGTGCCTGTAGTGCTAAATCTAAACTGATCAGTGCGCCTAACGAGCCAATACCAAACAGGACTTTTAAACCACTTTCTATCGGGAAGTCATAAACACTAAAATACCAACTGGCGAGTGCAACAGCGCCAAACAGAAAAAGCCCAACTTCTCGCTGCGCATTTTTAAATGCACCACCCTCTTGAATCAACAGGGTTCTTGCCATAAATAGAAGGCTAAAGGTTACTAATGAATAGGCGCTACTCTGCCAAATCGAAATTGACTCAATAAATGGGCAGACTTGGCCACCGTAAATAGCAAATACCACTGTAGCAATAAAATAATGCAGGGCTGCGCGTTGTTTTGTTCGCGTTAACATCGTCATAGATGGGCTCTTTATCTGAAAAAGCGGGCAAGTATACGTACTTTTGGGCGAGATACTATTATCATTTTATATTAAATCACACTGTTTTTAACCGCACTCGGCCGAACGTATTTCACCTCACAAAATGCCATTTAAAATCAAAGCTTTAAAAAACAAAACTTTTTATTTAAGTGACAACCAAAACAATTTAATTATAAAAAACAACTCCATGACATACACTTTCCCGACTAATAACACTGAATGTATGCGCCATCTGAATAATGAAAATTGTTTGCTCTTAGCTTAGTATGAAACGATGAAACTAATAGGCAGAGCGATTTTATTACTTTGATTATTCACGCTATCGATCACGGTTGTGAGATAACACATTATTAGTAGCCAATCCAAACGCCCCTCTGCTATTCTGATGGCAGATAAAATCGAATCAGAATAGCAGCCTCGGCATATGAATTGGCGACTACATGTAGTTATTAATGCAGTTATTGAAAACCGTTATTGAATCGATTTCTTGAAGTAAGTTAACGCTGCATCAAATTGAAAATTATCGACAAGTCGTGTTAATTCAATAAATTGAATGTTTGTTAAACTCAGTTCAATCTCTGATGTTTCTTGTAAAAGATCAAAAATTATCGCATTAGATTCTGTGAGTGCATTGATAATATCCCCCCTTTTTACATGGCAAACCTTTGCTTTAACGATTACTTTTGGGGTGCTTAGTTTGGCTTTAACTTCTTGGCAAACAAGTGATAACTCTTCGTCAAAATAGCGAATAGACTCGTTAGTCACAGGCTCATTTTCTAATTCAACAGCGAGGTTATAAACACTGTTAATGGCTAAGTTGGCCGCTAATCCTTTCACCAGATGTAATTTTTCAAGCGCTTCATCTGATAACTTGCCATCACAGGTTAAAAGTTCATTATTCACGGCTACGCTGAGTTGTAAATCATCCAGTTGATAGGAAAAATTTAACAGCAACTTAAAATAAAGTTCACGGTTATTATTTGCGATATCCACCCCTGCTACGATATCCACCCCTTCTATATACACTGCAGGCATTGCTTCTAAATCGTTTTCTGCTTGCGCACTCTTCTCATGTTTTTGTATCAAAGCAAAGTCATCTTTTCCACACCACTTAAAAACAACTTGATACATCTCTTCAACATTAATCGGTTTGGTAATAATGTCATTCATACCAGCATCGATCGCCTTTATATGGTCCTCTTTTAGCGCGGTTGCAGTGAGTGCAATAATCGGTAAGTCGAGGTTCATTAACTGCGTTCGAATAATTTTTGTCGCGCTATAACCGTCTAAAACCGGCATTTGGCAATCCATTAATACTAAATCAAACGCGTGTTCTTTGATTAACTCGATGGCTTTTTCACCGTTATCTGCAACCGTTACAATCGCACATTTACTTTGTAATAACTCAATACCTAACTCTTGATTTATTACATTATCTTCAACCAAAAGAATATGCTTTCCTTGCAGTGTATGACTGCAATCTAATAGAGGTGCATCAAGGAAAGCGTCAGCGCAGATTTCTTCACTTAATAAGGATGGAAATATGAAGGATAACAAGGGTTTTTCAATAACAACAATGTTGTCTTTGTAAGGTGAAAACTCAACTTCAATCACGGTTTTGTTTAAGCATAATAAAAATATTTTAGTGTCTTTTGCTAATTTTAGGTTATCAAGAAAAGACTTAACCACTTCGATGTTTTCTTTTTTGTCGATACCTAAATCTATTAATAATAGATTGTTTGAGGCGTTATCTCCGCTGAACGATAAATTGCTCAATGTCGAATATTTTAATGTAGACATTTTGGCGCAATACGTTGAGGCCATCCCAGATAAATTATCGATTACATTAATCTCGTCAGAAATCAGTGTCACTGTTTTTTTAGATTGTACCGGCTCAGCTTCAATTACGTTTCTTGCCCGTTTAAGGTTCACAGAGAATAAGAAGGTTGAACCGACATCAATGATGCTTTTTACTTCAATGTTACCTGACATCAGCTCCACTAAATTCTTGCAGATAGCGAGCCCTAAACCGGTTCCCCCGTAATTTCTGCTTATTGATGCATCTGCCTGTGAAAATGAGGAAAACAAACACTTAATTTGATCTTGGGACATACCAATGCCGGTATCCATGATTGAAAAATCAAGTTCCACAGTGCCATCAAGTTCACTTTTTGCCGATACGTTAACGATGATGCGACCCTGGTGGGTAAATTTAACCGCATTGCAGCCCAAATTAATCAGTATTTGTCCTAAACGTAATGGGTCACCCATTAAATACTCAGGGACTGATTTATCAACAATGATTAATAATTCTAATTTCTTATCTGCAGCTGAATTAGAAATAGAATCTGCAAAATATTTAAGCACTTGAGGCACCGAAAACTCAATGTTTTCTAGCGACAATTTTCGAGCTTCGATTTTAGAAAAGTCCAAAATATCGTTGATGATCCCCAATAGATTATTAGCAGAAAGATTTACTTTTTCGATAAAGTTTCGTTGTGTTTCATTTAACGTTGTCTCTAATGCTAAGTAACTCATACCAATGATAACGTTCATTGGTGTTCTTATTTCATGACTCATATTGGCAAGAAATTCAGACTTTGCTTTATCTGCATCTTTCGCACGCTCTAATGCTTGCTTCAACTGTCTTTGTAGCTTAATCAAATTGCCTTCATAACGGCGATTAATGAACACTAAAATAGCCAACGCGATAACTAACAATATCGCTAATAATATGCTGTACTTAGTTAATTTTTTTGATTCTTGCATCTGTTCAAAACGCAGCTCTCTGAGCATAGAAAGTTTCTTACTGGCTGATAATGCAGTCTCATGTAAATACTTAGTTTGCTGATCACTCGTGATCACTGACTTAACCACGCGGTGAGACTGAAATTTATAAATTCTCACGCTGTTTTTTAATTTAATCAGCAGGTCAAGTTCATCTGCATCATGTACTAAGTCCCTCATTTTTGCGATTAAGGTATCTATTTGGGTTAACGCGTTGATCGACATATCTTTTAATAACAAGCGCTCATTTAAGTCAGGCGCTAAAATAAAATCACTGTCGGCCTGTCTTGCTTCTGATATAAGCGTTAGCAGTTTACTCACGTCATTTGATGCGTTTATTCTAGTATTAATAATTTCATATAAAGTAATGGCTTCAGCGGTAATATTTTGCGTATAACTGCCGTATTGTTGATCTAACTCAATCATCTCTTTTTCTATTTTTACGATTTTTTGCATCACGCTATTAATCGTTTTAGCAGAGAGGTTATGCTTTTGATTCGTTGGGATGAGGTTTAGAAAGGTTATAAATTCAATGAGTTCTCGCTTTAAATCTTGTAGGTTATCTTCATTATCATCATTATCATCATTATCATCATTATCATCATTATCATCAGTAATTTTATCTACAATTAATTGCGTATTACCCTTTAAATCAGATAACGCATGCCCTTTTCGAGAGCTCGACAAGGCTTCTGTGTTTTTTAGCAGAACAAAAACATCTTCACTTAAGTCATCGATAAAAATAGAGTCATTAACAATCTCATTAATATTTTTAATATCAAATTGCAGATAATCTTTAATGCGGTGTATACCTGTATTTTGTAGCAGTAATAGCTCATTGGCTCTTGAGCTAACTTCACTGGCAGACAGCCCTAACGCTTCTAGTTGTTGATCCTGTGATAATACCAAATCAATGTAGTTTATTAAGTGTCCTTGATACTTTTTACCCAGTTTTAGTAAGGCATGCGTATCGATATGTTGGTCCACATTGGTTGCATGAAATTCTTCTAATAACTTGATAGAAAGACGTGCATTTTTTTGCGCAACAATAGATTCTTTTTTGCCTTTATTTCGAGAGAAAAGCAATTCTGATAATCGCGAATTATCTAACGACAACAGTAGCTCTCCGGCCAATGAATAACGCTCAATGGCAAAGGTCACTTTATTCAAGCTATAGGCGCCAATATTGACAGAGACCACGATAGTTATGATGACAAAAATAAAACCATAAATCGTGTTGGTTGATCTCTTTTCAGTAAGATAATCAACGGTGCTGTGTAAATTACTGTGATTTTTCATCTTTAAACTTTTCATGTATTTTTAATATATTAGGAAGACAATCTAAAAAATGAGGGACTAATATCGGGTCAAAATGACTGCCAACATTGTCTGTCAAAAATGCTAATGCATCTTCAATCGACCATGCGTTTTTATACGGTCGCTCACTGGTTAATGCATCAAAAACATCTGCAATGGCAACCACACGTGCCGTTAACGGAATATCTTCGCCACTCATCCATTAGGATAACCACTACCATTATATTTTTCATGGTGGGTTAGCGCTATTTCAGCCGCCATTGCTAAGAGTGGAGACGTTTCTTTACCTATAATTTTCTGTCCAATCATAGGGTGCGTTTTCATTATTTCCCACTCCTCAGCATTCAGTTTTCCTTTCTTAGATAATATTTCATCTGGAATACCTATTTTACCGAGATAATACATTGGCGAAGCATGGTCTATCCATTGCTCATCATTACTGATTTTTTGTGCGAGTTCTTTCACGTAGAGCGACATACGAACAACATGTAAACCTGTTTCGTTGTCTTTATATTCAGCGGCTTTTCCTAATTTACGGATAAGCTTAAGCGGTGTACTTTCTACCTCTTGGGTTCGTTGCTTCACCAACATTTCAAGACGCTGATTATTTTCAAACAGCGCTAACTTCGCTTTAATTCTAGATTTGATAATAACGGGGTTATAAGGCTTGGTAATGTAATCGACACCGTCGACTGAAAAGCCGGTGCTTTCAGCTAACAGATCGGATTTAGCCATCACAAATATCACTGGGATATCTTTACTTTTGAGCTGTGACTTTAATTGTCGGCACACTTCAAAACCATCCATTTCAGGCATCATGACATCCAACAAAATAAGATCTAAATGGTTACTTAATGATATTTCTAGTGCTTTTTTTCCATTCGTTGCCACGACCATATTATAATCTTGCGATAAAATACCTATCAGTATTCTCAGGTTGTTAGGTGCATCATCTACAACCAAAATATTTTTCTTCATGCGTACAGCTCCAATAATCTTTCATTTCACATAACCCATTAGCGATCGCGATGAACGGTTTAGGTCATGTTTACTTTAAGATTCACTTTCAAAGTAAGGAGTGATAATACGTGAGACTGAATCATGTTACTGCCACGGTTACACAGCGGTAACATAATACTTATTTACCTATTTTTAAAATTCCTTAGATTCAAATTGTAAGCACATCATGAGTCGGAATTTGATCTGATAAAGTTTTTAATTGTATTTAAAAACGAGTCAAACTGGTCAGGTGCATAGCATGCAGATTCTTTATCGAGTAACTGTTTGCATAAATGGCTGAGTGTTTGGTCATTCATAACATCGGCAGCACCTTTAATGCAGTGAATAGCATGATGTAAATCATCACCATTTGCACCGACTTTTTTCTCTGAGACTAACTTTTCAAGATTATTGAGTTCACTGCTCAGGAATTGAACGTATTTAGGCAGGTATTTTTTATGAATGCTTTCTGTCACGTTATTTTGTGGTTGAACTTTGCTGATCACTTTCTCTAACTTGGATTTGGTTAAGGGTTTATTAATGATGCCCAACCCTCCGAAAGTCAAAAATTGCTCAGCGTCTTTCTCCTTAATCGAGGAGGTACATAAATAGACTCGTGTCTCTGCTTTTATCTCTAAAATAGCTTTTGTTAACGCAGCCCCATTCATGCATGGTAATAGGTAATCAGAAATAACCACATCAAAGTGATGCTGTTTAATGAGTTGCAGTGCTTGCTCAGCAGTTTCAGTAATTTCAAAATTAAGTCGTAAGCTATGCGCTAACTCTTTTAATAATTCAATAATAATAAATTGGTCTTCAACAAAAAGGTATTTCAAGATCCCCCCCTTCTCTTAGTTACACTGCCGTTACATTAAATGTAGGCGAATTATTGTCTTACGATGTTAACCTTCAAAAATATTCTTGAGCAACAAGATAGATAGAAAAAATGAATGTTATATTTATCAGAGGAAGAACTAGACTTTATCTGGTAACAATTTGGCAGTAAAAACGAACATAATTTTGGCATACTTAAACCGTTATACAAAGCGCTACTTTGCATTTTTGTATCACACTTCCATTATTGTTTTTTGGTATTTCCTAGCAACTAAAATTGGTCTCACATGCAAAATAAATGTTATAAAATTCTTCTGGTTGAAGACAATCGTTTTGTCTCTACCATCATTAAAGATCAATTAGAACTTGAAGGCTATCTGGTATATCAAGTTTTTGATGGTAACCATGCTTATAGAAAAGCGATGTTTCATGAGCCTGATTTAGTGGTTTTAGACATTGAATTGCCAAATATGGATGGTTTTGATGTGTTTAAAAAACTAAGGACTTTTTTTGCTGGCCCCATCGTATTCTTAACGTCAAAAGACAATGAAGCGGCAGAAGTACGATCGTTACAACTTGGCGCCACTGACTTTGTTTCTAAATCTAAGTCGATCGATATTCTTAAGCTAAAAATTGCCAATATATTTAAGAAAGCAAAAAACAGCCAAACAAACCACTCACTCTACGTTGGTTTGTTAAATATCAATAAACAAAACAATACCTGTCGTTTTGATCAAGCGGCACTGTCGGTGTCGAATGACATGCTTGAACTACTCTATTTTTTCCTACTCAATCCTGATGAAATTCTTTCAAGAGATGAGATATCACTCGCTATCAAAGGTGTGTTGTATGACGGAAATAGCCGCATGGTTGATGTCAGCGTTTCACGACTGAAGAAAGTATTAACTGAATTAAATGTGCCAGAAGGTGGTATTAAAAGCTTTAGAGGCAAAGGATATAGCCTCATTTCGACATTGCTTGAGTAATATGACCAATCACATAAGACGTCAATTAACAGCATCTAATACAAGGGCAAGATTACGAACCGTCTTAGATCACACTTCTTACCCTATTCGACTCATTTAAACCGATATCAGAGATAGACCTGAGACTATTGCCTCTCTATAACTATCACTCCGGTTTGCTTGTTTATGTTTTCTTTTAATTCCACCTTTAAAAGATCCATCTGTTTTTAACAGATTTAAAGCAACGTGACGTACTGTTGCTAAATTCTCAGTGGAATTCTTTTGTCTAATTCTGCAGGCATCTTCGTTCATCGAAACATCAAGTTGCCAGTGCAAATTATTTTCTACTGACCAATGCGCTCTAGCTGCTGTTAAAAGGGACTTTGCATCTAGTTCTGCTGAGCTGATATAGAACTTTATCGTTGCCACACTAGCCTCGCCTTTCTCTGCTCTAAAAGAAACAACATAACCAAGTGTTTTCAACCCACTCCACTCAAAAGCTAAGTCACCAATCTCACTTGCATCAGCAACCATACAGTGGCGCGTTTCTTCTCGACCATGGCCTTTTTCAGATTTCGTATAAGCTTCTGTTTCTTTTGACTCTAACCGGGTAATAGAAAAGATAGTATCTAATGCCTTTTGCAATCGGCTCTGATTTCCTTTGACAGGTAAAAGATAATCACCGCCTTTATCTACTATTTTTTTGCTATTTTGGTCTGACACCCCATGGCATCTATCGTTATAAGGCATCCACGAATATCAAGCAAGTCCAATAACGTGGGAATAGCCGTGATCTCATTGGATTTTTCATTCGTTTTAACTTGCCCTAAAACCACCGAGTTAGCTGATGCAAAAGCGCTGACCATATGGATACTGTCTGTTTTATTTTTCTTCTTAAAGGAACCTTTTAAGGTTTTTCCATCAATAGCAATAATGTCACCATGCGTCATTTTACAGCAACTTTTCATCCATTGAGCAAAGCTCTTTTGGAACTCTTTCGGCTGTATTATTTGGAATATTCGTGAAATAGTATCATCGGATGGTATACCCTGTTCGAAAGGTAAATACTGTCTTAACCAATCTAATTTATCATGACCAAAGTCTTCTATTTCCTCCCCGCCTTCACAGCCAGATATGACGGCTGTGATAGCCAAGAAAAGCACATCAATTAACTCATGTTGTACTTTACCTGGTTGGCGAAAATCACGAATTATAGAGAGTTGATTTATTAACGTTTCTTGGCTCATATGACTTCTTCATTGTATAAAAAGAAGCATATGATCACATTAGAAATTGATCTTCAACGTGATCCTTTCTCTAATGTAGATCAATAGATTTAAGTCTCAAAGTTCACGATCCAAAAAGCCATTAAAAAACATCAAATAATTAGTACGACTTCGTAATCTTGCCCTTCATCTAATACGATTAGAGAAAAAAGATCCCCTAAAAATCACTGCTTAAACATAGCTTGATTAATCGCGCTAACGATATTCCTGTGTCCAAAATTCAAGAGTTTTGGGTCTTGGCGTTACTGTGCCTAACCACCTTACGTGAAACATAAGTCAATCACAAATCAAATATAGTTGCTATTACAACCGTTTATTTAAAGAGCCCTCTAAAAAAGGTCTTGAAATGTAAAAAATTTTTAACGTTAAATCATCCGCTAACGCCGAACATTTAACCTTAAAAAGAACGCCATAGACGTTCTTAGCCAAAGCCCTATCGACAAGCTTAATTTATTGAAAATTTAAGTATGTCGATAGAATAAATACGATGAAAATAGAAGTTAGTATGATGAATATAAAATATTGTACAGATAGAAAATTAATAATGTGCTTATTAATACTGAGTGCCCTGGCACTCTCAGGATGTAACCCGAAGAGTTTAGAGGGCGAAACCGTCACTCAAAGCGGGAAGGTTGCCGGGTTTACTGTCTTTGCACAAATTTGCTTAGACAGTAATTTGAATAACTTATGCGATGAGGGAGAGCCCTCCACTCTGTCGTCTAAAGATGGGGCATGGACCCTTGATATTCCAGTCAATAGTCTAGGGAAATACCCCATTGTTGCAGAAATTGTAGCAGGCCTAACAATAGATGATGAGAGTGGTTTAATAGTTGAAAAAGGCTATTTTTTGAGCGCGCCGGCTAAATCACTCCATTTTATATCTCCTTTAACTACCTTGGTAAAGCACCAGATAGAGCAAAAAGGATTGTCATTAAGAAATGCAGTTACTTTAATCAAAAATAAGACGGGCATCATCAATGCAGATGTAATGATGGGCGATTACCTCAATAAAGAACTTGAAAAGTTCGATTCAACGATGGCAAGAACAGATAACATTGCGAATCGTACGATTGACATCGACTCACCGAAAGCGGAAGAAGTTGCTAAAGCGGTCATATTATTAAACCAAGAATTATCAGAAATGATAACCGATCACTTCGGCGTCGTTGTAACCAATGAAAACAAGCCTCGTTTCATTGCTGCTGTTTATGATTATATTTATGAAGAACTTGATACTGTCATCGCTGATCGTACTGATGAAATTATTATTAATTATCGAAATACGCTAACCAAAGCTGCAGTAGAAGAAAAAATAAACGGCATCAAGATGCCAAATACTGCCGATACCAACAATGAAAATCAGGAAGATTTAAATCTAGCGAGTGTAGATACGGCTCAAGGTATTCAAGGCATTCAGGGTGAAACGGGTGATCAGGGTATCGCCGGTGCTCAGGGTGAAATAGGTCCCGAGGGTGCAACTGGCGAAAAAGGAATAAATGGTGAAACCGGTATTCAAGGCGAGCGTGGTTTAACTGGTGCAATAGGCGCTAAAGGAGACAAAGGCGATCGTGGTTTCGCTGGCACAAATGGGGCTAATGGCATTCAAGGTGAGCGTGGTTTAGCGGGTACAAATGGAACTAATGGAACTAATGGTATTCAAGGTGAGCGCGGTTTAGATGGTGGCAAAGGCGGCAAAGGTGATAAAGGCGACCGTGGTTTAGCAGGTACAAATGGAACTAATGGTATTCAAGGTGAGCGTGGTTTAGATGGTGGCAAAGGTGACAAAGGCGACCGTGGTTTAGCGGGTACAAATGGAACTAATGGTATTCAAGGTGAGCGCGGTTTAGATGGTGGCAAAGGTGACAAAGGTGACAAAGGCGGCCGTGGTTTAGCAGGTACAAATGGAACTAATGGTATTCAAGGTGAGCGTGGTTTAGATGGTGACAAAGGTGACAAAGGCGACCGTGGTTTAGCGGGTACAAATGGAACTAATGGTATTCAAGGTGAGCGCGGTTTAGATGGTGGCAAAGGTGACAAAGGTGACCGTGGTTTAGCAGGCACAAATGGTGATAAAGGCGACCGTGGTTTAGCGGGCACAAATGGTGATAAAGGCGACCGTGGTTTAGCGGGCACAAATGGTGATAAAGGCGACCGTGGTTTAGCGGGCACAAATGGTGATAAAGG
>NZ_PJBZ01000108.1 GCF_002835995.1 Psychromonas sp. Urea-02u-13 | reverse complement strand
CGGTTACCGTTATTAAGGCTTTATCTTCAACAAACTCAACTTGTGGGGGGGATTTTAGCGCGAACAAAATTACTAGATGATAGGCCAAGTTTCTTTTTAATGGCATAAAAGTTCGACGTGGATAATTGTAGTTGTTGGTAATATTCAATAACGGTTAAACCACTGGATTGGTGGTCTTTAATGATAGTTTTCCATTGTGTTTGGCTTCGCGAAATTCTCATGATTACCTCCAAATAAAATGAAGATATAAGGTATCTGAGATAAGGGGGTAGGTGCTGTTCGCTATACGCTTACCCTAATTTCATCTCATTTCACACAACTAGATATTTAAATAAGAACAACGACACCGCAGATAGCGCAGAAGTTTGTGCTGTTGTCTTCGGTACACAAAGTAACGGAGAGCCGATCGCAAAAACAACATGTATTGGCGATAATACATCAAGTATATATATCAGAGCACTACAGCCTGTTTCCTTGGGATTTGAATTCGTAAAAAATAAGTTCAAAGAGAATAATTATCACCGTGCCTTCACTTATGAGCTTCATACAACAAACTCAACCACCGAGATTAGGGATTTTCAATATGGTACAGGCACCGTAGCTGTAACGGAGCCAATTATACGAATACTAGGAAATTCAGATCACAATGTTTTAAGAGATACCAATATGAAAGAGCGGATATCAAGCTGGGTTGGCGTTTGGCCTTACGGACCAAGCACTGTTCATACTGTCGAGATGATTAACGAAAGCACAGACACCGTCGGTTCTTATAGACTTCCGCCAATTACTCCAACAGATTCTCTAGTCAGTGTCTTCTTATTACACCAAATACATAAACAAAGGCACGGCTAGCGCATTTTAATCCCAGACTCTAAAAGGGTTGAGCGATAGCCATCATCTAACGCGCCATCTTTTTCTTAGCTGCTATATTCGCCGATTTTACTTTGTCTTGTTTAAATAAGCCCATCGCTATTTTCCTCATTATATTAAAAGCGAGTGGACCCACGGCCTTTACGAATTCTAGATTCATCTTCCCTAAACGTCATATCTAGCATCCAGTGCATACTTTCAACCTGCCAATGATTACGGACTGAATATAGGCTTTGCTCTGCATTTAAGCTCAATGAACTAATGTACCAGCGAACCTCTGTTGTCTCTTTTCCTGTTGATTTTTCACATACCTCTGATGTGATTTTAATAATACTATTCAGCCCAACCCATCGATATTTTTTATCAATAAGAAGATATTGACAAATTCTCGTTTCGATTCGCCCATACCCACTGTCTGTTGCTGTATATTCTGCGTGATTTTCTGATACAAAACCTTCTCGTTGGGCTTTGTGCCACCAAACTTCTAACTCACTTTGCATGCCTGAGTGATTACCTTTGAGTGCTAAGATGTAATCAGCTTTTTGTTCAATTATCTGCTTCGCTATTTCCTTTTGGCATCCCATTACATCAAGGGTAATAATACTATTTTCTATATCAAGCATATTTAATAATTCGGGGTTCGCAGTAATCTCATTGGTTTTAGCATCAACGGCAACTTGTCCTAAAACAAGCTGGTGCTGACAACTCCAAGCGCTAACTGTGTGAAATGCATTTTCTCTATCTTTCGTTGAAAAAGAACGTCTTGCAGTCTTACCATCAACCGCAATGACATCACTACCAGTGATTTCTACAAGTGAAGATATCCATGCTTGAAAAGCTTGCTCTATTTCATCAGCTTTTAATCGGCAAATAACACGCGCAATAGTGTCATCCCTATATATTGTGAGCTACGGTGCCGTAAGCTCACAATATATAGGGATCAGAAGGGAAATCTACTGAGCTATTTTGTATTCACTGTAGGAAATATATGACGATGACAAGTAATGCCTTTAATTTTAATGAGTATATTATTTCTGGTGTCGATGTTCGTATAGGTTCATTTTCATTAGAATTTAGCCTTGGTAAACTGCTGTCAAATAATCTTTCAGGACCTACTTTTGAAAAAATCGACTTAGCCTTTTTAATGATGCCTACAGACAAATGGCCAAATTTACTAATCCATTACAATTTAGACCAGAATAGGTTACAGAGGATCGTAGTGACAAACCGTTCTTTTAGTCAGAGAACCTTGATTGAAGTCACATCATTAAGAATACATTGCATCTGGGTGGGTGCGTGTAAGGTAAGGTTCATCTAAATCCAATACAATACAATACAATACAATACAATAGGTAATATGATGAAAAGATATATTTTAACATTAGGCTTCCTCCTATCTGGAAATGTTTTAGCCAATGAGCAATGTTACGATATCATCCCGGATGGTCCAATACAGGAGCTCAATGCGCCAACAATTTCGGTATTTGGAAATGGGGAAATTTATGCAAATAGCACTATGCAAGCGCAAGTTAAAGTCAACTATACTGCGTTGAGTGGTTTTTCATTTGAGCGTGTCACTCTATGTGACTTGTATACAATGACTCCTATCCAAGAAGATCAACAGTGGAAAGTGAGTGAAATAGACAATGGTTATTTACATGAAATTTATCCTTCCAACCCTAAAACCTCGCAAGATCAATTTGTCTCTCCTAATTTCATCTCATTTCACGCAACTAGATATTTAAATAAGAACAACGACACCGCAGATAGCGCAGAAGTTTGTGCTGTTGTCTCCGGTACGCAAAGTAACGGAGAGCCGATCGCCAAAACAACATGTATTGGCGATAATACATCAAGTGTATATGTCAGAGCACTACAACCTGTTTTCTTTGAATTTGAACTCGTAAAAAATAAGATCAAAGAGAATAATTATCACAGAGCCTTCATTTATGAGCTTCATACAATAAACTCAGCCACCGAGATTAGAGATTTTCAATATGGCACAGGCGCCGTAGCAGCAACGGATCCAATTATACGAATAATCGGAAGTTCAGATCACAATGTTTTAAGAGATACCAGTATCAAAGATCGGATATCAAGTTGGGTTGGCGTTTGGCCTTACGAACCAAGCACTGTTCATACTGTCGAGATGATTAACGAAAGCACATACTCCGTCGGTTCTTATAAACTTCCGCCAATTACTCCAACAAATTCTCTAGTCACTGTCTTCTTATTACACCAAACACATAAAAAAATGTATATGACAGGAGAGTATTTATGTGAGTACGACTTCAGCACCCCAAGTGATCGTTGCATTGGTTATAATGGATATTGGAGCTGGGAGTCTGCTTTACCCGACAGATTGATAAATACAGTTAAATTAATTGATAGCTATGGGACAGATCATAAGTTCAGCCTAACTTTTGGGACTGGAGATAATAATGATGATCTATTTTTAGATTACTAATATATAGGGCTCAGCAGGGAAACCTACTGGGCTATTTTGTATTCACAGCAGGAAATATATGACGATGATAAGTAATGCCTTTAATTTTAATGAGTACATTAGTTCTGGTGTCGATGTTCGTACAGGTTCATTTTCATTAGAATTTAGTCTTGGTAAACTGCTGTCAAATAATCTTTCAGGACCTACTTTTGAAAAAAATATAGTTTACAATCCTTTTGATAAACAAGACCATGGGTATGGTATTGGCTGGAAATTGCGTATAACAAGGTTTGATAAAAGTAGTTATAACTTAACCCTTAAAAATGGTCAAAACTTTGAGATTAAGTATCACTCAAGCACCAATGAGTTTACGATCCCATATAAAAAACTAAAAGATACAAAACTATATTACCTAGCTAACATTTCAAAACCGGGAGAACCTTCAAAGCCGGGAATAAAAATTGCCTATAAAAACGGTGAAATAGAGTTTGTTGATTGGAATAAAGGCACTCTTGAAAGGCGTGTATCACCACACGGTCATGAAATATATTTTAGCTATGCCACTCATAGTGGTGAATACCGCCTAATTACTGTTTCTGACAACGCAGGCAATGCGCTAAATACTGACTATTGGAGTACAAACCTTTTCACAACGGTCAGCTTAACCTCACTAAATGGAGAGCAGAGGCAAACTAAACTATATAAGATAGGGTCTGAATTAGATAAAGTTACCTTGCCAAACAGTGAAGGCTTATTTACAAAAATACATTATACCAGCTTATATCAGCTAAATGTAAGAGTCGTAAATACCGTTACGCACCCTAGCGGTCAAGTCGATCACATATGGTACAAAGAATTAGGTCATAAAACGCCTTCAGGCTCTCCTATAAGTCATTATCCTTATGTTATTAAATTTCAAAGTATACATGAAGATAACCAACCACCAGTAACCTCTACATATCATTATTCCACTCTTAACTTCTTAGGTTATAACAGTGGTATATCATGGCAACCTGATTCAGACACATTATTTAAAGCGTTATCTGATTACACCTACTTCAGTGAAGAAACGATTAATGGCAGCGTAAAAATATCTAGACATTATAATAAATATCACCTAGTAAAGAAGGAAGATTTCTACTCTGATAGTTTTCTTTATCAAGCGGTAAGTTATAAATACTTCGCTAATTTAAACTGGACCATTGATAACCAACCAGATAACTACAGCTTGGTTCGTGAACAAAAAACAACTGTTTTTAAGAGTAATGATTCTAGAATAGAAACTAACACCTATGATTATGATGACTACGGTAACTTATTAGCTAGTTTTCATGAAGATGGTAGCTCGACTTATTATGAATACTACCCTATCGAAGGCAGTGGCATTCAATGTCCCGTCGCTCCTAATGGCATTGTTCGATATTTAAAGTCGGAACGTTTTTATTTGCCTAATACAAGTTCTGGAAACTCACCTTATCGCTCTAAGAATGTAGAATATAAGGCATTAGCTATGTTAAACAATGAAGGAAACTTCGTTGTGCCAGTTAGACAAGTAAATTATAATAATGATGTATTAATGACTTACTTTGAAGATATAAATGACAGTAACCAGTTTGGGCGTATTGCCACAAAATCCACTACGATTAATGGTTTCACAAGCCAAATCAACCACCAATATTCTTTTGGTGGTTCACTACTTTCCATTACCAATACACTAACTACTCATGACGGGCATACTACATCCAAACGGGAAGATTTTAGCTACCTTACTGGTAATATGCACTATTCGCACGATGATAAAGGGATTGGAGTTACTGTAGAGCATGATGACTTAGACAGAGTTACCTCTGAGCGCTGGCATTATAATAGTACAACTAAAATATCTAGAGACTATCATTACACCATTGGCAATGGGCAAAACCAACTTTCAATTACAGATTCGACTGGAAAGCAGAAAGTATTCAAATTTAGTAATGCTAATAACCTTATTGTTATTTATCAACAAGATGGAGACGCTAAGTTATTTAAATCTAATGAGTTTGAATACGATGACCATGGGCAAACTATACGCCAATCTAGCTTTGACATTGTAAACTCTACGACATTACCCATGCATGAATACCGGGCATATGACTACTGGGGTGAGATCTCTCAAATAACACATCCAGATAATACGAAGGAAATCATTCAAAATGATGTTGTAGCAATGACATCAACTCACTACATTGAAGGGCTAAACCGAACTAAAAAAGAATACAATATAGTGGGTAAAGAGCTTACTCTCATCAAGTATGACTCTAACGGTGCAGAAATATCAAACACTAGCCATGAGTATAATAGTGCCCACCAATTAATTAGAAGTGTGGATGAAAATAATTTAGAAACATTTTATATTTATGATAACTCTGAAAGATTAATAGAACAGTACTTTCATGATAATTCTCAAAAAGTAACGATTAATATTAATTACACTCCATTTAGCAATGAGCTATTAGCAACACAAATTAGCGTTAATAACGAGCAGGTAGGGCAACGTAGCTATGATGGTTTAGGTCGTGTTGTTACAGAGTCAAAGTTTAACGGTAGCTCTATTGACTTTGAATATACTGGTTCATCAGCTAAGGCTGACAGGGTAAATACAGAATCTGATGATACTATTTATATTAGCTATGACCCATTTTGGGGGGAGAAAGTAGAAATAATTATCAATGGGGATAGCAGTAATAAATCTAGTTACCAATATGATAACCAAGGGCGATTAATAACAGAAAACAACTCAAATTGTGATATTTATTACGGTTACAATCAGTTAGATCAATTGATTATGGAGACGGTTAGTATTGTAGGTTCTGGCGCATCTCTTACTGCAAGCTATTCATACAGTCCAATGGGAACACTGTTACAACAAACTGATTTTATGGGAATGTCTAAAGTTATCATTTATGACGCACTCAGTCGCATTAATAGAACTGAGTTTGTTAGTAAAAATGAACGAACCGAATACTCCATTGATATTTCATATGATCTATATAGTAGACCTATTGAATACCTATACACTAATGCGGATGATTCTTTTTCAAATAAAATTCACTACAGCACATTAGGTATCGAAAGTGGGCAAACAACCTATAAAAACAATTCAACTATTCCTGAAGTCGAACTATCTCAAAATTACTTTGGTAATTTAAAAATAAAAGATAGGGATATCTCGATTAAAGAAAAACGAAATACTTCAGAAAGTATGGAGTACGATCAAGTCGGCAGGTTAATTAACTATAATACGACCGGAGAGTTAGCCGCCAAAGATAATATTGACGAAATCGTTCAGCAATCATTTGTTTTTGATGTTTATGATAATATTGATTTAAAAAAAACCATCTACAAATCAATAGCTGATACCGTTTTAGTTGATTACCAATACGATGATAAAAACAAGAGCCAATTATTTAAAATAGTTCAGCCCAGTGGAAATCATATATTTAATCACGACCTTTCTGGTAATTTACTTAATGATGAGTTTGGAAATCAATATGAGTATGATGCGTTTAATCGTCTGACATCTATTCGTGATAGTTTTGATAATATCATAAATAAGTATAAATATGATGCTCGTGGTTTTTTGATTTCTCAATGCCCATTCAACAATCAAGATATTTACCTTTATTACCAATATAACGCGATAGCAAACGAAAGCTCATCAGGTCATAGTACGAGCTATATAGGTATAGATAATAAAATTATCGGGAGAATTATTGATGAGCAGCATCATCAATATATGGCAAGCGACACTAACGGTAGTGTCCTATCAACTTGGACTCAGTCACAAGATAAAGTAACACAATCTCTAAAAACGTATACACCTTTTGGCTCAACCTATACAAAGGATTTTTCGTAATGAGTAACGGACTTTCGAGAAGACAATTTTTTAAATACAGCGCAATCATGACTAGTATAGCGGTTGCCATACCAAGAACACTTCTGGCTAAATCCACGGCAATGACTGAGCCAGCTGTTATTTTTGAAAATCCTATAGGGTTCAATGGTCAACCAAAAGATTTTGCTGCAGACATGTACCATTTAGGTAATGGTTACCGGGTATATAATCCAGCATTGGGGAGTTTCCATCAATTTGATGGGGAAATGGCTCCATTTGGGGACGCTGGTATCAATGGCTACACCTTTGGTGCGAACGATCCTATCAACAACATAGACCCAAGTGGTAGGCTCGATGTAAGTGGTATCGTAGGCAGTATTTTAGGGCTGTTATTTTCTGTGGCAGTAGCTGCAGCTACTATAATAAGCGGAGGCTTAGCCGCAATCCCATCTCTTGCTCTTAGTCTGACAACACTCACTGCAGGTTTGGTCTCTGGATCGACAGGGATTGCAGCTGCAATTATCGATGATCCGTCTCACCCTGCTTATAATACTCTGTCCACGGCATCTTCTGTTTCGGGTCTCGTCATAGATGTGGCCTCAGTTGGGTTAGGTGGAATTGGAGTGGTAAAACATGGTACTAAAGTAGCGGGGAAATCTGCCAGCTTGTTAAAAAAAATACGCAAAGCAAAGTGGCTTACTAAAGCTGAGCTTAGTCTTGAAAGCCTTGATATGGTGGGAACCTCACTTGGTGTTGCATCCTCATTTAACGGAAACGAGACTTTAGGTAAAGTGGGACTGGGCTTGAATATAGGGAGCAATGCATTAAAGTTAGGCTTTTACTCCCGCATGCCAGTAAAAACAGTTAAAAGTAATCTCACAAAACCCAAAGATGGTGACTTAAACAAAAGACCACCACTAGCTAGACAAAACTCTAACTTAGGTAGCAGTAATGGCCCTTCCCTTGGTTCATATACCCAAGGGCAAATGGCAGCGTCTAAAATAGTAAAAGAGACAATTCGAAGCGCTCGTGTCGCTCGAAATACTTATCGTATGGCTCACAATTCCTCTCCTTCGCCAGCTGTAGAAATGGCCCAATCTGGAAGTTTTTCTGTCTTATCTGATACCAGAAATGGATTACGAGAAGACTTTATAGGTTCACTTGATGCTATTACTGAAAGGCACCAACATTTTAAAGGCCCTGATACAGAAGAGTATGGATTCGGTTTAGGACACTTAAATGCATAATCACCAATTACTCAGACTCTTAAAAAGGTTTGAGCAAGAAAAATAGCTTGGTTTAAGATCAACTTATAGAGCAAGCGGATAGGCTCAAGTCTGAATGGCATTGCATTAAGCTATAAACGGGTCACCCATTAGTTAGTTTCGGTCAAGCTGATGTGTAAATTTCCTTGGTTTTTTACCAAGTAATAGGTCGTACATAAACAACTTATTTATTGTTTGTTAATACACACCTAAAAATCACAATGTTGGTGTCAATATGCACCAGTCACCCATCTGAATTAAAGCTGTGTAGTCATGCAATTTGTATGGCTACTGCTCTTGGCTTTATAAGCCTCAGTAATTATTTAGTACCAAAATTAATCCCGTTCTTTGCAGGTGTTGTTCCTGTTGTTTGGGAGCCTATCTATACTGCTTCGAAATTTGCAGTACAAGCGTTTATGCACACCACACGCCGGCAAGTATCTGAACATGGTATCAGAATGGGCGCTATTCTACCCGGACCTGTTGTGACTGCATTGTTAGATGACTGGCCAAAAGAAAAGATGCAAGAGGCACTTGATAATGGCTCTCTTATGCAACCTAGAGAGGTCGCAGAAGCACTGTCATTTATGCTAACGCGTTCTCCTGGTGTAGTGATCAGAGATATGGTGATTTTACCAAACAGTATTGATCTTTAGTATGTGCTGAGGGCAAAAGTTATGAACAATAAGAAGGGCTACTTTTTAGGCGTTGATGTCGGCACTGGTAGTGCTCGAGCAGGTATTTTCTCTGTTGATGGTGCATTGTTAGAAACCCATCAATGTGCCATCGCGCTGTACAAACAAGAAGGCGGCATTGTTGAGCAATCAAGTGAAGATATTTGGTGCGCTGTTGTTGAAGCAGTGCGTGGCGCTATTTTAAACTCTGATATTTCGGGCAAAGATATTCTTGGCATCGGTTTTGATGCTACCTGTTCACTGGTGGTTTTAGGAGATGGCGGAGAGCCTTTATCGGTGGGTGATCTCGCTTTTCCAAATCGTAACATCATGGTTTGGATGGATCACCGTGCGGTTGAACAAGCCGAGCGTATTAATGCGATTGGGCATCGTCTGCTTGATTATGTCGGCGGGCGAATTTCACCTGAAATGGAAACTCCTAAATTACTTTGGCTTAAGGAAAATCGCCCTGAAATATTTAATAAAGCATGTCAGTTCATGGACCTAATTGATTTTTTGACTTGGCGAGTAACAGATGACCTTGCGCGGTCAGTTTGTACTGTAACGTGCAAATGGACATATATGGCGCAAGAAAAATCGTGGGATAAAAGTTACTTCGAGGCGATTGGGCTGAAAGAGTTAGTTGATGATAACTTTCAAAAAATAGGCACTAAAATTGTTTCTGCAGGTGACGCATTAGGTAGGGGATTAACAGCAAGCGCGGCACAAGAATTAGGGCTTTGTGTTGGAACGCCTGTTGCTTCTGGACTGATAGATGCGCATGCTGGAGGAGTTGGCTCGGTTGGAGCTAAAAATAGTGGTGGTGTAATAGCAAATTTAGCTTATGCGTTTGGCACTTCATCTTGCACAATGACTTCTACGCGTGAACCTGTTTTTGTCCCTGGAGTGTGGGGCCCTTATTACTCTGCGATGGTGCCAGGTTTATGGCTAAATGAAGGGGGACAATCAGTAGCAGGTGCCGCAATTGATAAGTTATTAGGGTTACATCCCTATATTACTACAGCTAAAATATTGGCAGCAGAAGCTAAACAGCTAGTACCTGTTTGGGTACAGCATCAAGCACAGAAACTATTAGGTAATAATAGCAATATAGCGAGCTTAGCTAAGGGCCAGCATGTTGTTCCTGAATTTTTAGGTAATAGGGCACCACATGCTGATCCACATACCCGCGCAGTGATCACTGGTTTAAGTATGCAAGATGATGTGGTAAGCCTGGTTTCTCTGTACATAGCAGGTTTATGTGGAATTGGTTATGGCCTTCGTCAGATTGTTGAAACGCAGGAGAAAGCTGGAATAAAAATAGCGCGTATTGTGATAAGTGGTGGAGCGGGAAAAAGTTTGCTTGTACGTCAGTTGTTGGCGGATGCAACGGGCATAGAGATTACTGCGCCAACGTCTGAAGAGCCTGTTCTACTGGGCTCTGCAATTCTTGGTAGTGTTGCTGCTGGAGTGCATGAAAATATAAACGTGGCTATGCAGGTTATGTCATCTTTTGATTCGAAATATGCTCCTAAAATGGGTGCTGTTGAAGCATTGCCTCAAAAACGATTTTCTATTTTCAAAGACTTGCAATCAATAGCGAGATACTCTGTTGAATGCTAGAAAGAAGCTATAAAAAGCTCTGCAGGTTAGTAATAAACGATAACTAGCAAACTAAATGTACCTATTTGGGTAATACCTATTTAAGTAATACCTACTCCACTAATTATGTTATTTAAATTTTGCGTAGTAAAAACGGCTTAATTCAAGGTGTAAGTTGACGCCCTTCGAGCGGTTAACTTGGTTAACCCTCTAGCGGTGAATTAAAGACTTTAATTCACAAATGGTTGTTTCCTTTACGAAAATGACAACGCAAAAGTAAGTTGTTGTGACGCGTAAAATAGATCCGCTCGTTAATGGAATTGCTATAACCCTTTAAAGTAGCAGCATGCCTAATAGAGGCATAATGAAAAATGCTAATAAGGTTTGCATGGTAATAATGGAGGCCATTGCCTCAACATCGCCACCTAATTGGCGGGCAAGTATGTAGGAAGAAGGCGCTGTGGGTGCCATAAATGCGATGATCAATACGGCTGCAGCAATGCCAGTCAGACCGGTATAGGTTATTAGCGCGATAGTCACTAATGGTTTTAGTCCGAACTGTATGAGAGATGACCAAGCAATGGCACTAAAATGACCTTTGATGGATTCTGGTTTTAGCGCTGCTCCCACAGCCAGTAAGCCAAAAGGTAATGCCGCTCGACCGACTATTTCAAGAATATCGCCAACAATAATGGGTATTCCTATATCACTTAAACTTAAAAACCAACCAATAGTACAACCGATAATCAGCGGGTTAAACATAATCGCTTTTATAAACTGTAACGTGCCTTTGATTGACGACTTCCCCCAGATTACAAATACTGAAATACACCAAACATTAATTAATACAATCATAAATCCAGCCGCCACCGAGCTCAGTGCGAGGCCCGTTGCACCGTATAAACTTTGTGCCACGGCAAATGTTATGTATGTGTTGAAACGTATACCGCCTTGGAATATGGACGTAAAAGTCGCATTGTTTTTTGTTAGTTTGTTACGTAAGAGTATTAACAATAATGCAGAGGTTATTAAGGTACCCAGCACCACCAATAACATTGATGTCCAAGGCATACCAATAAGAGATTGTTCGCCAAGTGTTCTGATTAACAGAGCGGGAAAAAGCACAAAATAGGTTAGTTTTTCCATACCAGGCCAGGTTTCTTCAGGCAGGAATTGAGTCCGTTTTAAAATGAATCCAAGAATAATAAGAGCCATTATGGGAATAAGTGCATTTATAAAAATGATCATCGTGTACCCATTATTATCTTTGAATTAAAATTTATGATGCTTAATGAAAGCGAACAATACATCAAATAACTGGTAGTTAACGTGCTGATGGTCACCAAATAAATCAGTGGTTGATATCCAGTCCCCTGATTTAAATCGCTATAAAGTCACTTCGTTTTTTTATTGTTGCTACCTGAGTTTTTTAAGATAGAAAGGAGTACAAAGGGGAAAAACCCCAGGGGATTAGGCAATAAACACACAATGTTGGGAAATTAAAGAGCGCCCCTGATGAGGCATCAACCATTTAGTAAGGTTACTCTACTGGCTCATTACTAATAGATAACTCGATTTGCTCAACGTAATTTTTTGTTGATAACAAGGGAAGTGGACGACCCAAACCGAAGAAAGCATTAACATGTTTGATAGCGGGTATCTTTCCACTTTCTTTAAATACAGCGGTTGTTGTCGCTTTAAGTTCAACTAAATCAATGCGGTGCTCTGCGCCGAATGTTTCAACTGGTTTATACGTCGTTTTTTCTGAAAAAATATTGGCGAAGTCACTGTATCCCATTTTCATATCCTTAAATATCATTGTTATTGTGGCGTTAACTCACCTTAATAAGCGCACTTAAAAAGGCGTTTTTGAGTCTCATTAGAAAACACCTCGAATTTTGAGGCGAAATATTAACAGAATTCCAATGGTTACGTCACTTTAATGCAACGTAAGGCGTAGTCATAACCCATATTCTGCTGCCAAGTGCTTTAGCGGGTATTGTCACTTATCGACTTTGTAGGTAGTAGCCAGTAGTCGCTAACTAATAGCAAAGTAATAGTGAAGTCATAGTGAAGTCATAGCGAGGTAATAGGGGGCTCAAGTTTGTCAGTTTCTCATTTTTTATGAGGGCGTTAGCCTCGTTTTTCTACCTTACGCTGGTTAAGTAACAAAACCGCCATAAATCTTTAACACAACTGTCATAAAACCTCATTAACCTACACTTATTAGGTAAAAATACATTATAAAAACAACATTTTTAAGGGAAGTATAATGAGCAATTTTTTAAAAAAAGAATCTGATTTTAGCAATATGGTGAATGCTCGTTTATCTCGCCGAGGTTTTTTAATGGGCACTGCCATGGCTGGTGCAGGGGCTTTTTTAGCAGTAAACCCTATTGCTAAAGCAATCGCCAGTAGCATGAACAGTAGCTTGTTAAATTTCGAGGCTATTAGCACATCGACCAGTGATTCAATCTTACTTCCCAAGGGGTACAGCTCAAGTACATTAATGTCTTGGGGGGATCCTATTTTTGCTAATGCTCCTCAATTTAATCCTAATGGTCAGCAAGGCTCAAAAGCGCAAGCATTGCAGTTTGGTGATAATACCGATGGAATGAGCATTTTTCCTTTATCAAATGATCGCGCCATTCTTGCTATCAATAATGAATACACCAATTATGAATATCTGTTTGCGCATGAAGGCAAAGCAATGACAGCGGATGATGTATTAAAAGCACAAGCCGCAGTGGGTATTACTATTGTTGAGATTGTTAGAAAGAACGGTCAGTGGATAATGGACCCAGCAGGCCGTGTGAATCGTCGTATTACAGCAAATACTGAAATGTTAGTAACAGGGCCAGCCGCCGGACATGATTTGTTAAAAACAAAAGCCGATCCATCAGGTAAAAAAGTATTAGGGACATTTAATAACTGTGCGAATGGGGAAACACCCTGGGGGACATACCTGACCTGTGAAGAAAATTTCAATTCGTTTTTTGGCTCAGACAAAGAAGTGGCTGTTAGCCCTGATGATAAGCGTTACGGTATTAAATCAGAGCAAAGTAAATATCAGTGGCATAACTTTGATGATCGCTTCGATGTGGCTAAGAACCCAAACGAAGCGAATCGTTTTGGTTGGGTTGTAGAGATTGATCCAAATGATCCCACATCAACACCCTTAAAACGAACGGCTTTAGGACGATTCAAACATGAAAATGCAGCCTTAATTGTTAATGATGACGGTCATGTTGTTGTTTATCTTGGGGATGACGAACGTGGTGAGCATATTTACAAGTTTGTATCAAAAGGCAAATACCAAGCGGGTAATAACGCAGAAAACCGCAACCTTTTGGAAGAAGGGACGCTGTATGTTGCCAAGTTCTTAATGAAAAAAGACAAGCTAGAAGGCGATGGTGAGTGGTTAGAGTTAACCTACGGTAAAAATGGCTTAACAAAAGAAAATGGATTTAATAGCCAAGCAGAGGTGATGATTTTCGCTCGACGTGCAGCAACACAAGTGGGCGCAACAACCATGGATAGACCTGAGTGGGTTGCCGTGCATCCAGATAAAAAACACGTATTCTGCACCTTAACCAACAACAAACATCGCGGCATAAAAGAAGGCCAAGATGTTGATGCTGTTAATCCTCGTGCTCAAAACCATTATGGCCAAATTGTCCGTTGGGAGCCAACTAAGGGAGACCATGTGAGTGCGTCATTCCAGTGGGATTTATATTTGATTGCAGGCAACCCAAGCGTGCACCAAGGCAACTTGTACGCAGGCAGTGACAATATAAATAAAGATAATATGTTTAACAGTCCAGATGGTATTGGTTTTGATAAAGCGGGGCGTTTATGGATTCAAACAGACGGTAACTACTCAAATAAAGGCGACTTTTCAGGACAAGGTAATAACCAAATGTTGTGTGGCGACCCTAAAACAGGGGAGGTTCGTCGCTTTTTAACTGGCCCAATTGGCTGTGAAATTACCGGCTTAACCTTCTCCGATGACCAAAAGACGATGTTTGTTGGCGTGCAACATCCTTCGGGGCATTTTCCTGCAGGGGGAAACCACAAGCCACGTTCAACGATAGTGATGGTAACAAAAGACTCGGGTGGGGTAATCGGTAGCTGAGGTTGTA
>NZ_PJBZ01000107.1 GCF_002835995.1 Psychromonas sp. Urea-02u-13 | reverse complement strand
TGTAATGTAAGATCAAATATTGCTTGAATAAGCGTTAGCGTTAAAGGATTCAACGCGTAAATAGGATCAAAGCTTTCATCTTTAAAAACAAAAAATTGGACACACAAAGCTTTTGACAGAGATTCAAGATTCATATCCCACCTTGTTTTCTATACGCTACTTGCGTATGCTTTTTCATGAAATGTATATTTGTAGAATCTAAAATATTTGAGAAATACCGAGATGAACATCTCAGTGATGAAGAGTTTAGGCTGTTTCAAGCTGAGCTAATGTCAAATCCTAAGCAGGGTGATGTGATTCAAGGTACTGGTGGTTTACGGAAGGTTCGAGTTGCAAGTAAGGGTAAAGGAAAGCGTGGTGGCTCACGTGTTATTTATTACTTCCTTGATGAAAAACGACGTTTCTATTTACTCACTATTTATGGGAAAAGTGAAATGTCGGATTTAACCGCAGATCAAAAGAAACAGTTAAAGGCATTTATGGAGGTATGGCGTAATGAGCAATCGTGATTTATTTACAGAATTAAGCTCTGCTCTTGTTGAAGCAAAAGAGCATTCAGAGGGGAAACTTACCCTTAAAACACATCAGGTTAATGATGTAAGTGAACTTGATATCTCACCGAATGAAATAATACATATTCGAGAAAAATTTAATATGTCACGTGGTGTGTTTGCTAGTTTACTTCATACATCCTCTCGTACTTTAGAGAACTGGGAGCAAGGACGAAGTGCTCCAAATGGGCAAGCAATTACCCTTTTGAAATTAGTACAGCGTTATCCAGAAACTCTCACGCACATAGCTGAGTTATAACAAGAAATTTAAACGGAACAAAAATGGTTTGCCATGTTTCGTTCCTCACAAGTTTTATTCGCTTAAGCGTGCGGAGAAGCAATCGAGAATACCCGTAGCTTGAATCAAAAAAAAACCGTTTAAATGGTTTGATGGTTATATTTTTTGTTCTTAATTTCTAAGCACTCATTCAAAAATTGAAATCCAAAGCGCTTTGTCATTACACAATGCAGGCATCAATGCCTGACAGGAAGTCAGGCATAAGTGCGTTTCAGGACATGGATGTTCTGTAAGCACTGGTGCTGTTAAAACAATCTTGAAATCAAATGAAGGGAATAATCGGGCGAGCTCTTTTCTGGTTACTCTTTTCTGCTCGCCAGAAAAGAGTAACTCGCCTCTGGCGAAACGACTGTAATGTAAGATCAAAAATTGCTTGAATAAGCGTCAGCGTTAAAGGATTCAACGCGTAAATGAGATCAAGTCTTTCATCTTTAAAAAAGATGCCTAGTGGTGTTTTCTCATCATTGTCCAATGAAAATTTAAAAGGGCGTCTGTGCTGGCGCCTTATTTATCAGCCATTCAAAATGAATGAACGTCCTTTAAGACAGGCTTAAACAACCCCTTTTTTAGAAAAAACCAATAGCTGATTATTGGCCGGCATAACAAAATCGTTGATTAACTGCAGTCCCGCATCATCTGCGAGTAGCAAAATTGCTTCAATATCACGAATCCCACTATTGATATCTCGCGTTTTAAGGCTTTGGTCAAAAGATGCGTTGCTTTGGCTGGTGAAGTTTCCTTGATATTTAAAAGGGCCGTAAATACAAACAGAGGCTTCTGCGGGTAAATTTTGTGCGAGCCCTTGGAAAAATTTAACCACTAAAGGCCAACTGATTATATGCAACGTATTCGCGCTATAAACAGCATCCACTGGTAGGTGTTGGTTAGGTACGGGCCAATTTTCATTTAAATCGAGCACCAGTGGCCTTTCAATATTATCCGAGGTGCTTTCATCTAACCAACGGTTAATGCCTTGATGGTTGACTAACAAATCACTGGTTTGCCATGTTAAATGCGTTAGCTGTGGCGCAAAAAACAGCGCATGCTGTCCGGTGCCAGAGCCAATTTCTAAGACATGCTGACTGGTTGCGAATACGGTGCTTAAAATATCTAAAATAGGTTGTTTGTTATTTTCACATGCTTGAGAAAAAGGTTTGTTATTCATCTGTTTAATCTCATTGTTTGAAGGGTAATAACTGCCGACATTGTGCTTGATACGTTAGCAGATGTGTTTCCTCTTGTTGACAAAAATCTTTAATCGCAGCCCTAAAGCCGGGGTATTTTATCCAGTGATAAGAGTACGTTAATATCGGTTCGAAACCTCGCTGAATTTTATGTTCACCTTGCGTGCCTGGGGTAAAGCTTTTGATATTTTTGTTAATGCAAAATTCAATGCCTCGATAATAACAAAGCTCAAAATGTAAATTATTATAGTGCTCTGTACAGCCCCAATAGCGTCCATAAAGCTGGTGGTCATCGTAAAAAAATAATGCGCAAGCCACATCTTCCCCAGCATGACTGGCAATAAGCAGTAATACGTTACTCGCCATGTCGGTGATTATTTGTTTAAAAAATTGCTCGTTAAGATGAGGTTGATGACCGCGTTTTAAATAGGTTAATTGATAGGTCAAATAAAAGAATTCTAGGTCTTTCTCTGTGATTTCATGATTGAGTAACTGTCGAATTTGAATATCTTGTTTGGCGATGGTCAGTCTTTCTTTTCGTGTGCTTCTTCTTTTACGCGACGTGAAGGTATTTAAGAAATCATCAAAGCACTTATAATCACGATTAAACCAATGAAATTGAACGGTATTACGTTGATAAACATCCTCGGGTAAAGGGCTCTTTATTTCAGGACAATATAAAATATGCCAACTATTAATGTTTTCTTGCTCGCAGTGCGCGATTAATGGCTTAAATAAGGCGCTCATCTGGTCTTGCTCTGAGCGTGATTGCTCTGAGAGGTGTTGACCTGTGAGTAATTTGTCACTACTCACTGGTGTAAAAGGGATGGTCGCGACTAACTTGGGATAATACTCAATGCCATGGCGCTTAAATGCATCCGCCCAATCCCAATCAAAGACATATTCGCCCCAGGAATGACTCTTCAAATACATTGGCATTAACGCGGTTATTTCTTCATTTGTTGTGGCCACTAAATGATGAGGCTGCCAACCTTGTTGAATACTGACAGACTGACTTTTTTCAAGCGCGTTAAAGAAGTCATAATGAAGAAAAGGGCAAGCAGAGTGATTTAAACGTTGCCAGTGAGCGGGCCCAATTGCTTCAATCGAATTAACAAAAGTAATGTTGGTAGGAGTATTCAATAGAGGCTTCTCACTGGTTAATGGGGCTTCTCTCACTATACAATAAAGGTCGCTAACATTAAGATAATTAATCACTTATTGGGTTCATGCTAAGGTCTTTATTTTTAATAGCGACTTTAATAATGACTTCAACAGCTACTTTAATAACGACTTTAACAATAACAAACCTTGTCTAATTTTCTGTTCATCTTGTCCTGCAAAACCTAAACGAATGTATTTATCTTGGTCGTTGTTTTTATCTAAATGAAAGGCATTTTCGGCTAATAGAAAAATACTCTGTTGTTTGGCTAATTGGGCAACATGTTGCGCATTACCTCCGATATTCACCCACAGTGCCATGCCACCCGCGGGAATTGAAAAGCTGATGTTTAAACCCTCATCAATAAATTCATTGAGTAGTTCAACCATGCACTGGCGCCTTTTTTGATAGCGTCGTGTGGCTTTTCTTAAGTGGCGTTCAAAGCCTCCATCTTGCATCCATCGTGCCAGCGCATCTTGTAGTGGCACATTGACTTTGTGGTTGATGATAGCGCGGTAATTAACGATATGTTGGCAGAGTGATTGGTCCACGGCGATAATGCCTAAACGAATGCCGGGGAACATGATTTTAGAAAAACTAGAAAGGTAAATAACCAAACCAGAAGGGTCGTTGGCTGCCATTGGGGCAAGGGGCTGACTGTTGTAATGAAACTCGTGATCATAGTCATCTTCAATAATGGCAATATTATACTGCTGCGCTAATTGATAGATTCTTTGACGTTTACTCATCGCTAATGTCGTGGTCGTGGGGTATTGATGTAACGGTGTGAGGTATAACAAGCGAATGGTATGTGCTTGAATTAATTGTTCAAGATGGTCAACATCAATGCCATGATCGGTTTGTTTAACCGCAATTAACTGCGCCCCCGCATTTTCAAAGGCGCTCCAAGCCGGCTGATAACCTAAGCTTTCTACAGCGACTTTGTCGCCATGTTTAATCAATACTTGCGAGAGAATATATAACGCTTCTTGAGTGCCATTAACCACAATAATTTGCTTGTTATTAATGGAGCGCACTCGACGTAAATAGGTACTCACTTGTTTAATAAAGGGCCCAAATCCCATGTTATCGCCGTAGTTTAATTCATGAATGTCAGGACGATTTAACGCATCGTTCATAAAGCTTTTAAATTCATTAAATGGAAATAAATCAATATCGGGATTACCGCCTGCAAAATTGAATTGATAACGACTTGCAGCTGCGGGCGTGACACTGTTATTCGCCTTTACGAGACGCCATTGGTGTTGATGGGTCATGGTTTCTTTTTGTTTATTGGCCGCGGTAGAGGAGAATATGGGCAGGTTTTCTGCAACGCGATAACCTTGTCTTTGCTGTGTTTCAACCCAACCCTGTGCGACCAATTCATTATAAGCGGCCATCACAGTATGACGATTCACGGATAACTGCTCGGCGAGAGACCGCGTGGAAGGCAGTTTTTCTGTGCTTACGACATTGCCATTGTTTATGGCACTGCGAATGGCATGAGCGATTTTTAAATACAGTTTTTGATTACTGTTATCCAAGGTCAAGTTGAGCATTTTCATCGGTTAATTATCACCTTTGGTCTATGTGTTTCTTTAAATCTGGTTGTTGTTTTTATACCACAAGTTGAACAGTATAAGCACTCTATTTAAGGAGAATGAATATGTTTAATCCACAACCTGTCACGCTAACAACAGATAAAATATCCCTGCGCCCTTTAAATAAAGACCATCTTGATGCTTTTTATCAGGCCGGTGCTTTTCCTGAATTATGGACGTGGTCATTGCCAAATCAATGTACTTCAAAAGCACAATGTGAAGCTTGGTTTACTTATTCGCAAGCCATGGTTGAGAAAGGGGATCATGTTGTATTTTCTATTTTTGATAATCAAAGTGGAGAGCTGGTGGGTAGCACACGATATTGTGCTATCACTCGAGAAGATAGAAACCTAGAAATTGGTTTTACCTTTATCACACCCCAATATCAGCGTACTTATGCTAATACCCATGCAAAATATTGTCTGTTACAGCATGCCTTTGAGCAATTAGGTGCCATTCGTGTTCAGTTTAAAACCCATGAACAAAATGTTACCTCACGCAATGCCATTAGCCGTTTAGGGGCAAGCTTTGAAGGCGTATTACGTCATCAACGAATTTTGCCCGATGGTAGCTTTCGTAACAGTGCTATTTTTTCGATTATCGACAGCGAATGGCCACAGGTGAAAGCGCAATTTCAGGCAAAAATGTAATGGGTTTATTGTAACTACTCAGGCCGTCGCTATTTAAGCCTATTTATGAAGTACATCCGTGTACTTCATCGCTACGCGACTAGCTAAAGCTATTCAAATATGTTCCATACATATTTAGTCATCGTTAAAAATGCTCACAAATTTATCGGGAATAAATTTGAACATCCGCAGGTTGGCCCGAAGGGCGTAGTACAGGATGTACGAAGTATTTAAACGACTAAACTGCGTTTTTTCGCCTTGAACTAAGCATAAATAGCTTAGTCCTGAGCAGTTACTGTCTGTTTTCGTTGGAAAAGTATACGTTTTGGCGGGTGCTGAGTATTTACGTTTTCTTTATTATTTATTCTTTAAGACAAGGAAGTTAAAAGATGCATATCGCTAGTTCGTTTCAACAAAATGATGCCACTCAGTTGCAAGAGGTTATACGCCAATACCCCTTTGCGAGTTTGATAACACACTCTGAATCTGGCATTGAGGTTAATCATATTCCTTTTTTTCTTGATAATTCGACGGGTGAGTGTGTATTACAAGGGCATATTGCTAAAGCGAATCCTCTGTGGAAAAACGTCAAAGATAGTGCCGAAGTGTTATTAGTTTTTCATGGGCCTAATTGTTATATCTCACCGAATTATTACCCAACAAAAAAGCAACATGGCAGGGCGGTGCCCACTTGGAATTATATCGCTGTGCATGTAAAAGGCACGCTACTCATTCGTTTTGATGATCAATTTAAGCTTGATATGTTAAATAACTTAACTGTTCAACATGAACAAAATCAAGCGACACCTTGGTCAATAAATGATGCGCCAGAGCAATATATTGAGCGCATGTTAACTGCGATTGTTGGTTTAGAAATACATATCACTTCAATCACAGGGCAATGGAAAGTGAGCCAAAACCAACCAGAAGTGAACAAACAAGGTGTTATTGATGGGCTATCTAAGGCGCAGACAAGTGATGCCCTTAAAATAGCTGCATTAGTGAAAATGCATGTTGCTGAAATATGAGTGTTCTATATTTCTCTCATTTTTATTATTTAGCAAAAGATCTCAAAACAAAATGCTGACTAGTCCTCCCCCAAGGAAATCATTGATTGATGGTTTTCTTTTTAATCATAAAATTAAGAATTATAACCAAGTAGTTGTTCAGCACCTTTGTAGTGTAATTTTAAAAAAACACTGACTTATGCTGTTTAATGCAGTTTTTTAATTGATTTTATTTGCTTTGTTGATTTTTTTGAAGTATTTTCCTTCTTTCTGTTTTTAAATGGAAATGATTTTCATTTGTGTTTGCTTGTTTCTATAGGTATATGTTTTATATAAAATTATTTCTGTTTTTGTGCAGATTATATTTAAATTTTTTATAAATAATTAGTTTTCTGTAATGAAAATAAAGGACTTATTTTGAACACAAAAAGTGCTAATCCTGCAGCGTTAAAGTGTTGTGATATTTTGCTCCAGCTTAATGGTATTAAACTTGTACCGATTGAGTTTGATAGTAAATATAAAGAGCTTTCTCAATACTTAAAACAACTCTCCAAGCAATATGGTTTAAATATTAAGCTATCACGTGTTCAATGGAAAAAGCTTAGTGTAGAGAAACTGCCACTGGCCTTTGAGACTGTAGATGGCGATTATGCAGTGCTGGCTAAAATGGCTGAAGAGAAGGTCTTAATTCAAAAGGCAGATAAAAGCGCGCCAGAAGTAATCTCTATTGATGAATTGCAGACGTTATGGTCAAGCAAAGTTATCTATATCCCTGAAAGTAAATTGAACTTTGATATAAGCTGGTTTATTCCTGAATTTGTACGCTATAAGGGGCTTTTATCTGAAGTCCTTGTTTTATCATTTTTCCTACAAATTTTAGCGCTAGCACTGCCTCTCTTCTTTCAAGTGGTCATGGATAAAGTACTGGTGCATAACGCGTTATCGACGCTTGATGTCTTAGTCATAGTATTGGTGACTGTGGGGATATTTGAAGTCGTTATAAAAGGGTTACGTGAATATTTGTTTGTACATACCACCAATCGTATTGATATTCGCTTAGGGTTAAGTCTGTTTAAACACTTACTTGGATTACCACTATCCTATTTTAAAAGTCGTCAAGTTGGCGTCATTGTTACCCGCGTCAAAGAGCTCGATAGTATTCGAAATTTATTAACAGGCGCGGCGTTAACGTTACTGGTTGATGTCAGCTTCATTTTTGTTTTTCTGGCGGTAATGTATTATTTATCAGCCAAACTCACCCTTATCATCCTCGCTATTCTGCCTCTGTATCTGCTACTCGGTTGGTTGACTGCAAAACCATTAGAGAAACGCATTGAGCATCAGTTTCAATGTGGCGCACAAAACACTGCCTTTTTAACTGAAACTATTCATGGCTGCGAAACCGTTAAAAGTCTCGCGATTGAGCCGTTATTTCAAAGAAAATGGGAGTTACAAACCAAAGAGGTGGTGCAAACAAATTTTGCCACGCAGACACTGCAAGCAGGCGTTAGTCAGGCTGTTAACCTTTTGCAACGCGTTTCTGGTGTGCTGGTGATTTGGTTAGGCGCACAAATGGTGATAAACCTTGAAATGACCATTGGTCAACTTATCGCGTTTAATATGATGGTCAGCCATGTCAATCAACCGATGGCAAAACTGGTTGAACTTTGGCAACAATTTATACAAACCCGTGTTGCGGTTGATAAATTAGGAGATGTCTTAAACCTACCAACAGAAGAAGGCCATAGTGACCATTCCCCCGGCACTAAACTAGTGGGTAATATTTGCTTTTCACAAGTGAGTTTTAAATACCAACCCGATTTACCTTCCGTGTTACAAAATATCTCATTATCTATTCAAGCAGGTGAGAATGTCGCCATTGTAGGGCCTTCAGGCTCAGGGAAAAGTACCATTACGCGTTTAATTCAAAAATTATACCTCGCGGAATCTGGGCAGTTGTTGATTGATGGTCAACCGATTAACCAACTTTCTGCACATTATATAAGAAGCCAGATTGGGGTGGTATTACAAGAAAACTACCTCTTTAACCTCAGTGTGCGAGATAACATTGCCATTAAACACCCCACCTCCACCTTTGAGAAAATAGTAGACGTCGCGCAATTAGCCGGGGCGCATGAGTTTGTGCTTCAACTTGAAAAAGGTTACGACACGGTACTCGCTGAAAGTGGTAGTTCTCTCTCTGGCGGTCAAAAACAACGTATTGCTATTGCGCGTGCTTTATTAGGCAACCCAGCATTGCTAATTTTTGATGAAGCAACCAGCGCCTTAGACGATGAAACGCAACAAATTGTATTAAATAATATGGGAAAAATAACCGCCAATAGAACGGTGATCACCATTGCGCATCGATTATCAACCGTCAAACACTGTGATCGCATCATCTTTTTAGATAAAGGTGAAATAGTGGAACAAGGGACACATCAGGCGCTATTAATTAAAAAAGGCCGATACGCCAATCTATGGCGTTTGCAAAGCCAAGTGCAACAGGAAAATCCAGCATGAAACATATCAAAGCGATCGTTAATGCCCTTAAAAACCAGAAAAATGAAATGAATGAAATTAAACGCCAGCGTGATGAATATGAATTTTTACCGGCGCACTTAGACGTACTTGAAAAACCCCCTGCACCTAAAGCGAGATTAGTTGCGATTGTATTAACGCTGTTTTTAATCATCATATTAATCTGGTCGATAGTCGGCCGTTTAGATATTCATGCGGGTGCTCAAGGTAAATTAATGGTGTCGAGCCACTCCAAAATTATTCAACCTTTAGGCCAAGGTGAAGTGACCGCTATCAATGTTAAAGATGGCCAGCGTGTCAAGAAAGGAGATAGTTTAATAGAGTTAAACACTGTTGATATCAAAGCTGAAATACAACGCTTATCACTGCAAATATTACATTTTAACTTGGAGGCTGCAAGGTTAAGTGCACTACTCAGCGATAAGCCGTTAACCTCGTTTACAGCGCCTACGCAGGCAAGTACTTTTCAAATCAAAAAAAGTAAAGCGCATTTAAACAGTGAAGTTGAAGAGACCGATGCTTTGGTTGAGCAGTTACAGGCAGAGTTATCTGTCAACCTAAGTCAACAACAAGCCAATCATCATGACGCTACTTCATTGCGAAAATTAAAAGGCAATATTCATGAAAGGTTAGTCGCAAGACAAACACTGGCTTCCTCTAATTCTATCGCTAAAGTAGAGCTATTAGAGCAAGAAAAGGAGCTATTAGAAGTTAACCGTTCAATTAACAGCTTGATTGCGCAGCAAGCGGTATTAAAAGCACAGCACAATAGTACCAATGAGCAAATCGACAGTTTATTAGCACAAAAGCGTCGTGAATATTATGCCGCGCTGAATCAAGTTGAAATAAATTTATCGCAAGTACAGCAAGAGCTTATAAAAGCGCAAGAGAACTTACGTCGTCAAACCTTACGCTCTCCAGTGAATGGCATTGTGCAGCAACTCAGTATTCATACGTTAGGTGGGGTTGTCACACCAGCACAAGCCCTAATGGTGGTTGTGCCTGGTAACGCAATATTAGAAGCGCAAGTGAATGTGCTTAATAAAGACATTGGTTTTGTGTTAGCAGGGCAAGCCGTTGAAATTAAAATAGATAGCTTTCCTTTTACGAAGTACGGCACCATTACCGGTGAAGTATTACATATATCGCAAGACGCCGTTCAAGATGAGCAACTTGGCTTTGTATTTCCCGCAAGAATTAGATTACACCGCAGTGATATTTTGGTTGAAGATTCCTTGATTGCATTGTCTGCCGGTATGAGTGTGATGGCTGAAATTACCACGGGCGATCGCCGCGTGATTGAATATTTACTCAGCCCATTACAGCAATATCAATCTGAAGCAATGAGAGAGCGATAAACGTGGATAAACTAAATAATGATCACGGCATCCTGTCTTTAAAGCTGGCAGCTGAACAATTCGATAAATCGGTTTCACCGCGCACCTTAATTCATCGTTTAGGGCTACAAAAAGGCCAAGCCTGTGAGCTAGATATTTGCCGTTGTGCAGACTGGATAGGACTTAAAGCGCGTATTGAAAAAGTAGAATTATCGCGTTTAGACACGCTACCGATGCCCGCCTTAACTCAAATAAACGGCTTATATTGTGTGATGTTATCTTGCAATGCACAAACGGTTGAATTACAGCATCCAGTGACTTTGGATATGATCACCATGAGTAACGAAGAGTGGGCAGAGCATAGCCATCAACACGTTATTTTATTAGCAGAAAAACAATTAACCAAGGCGGCCACTGAGTTTGGCTTTTCGTGGTTTATTCCTTCCATTATTAAACACATGAAACAAGCAAAAAGTGTGTTATTAATTTCATTGTTTATTCAATTAATTGCGCTAGTGACGCCACTGGTTTTTGAGAATGTGATTGATAAAGTATTGGTGAGCCGCAGTTTATCGAGCTTGCAAGTATTAGCCTTTGCGTTGATGGCACTTGCACTGTTTGAACCGATATTTTCTTTCTTGCGTTCGTGGTTATTCTCCAACCTTGCCTGCAAATTAAACTCAGAATTAAACAGTCGCCTTTATCGTCACTTGCTGGCATTACCCATGTCTTTTTACAATCAACGACAAACAGGACAAATCACCGCGCGTGTCAGAGAGATGGACCAAGTCAGGCAATTTCTGTCTGGCTCGGCGCTCACCATGATTCTGGATTTTCTGTTTATCTTCATTTTTATTGCGGTGTTATTTGCCTATGCGCCTAAGTTAACCTGGTTAGTGCTCGGCTCGTTAGTGGTGTATTTCCTTTTTTGGTTATCCGTTGGCCCGACATTACGTTCGCGTGTAAACAAACATTTTGAATGTTCTGCCGATAACAGCGCCTTTTTAAATCAAGCGATAACAGGGGTCGAAACTATTAAAACCAGCGCCATTGAAGCGGGTTTTATTAAAGAGTGGCAAACCAGTTTAGCGCACCAATTAAAAGCGGGTTTAAAAGCGCGCATTACCAGTATTTGGGCACAACAAGGTATCAGTTTTATCCAGAAAATTACCGCCGCACTATTACTTTGGTGGGGTGTAAAGTTAGTGATGTCAGGTGATTTAACCGCGGGCGAATTAGTCGCCTTTAATATGTTAGCTGGGCAAGTAACACAACCTATTTTGCGCCTCGCACAAGTGTGGCAAGACTTTCAGCATACCCTTATCTCGTTAAATCGCATTGGTGATATTTTATCTGAGCCAACCGAGGTAGGCAGTGCAGGGCTTGTTTCAAACCCCAAAGTACAAGGTCAAATTAGCTTCAAACAAGTCCGTTTTCGTTACCACAGTGATGCACCGGAAGTGCTCAGTAATTTAAGTTTTGACATTAAAGCGGGTGAGTTTATTGGTATTACTGGTAGCTCAGGCTCAGGCAAAAGTACCGTGACTAAGTTATTACAGCGTTTATATAATCCCAACTCAGGCGAAGTGTACGTAGATGGATTAGACCTCGCCATTGCTGACCCCGTTGAGCTACGTCGTAACATGAGCATTGTATTACAAGACAGTCACCTTTTTTCAGGCACCGTCGCTGAAAATATCAAACAATGTTGCCCACAAGCTTCTCAAGAACAGCTTTTATATGCTGCGCAGTTAGCGGGCGCGCATCAATTTATTGAAGAGCTAGCGCAAGGTTACGATACCCAAGTGGGCGAGCGTGGCAGTAATTTATCCGGTGGACAAAAACAGCGTATTGCACTTGCACGCGCGCTAATTACTAACCCCAAAATATTAGTATTAGATGAAGCAACTAGTGCGCTCGATTATGAATCGGAAGCTGCCATTATTAGCCGCTTACCAGAAATCACAAAAGACAGAACCGTTATCAGTATTGCCCACCGTTTAAATACCATTAACCAATGTGATCGTATTTTTGTGGTTGAAAAAGGGCAATTAGTCGAGTCGGGAAATCATCAGCAGTTAATTAAAGAACAACAGAAATATGCAAGATTGTGGGTGAGTCAGGTTGGATAGCTGGTTAATAATCATTATGAAATTTAAAAAACAACAAGGATAGGTAATGTTAAATAAGAAACTGATCACTAGAAACAAGCAGATACTCATTATGTTATTCGCATCGTTGCTATTGACAAGTGTGAATGTGTTAGCCAATGCAGAGGATTGTGCGAATGATTTTATTGGTGATCTACAGCTAAAAAAAGGGTTGCCAAGCATATTATCACTTAAGGACTTTAACGATATACAAATGGCTGCAAAAACTGACAATGCAAACGGCTCGCGGTATATGTTGTCATCTACATTCTATAGGCTTGGTTATTTAGTGAAAAAAGATCTGCATAAATCATTTGCATTATCAAAAAGAGTGTCCCTTGCGAATAGCAAAAATATTAGATCGTACGCACAAGCACAGCATGATTTAGGCTGGTTGTCTTTGTTATGTGGGGAGTATTTAGGTGATAGAAATTATATTAAATATTTTCAACAGTCAGCTAAATATGATAATGCAGAATCTAAATACTTTGTTGCTACACAAGAGTTTTTTACTTGGTATGAAAAACAAAATGTTAACGAGAAGTATCCAATTCACTTTAAGGAATATGCATCGAAATATTTACTAAAATTGCAAGTTGCATCTGAGTCGTCGTTGTCTATTTTTGAAGCTTATTTCTTAAAAAAACATTTCTCTGATTGGGTAGTTGAAGAAAAAAATACTGAAAAACTGACAAAGATACTACTTAAGTCTGAGTTTTTTGATGGATGCGCACATATTAACCTTCAGCGAAATCTTTCTATGCCATTTCATAAATTTAAAAAAGAGAGGTTGAAATTGATCCAATCTCTGAATCCACAATTTTATAAAAACTGTACTCAACAATAACTATGTAAGGAAGAATAAAAATGTCATTTAATTTATTTGGTGCAAGTCAGTCTTACTTTGGTGCTAATCAAGCAGAGTCCAACTTGGTTGAGGCTTGCCAAAAAGGATATGCAGATCCTAGTGCGGAGAACTTAAAAGCAGTAGAAAAAGCTGTTGGAGCTTACGGTGAGGCCGCTGCGAAAGGAGCGGTATCTCTTGTTCCTACGAGTTTTTTTATGGGTAGAGTTTGGAATCAGTTTATTGAAGGTCTTAGTCCTAAAGTTGAAGCAGAACAGGAAATTGCCAACCGATTACAATCGTATTCAGACATGATTCATAATAGAACGAATACAGATAAAGAAAATATTAGGCATGCATGCACAACGGGAATTTCCACTTTGATTTCTGAAGCAATTGGCGAAATACCAGACTCCACGACTAGCTCTCGTCGTTATAGAGATCCACTGATTTTAGATCTTGATGGGGATGGGGTAGAGATTAATGCTGAGTCAGTTTATTTCGATACTGATGGTGACGGTATCGCTAATAAAATGAGTTGGGCAAATGCTGATGATGGTTTCCTTGTTTATGATAAAAATCAAGATGGGGAAATAGCAGATGGAAGTGAGCTATTTGGCGATGACTATACCAAGCTGGATGGCACAAAGGCCAAAGATGGTTTTGATGCTTTAAGAGATTTAGATGCAAATAACGATAATGTCATTAATGCCAGCGATACGAATTTTGAAAGCCTACAAGTTTGGCGGGATCTAAACCAAGATGGAGTAACGGACGCTGGTGAACTATTCAGTTTGCAAGATCTTGGCATATCTGAAATTCAATTGACAGAAACCCTCTCAGGGGAAGTTAAACCTGGATACCAAGAGGTTAGCTCAGCTAGTATCGTGATGACTGATGGTAGTGAATCCAAAGTATATGATGTTAACCTTGAGGTAAATAGCCTTCATACAAAATTTGACCACAGTAATATCACATTAGATGAATCAGTATTAAACCTAGCTAATATTACAGGAATGGGTAGTGTTGATACGCTTCATTATTCTATGGCTGAGAATGAACAACTTAAACAGTTGATAACAAATTTTTCTGAAAGCAATTCGCGCTCAGAGCAATTGGCATTTATGGATCAAATTGTTAATGCTTGGGCGAGCACAAACAATGAAGATACGTTAGATGCACTTGTTACATGGCAAGTTGGTACACTAGTAACTAATTCTTGGGTAGATGAGGCTAGAAATTTAATTATAACAAGCACTGGGGTTGAATTTCATTCACAAGAATTATCTGCTGAATTAAGTAATAAAATAAATCTTCTATCATCCTTTTTTGGTAATGATGACTTTAAAAATGTCCGGATTATGGCTGGAGGTGGGAGTATTTCAAGCGAACCTGTAGAAAGTGCATTCGAAGCAGTCGCTAATGCATATGAACAATTCCAAAATAATATTTATGAGCTTCTTGTTGGGCAAACAAGATTAAATCAATATTTTGATAAAATCACTGTTGATTTTGAATCAGAACCCGTAATTTCCTATCAAGCATTAGAGACTTTTATTCAAAATGAAGTCGCAACCACCCCTGACAAAATAACGTTATTAGAAGATATAGTTTTCTTAATCAAAAACGATCCTATTGGTTATCTAAAAGCAGACTTAAATCTTTATGATTATGTAAATGAACTGATTTCAATAGAGCTAACACCTGAAGTTGTTGAAGTGCTTGAAAAAAATGACTTTAGTATTGAAGAGTATGGATTCATGTATCATTCAACGGGACTAGCAACGGACATTGTTGCTATCAGTGCAGATAACGTAAATGAAGTCATCATCAATGGTGATAATAAAACGTTAGTCGTAGGATCAGGTAATGATGATTTGATCACTGTAAACGGTGCTAATACGATTGTTTTAAGTGGAGAAGGAAACGATGAGATTATAGCTGGCAGTGGCAACGACATTGTTA
>NZ_PJBZ01000106.1 GCF_002835995.1 Psychromonas sp. Urea-02u-13 | reverse complement strand
ACGTTATACGGCGTACATTAACAACATTTCTATTAATAGATTCTGCGACCGAACTTTGCTGCTCAGATGCGCTTGCAATCTGCATGTTCATATTCGAAATAGTTTGGATAGCGTGGTTAATACTCTGCAGGGCAAGGGTTGCATTGTGAGCTTCGGTTACAGTGAGATCAACCTGCACCTTCCCAGCTTTAATCGCAATGACTGCATTTTTAGATCCGGTTTGCAATGCTGTAGTTAGTGTCTCGATTTGTAAAATAGACTCTTGAGTACGCTTTGCTAATGAACGGACTTCATCAGCAACAACGGCAAAACCTCTACCCTGTTCGCCCGCTCTAGCCGCCTCTATAGCTGCATTTAAAGCAAGTAAATTGGTTTGCTCTGCAATCCCACTAATCACCTGTAGTATGCCACCAATATTGTCACTTTCTTGTTGCAGGCTAACGATTTGTTTTTCCGTTTGCAGCATCTGTGTCGCTAACGTATCAATGCTTTGCAACGTTTTACTCACCACATTAATACCCTGTGTTGCTTCTGTATTTGCATTCTCTGCAGCATTGGATGCACTTACCGCGTTACTCGCAACATCACCACTCGCATTAGAAATATTACGTATCATCACGGATAGATTTTTTGCCATTTTATCAATGGCCACCATAAACTGGCTAATTTCATCGTGACCACTGATATCTACTTTAGTTTCTAAACGCCCTTCAGCGAGTTCATTTGCAATATGCATAGCCTGTTTAAGTGGACGTACTATCAGCCTAACAATCAAAAGTGAAGTTAATATCGCGATATATAATGCCACCGATAGTAAAAAGTACAATTAACGTAACACTCTCAGTATTACTTTTTTGGATAGTAGGTCCCAGTAGATCTTGCTCGGACATAACCGATAATTTAACTTGCTCTAATTGATCCGCCACTAATGGACCAAGCTTATCTAACTCATTGCTAATAAGAGCATTTCTCGATGTGATCAGTTTATTAACAGAAATAGTGGCCACGATATACTGTTTACTCGCTTCGCTAAACTGACTGAGTAGATGACGTCTTTCTACGTTTTGTAATTGCTCATCTAATGCTTGTTCAGCTTGCGTTAAATCAGTAGTGAGATAAGTAATGGCCTTTTGATAATCCTTACTATTGTTGGTCATCAGGTATTTGTTGCCATACAAGCGTGCCAATAACAGTTTTTCTTGCAAAATCGCACCATAAAAGGACGCAGTTGGATCTTCATCTTGATAAGCAGATAAAATAATTTCAGAAACAGCACTTCTCATCGCAAGACCATTGGGATCAAGTTTATTTTTTACCAATAAATCACGTTGCTTTATGAGGCTTACGACTTCTTGAAAGACTTGATCATATTTTTCAACCTGTAAAGTCGAACTTTCAATAATGCCACACGCTCAGGAAAGGATATCTGTGTTTCAGCGGTATTTAAAAAATCACGAACATTTTTAAGACGGGCTTGATAAGAATTAAGATATTTATCATCATGGTAAATAATGAAATTTTTAACATCCATACGAATAAGCAATAGGTTGGCTTGCAATCGGCCCGATAGATTTGAATCTCTTTATACATATCAACACACCTAGGAATAGCGAACTTAATACCTACTTTATCGTACTTCTTCTCTCATATTTTCACTCTATTTAGAAATCACACATTAGGTGAAATAGCCTACAGAGAACAACAAGGCTATACTAATAGTAAGGCCCAAAACGTAGGTACTAACGATGCAAATATTAATGCTGATCTTATTTGTTATATCAATAAGTTGTTTATCAACAAACGTATTCGCAAAAAAAAAGGTATTGGTGATTGAAAGTTATCACAGTGAATTTAGTTGGGATAAAAGTTATATAGAGGGCTTAAAATCGATTCTAGGTGAAGATTATGAACTCTCGTACTTCCAAATGGATACCAAACGCTTAGCGGTTAAAGAACATCAACAGCAAGCGGATGCAGCTTGGTTACACTATCAATTATTACAACCGGAATTAGTGATTTTAGGTGACGATAATGCCTTGAAATATCTCGGAAAACGTTTCACTAGCACAGAGACACCGGTCATTTATTTAGGTATTAATAATAACCCTCGCAACTATGAACTGCACAAAAGCAAAAATATTACTGGCGTATTAGAGCGCCCTTTGATTAAACGTTCCGTATCTAATCTTTCACATGGCAAAGCGAAAAAAGTATTAATCCTTTTTGATAGTAGCCATACTTCTCAGACTATTTTAGAGGAGAAGTTTGCTAATAATAAGCACGCTATTATCTCGAATATTCAGGTTGATATTGCATTAATCAATGACTGGTCAACCTGGCAAGAAAAAGTACTGCAGAGCGCAGAAAATCAGTACGACATATTATTTATCGGTTTATACCACACCATCAAAGATCAGGATAATAACCATATTCCTGCCGCAGAAGTACTTGATTGGACAATACAAAACACACCTATCCCACCTTTTGCTTTTTGGGACTTTAGTATTGGCGAGGATAAAGCGATTGGCGGATTGGTACTTTCAGGTTATGAACAAGGAAAACTAGCGGCACAGATGGCAAAAATAATTTTAGAAACCTCTGTCCATCCTTACCAATTAGGCACACAAACCGCCTTAAAAGGTCGCTACTTGTTTAGTCGTCAACAACTAAGCCGGTTTTCCATTACTCTACCTGAGAAGATAAAAAAACGCGCGACTTTCGTCGATTAGTCTATTTATAACGCAGGAAATGCGCATTATAAATAAGACTTAGATTAAACAATGTTTGTAAATTCAAAAGAAATTAACCACGAAGGCACGAAGAAAAGGAAGGTTAAATAGCAAATTTAATTTTGGCTATTGATTTCTTCGTGTTCTCTGTGTAACGAAGTGGCTTCGTGGTGATTTTTTATTCATCATAGGGAACAACGCGATAGCAATACGTATTTGGGAGTGCTAAACGTATTTTCAATTATAATTCGCTTGCCGTGATTTATACGCTTATAACCCTAATACTTCTTTGACAAAAGGAATGGTTAATTTACGTTGTGCTTCTAGCGAGGCATTGTCCAGACGGTCTAGCGTATTGAGTAACAAATCCATTTCACGTGAAAGGCGATTAAGTAAAAAACGGCCCACATCCACGGGTAATTTCATGCCTTTAAGCTCCGCACGTAATTGTAATGCACCGAGTTTCTCTTCATCATTTAACGGCGCTAAATGATAACAAGCGCCCCACTCTAATCGAGAAACCAGATCTTTCAATTTGATATTAATCTGCTTGGGTAGGTTATTTGCACAGAGTATTAAACTTGCGCCTTTTGAGCGTTGCTCTTTGGTATCTATCCAGCGATTATAAAAGTCAAAAAGTGCTTTTTCCCAGGTTTTATTACCTGCAATTTCATCGATATTATCAATACACAGTAAGCTCATATTTTCCATGTTTTCGAAAATATCTAGACTCATACCTTGGTGATGATGTAGCGGAATGTAAGCAACACTTTCACCGCGTTCGTCTACTTCTGAACACAAAGCATGTAATAGATGTGAGCGACCACTGCCAGATTCGCCCCACATATATAATACCGGTTCACCAATACCAACCACACTATTCTTAAGCTGTGTGATTAACGTGGAATTTTGTCCTGGATAGAAACTTGCAAATGTTTCATCATCAGGAAATTTAAGCGCAAGTAGTGGATATTGAAAACGTAATTCATCCTGTGGCATATTCTTCCTTAGCGCCAGTTAAAGTAAAGAGCTTCTGTTTTTACAGCAACAGTCTCTTTATCTATTAACGTTTCACTTTCAGGGTTTATCTGTGCTTCGCTGTCCGTCGGCTCAGAGGCTATTTCCGTTACCAATGGCAAACTGCTGTCTAGTTGTAAATGAGGTTGTACGGTTAAAGCATTTTTAAAACTGTTCAAGCCACCTTTAATTTTAACCTCAACACTGACACGCTCACCTTCTGCTCCAACAACCGTAAATGAAGAGATAGCTAATAGATTTTTTAAAACAAAGTTTAACTTAGCAAGCTCAGCTAATGAGTTAATACCATTTATATGCAGTATTTGTGTAAATTTTTCATCTTGGTTTTCAAGAATCGCATATTGACTCGCATAATAATCGGCTAGTGCATTAACCATTTGTTTAGTGATTGACGATTTACCGCCAATAAACTGCTTAGAGAGTAAAACATGATGTTGTTTAGAGACAATATCCGTTTGTATTAATTGCCAGTTGAGTTTCCACTTTTCACTGTTGATTGCTTTTAATTCTGCAACCACCACTTGCGTACGTGCATATCTGACAGACGCCTCGGCGACTTGGTCATAAAAACGTCCACGTACATCAGACACTGAAAGTGCAAGGTTATCATCCAAATCCATTAACGGAAATTGTGTTTGAATGCCACGGCGACGCTCGGTTTGCTGTAATGACCAACTTAAAGAGGCATCGTTACTTTGTTTAATCGTATTATCTGAAACCAGTTTATTATTATGGATTAACCATATTAACGTGGTCGGGCGTGTACCCCCCCAGACAGGTTGCTGCATATCTTTTAACGATTGGTTTATTTTACGTTTATCAAATACTGCAGAATAATATTGTGTGCCCTGTACTTTACGATAACCGTATTGAGAGATTAATTGTTGTGACTTTTTAAGTAACTGTTTTGCTTCAGCCAGCGAGCTAATATCAGTATTGCCTGACACTTTAACCAGCACTTGTTTTAATGCCATCTCTTTTAATTCTTTTTCATTAAAAGATTCAACCATGACGTTACCCTGATAAGGGTCGCTAAATTGACTCGCCGCCACTGACGTGGAAAAAGCGAAGCATGCCATCAATACAACAGACTTTAGAAAAGTTGAGATCATTATTTGTGGTCACCAAAATTAAATATTGAAGTCGATCATAAGCAGATCACCGATGAATGCAAGATGCTAAACGACATTAAACAATTAAATATTGTTTAAATGCACAAGATTGCTTTTATTTTATCCAATTACCTCCTAATTGATGAAAGATTTACCTGAAAAGGGAAATTGTTTTCAGAAACAGTTCAACCCTTGTAAGATAAATGTTAAAATGCGCGCAGATTTTTATCCCTAAAGTAAAAGCGATAATCGCTTTTACGCCTAATTTTGCGAGGATTGCAAGTGAGCAACGAAAAAACCTCTTTAAGCTATAAAGACGCTGGCGTAGATATTGACGCAGGTACAGCATTAGTTGAACGTATTAAAGGTGTAGCAAAACGCACTAAACGCCCAGAAGTAATGGGTGGATTAGGTGGTTTTGGCGCATTATGTCAACTACCAACTGGCTACAAAGAGCCTTTATTAGTTGCTGGCACGGATGGTGTTGGTACAAAATTGCGTTTAGCGATTGACCTTAAAAAACATGACACTGTAGGTATCGATTTAGTTGCTATGTGTGTGAATGACCTTATTGTTCAAGGTGCTGAGCCACTATTTTTCTTAGATTACTACGCAACTGGTAAACTAGATATTGATGTAGCAGCTGCTGTTGTAACAGGTATCGGTGAAGGTTGTTTACAATCTAACTGTTCATTAATCGGTGGCGAAACTGCTGAAATGCCAGGCATGTACGAAGGCGACGATTACGATATCGCTGGTTTCTGTGTCGGTGTTGTTGAAAAAGCTGAAGTAATCGACGGTACTAAAGTAGCGGCTGGTGATGCACTTATCGCAGTTGGCTCAAGTGGTCCTCACTCTAACGGTTACTCGTTAGTACGTAAAATTTTAGAAGTATCAAAAGCTGATACAAGCGCACCATTCGGTGATTCAACGCTAGGTGATACATTATTAACACCTACTAAAATCTACGTTAAATCTACATTAGAATTAATTAAAAACTGTCCTGTACATGCTATTTCGCATATTACAGGTGGTGGTTTCTGGGAAAATATCCCACGCGTATTACCTGCTGGTAACAAAGCAGTAGTAGATGGCAAGAGCTGGGAATGGCCTGCAATCTTCAACTGGTTACAAGAAAACGGTAACGTTGAAACTGAAGAGATGTACCGCACATTTAACTGTGGTGTAGGTCTTATGATTGTTGTTCCTGCTTCTGAAAAAGAGAAAGCAGTTGAGATCTTAACGGCTCAAGGCGAAAACGCTTGGGTACTAGGTCACATTGAAACGTCTGTAGAAGGCGAATCTCAAGTAGAGATTAACTAATCTAATGGCAACTAAAAAAATTGTTGTACTTATCTCTGGTGGCGGTACTAACCTACAAGCAATCATTGATAAGTTACATAAACAGCCCCTTGGTGAGCTAGAAACTGAAATTTTTGCTGTTATCAGTAACAAGCCTGACGTTTATGGCCTGCAACGTGCAAACGAAGCAGACATCAAGCAAGTTGTTGTTGCAAGTAAAGGCATTACTGTTCGTGAAGAATATGATGCGTTACTGAGTACTGAAATTAACAAACATCAGCCTGATTTAATTGTTCTTGCTGGTTTCATGCGAATTTTAAGTACAGAATTTGTTAACAATTACCTTGGTAAAATGATTAACATTCATCCTTCTTTGTTACCAAAATATCCTGGTATCAATACACATCAACGTGCTATCGACGCTGCTGATGATGTACATGGTGCAACGGTACATTTTGTAACACCCGAGTTGGATAGTGGTCCTACTGTTTTACAAGCTAAAGTTCCGTTATATAGTAACGATTCAAGCAACGATTTACGCGAACGTGTTTTAACACAAGAGCATTTAATCTACCCGCTCGTTGCACAATGGTTCTTAGCAGGTCGTTTAACGATGCAAGGCAACCAAGCAATTTTAGATGGTAAAGTATTACCTGAAAATGGTTATGCAGCTGATTAACGAATAAGTTAATCCTAAATTTAAAAAACCGACTGATGTCGGTTTTTTTATACCTGTCATTTAGCGAATACGCTAGTCACATCTGTGCTTGGCAATCAGTTCATGATTATTTTTATCATCACATTGGCATGACTGATAATCAAAACTCCCGCCACTATCAAGGCAGCGATCAACCTGCATATAAACACTGTTGTTAAACTGCCAAATCGCAATAACAACAAAAGCGGTCAACAGAGGGATTAATAGATAACGTTTTTTCAAATTAAGCTTCTTTTCGATGAATGTTATGAAAGGCGGTCATAGGGGTAGTTTCTATTTCAGTTAAAACAAATCAACTGAAATAGAATAAGAGATTTTTAAAACAATAGCATATAAAAGACAGGCATTAATAAAGCAGAGAAAATCGCACAGACGATTAAGGCGAGGGATGAAAAGGCGCCCTCTTCTTGGCAATCTTCTAATAACTTAGCGGTGCCCAACACATGTGATGCACAACCTATCGCAAGACCTACAGCCTGTTTATCTTTCACACCAATGCGGTGTAAAAATGGGCGCCCCACCGTTGAACCTAGCAATCCAACAAAGACCACCATCACAGCTGTCAGTGATAATATCCCACCCAAACTTCGGCTGACTTCAACCGCAATGGCAGTAGTAATCGATTGGCTTGCAAGCGAGGCAGAAATAATTGGCTGTGCACCCAGCATCGGTAAAATATAAAATGCCACCGAAAACGCAATACACACAGACAGCAAACAACTGATTAAAATAATATTGAGCTTTTGTTTGATTAAATGTATTTGTAAGAAGAGAGGAATAGCCAAAGCAACCACAGCCGGCTCAAGCAGTAGCGTTAATATCTTAGTGCCCGACTTATATTGCTGAAAATCAAGATTAAACACTAAATGTAATAGTATAAGCGTCGTCATAGAGAGTAAAAAAGGGTGAAAAAGTGACCAAGGTTTACGTTTGAATAAGGCTTTACTCAGGAAAAAGATAACTAAGGTAAGCGGTAATGCAAAATAGAAAAACATATTACTTACTGCCTTTTTTATTGAGATACTGAAAAAGATGGCCCACAGTAAACATAATTAGGAATGAACTGAAGAAGGTAGAGAATAGAATCACTATCCAATTATCGACTAATAAATCAAGGTAATTGATTAAACCAACAGCGAGTGGGATAAATAAGATCACCATATATTTCAAGGTGAAGTTTGCACTGTCGATAACCCAGTCTATTTTAATAAGGCGTGTGGTTAGGCCTAAAAATAGAAGTAATAAACCAATAATACTGCCCGGAAATACAATCGGCAGTTGTGCGCTAATGACTTTGCCAACGGCAAGAAAAACAAAAATAATGATAAAACCACGCACAAAATTGAATGCTTGGGTTAATAATGCGGGGGATGATAATTTAGACATGTTGCCTCGTTACTGGGTTAATGCACCACGAATAAAGCCACCTTCTTTTGCTAACTTTTGTTGCGCGGTTGCGGCGTCAATATTGAGTAATATCATGACGATAGCGGTTTTACAATGATTCTCACATTCAGATAAAGCCAGTTCAGCAGTTTCAAACGAACACTCAGTTGCCTGCACAACAATATTTTTCTGGCGTTGAAGCAATTTTGCATTGGTCGCTTCAACATCAACCATCAAGTTACCAAATACCTTACCGGTTTTAATCATCGCACCGGTAGTAATCATATTCAGTACTAATTTTTGCGCCGTCCCTGCTTTCATACGTGAAGAGCCGGTGACCACTTCTGCGCCAACGACGGGGGTGATGGAGATTTGAGCGAGCTCTGTCATTGGGCTTTGAGGGTTACAGCTAATACAAGCAACCGTTGCACCTTGTGTTAAGGCGTATTGCATTGCACCTAATACATAAGGCGTGCGCCCACTGGCAGCAATCCCCACTAACACATCATCTTTAGTGAAGTTCAGTGTTTGTAAGTCTTGTGCACCTAATGGACCGTTGTCTTCTGCATTTTCAACGGCTTTTAAAATAGCAGCATGACCACCCGCAATCAAACCAACCACTTGCTCTGGTTTTGACCCATAGGTAGGTGGACATTCACTGGCATCTAAAATACCTAAACGACCAGAAGTGCCCGCACCACTGTAGATTAAACGTCCACCAGAAGAAAATGCAAGTGCGACAGCATCGACCACTTTTGCTATTTCTGGCAGTGTTTGCTCAACGGCGAAGGCCACTTTTTTGTCTTCATCGTTGATCACTTTTAATAACTCAAGTGTTGATAACGTATCTATTTGTTCAGATGCGCGATTACGACTTTCAGTGACTAATGACGTTAAATCAATTTTCATAGTGGCCTTGTTAATTGAATCTAAGTATTAGTATTTCTTAGTTTGGCTATTAATTACATTACCCCATACCGTGCCGATAAGGCTAACGTGTACAGTGATCTCTTCTCGGTCGTGATAAAGATGTTTTGCTTGAATCTGGTAGGTCAATTCCGCTTCTTCTAACATATCAGTCAGAATTTTTAAGTCTTGAGCCGCTTCTTGGTAACGTTTTTTCATGGGTAATTTAAGGTTAAAAATAGCCTCTTTACACCAACCTTCAACCAACCATTTTGCCATTAATTGCGCCACACGTTTTGGCTTCTCAATCATATCGCAAACTAACCAATCGATGTTTTTACGCTCAGGTTCAAACTTAAAGCCATCTTCCATATAATGCGTTATCTGACCTGATTCCATTAGGCTTTCAGCCATTGCGCCATTATCAACACAACTTACAAACATACCACGACGAACTAACTGGTAAGTCCAACCACCTGGACAAGCGCCTAAATCAACCGCACGCATACCCGATGTTAAACGTGTTTCTTGCTCTTCTGGTGTTAAAAACACTTGGAATGCTTCATCCAATTTTAACGTTGAACGACTTGGCGCTTCACTTGGGAAACGTAAACGGGCAATACCCATGTACAATTCGCTACGATTACCAGGAATTGAATAACCAATATAAGCTGATTGATTATCTAAAAAGCAAAGATGGTAGTAGATTCTTGTTGGGTTATCTTTTGTTGTTAAACTGTTCTGTTTTTTCAATTTCTGGCGCAGTGGCACAGTGAATTTACGGCAGAATGTAAGCAGTGGTTTTGTTTCATCACCTTCAGGTGTTTCAACGTAAATATCGCCACCCATCGGCATATCGCGTGTCACTTCAAGAATTGGGCTAATGCGATCTTCAAGCGGTAGGTCATCTACAAACGCTTTTACGATGATCATTTGGCGCGCGAATATCAGCTGTTTATAAACAATCGCGTTACCAAGCGCTTCAACATCATCAGGGTTATAACATTGATAAAATACATACCCACTGTTGCGCACGGTTTTAATAAAACCGAACATCTCTAACTCTGACGCTTTATCTTGAATTTCGTTAGCGCAATCGTTTTCAAAACCGGGGCGACAATATAATAAAATACCTAACATTTAGAACTATTCCTGATAATAGAGATTGCGAACATAAGCCACGCAATCATTAATAATAACCCGCCAATGGGGGTTATCATGCCAAGCATTTTAGTGCCTGTAAAAACATAGAGGTATAAACTACCGCTAAAAAAAGTAATGCCCAAGACAAAGCTTATCTGACTGATAATCAGCCAGCGGTTTGTTATAAACAAACCAACAATCGAAACCGCAAGCAATGTAATGGCATGTAATAATTGATAATTAACCGCAAGTTGAAAATATTCAACTTGCTCAGGTGTTGCCCAACTTGCAAGCCCATGACTTGCATAAGCCCCCAATGCAACACCCGTTGCGCCTAATAGTGCGGCAAGCACTAAAAATAGGCTGCTGATGGCGTTGATACTAATGTTACTCTGTATCAATCGCTTCTAAGCTTTTTGCAAGCTCATCCATCTGTTTCATTTGCGTTAAGAACGGTTTCAATTTATCCATTGAAAGAGCACAAGGACCGTCACATTTTGCATTACTTGGATCAGGATGAGACTCTAAAAATAGACCCGCAATACCTTGAGACATACCCGCAAGACCTAACTGTACCACTTGGCTACGACGGCCATCAGCACTATCACTGCGTGCACCTGGTTTTTGCAGTGAATGTGTCACATCAAAAATAACCGGGTAACCGGTTTCTTTCATAGTACTAAAACCTAACATATCAACGACTAGGTTGTTGTAACCAAAACAGCTACCACGTTCACACAAGATAATGTTGTCATTACCCGCTTCATTAAATTTAGTAATGATATGTGCCATTTCGTGTGGTGCTAAAAATTGTGCTTTTTTCACGTTAATCACAGCGTTTGTTTCTGCCATCGCTTTAACAAGATCTGTTTGACGACTTAAAAATGCAGGTAACTGGATCACATCAACCACTTCAGCAACCGGTTTTGCTTGGTAAGGTTCGTGAACATCAGTAATAATTGGCACATTAAACGTGCTTTTAATTTCTTCAAAAATACGTAGACCTTCTTCAAGACCCGGACCACGGTAGCTATTGATTGATGAGCGATTCGCTTTATCAAATGACGCTTTAAAAACAAAAGGAATATTAAGCGCAGTGGTGATTTCAACATACTGCTCAACCATTTTCATCGCTAAATCGCGAGATTCTAATACATTCATTCCACCAAAAAGAACAAATGGAAGATCATTTGCAACGTCGATATTGCCAACTTTAACTATTTTTTGTGCTTTCATTTTAAACTCTCTTCTAATGACTTTATTGGATAATAATAAAGACGTTTAATAAATATATGGGACAGGTTCATTAACTAAGTAGACTAGTGAATGACCTGAGCATCAAAATTCATATCTTGAATCTGTTTTTGTAAAATATGGACCATCGGATCTTTAGGATGATGTTGCATAAAATATTCAAAATCATCACGCGCTAAACTTAAACAGTCTAGTTGTTGAAACAAAAATCCACGATCACGTACTTCAAAGGCGTCTTCAGGGTTAAGTCGCAATAAAATATCGCTACATAACAGCGCGAGTTCAGTGCGCTCTGCTTGTATATAAGCCGCTTTTAATACATTGATATAACGCTTAATAATGGCTTCATGACTGTCGGGTTTCAACATATCCAAGGTGAGTTTAGCGTGATTACCAAGCTGTCCACGTACTTTAAGCTCTAATAACTCCCAACTAACGATCTCACCTAAAAAGGGATCAACATAAAGCACTTCATTTTCAAGATGAACACAGATAACAAAGCCGCTTGGGAAGCAGATACCTTTAGCCTCAAAATCACATAACTTCAAAAAGTCGAGTAACAAAATACCCAAACTAATTGGAATGCCTTTGCGACGCGAGAATACTTGAGAGATCAGGGCATTCTTAACTTTAAAAAATGCTTTCCAATCGCCTTCAAATCCCTGTTGCTGATAAAGAATATCAAGCAAAGCCAGTAACTTTTCTTTATTCGAACTTTCAAAAGCAGCAAGTTTTGACTTAATCACTAACTGTTGTAAACGTAAGCTGTCTTCAAACTTGTTTATGTAAAGGCCCGTTATTTCAGACTCAATGACTAATGCAGCATCAAGCAATGTGCGCTTATCAAAATCAAATTTTTCATTCATGATCGCTAAAAAAGGCGCTGCCTCTTCAGCTAACGGTTCAGAAACCAGCGTCTCTGATATCGCAGTATCAGAAGTCGAATTTTCAGCCGTCAAGTCTTCCGACGCCTGATGTTCAGACTCCTTATTTTCATAAGTCATAGTCACGCGTTAGCCTACTAATAAAATAGCTTGTTTACTGATCGCAAGTTTACCAATATAAACAATCCAACCTAATGCGCCCAGGAAGCTAATGTACTGTAATTTTGTTGGTTTATTTTCAGATAATGCATTTTTTACCATCACGATATAAACAGCAAACGCAATCGCTTTTTCGAGTACCCAATAACCACTTGTTTCAAATGGGTTGATCTGTAAAAGCCAAATAAGACCCGCACCTAATACAAAAATCGTAAGATGTGTATGTAATAATATTTTCTTGAACAGCGGGTTTTGTGCATTTTTATGATTCGTTTTTAACCAGTAAAAATTAACAATGAAAAAGATAACCGCAATTAAAATAAGGGTTAAATGAGTATGCTTTAAAAATCCGTACATTATTTTATCTCTTTGTGTGTTGGTGATATAGGTGCGTGAGGGGCTGCACTATAAGTAGCAATGGTAATACGATCGTTATCACCATAATCTTTAATTGTTTTAATATTGTGGTAAGCAAGTGATGCAAATATTTCACGTACCGACACACCTTGCTCAAAACCATGCTCAATCATTAAGCTGCCATTTTCATTCAAATAACGCTGCGCCTGTGTGGCAATTAAACGGATATCTGATAATCCATTTTCCGTTGCAACCAGTGCTGAAAGAGGCTCAAAACGCACATCACCTTCATTCAGGTGGTGGTCATTCTCATCAATATAAGGTGGGTTTGATACAATCACATCAAACATGCCTTCAACATTTTCAAACCAATTACTCTGTTTAAACGTGACGTTGTTGATATTGAGCGACGTTGCGTTTTCAATCGCGAGTTTCACGGCGTCATGATTAAAATCGACAGCAAAACACTGCGTATTAGGTAACTCACTCGCGAGCGCTAAAATAATAGCGCCAGTACCTGTTCCTAGATCTAAAATCGAAGATTGAGGAGAACAACAAGCAAGCGCTGTTTCTACCAAAATTTCCGTATCAGGTCGAGGGATCAAAGTGGAATCGTTCACTTTTAATGGCAAAGACCAAAACTCACGGATACCGGTTAAATAAGCCACCGGCACACCATTGATACGCTGTTCAATAAGCGCTTCAAAAGCCACTTTTTGTTCGACGCTTAGGTCACGCTCAGGCCATGTCATTAAATACACCGTTTCTTTTTCTAATACGTGGGCAAGTAATATCTGTGCGTCAAGTAATGCGGAATCACTTGTCACTAACAGAAATTTTGCCCAGGTTAATGCGTCATCAATGCGCAATTAGAAATCGCCTTTCGCAAGGTCAGCCAATTTGTCCGCTTGATCTTCAATTAAGATAGGATCATGTAATGCTTCTAACTCGCCTTCTAAAATTTCGTTTAAGCGGTAAAGCGTTAAGTTGATACGGTGATCACTAACACGCCCTTGTGGGTAGTTGTAAGTACGAATACGTTCACTACGATCACCACTTGCTACTAAGCTACGGCGAATATCTTGCTCTTCTGCATTATTCTTTTCATCTTCAGCTTGTTGTAAACGCGATTGTAAAACAGACATCGCCTGCGCACGGTTTTTATGCTGTGAGCGCTGTTCTTGACATTCAACAACCGTCCCCGTTGGAAGATGGGTAAGACGAATGGCAGAGTCGGTTTTATTAACGTGCTGACCACCCGCGCCAGATGCACGGAAAGTATCGACTTTCAGGTCAGCAGGATTAATTGAAATCGCCTCTGCTTCTGGAATTTCAGGCATCACAACAACGGTACAAGCAGACGTATGAATACGGCCCTGTGATTCAGTTTCTGGTACACGTTGAACACGATGACCGCCCGATTCAAACTTCATGATACCGTAAGCGCCTTCGCCTTCAATTTTTGCAATAATCTCTTTGTAACCGCCTTGCTCACTGCTGTTACTGTTCATGATTTCTAAGCGCCATTTCTTATTATCCGCGTATTTACTGTACATGCGGAACAAGTTACCCACGAAGATAGCCGCTTCATCACCACCGGCACCGGCACGCATTTCTACGTAACAGTTACGATCATCATTAGGATCTTTTGGTAATAATAAGATTTGTAGGTCATCGGAAAGCTTAGCAACGTTCACTTTTGCTTCTTTTACTTCTTCAACCGCCATCTCTTTCATTTCTGGATCGTCGTCATCCATCATCATTTCAGCTGCTTCTAAATCTTCAAGGCTTGCTTGATAAGCTTGGAAACACAATACAACAACTTCAAGCTGAGAATACTCTTTAGTGAGTTCACGGTATTTATTTTGATCAGCCAGTGTATCAGGGTCACCCATTAACGCTTGAATCTCTTCATAACGCTCAACTAATACTTCCAATTTTGTAACAATTGATGCTTTCATATTTTCTCTTTTATTAAAGACGTATACCTATTAATAACTAGGTACTTTAAAAAATACAGTAACCGCTCAGTAATAAACCTGAAGAGTTACCTGTTTATTCTTCGTTCAACCCTAAGGCTGAACGTAATATTTGTAATTCGTTATCATCACCAGAGCGACTGACTTGTGTTAACGCTTGGCTTGGGTGATGAATTAATTTATTGGTTAATTTAAAGGCAAGCTCTTTAAGTACCTTTTCTGCGTCACCGCCTTTCTCTAGTGAACTCATCGCACGTGATAATAATTCATCACGTAATAGTTCACTGTTGGTGCGGTAATTACGAATGCTTTCAACGGCTTTTAATGATTCTAACCAATGGCAAAAATCAACAATGCAGCCTTCAATAATTTTCTCTGCTTCTATCGCTGCTTCTTGGCGTGCCTGTTTATTCTCTTCGATAATGCCATGTAAATCATCAACACTATAAAGGTAGGCATCTCTTAACTCGGAAACTTGTGCTTCTATATCACGTGGCACCGCAATATCGATAAACAACATCGGTTGATGGCGACGTGCTTTTAATGCGCTTTCAACCATGCCTTTACCAATAATAGGTAATGGGCTGGCGGTTGAAGAGATAATAATATCCGCTTCACTAAGATGATTAGGAATCTCACCTAAGGTGATTGCCTGCGCATCAAACTGCTCCACTAAGTCCATCGCGCGTGACAGTGTGCGGTTAGCAATAGTGATATTCGGGACGTTATGTTCAACCAAATATTTACCCACTAGCTCGATGGTTTCGCCCGCACCAATTAATAACACACGGCTTTGGCTCAAATCGCTAAAGATTTGTTTCGCTAAACACACAGCGGCAAAGGCCACGGAAATGGCATTCGCGCCAATTTGTGTTTCAGTACGTACACGTTTAGCCACCGTAAAGGCATGCTGGAACCAACGGTTTAATAACTTATTAACGCTTTTTGCTTGTCCTGCCGTCGCAAACGCCTGTTTAATTTGCCCCAATATTTGTGGCTCACCTAATACCAGCGAGTCTAATCCACAGGAAACTCGAAACAAATGCTGAATAGCTTGTTCGTCATGGTGGCAATAAAGGCTTTTAGATAATTCAGATTCAGCGATATTGTGGAACGCGCAAAACCAATCTATCACCGTTTGACAGTTTGGCTGTTCAACATGGCAATAAATTTCGGTACGGTTACAGGTAGAAACGATCACCGCTTCTAAAACGTTATGTTGTGCTAATAATTGTTGATAAGCATCCAGTAAAGAATCAGGGCTGAAAGCGACTTTTTCTCGCAATGCAACTGACGCGGTCTGATGATTAATTCCTAAAGCAAAAAGAGACATTCTATAAATTCACAACACAAGTTTAAAATGAAAAGCACAGGGCAGGAATTCTACGTAAATTTGTGCAAGAGTGAAAGCATCACACACTTTTTAAAGGCTCTTTGTACAATTTAATAACAATTGTGATAATAAAAAGACCAAGTTGACGCGATTATTCGACTTTACCTTTTTACAACACACCCATGCTTGGGTATTATTCATGCTCATACACTCATTTGAAAAAATGTGTTTTTCTCTCTTTGCAAAAAAGTGTCTTTATAAAATGCCAATAAAAAAAATAGCTAGTGCCCTCTTTTTAACACTCTCACTGTCGGGTTGTTCGTTTCTTTACGATACCTTTGTTTACCAAATTGATATCACCCAAGGTAACTATATTGATGATGAGAAAATTGCACAATTAGAAATTGGCATGTCGCAAGAGCAAGTTATCTTTATATTGGGTTCACCGATGTTAATTGATCAATTTGATTCTTCTAAATGGTATTACATCCGTTATATCAAACCCGGCGGTGAAGCAATTCAGCAAGAACAAGTATTATTGGTTTTCGCAAAAAATGTATTAATGCGTATTCAAAAGGCCGATCATATTAATGATAACCCGTTAGTGAAACCGAATCGTAAAAAAGCGCCTAATGCGGCCGCTGAAAGTAGCAGTGAAGATAAAAAACCACAAACAGACAACTCGGCGCCGATCATTAACTAAAGATGGGCTTATTATAAGGAAATAATGATATGAACAATGCACAAGCAACATTTGCAGGAGGCTGTTTCTGGTGTATCGAAGCGGCCTTTAATTCGCTTGATGGCGTTTTAAGCGCAACTTCTGGTTATTGTGGCGGTGAAACGCTGGACCCTACCTATGACAGTATTTGCACTGGTCAAACAGGTCATGCTGAAGTGGTTCAGATTAGCTTTGATGAAAGCATCATTAGCTACCAAGCACTGTTAGAAATATTTTTTACCTTGCATGATGCAACCCAGTTAAATCGTCAGGGTAATGATGTCGGTACACAATATCGCTCCGCTATTTTTTATCATGATCAAACGCAGCAGCAATTAGCCAACGACTATATCGAGGCACTCACCGCCGACGCTATTTTTGATGCGCCCATTGTGACCACGGTTGTACCTCTTGAAACTTTTTATAGCGCGGAGGCATTTCATCAAGGCTATTATTTACAGAATCCGAGTCAGGGTTATTGCGCAATGGTCATCAGCCCTAAATTTAATAAGTTTAAAGCTAAGTACGCCGATAAACTTAAAACATAAACAAGGCGCGTTAAAACAAAGCGCTTAGCAGGAACTGTCTTTACGCTAAGCGCATTAGAACATTTCGGACAAACCTAAAAACAACAATATCCTTCCCATTTATACCTGACGCACTTCAACTTGCAGGTTAAAACCTCTGAAAATTATCGTTAATTCTCATATT
>NZ_PJBZ01000105.1 GCF_002835995.1 Psychromonas sp. Urea-02u-13 | reverse complement strand
TAAATGCCCTCTTCAATGAATTAAAGCGTTTAGGTGAGTGGAATTATATAAATCCATTATTAGACCTTCGTGCATTAAAATATAAACAGCCTGAAATGGGTTTTCTTAAACCGGATGAAATTGGATTAGTCTTTGAAGAGTTAAAAAAAGGTCGCAATTACGATGCCTACCTTATTTCTAAAATTTGTATTTCGACGGGTTGTCGTTGGGGTGAAGCTGAAACATTAACAGGATCGCAACTTATGCCAGGGCGCGTTACGTTTATTCATACCAAAGGTAATAAACGCCGCAGTGTTCCTATCAGCGAAGACCTTTATAACGAACTCCCAAAAAACTCAGGTCGTTTGTTTAGTAACTGTATTAAGTCATTCAAAATGGCAATTAACCGGACGGCGGTTCGACTCCCTAAAGGGCAATCAACTCACGTATTGAGACACACCTTTGCGAGTCACTTTATGATGAACGGCGGTAACATTTTGGTATTACAGCAGATACTAGGCCATGCTAGTATCACTGATACTATGAAGTATGCACACTTCTCTCCCGCACATTTAGAAGATGCTATTAGGCTAAACCCATTGGCTAATAATGGCGGTAAAGTGTCTGACCACGAAAACTAGGCACATGAGAAGTGACTACAAAATGATATGCTATTTCATATAATCAACAATCCCATACCATGCACGACAAGACAATCTTGTTATAGCTTTCGTTCATTAAGCATTTGATTAAAGCGTTTTATGTTTAGTGAGCGGAAGCGATAACAACTATTTAGCTAGCAATAGATAAACCAAAAATTTTTATTGTGTTACTGACAATTGAAAATTAAGCCTTGGTTCTATCTGGGCTTAATTTTTTATTAAAAATAATGAGTGCAAATGAAAATTCAACCTAAGTTAACAGAAATACCAAAGGCACAAGATTTGGCCAACCATAAGTTACAACGTTTCTTGCTTGTGGCTTTACACTAGAAGCATCGATGCAGAAATCGTCAACTTCTAGAGAACAAATTAAAGAGCAACTGAGCGCCTTAGGTCTCATAATCAATAACTAGATTTAAGTACCAGTCCAGTCGCTACCTAAATATTTATTTACGCACTACAAAGCTCACTAGCTTACTTTTAGACAATAAAAAACCCACTAAATAGTGGGTTATATGTTCATCCATTTTACTTCAAACAACTCATGATGGGACTCCCATCCCATTACACACTCTCCACTACTTTCTATTTTATCACCAACTTTATTTACAAGTTCACGGTATTCATGAGAATCTAAAAAATAATGCCCTCCCTCCACCTGATAATGAAAAATATAAGCTCTTCTTTTCTCATCAATCAGGTAGCATAAGAAGGTATCTGATGTTGGATGTTTGCTCATTGGTATGTCTTGAGCATCTTCTTCAGAATCACAGTGTTTCCCACCCCACTCTTTCCAACAATTTTCTGAGTCAGTCCTGCTTTTATTAGGTAAAACAAATATTTCAGGATATAAATGAGCGTGACGATGCCCTTCAGGCGGGTTAGGTCGAGACGTAGCAATGTCTTTTCCGACAAGAGGATGAAAACCTTCAAGCCAATACTCTTAAAAATTATCTAAATGATCTTGTAATGTGGGGTTTGTTTTAGCTTGAGTAACTAGTGAGTGGATCGTTTTAACATCACCTTTAAATCGTGATGTCATTAAACAAAAACTAATTCAGTCGCTGATAAAGACTGCTTTAATGTAGTTTGAGAAACTAATTTCTGTTGAGCACGCGAGTTTTTTGCTAAAGGCTTAGCTTTTAGTTCACCACTAACGTACATCATACGTCGTTCTTTTTGCGCTTTAGTCAGTGTTAAATATGACATCTCTAACTCTCTATGTGTAATTACAATCCGTAAATAGCTTACCCTACCATTGTAGGTAAAATAAGCACTAAGAGCAATTTTTTCTTGAACATATCAACGCCATTAGATGCCACATAATATCATAAAACCCCATTAACAAGTTCACCGCTTTCATCCAACCGCATCGCCTTTATTCATACAAAAGATAATAAACATAGAGTCGCGCCCATCAGTGAATCGTTATATAACGAATTTTCAAAGAATAATAGGCGACTATTTAGTGACTGTATTAAGTTTTTCAGAATGACAACAGTTCGGACGGCGGTTCGACTCCCTAAAGGTCAATCAACTCACGTATTGAGACACACCTTTGCGAGTCATTTTATGATGAACGGTGGCAACATTCTGGTATTACAGCAGATACTAGGCCATGCTAGTATCACTGATACCATGAAGTATGCGCACTTCTCTCCCGCACATTTAGAAGATGCTATTAGGCTAAATCCATTGGCTAATAATGGCGGTAAATTGGCGACAGTCACGACTTAAACCAGTATACAAGGGTATCAAACAACCTTTGCAACACCCACCAACACCGCGTGAACGCTCGAAACCACTGGTATAGCGCAACTAGGGACAGGGTTCGACTCCCCAACGAGTAATCAAATCAAACATGCTAACCAACTTAGAAAAATGGCAGGACACATAGAAAAGTTCACGCGTTAAATACTTAACTCACAAAGCAGTCTCTCTGGATACTCATTAACAATTTCAGCAATCCAATCACTCTTCATCATTAATTTTTTAGCAACTCTTTCATATTCAGTTGGATTTGCAATTATTGCGTGGAGCGCCTCTATTAAGCTGGGAATAATCACTTTTTTACCATAGTGCTTCTCAGCTAATTTGATTGCCTCTTGAGGAATACTCCCCCACTCTTTATACATCGCAAGAATATCAAACAAGTCTTTATGCGGTTCAACAAGTTTTCTATCCGCATTCGCAAGTAACTTAGTGTAAAAACATGATGATTGGTCTAAAAATGGAATAGGGAATTTAGTTGGATCCATGCACGAAGTAAGCTCATAATTGTCGAAGCTAACAAACTCTAACTTTATAGCTGTCCCACCACATTTTATGACAGTACGAACAGCATCTCTATCTGCCCTAATTTCTCTAAGGTATGTAAAATCTTGCTTTACCAACTCCCCCAAAGAAACATTATTTACTTGTTCCCTTACTGCTCGATAAGATTCTCTATTTGGACACAAAAAATCAATATCTATTGATTCTCGAAACTCACTTAACTCTAAAGCTATTCGTGTGCCACCACCGAAAACAATATTATTAGCACAAAAAAAATCAGCATTAAAATTTTTTAATGCTGATTCAATAATCTGATGGTGTTTGATTGAATATTTTGTCATTTAATTTACTGCGGGCATAAAAAAACCATTACCAAATTCGTTAGTTAAACGATTAATTAAATTCTTTTCTTTAGTAAGCAATTTTTTCTGGTCAACATAACCCCATCGTCTTTCATATAATTCGAAAGCCAACTTCGGGTTAATGAACTTTTGATGCATATCCCACAAGAGCTGATTCAACTCATGGTATTTAGTTCTGTTGATGTTTCCCATATTCGATTGCCTATTAATCATGATTTGTGTTTCTGTTAAAAAACTCATTTAACTGATTCATTAATAGTACAGCCCTATTTGGATAATATCAATAATCTACGCCATTAAGTACCATGTGATACTATAAAGTCCATTGACCATTTTGAGTGTTAAGCATTCTGGCGTATCGTTCAGAAAACAACCTAACGGGAAACACTTAGTTGTGCCTTAACTCTGCAATCCCCACTGGCTAATAATGGCGGTAAAGTGGCGACAGTCACGACTTAAACCAGTATATCAGGGTATCAAACAACCTTTGCAACACCCGCCAACACCGCATGAACGCTCGAAACCACTGGTATAGCACAACTAGGGACAGGGTTCGAATCCGCCCACCTCCACCACCTATAGGTTCTAAAGTATTAAGAATCGACTAAAGCCTGTCATATCAGCTACCATTGATATTACAGGCTTTTTTTATACCTATAGTTTTTTGTTTGAAATGCCAATTTGCTACACAACCTGTTACCCAAGGTATTACACAAATGGTTATCTCCACCAACCTAACCCTACGTAATAACACTTATTATTCCCACAAACGAATTTCCTCTGATTTAACCAACTTCTTACAAAAATACAATCATGGGTAACTACCATAAAAATAAACCGGCTTTTAATCACCAGGGAGATTCAACACTGGGGTAGCTGAATCACTAAGCAGCTATCACTACTAGATATTCAGGTGTTAATTAGGCGGGTATTTTTCTAAGGGCTTTCTTTCACTCTATCATTTAGGTTGCCTGGGTCACGATATAGCGACTTACATCGCTTACTCAATAGCTTAATAGGCGTTTTTGCAAACATAAAATTAAATCTGCCAATCCATGTTATTCCTTCACTTAGTACAATAACAATCATAAACGAAGCCATTTTATTCTAGGATTATGATGCACAACGAAAATATTTTAAGGGATGCCTTTAAAGAGAAAACGAGAAAAACACTATCAATATTTGAGCTCATCTTTGTTGCGATTGTCGTATTGGGTCTTTATATACTGATCGTGGCACTAAAAGCCGAGCAGACAGTGCCAGCACCGAGTGGCAGATGGGAAGTTTACGAATTATCTAAACCAACAGAGCTTATAGCAGGTGTTACCACAGAATACCCCGTTACTTATGGCGCATTTTCTCCGACAATTAGTTCCGCTGATTATGGCGATATTTATATGAATGACGATGGCTATATTATTGTTGATTCAAGTAACATCAAAAGAGGCTGTAAATATATGACGATAAATCAATCTACCGGGGAAATTAATGGGGTTAAAGTGAAGATGAATGGTTTCTGTACTGCTAGCGCTAGGACCTACACGATAAGTCCACAAACACAAAAAGGTAAGGATTTTTTAAAGTCTCAGCTAATTAAAAAAGATGAGGTTGTAATTAAGCTGACAAAAAATAGTAGCTCACTTACATTTACTGCAATGGGTTTTAATATTGCCGTTAAGGAAACAAAACAAAAAACACAACGATCAACTCGAGCATTTGAGGCTAGGCAACAAGCGGCAATATAAGCAGAGGTCAAATAATAAAGTGGGAATATTTTGCAATAGCATTAAAGCTGATCTGTATTTTTCATGCTATTTTATATGAGCAATTATTCCCAGCACTTTATTTTGTTGCTAAGCGGCACACGGTGTAGCAGGGGTAGATGAATACGGTAAGCCAAAACATAAAACCTTAACCATCCATGTGATTAAACCACTGATAGTTGATAAGCCGACGATTAAACCAGTTTGATCACGCGTAGTAATTCCTGAAAACATAAGCCAAGCTAATGCACTAACAACCACTAATATCACCAAGAAATCTACCACTGCTAATACTGATTTAAACTCTTTAATTTCCAACCTTCAAATTAAGTACACTGAACCAATAAGTGCACTATATCACATGTTTCTTTGCGATTACTACTGCTTGTTTATCCATTCCATGCTTTGTATGCATTATATAAGAGGCAGATTCAACCTTGAAGCGCATAACGACTAAGCAGCTATAGCTACCATATGTTCAGCCATTAATTTAGCTGGTGTTTTGTAATTCAGTTTCTTTCTTGGTCTATCATTCAGCTTCACTATTACACCTTCAACTTCTGATTGCGATACTTTTTTAAAGTCTGTTGATTTGGGCCAGTATTGGCGTAATAACCCATTAGTATTTTCGTTCAACCCACGTTGCCATGAACAATATGGATCCGCAAAGTAGACGCCACACTTTAAGTGCTCTGTCATTACTTCGTGATAAGCAAACTCCTTACCGTTATCGGCTGTGATGGTGAGTACCGCATTTTTAAACGGCAGTAACAAAGCAATGGTCGCAGCAGTCACTGACCTAGCTGATTTATCATCAACACGCATCGATACTGTAAAGCTAGTTTTCCGCTCAACAATAGTGACCAATGCGCCACTGTGGCCTTTACCGATGACTAAATCTATCTCCCAGTCACCGATTCTATTTTTATCTTCAACAATTGCTGGGCGTTCATCAATGCTTACTCGGTTTCTGATAAAACCTCTGCCAGCTTGCTTATCTTTACTTCGCGACTGATAAGCTTTACCTTTTCTACGTAGATGCTGAAATAATTGGCCTCCGCGCTTCTTATCTGCCCAGATATAGAGGTAAATGGTTTCATGGCTAATAAATAGATTATGATCTTCCCTCAACCACCCTGATATCTGCTCTGGGCTCCACTCTATCTGAATCTTTGAATCAATTAATGCAACGAGACTACTGGTCATTTTAATTGCTTTACGCGAAAGTAAGCGACGATTATCAGTAAACAGTTGGGCTTGCTTAATGCGATAACCACGCCTCCCTGTATTACGGGAAAGCTCTCTACTGATAGTCGATTGACTCACTTTTAACTGCTGTGCAATTTTATTTTGGCTAAGGCCTGTTTTCTTTAAAGCATAAATCTGGCATCTTAGCTCATAGGTCAGTTGTTTATATGTTTTCATTGTTGCATCTCTTGCCTGAGAAAAAGCGATTAGCATATATTCAGCTGACCACTTTTTCTACCCATCCAAGTTATGCACTTACTATTTGAATCTAAGAGACTCATCTTTGATTTTATGAGGGATTATAAATGGCTTAATGCGGAGTAATAATTCAGATATAAAAGGTGCAGTTTTAACATAATAGACAAGTATTAAAGGAGTAAGATATTCAGAATAAGTACCATAAAATAGTCACTTATGAACTCTTAGTAAACGATGTTTCCTTTCCCTTAAAAACAGGAAATAAAATAGAGACGACCCGCTTTACGGGCTGAATATTTGCGTGAAAGTATTCATTTTAAGGTCCGAATATTGGTTTGCTTTAATTAATATTTTTTACTTTTGAAGCGAAAAGTAACAACCCGCTAGTCAATGAAGCTTACGCTGAGACAGTAATTAATGCATGCAGTTGAATCTAATAAAGGCCGAACAACAAAAGTAGTTGTATATCGGCCTTTCATTTACTTTAAAGTCGCACTAAATAAGTCGTGTTTACCACCAAGCTTCTACTTGCATGCCAACACTCACTTCATTAGCTGCGCCGTTAAATGCCAGGTCGTTTTTGGCATCATCCATGTATGAAACAAAAACGCGAAGTTCAGGGCGTGACCAAAAACCGGCCTGTGGTACCCAAGCTTGTGCCAATGTGTATTTACTGCCTGCGCCATCAACGTCATTAATGGTTTGTGTAAATCCACCTATTTCTACGATGGTACGCATTTGATCATTCCACTTGTACATTGGGCGAGCAACAATACTCACTAACGTATCGTTTGTATCAGTGCCATCAACATCACCAGCGCCTGCAATAAATACCGAATGCCCTAGCTCAATATTTTCGCTTAAAGAAAGGACACCCCAGTTAATCAAACGATAACCTAACGCATCGTTATCATCCGCATCACGTATGACGCCATTACCACTTCCGTAACCTGTCATCTGCTCTGCGTATCCCGCGGTGCCTGCCTGGAGAATCGTTTTATTAAAACCATTACTGAGGTTTTGCGTTAAGCTCGCGGTTAATAATAAGCTGTCATCTGCATCAAGCGATTGAGCATTTCTTTCATGGCCGTAATTGTAATCAAGACCGACTTCCAAATCCGCTTTACTCCAAAGAGGAATACCTGCATAACGAATGTCGATTATCATTGCAGTTGTTTCTTGCCCATCATCAATATCACCAGTTACTTGGTCTTGAATGAGTGCAAATGACAATTTACCCGGGCCAATGTTAATCTGTTCAATACCCGCGCCAACACCACTGACATCCCAGTAGTATGAATCAAGAATATGTACATCATGGCGTTGGTAATAACGATCTCCGCCCCAAATAACAATGTCTTTATCGTCAAACAAACCTTGTGCCTGAATATTAAACTGTGCAACGTCTACATCACCACCGGCGCCATCTTGGCCTCGCCAATACTTAAGCATCGAATCAACGACAAAAGAGGTTTCGTCTATATTATAAACTTCTTTCTTAAAACCAAATTCACCGTAGAGATCATTTTCATTACCTAAACGCCCTACTTTGTTCACTTCCCATTTTGGATTTGATCCACTTTCGCTACCTAGGCCGACACCGCCACGCATATAACCGTAGAACTCTAATGGAGACGTTTCTGCGAGCACATTAGTTGATAATAATGTGCTAGAAATAACACCTGCAATCGTTAATAACTTCATTGTTGTTTCCTTATCGTGATAAAGCTTAAATCGTATAAGCCAGTTGTAAAAAAACTTATCAGCAACACGCCAATAAGCAGTTGAAATTGTTTTTAGTCAGCTAAATTATTTTCGTTATTTACACGCTGTGATCTGTTTAATGACACAGTCTCTTTGTACGGTTTTAGCCATTATTAGATGCACTAATAGAAAATTTATAAGGCCCTAAATAGCGGGACCAGTCCCATTGAAGTCGAAAAAAAAGCAAGCAGATCCCACACAATGATTATTCACTGCGGAGGGAGAGCAATACATGCCTTGTTGTCGATAAAGTCGATAAAACAAGGCGGCGTTGGCCTGAACTTCGCTAACAGACCAACGATTTTCAGTTTAATGTTCAATCAATAAAATACGGCTCTCGTAAGGTTTCAGGTGCATAGTTTGCGTCGGAATTTGTTGAATGCCATCTTCATAGTTTGATAATAAATAATGTCCACTCGCAGCCTCTACAGACTCGGGTAAACAACATTGCACGGCTTGGTTATAAAAGTTATTAATCGATATCAGTGTTTGTTTTTCTGATGTTCGCTGATAACAAAATAACTGCGTATGCTCAGGCATTAAATCAGTAAAATCACCCGTGCTAATAACATCGATTTGTTTACGTAATGCAATCAATTGACGGTAATAATGAAAAACAGAATTGGGATCATCTAACGCTTGTTTTGCATTTATTTCTGGGTAATTATCCGCGACACCAATCCACGGAGTTACTTTACTAAAACCTGCATGTTCGCTGTTGTCCCAATGCATGGGTGTACGTGAGTTATCTCGTGATTTTTGAGCGAGAATATCTAATGCACTTTTACTATCCATGCCTTTTTCATTAATCAAAATAGAATAATTATTGGTGCTTTCAAGGTCACGATATTGATCAATCGACGTGTAACCCGGGTTAGTCATGCCTATCTCTTCACCTTGGTAGATATAAGGTGTGCCCTGCATCATATGCAACGCGCTAGCGAGCATTTTGGCTGATTCCACACGATAGGCTTGATCGCAACCTAAACGACTGACAATACGAGGCTGGTCATGATTACACCAAAACAAAGCAGCCCAACCGTTATCATGCAACCCCTGCTGCCAGTAATTGAAGATTGATTTAAGCTCAATAAAATCAAAAGGCGCCTTGCTCCATTTTTCACCCTTTTCATAATCAATTTTTAGATGATGAAAATTAAAGACCATCGATAACTCTTTGCCATCTTTTGCTGAATATTGCTGACAATGTTCTAAACTTGTTGAGGACATTTCCCCCACAGTGACACTGCCGTATTTCTGAAATACCGCTTTACTGATCTCTTGCAGATATTCATGGACTTTAGGTCCATCGGTATAAAATCGTCTGCCATCACCTATCTCATCATTTTGATATTCAGGCTGTTTAGAAATCAGGTTGATCACATCTAAACGGAAGCCATCAACGCCTTTTTCAGCCCAAAAACTAATGACATTTTTTACGCGCTCACGGACTTCAGGGTTTTCCCAATTTAAGTCAGCCTGCTGCTTTGCAAAAAGATGTAAGTAATATTGATTGGTCGCTGGGTCTAACTCCCATGCGTTACCACCAAATTTTGATTGCCAGTTTGTCGGTGCTCCGCCATTAACCGGGTCTTTCCATATGTAATAATCACGATACGGGCTTTTTTTATCACCTAACGCTGACTGAAACCACGCATGCTCTGTTGAGGTATGATTAACCACAATGTCCATGATTAAACGTAAACCACGCTTTTTCATCTCAAGCAGTAACTGATCAAAGTCAGCCATGGTGCCAAAATCAGGGTTTATGGTGTAATAATCAGCAATATCGTAGCCGTTATCAATCATCGGAGAGCTGTAAATAGGCGTTAACCAAATCGCTTCCACGCCTAATAATTTTAGGTAATCTAGCTGAGAGATAATACCTTGGATATCTCCGGTTCCACGACTTCCACTGTCACAAAAACTCTTAGGGTAAATTTGATATATGGTCGCGCTACGCCACCAGTCAATGGATTTGTTTTTCATAATAATCTTTCTCTTTAAAAATTCGGGTGCCGTATTGAACCGGCACCCGTTAGTGCTAAATAAACTAGGCTGCTACTGGTGTTTTCTGTTGTAAAGAAGCATTGTTATGCGCATTGTTATGCGCTTTCTTTTGCTGATATTTGAACACTAATACCGTTAATACAATCGGTACGATAATGGCAAATAACATAGCCACTAAAAATACCGTCCAAAACTGTGGTTGAATGGAAAGAATACCTAAAATACCGCCGTTACCAATGCCGTTAGACAATACGCCACTCAAACCACAAACTCCGGCAGCAATCGCTGAGCCGACCATTGCACACAACATTGGGAATTTGTATTTAAGGTTAATGCCGTACATCGCAGGCTCTGTCACACCTAAGTAAGCAGAAATAGCAGCCGGAATTGAAACATCTCTTTCAGACTTTTTACGGCTGGCAATTAATACACCGATAACCGCTGAACCTTGAGCAATATTAGACAGTGCAATCATTGGGAATACAGGTGTGCCACCAATGGTTTGGAATAGCTGCATATCAACCGCATTGGTTGTATGGTGAATACCTGTGATCACTAAGGGTGCGTATAAGAAACCAAAAACCGCAGAGAAAATAACGCCATAATCACCCATCATTGCACTCAATACCAGTTGGCCAAATCCATCACCAATTGCACGTCCTACTGGGCCGATAAAAGCATGCGCGACAAAGGCAGCTGCCGTTACACTGATTAGCGGTACTAGCACTTGGTGTAAGTATGATGGAATGATGCGTGATAAACGCACTTCTAACATCGCTAGGAAGATACCCGCCATAATCGCTGGAATCACTTGCGCTTGGTAACCCACTTTTTCCATAGTGAAGAAACCAAAGTCCCATACTTCAGGTATTTGCGTACCAATACCGTAAGCGTTCATCAATTGTGGCGAAACCAGTGTGATACCAAGAATAATACCCAGTACCGGCGTCCCCCCTAGTTTCTTAACGGTTGACCAACAAATAGCAACGGGTAAAAAGTGGAAGACAGCTTCACCGATTAACCATAAGAACTGATGCAGTGCTAACCAAAACTGTGATTGATTAACCAACGCGCCATTGCCGGTGAAATCAACTTCCATAATATTACGGAAACCTAGAATTAAACCACCGGTAATTATGGCAGGTAATACCGGCACAAATAATTCGGCTAAATTGGTTAACGCACGTTCAAACAAGTTCATGTTTGCTTTCGCTGCTTGTTTGGTTTCATTTTTTGAAGATGAATCAATATCTGCCTGTTTCAACAATTCTTTATAATACTGACCCACATCAGTACCAATGATGACTTGAAACTGACCACCGTTCGTAAAGCAACCTTTTACCGCCGGCACTTCCGCTTCGATTAGATCCGCATCTGCTTTTTCTGTTTCTTTTAGTACAAAACGTAAACGTGTAATACAGTGGCTAACGGACGCAATATTGCCCTTACCACCGATGAGTTCTATCAGGAGTTCTATCTGTTTTTTTGTATTCATATAATTATGGGACCAGTCCCATCTCCAGTTAAAAAAATTTTATGACATTAATAAGATCTTTCTCGCTCTCTTTCAGTTGTTATAAAACCACCAAATGGGACCGGTCCAACTATACTGACGAAATAATTGTTGGAATAAAAGGCAAAGAATATAATATTGTGACTGACTTAACGCTTTAAATTTGCACTAGAATAATTATTCATTCCTAAAGCATGCTAAATTAGGGCTTCATTAATCCATACTAACCACTCGGAAAACCATGAAAAAACTCACTATTCGTGATATTGCTGAACTAGCTGGCGTCGGTAAATCGACGGTTTCCCGTGTACTTAATAATGATCCCAAGGTCAAAGCTGAAACACAAGAAAAAATCCGCAAGATCATTAAAGAAGTGGGTTATAAACCTTCAGCAGCCGCACGCGCGATGAATAACCAGCCAATAAAAAGCATCGGTATCATTGTAACCCGTTTGAGCTCTTCAGCAGAAAATCAGGCATTAAGTGAGATTATCGACTTTTTCCATCAACACGAATATGAAGTGCTGGTATTAGAAAGCCGTTATGACGGTAAACTCCTCGGCACACATATTGAATTGATGGTGCAAAAACAAGTTGAGGGTATCATTTTCTTTGGTTTTACCGACCAAGGATCAGTGGACAAAGATTTGTTTAACGGCAATATTGTTATGATTGCCGTAGAGCAACCTGGCATCTCTTCGGTAACTACTAATAGCCTTCAGGCCGTGACACACTGCTTTGAACATTTGAAAGCAAATAAGGCTAAAAAAATAGCCTTTTTAGGCGTGCATGAAAGTGATATTCAGACAGGAAAATTACGTCTCGATGCTTATAAATCGGTTTGCCAAGCACATAACGTCACGCCACTGACTTACCTAACCGACATGAAATATGTTGATGGTATTAGCGGTTGTAAAGCACTGCTTAACGCAGGTGCAGATGCCATTATTTGTGGTACAGAACGTTTAACCAGTGGCGCTTTAGTGCATTTGTTAAGAGAAGGAAAGTCACACTTACCGGTAGCTGCCGTTGGTATTAACGATTATATCCGTATGTTAAACCCCAATATTTTTGCCGCCGATTTACAATACGCGCAAGTAGGAAAAGAAGCCGCCGTATTATTATTTCAAAAGATTAAAGGCAATAATAAAAACACCGATACTGTCGTCCAACCGATCATGACCGTATTATAAAAGCTTATCAAGGCTGAACATTATTCTTATTTGGCCTTTTTATACTTTGTGTTTTTCGTTAACGTAATACTTAATACTGTTATTTAAGCCTGTTATTTAATGTGGGCTCTATTACGCGGTAAAGCTGCATTTGCAAACATAGCCAATACCAGTCCAAAAAACATCAAAATCATTGAGCTACCTACTGTGGCATTACTAACATAACCCATCGTTAACAATAAAATCCCTATTACAATTAACAGTAAACTAAAAAACAGAAACATTTTTGGGTATCGATTTAATAAAGATCGTGAAAGTGTTTTTTTAGCGGCTTGATGGCAATGCTTTACTGCTTTGCGTTTATGTTTTTTAGCTGACATAACGGGCTTCTCCTGACGTTTTCATGTAATGAATTAATTCCATATTACAAAGAGTCGCGTTTTAAAAAAAAATAGAATGAGAAAATAGAATGAGAAAATAGAATGAGAAAATAGAATGAGAAAATAGAATGAGGACATCCATAACTTCAATCATATAAAATCAATAGGTTAAGTAATTATAGTTTACGACTATCCCCGATCGGGGGAAATAGAATGAGGACATCCATAACTTCAATCATATAAAATCAATAGGTTAAGTAATTATAGTTTACGACTATCCCCGATCGGGGGTAATTTGATTACTATTTAAGCATACAGAACACTTTAAGTGTTTTAATGCAAGCAGTTACAAAATATTGTTCTATACTCTCTCTAATTTTACTATTAAGCAGATGCTATTTTGTTAAAAAAACAGTTACTTCGAAGAGTATTCGCTATCACATTTTTATTAAGTCTCTTTTCGCTAAGCTTGCCAGCACAAGAATATGTGTTTGAAGCAGGACATGAATCACTTAAAAATTGGCAATTAATCGTTGATGATTATGCATTAGATTCTCCTACCAAAGACAGTGAAATTGAACTCGGTAAAAAATTATTTTTTGATCCAAGATTAAGTAACGGCAATAATTTATCCTGCGCTACCTGCCATGACCCAATGCTTGGTTGGTCTGATGCTCTGCCTGTTTCTGTTGGTTTTAGAGGTCAAACTTTAACGCGCTCTGCACCCACTATTGTGAATACCGCTTTTAATAAAAAACAGATGTGGGATGGACGTTTTGATAGCTTAGAGCAGCAAGTAGAAGGTCCTCTATTTACTAAGCAGGAAATGAATGCATCACCAGAAGCAGTTTTGCAATTTTTACAGGCTAACCAAGGTTATCAATCTCATTTTAAAACAGTCTACGGTGAAAATCAGTTAACACTTAACAACACATTCAAGGCGATTGCGAGCTTTGAAAGAACGGTTATAAGCAATACATCGCGTTTTGATGCATGGCTTGCTGGTGACAAAAATGCATTAACATATTCAGAAGTGGCAGGTTTTAAAATATTTGTAGACACTAAAAAAGGCAATTGTGAGGTCTGTCATAGTGCGCCAAATTTTAACGATGATGGTTTCCACAATATTGGCGTAGTTGATAAAAACTCAACAGTAGATGTAGGAAGATACCAACAAATACCTATTAAATTGATGAAAGGCGCTTTTAAAACTCCTACATTAAGGGACATTTCTTATACAGCGCCCTATTTTCATAACGGCTCAGCAAAGACGCTCAAGGATGTGATTAAGCATTACGTCGAGGGGGGAGAAAATAAAGATAACCTATCGCCAGAAATGAAACCTTTGCAATTAACCTTCGATGAGAAAGTGCATTTAGAAAACTTTTTAAAATCATTAAGCTCTCCGGTGCACGAGTTTGCATTACCCACGCTACCTATTAAATAAAAAGAGAACACATGAAATATTTAACTTTATTACTACTATTACCAGCCTTTTTTGTCAGTGCAGAAGAACATGAAGTAGGCCAAAAAAATAAAGCGTTTACGACTTCTACATTAACGATTAATAAAGGAGATGTGGTTAAATTTTCTAACCAAGACCCTTTTTTCCATAATATTTATAGTTTATCAGATTCTAAATTTTTCGATTTAGGCTCATTTCCAAAAGGTAAGCATAAGAAAGTAACCTTTGATAAACAAGGTACTATTAAAGTTGAATGTGCAATTCACCCTGAAATGCAAATGACGATCAAAGTGGAAGATGAGTAAAAAATGAAGGCACTGTTTCTCTCACGATTAAGTCTAGTTAGTTGCTTAGCTTTATGCTTATCTAATGTAGTATTCGCGCAAGTAATACAAAGCAGTGCTTCTACTCTACAACTAAAAAAAGGGGCCGTAACCTTTATAGGAAATTGCACTCTATGCCATGGTAAGCACGGTATGGGTGAAGGTGTTTTGTCATTAAAACTCCATTATTATCCCAATACAAATATTGTTAACGGCCAGAAAGCAACGACATTATCAGACATAAAAAAAACCATTCGCAATGGTTCTCAACGTACCAATATTAATATGTTCATGCCTCCGTGGAAGCATGAACTCAGTGAAGAAGAAATTAATAACGCAGCTTATTTTATTCAATTATTAAAAACAGATACTCAGTCTGCACTGCAATATATCGATGCGATTGAGCCCTCTTCACATGAAGGAATAGGAGAGGGTAAAGATTTATTTCAAACACGCTGCGTGCTCTGCCACGGCAATAATGCGGATGGTAATGGCCGCATGGCTAAGATAATAAACTCTCCAGCACCTGCGGATTTAAGAAACTTACAACGTGACGATAGTTATTTGTTGAAGATCATTAGTCTTGGTGGAGAGAGCATGGGTCGCTCAGCACAAATGCCACCTTGGGGTGAAGAATTATCTCAATATCAGATTAATTCGATTATTCTTTACCTCAGATCTTTAGCAGATAAAAAAACGTTAACTGAGGAGGCACTGTAACATGAGTTTATTTCTAAAACGTAAAAAACTAACCACGTTAACAACGCGCGCTTTTATTGCCTTTATCTTGATTTTTATCTCATTTAATATTTATGAGTACCAGCACTACACAAACTATCAAGAAGAGTTACGACTGCAATCAAAAAATGAATTTATCAACAACCTGAAGTTACGAAATGCATATTTAGTCTTTAATGGCACGCATTTAATGCTATTTAACATCATTTCGAATTCAGGAAATACAACCGACACTCAGGCACAAATAGCAAATTTAAAAAGTCAAATTGACGATAACCAATTCATTTTAAAGTCGCTAACCGACCGTGTTTGCGAACAATCCTCACTCATGCGAGATTATTGTAAAACACTACTTCTGTCGTATCAAAGCTATGCTGAAAAATTACAAAACTCTATCAACGAAGTCTCTACAGGAAAAAGCGCGTCAAAAATTGATTTAAAATCTATTAACCAACAATATCAACAAGTTGTAGAAATATTCTTCGAGCTAACTCGATTAATGGATGTCAAATCGAACGCCATTATTCAAGATGCAAATAAAAATTTAAATAAACAATATTTTATATTCTTTGCTACCAGTGTATTTGTACTACTTATCTTATCAGTATTAGGCGCGGCTGGCAGTCAGTTCATTATTCGCTCTGCAAAGCAAGAAAATGACATCGTATCGATACTAGATACAATGGTTGAGGGATTAATATTTGTTGATCTAAACGGTTATATTAGCCGGTGTAACCATGCTGCAGAGCGATTATTAGACAAAGACTTTACCCAATTAAAACAACATCACTTCAACGAATACTTAATGAAAGATGGGCAACCATTAAGCCTTAAACAATTGGAAAAAAATATCACTATTGAAGCCACTTACAGTGTAAAAAATTCTTCTCATATCTTTGAAATATCAGCCAACACACTACAGAACCATCATGATGAGACAACGGGTTATGTTCTTACCTTCTCTGATATTTCAGATCGTAAAGCACAAGAAAAAGCATTAAACCAACTGGCAAATCATGATTCTTTAACGGGCTTAGCAAATCGTAATCAAATGATTGCAACATTGGAAAATGAAATCAGTGTAGTAAATCAAAGTAATGAACAATTGGCGGTCATGTTTTTAGATCTAGACAACTTCAAAATAGTTAATGATACCCTAGGTCATGACGTGGGGGATAAGCTATTAATTGAAGTGGCGAATAGGCTAAAAGAGTCGGTCAGAGAAGGGGATATTGTTTCACGCTTTGGGGGTGATGAGTTCGTTATTCTATTACCACGATTTGAGAACATTGAGCAAATAGAGTCCGTTGCGAATAGAGTGCTTGAATGCTTAAGAGCCCCTTTTCAACTCGGAAGTTACCAACATATTAGCACCACAAGTATTGGTATCGGACTCTATCCGTCTAATGGCGCTGATATCACCAGTTTACTAAAAAGCGCTGATACCGCCATGTATAATGCGAAGAAACAAGGCCGAGATAACTTTCAATATTCTGATAAAAGCATTAATACATGAACAGTTATGATCTCCTGTAACAGCAACACCTAAAATAACCTCCTATGTTCAGCAGCAGTCGATTTCTATGTCAGTAACATCACTTTCGATCACATCTTAATTTACCAACTTATGCCAATGCCACTAAATATTCAAACGCGAATCAAACGAGAACATCCATAACTTCAATCATATAAAATAAATAGATTAAGTTCTTACACTTTACGGCTGTCCACGATTTGTGTCTCGATGCTTATAAATCGGTTTGCCAAGCACATAACGTCACCCCCCTTACTTACCTAACCGACATGAAATACGTTGATGGTATTAGCGGTTGTAAAGCACTGCTTAACGCGGGTGCAGATGCCATTATTTGTGGTACAGAACGTTTAACCAGTGGCGCTTTAGTGCATTTATTAAGAGAAGGAAAGTCACACTTACCGGTAGCTTCCGTTGGTATTAACGATTATATCCGTATGTTAACCCCCAATATCTTTGCCGCCGATTTACAATACGCGCAAGTAGGAAAAGAAGCCGCCGTATTATTATTTCAAAAGATTAAAGGCAATAATAAAAACACCGATACTGTCGTCCAACCGATCATGACCGTATTATAAAAGCTTATCAAAGGCTGAACATTATTCTTATTTGGCCTTTTTATACTTTGTGTTTTTCGTTAACGTATTACTTAATATTGTTATTTAACTCTGTTATTTAATGTGGGCTCTATTGCGAGGCAAAGCAGCATTAGCAAACATAGCCAGTACCAGTCCAAAAAATATCAAAATCATTGAGCTACCTACTGTGGCATTACTAACATAACCCATCGTTAACAATAAAATACCTATTACAATTAACAGTAAACTAAAAAACAGAAACATTTTTGGGTATCGATTTAATAAAGATCGTGAAAGTTTTTTTTTAGCTGCTTGATGGTTATGCTTTACTGCTTTACGTTTATGTTTTTTAGCTGACATAACGGGCTTCTCCTGACGATTTTCATGTAATGAATTAATCCCATATTACAAAGAGTCGCGTTTTGAAACAGCATGTTAGATCACAGCGTGGTACTTTTTATAGAAAAGTTCAGGTTTGCTGTAGAACTAATCAGTAAGCTATTTTGAGTGCTTACTGATTAGTTATTAGCAGGAGAAGAGGTTAATTAGTCTTATTTTAACAGATCACGCGACGATTTTATCACTGTGTGAAGTCAATTCATTTTCTTGTAGAAGCTGGTTTCTTACTGAATGAATGGCTGAATTTAATTGTTCAATTAAATTCGCACACCCTTCTGCTGATAAAGGATTTTTTTGTAGTGCTTTGACTGCATTTTGCATTACCCAGTCGGCTTTAATTAATACTTTATCGATGTCGGTGAAATCATTTTCGATCGCTTCGATCAAGGCTAATGCGTCTTGGTTGTTCGCTTTTTTCTCTGAGATATTTATTAAGTTCATGGTTTATTCCAAATTAGTGTGAATTATTTCCTTTGGATACATCCATTTTCTGTTTTAAACAGTGTTACATCCGTTAAAGCATCCATTTACAAAGAGTTTAGTGCGCCTTTTTTATTAATTCAAAATTATTGGCTAATCTTTACATTGATTTACATTTCTCTTAAATTTTGTATAGGTAAGCATAAAAAATATTCAGTGTTACCTGTTAAAAACGACTCTACCTGCACGATACATTTTGTTAGTGCTAATTTTTCACTATAATACTTGATCATTTCAATAGTAGCGCCGCGATGACTTTCTCAGGTTAAATAGAAAGTCATCATTTTCTTGATAATGGCTGAGC
>NZ_PJBZ01000104.1 GCF_002835995.1 Psychromonas sp. Urea-02u-13 | reverse complement strand
GCCTAAAAACGACAGAAAAAGTTAGCCCAATGCTAATAAAACAAAATAAAGTAAAATGCAACTTAAACAAAGATAAAGCAGAAAACTTTCTATATAATATCGCCACATTATTTTCTACTCTGAAAATGATTAAAAAATAGATAATATAAGGACAGTAATACGATGAATGCAATAAACAATAAAATTTGCTCTACGCTGCTACTTTTTTTCCTTTTTAGCCCCAAAATATTGGCAGAAACCGAGCCAACAACTCAGCAAGTGATCGTGTGGAACCAATTGATTTCACATCCAAATTCAATGGCCCCTGAATTATTAAAAAGAGTCTTTGAAGTCACCAGCGAAGAATATGGCGCGTACCGATTCATTCCCTCTGAACCGATGGAGCAAGGCCGAGCAATAAGACAAATGGAACTTGAGGGACATCTCGATATTGGTTTATTTGCACCTAATGAAAAAAGACGTAATAGCGCGATTGCTGTACCAATCCCTGTTACTGGCTCTTTATTAAGCTACCGTATATGCCTGATTAGAAAGGGTGAGCAAAATAAATTCAATGATATAAAAAGTCTGGAAAACTTACTTGATAGCGAATTATTAATTGGCCAACATCAAACGTGGTCAGATACTAATATCTTAAGATCCAATGGGTTAGAACTATGGACAACACATAAGTACAGCCTGTTATTTGAACAGCTACTTGCAAAGCGATTTGACTGTTTTTCTCGTGGGGCAAATGAGGTCTTACAAGAGTATTACGCAAATGGTTACAAAGGGTTAGCGATTGAGCAATCCTTTGTTATTCATTACCCATTACCCCTTTATTATTTTGTTAATAAAGCAAGGCCGGTACTAGCTGAGCGAATCGAAAAAGGGATGACTATGTTACTCGAGAGTGGCGAATACCAACTGATGTTTAATTATTATTTTTCAGAGACAGTAAAATCACTAGATCTGTCATCACGTACCCTATTAACGCTAAAGAACCCTTTACTTACTGAGCAGGCAAGCAAGCAGATGCAACGAGATGAAGTTTTTTATAAGGCGCTTATTAATAAAGCTTATTTATCTGAATAAACAGCATTTATCAGCCTAAAAAAAGAAGAGTAAAGCTCTAGAACAAAATTCTAGAGTAAAAGAATGGTGGCTAATATAGGGTTATTACAACCCTTAAGCTAACCTTAATGTTCAATCAAAAAATCTGTTTGCACTGTAATTAGATAACCGCAAGGGGGAGGAGAAATAATGAACAAAATAATGCGTATATTTCCTTTCGTTTTTCTCTTTCTGAATGTTAGCGCATTCGCTGAGTCCCTTCCCGTGGTACAAAAAATTATTGTATGGAACCAATTACTCAATCATCCAAATCCCATCGTTGCAGAGTTATTAAACAAAGTATTTCAAGTCACAGAAAAAGAGTACGGTGCGTACCAATTGATTCCCTCTGAAATCATGGAGCAAGGCCGTGCAATTCGACAGATAAAGCTTGAGCAATCTTTGCATATTGGATTATTTGCACCGAATAAAGAAAGAAATAATAGCGCTATCAGCATACCAATTCCGGTGACAGGTTCCTTATTAAGCTATCGAATTTGTTTGATCAGAAAAAATGAACAACACCGATTTAATCAGATTAAAAATATCGATAACCTTATTGATAGCAAGCTATTAATCGGCCAACATAAAAGCTGGTCTGATACCAATATATTAAAATCGAATGGCTTAACACTGTGGACAACCTATAAATACAGTCTGCTATTTGAACAACTTGTCGCTAAACGTTTTGACTGCTTTGCACGTGGTGCCAATGAAATATTGGGCGAGTATTATGATAATGGCTACAAAGGTTTGGATATTGAACAATCTTTTGTTATTCATTACCCCTTACCACTATATTTTTACGTCAATGCAGCCAAACCAGCGCTTGCTGAGCGGGTTAAAAAAGGGATGACGATTTTAATCGAAAACGGCCAATACCAGCGACTATTTAACTATTATTTTGCGAATACAATTAAGCGTTTAAAATTAACTCAGCGCACAGTGTTAACACTAGAAAACCCGCTGTTGACTGAACAAGCAAGAAAACAGATGTTACATGATGCGCCCTTTTATAAAAAATTAATTAATAACGCCTATTTATCTAAATAGCGCGTTATTTTAGATGCTTTTAAAATAAAAGTAGATACCCCGCCAACTCCCCCTTTATTAACTCGCTAAATACGCTATCGCTCAACATTATCAGCGACCATGCCGTTATTTATCATCTCTTGTTGTAATAATGCACGGCCATTCGTTTCAATATGACTCAGAAACTTTGCCGCAATCAATGTTTGTCGTTTTGATTTAGACCAAACAAAAAACCAATGCGCGTTAATCGGCAACTCTTTTATCGGTAAACGAACCAATCCGCTCTGGCCACCATAGGTCAGTGTATGTGCGGACAAAATGGAGATGCCTAACTTTGACATCACTGAGTGTTTAATCGCCTCATTACTTTCAATGGTCATTTTTACATTAAGTTTAGCGTCATATTTTTTTAAGAACTCTTCAATCGCATGACGTGTCCCAGATCCTTCTTCACGCATCAAAAAAGGTTCTTTGCATAAGTCTTTCAGTGTTAAGTTTTTTCGCTTCGCGATCGGGTGATCTTCATGCGCAATAGCCACCAGTGGATTTCTTAAAAACTCGATACTCTCAGTTTCAATATCTGATGGCGGATGGCTAAACACATAGAAATCATCAATGCCTTGTTTTAGTCGCTCAATCGTCTGCTCTCTGTTACCTATTTTTAGCTGTATATCTATATCCGGATATAACTCCAGAAATGGACCTAATAAATGGGGAATAAAATATTTTGATGTGCTGACAACCGCTAATCGTAAGGTGCCAGATTTAAAGTCTTTAATTTTCCCGAGTGCCATATCAAGGCGCGCAAAACTATCTAAGACTTCAACTGCCGTTTTAACTAATTCTAGCCCGACATCTGTGAATATTAAGTGTCTGTTTGTGTAGTTATAAAGTTTAAAGCCAGTCGCTTCTGCCAATTTTCTCATTTGAATGGAAATCGTTGGTTGCGTTAAAAAAGGGCTTTAGCGGCTTCCTTAATACTGCCTTTGTCGTGCACTGCAAGCAATATTTCAAGCTGTCTGATAGTCCCTACATGAGCATGTAATCTTGATTTCATATCCTTACCTTTTGAAATAGACTTTTACCTATACATACTATAGGCAATATCAATTTTTATCTATTCTCGATATTTGTCATAATGAGGCATTAAAAATGAACTGTTTTTAGGTATAATGCTGCCTTTAATGGCGGCTGATATGCCACCATCACTTTTCGAATAACAAGGATATTTATTATGAATAAAATGAAAGTAGCTATTATCATGGGATCGCAGTCTGATTGGCCTGTGATGAAAAATGCCGTAACTGTTCTTGAAGCCTTAGATATTGAGTATAAAGCGATGGTTGTTTCTGCACATCGTACGCCTGAACGTTTGTTTGAATTCGCTAAAAGTGCGGAAGAAGAATACAGCGTAATTATTGCTGGTGCAGGTGGTGCGGCGCATTTACCGGGTATGACAGCAGCAATGACATGGTTACCTGTTATTGGCGTGCCAGTAATGAGTAAAGCACTTAAAGGAATGGACAGTTTATTATCAATTGTGCAAATGCCTAAAGGTGTTGCTGTTGCAACGCAAGGTATTGGCGAAGCAGGCGCGTTTAACGCAGGCCTATTAGCATCTCAAATTCTTGCAACGAACGACCTTACGCTACGTGCTAAATTAAAAGCATGGCAAGTAAATCAAACAGAAAGTGTTTCTTGGGAAGTTGAATAATGCGCATTGCGATTTTAGGCTGCGGACAGTTATCTCGCATGTTAGCACTGGCCGGAATACCATTAGGCATCAAGTTTAGTTTTCTGAATGATACCAATGATCAAATCACTGATTGTGTGAATGGTTTAGGCAGAGTGGTTGCGCTTCCAGAAAATTGGCAAGAGAAACAAGCGATAAGCGATCTCTACGATGCATTGGGTAAACCAGACTGCATTACCGTTGAAAAAGAGCAAGTAGACGTTAAGATATTACAAGCATTACAAGCACATTGTGATATTTTTCCTAACCCTCAAGCTGTTATTGCAAGCCAACATCGCCATCGTGAAAAGCAGTTATTAGAAAAACTATCTATTCCGACTTCTCCGTTTGTTTACTTTAAATCCGCACAAGAAACGATCAAAACACTGCCTTTACCGGTTGTTGTTAAGTCATGTAGTGATGGTTACGACGGTAAAAACCAATGGGTTTTAAAAACATTAGAAGACGTTAAGCACTTTGATACATTAAACATTCAAGATTATATTATTGAAGCATGGATCAAATTTGAACGTGAAGTATCAGTTGTTTCTGCACGCGCAAAAAATGGTGATATTAAACATTATGCGTTAACTGAAAATGTTCATAAAAGCGGCATCTTAATACATTCGATAGCACCCGCTGTTGAATTAGGTGATTCACTCACCCTAAAAGCGCAAGCTTATATGGAAAGTGTATTAACTGAATTAGATTATGTGGGTGTGATGGCGATGGAGTGTTTTGTTATTAACGATCAGTTAATGATTAATGAGCTTGCGCCTCGTGTTCATAATAGTGGTCACTGGACTCAAATGGGCAGTGTTACTTGTCAATTTGAAAACCATGTACGTGCATTAGCAGGTTTACCTCTAGGCAGTACAAGAATGCTAGGCAATGCAGCTATGGTTAACCTTATCGGTACTGAGCACGCAAGCCTTGAGTCACTGACTGATTCTTCAAAATATTACTGGTATAACAAAGCGGTTAAGCCAGGTCGTAAACTGGGACATATCAACTTTTTAGAGCAAACGCGTGAAACACTTGTTCAAAAATTAGAAGATTACCAACAAGCGACAACTAAGTAATATTGAGCATTAGCGCTCAGATGAAAACATTTTCATCTGAGCGTCAATGAGTCATTTCATATAAAGTTAAATGCTTTGAAAGCACTCACTTTTCAGCGACTAATGAAGTTAAATTTATTAATTTCAATGCTTGAGATCATTAATAAACACCTCTTTTAGTGGTATTTTGACGGGCATTTTTAAACAGATCCCCAGTTAATATTTACATCTATAAATTAATCACTTTTTAATACGCTTAATATAACTGATCATAATGAATGATAGTTAATAACAGGTATAACCTGCCATCAAGTAACACGTTATAACCGCAATTATTTTGAGTAAATACTTTTACTCGTATCATGATATTTGCTTTAAAGGAGATTTGGATTTTGTTTGGAAACCGTTTTGATGACATGAATTTAAAAGGTGATCTATTTGGTGGTGTGACTACCGCGATCATCTCTTTACCCCTTGCACTGGCCTTTGGTGTTGCATCAGGAGCTGGCGCAGAAGCGGGTTTATGGGGCGCTATTATGGTGGGTTTCTTTGCAGCCCTCTTTGGTGGTTCTACCAGTCTCATTTCTGAGCCAACTGGTCCAATGACAGTGATAATGACTGCCGTATTAACCAGTATGATGGCTAAATATCCTGAAACCGGCATGGCAATGGCCTTTACCGTGGTCATGATGGCAGGTGCATTTCAAATACTATTGGGTACGTTAAAACTCGGTAAATACATCACCTTAATGCCCTACAGCGTCATATCTGGTTTTATGTCCGGCATTGGTGTCATCTTAATAATCCTGCAATTATCTCCCTTATTAGGTCATGCAGCACCTGCGGGCGGTGTAATGGGCACATTAGGCGCATTACCAGATACCGTTGCAAACATGAATTTCAGTGAGCTATTTTTAGGTTTATTGACGCTCAGTGTTTTATTCTTATTTCCCAAACAATATCGTAAATACGTACCCGCGCAGCTCGTTGCATTAGTTGCAGTTACCCTGCTTTCAGTGATCTTTTTTGATACCGATAGCATTAGACGTATTGGTGAAATTCCAGCAGGTTTACCCTCGTTTGTTATCCCACATATTAATGCAGAAATGTTTACCACAATGGTCATTGATGCCTTAGTATTAGGTACATTGGGTTGTATCGATACCCTACTAACGGCAGTTATTGGTGATTCCCTAACCAGAAAAGATCATGATTCAGATAAAGAATTACGTGGTCAAGGTATCGCGAATATGATTTCTGGCTTGTTTGGCGCATTGCCAGGTGCAGGTGCGACTATGGGCACAGTCACTAATATTCAGGTCGGGGCACGGGGCACGTTCACCCGCTTCAGGCTTGATCCGCGCATTAGTATTAGCGTTAGTTGTCTTAGTAGCAGGCGGATTAACCGAGCCCATTCCAATGGCAGTACTTGCCGGTATTGCGGTTTATGTTGGTTTTAATATTCTCGACTGGAGCTTTATTCAACGCGCCCATAAAGTCAGCATACAAAGTATGGCTGTCATGTATGGCGTTATGCTACTGACTGTCTTTGTGGATTTAATTGTCGCGGTGGGTTTGGGTGTCTTTATCTCAAACATCATCATTATTGAGCGCTTAAGCCGTGAGCAAGCTCGCCAAGTAAAAGCCATTAGTGATGCCGATGAAAATGATGTGCCACTTACCGACAGTGAGCGTGGCTTATTAGACAGAGCAAAAGGAAAAGTCCTCTTTTTCTACCTGTCAGGGCCAATGATTTTTAGTGTCTCAAAAGCAATTGCGCGCCAACATGCAAGCATCGCCGATTATGAAGTGATGATATTAGATTTAACCGACGTGCCAATGATTGATGTAACAGTCGGTTTAGCACTCGAAAATGCCATTAAAGATGCACTCGATGCACACTGTGAAGTCTTCTTGTTATGCCCTAATAAGCAAACACGTGTGCAACTCGAAAAATTCCATGTACTGGATTTAGTGCCCGATGGTAATACCTATGAATTTCGTTATGAAACGCTTCAAGCTGCACTGCGTTATGTTGAAGGCGACCAACAGCGTATTGCAACATTTTGATAATGTATTTTGCCATGGTGCCTTTTTTAGGGCACCTAACCTGATAGAGAAAATGCGCATTGAAACCTGAGCAGATCCCCCTAGCAATAATCAATAATAAGGTGGTAGTACAATGAATAAAATAAACAGCCTCATTTTATCTGCTTTTCTACCTTTACTGTTTTTAAGTTCAAAGGTACTCGCAGAGCCCGCTCCCACAACTCAGCAAGTGATCGTTTGGAACCAATTACTCACTCATCCAAATTCAATGGTGCCAGAGCTATTAAAAAGAGTATTTGAAGTCACCAGTCAAGAATACGGGCCTTACCGATTTATTCCTTCTGAACCAATGGAACAAGGCCGTGCGATTCGACAAATGGAGATTGAAGGGCATCTAGATATTGGCTTATTTGCACCAAACGAAAAAAGGCGTAATAGCGCTATCTCAGTACCGATTCCTGTCACAGGTTCGTTATTAAGCTATCGCATCTGTTTAATTAGAAAAGGTGAAAAATCTCGATTTAATGACATTAAAAGCCTAGATAACTTAATTGAAAGTGATTTATTGATCGGCCAACACCAAACCTGGTCTGATACCAACATATTGAGAGCTAACGGATTAGAACTATGGACAACTCATAAATACAGTTTATTGTTTAAACAGTTGCTTGCGAAACGTTTTGACTGCTTCTCACGAGGGGCAAACGAAGTCTTACAGGAATATTATGCACATGGTTACAAAGGATTAGAGATAGAACAGTCCTTGATTATTTATTACCCATTGCCTCTTTATTACTTTGTTAATAAATCAAAACCCATACTGGCTAAGCGAATCGAAAAAGGGATGACGATTTTACTTGAGAATGGCGAATATCAAGCAATGTTTAATTATTACTTTGCAGATACGGTTAAATTATTAAACCTCACACCACGCACAGTATTAACACTAAAAAATCCACAGCTTACAGAGAAAGCAAGACAACAGATGTTACGCGATGATGCTTTTTATAAAGCGCTCATTAAAAATGCTTATTTATCTAAGTAAGTAACAATCATCAGCCTCAAGACTAGGGATTCATTACCTAATCTTGAGGCGATTAAATACTGAGCGGTTTTCTTCTACAAAAAGCTAATTAGCCTCTCACTGCCATTAAAAAATTATCCCACTGCTATTTCAGGCACGGCAAGCGCATTATAATTGAAAATGCTTTTAGCACTCCAAAATACGTATTGCTATAGCGTTGATCCCTATTATTTCAATAAAAAACTACCACGAAGCCACTTCGTTACACAGAGAACACGAAGAAACCAAGAGCAAAAATTCAATTTGATCTTTAACCTTCTTTTTCTTCGTGCCTTCGTGGTTAATTTCTTTTGAATTTATTTAAATTGTTTAATCGCATTTATAATGCGCTTGCCCTGCTATTTCAGGCGTGTTTCGAGTGATAATAATGATATCTAAAATCCCTTTTTTAAGCATCGCCTCCAACGCGAAACCATTGCTAACAATACGTTAGCAAAACCTGCAGATCCCAGTAAAGTACCAGAAATCACTAATAATCAGGCATTATTAAGTCATTAAAGAGTGAGCCGGTTATGTCCGTAACACTGTGATGAATAAAGTGGTCTAAAATAAATGCTCATATGTATTAAAAGGAAAAACAATGAAGACGTTATTAATAGGCTTATGTCTATTATTCACTTTGAGCACTGCAATTGCTGAACACACCCCAAAAATAATCCGTTGGTGTTCGTCCGACTTCCCCCCCTACTTTATTAAACAGGGTGAATTACAAGGGCAAGGCATCAATGACAAAGTGATTAAGTATTTACAGGCAAAGCTACCGCAGTACCAACACAAGTTATTCAAGGCAAACCCAGCACGGGTTATGCTTGATATGAGTAAAGGTAAGCAGGTAGTTTGCTCTGCTTTATTTAAAACACCAGAGCGACAGGAGATGTTACAGTTTAGTCAATCGCCTTTGTTTTTAGTGCACCCTAATCATTTAGTGATCTTAAAAAAAGATCGCCAGATGTTTATGCCTTTTCTTGATACGAATGGTGTTGTTGATTTACAAAAATTACACAGTAGTGAACTGTTATTAGGCGCGGGTGCTAAGCGAGCTTATACCGGTGCTATTGACACGTTTATTAGTGACTATCGAAAAAAAGGCACGGTGAAGATAACCCGAGGCTCAAATGTTTACGGCAACTTATTAAAAATTCTTAAACGCAATCGTATAAATTTTACATTTGGTTACCCCATCGAAACAACTTATGTTGCACAGCAAGAGGGGATAGGTGATATTTTCGATGTGATCCCCGTTAAAGGAATGGCGCCATCCTATGCAGTTTATATGAGCGCACCAAAAACAGAGTGGGGTAAAACGGTATTGGCTGATATCGAAAACGTCTACCATTCAATGCAAAGTATTAATGAACTGAGTCGCTTCTACGAAGCATGGTTGAGTGATGAAATGAAACACCGCTATCGTCAACAGGTACAACTTGAATTTGAAAAACAATTTTAATGTGATTAAAAAAACGAATCCGCCTTTAAAATTGAGCTTAATAAATCCCCTCTCGCAAAATAAAAAACCTTAATCAATGACTAAGGTTTTGTTATTTAATCATATTTTAAAAGGCTAATTTACATTAACCATTTCCACCAAATAAACAGCGCCAGAAAACCAAATAAATAAGCTAAACCTAACCAAGATAACACTTTCATTTTTTTGCTTAACGCCAACTCTTTAGGTAATTCTGTTTTTGTCACTAAACGATAATTAAGAAAAGCAAAGATAGGCGTGGTCATAAAGGCTAATACCATCGCAAAGTTAAGCATCGACATTAAAGAAGAAACAAAAAACAAAATAACCGCCATTGCGCAGGCACTAATTAACAGCATCCAGCTATTATGGCGAGGTTCCACTTCTGAGTCAGGGTTTTGTATCTGTGATTTTGCTTCTGCTAATGCACGCGCATAACCATCAATCACAGTAATAGTACTGCCAAAAATACAACCAAAAGCAACCACCGAAATCAACAATCGGGACCACTCACCAATTGCACTGGCATACATGCCAACGAGTTGATGCGAAAAAGCAATGCCCGACTTAGCCAGACTATCCGTTTGACCATGTAATACCAATGCCCCTAATGCTAAAAACACAATCGCTAATAAAGCGGTACTGAAATAGCCAATGTTAAAATCAAAGAGCGCCGATTTGTTAGTCACCTTGGTTTCTTGGCATTGTCGTTTTAACCATAACGAGGTTAAACAAGAGATCTCAATCGGGGCAGGCATCCAGCCCATAGTAATCACAATAAAACCGATCGAGGCAATGCTCCAAGCCGACGGAGGAGTAAAATCAGCAGGTAAAGGCTGTACTTGACTGACTGCCATGACAACCGCAATCAGTGTCGTTACCGTTAATACTGCCATTATAATTTTTGATAAACTATCCAATGCTTTGTAATGACCACGTAATAAGATAGTTAAACAAGCGATAATAACGATCGCAGACAAGACAGGTAATGATAAATCAAAGGGTAAAAACAACCCTAATAAGCTGGCGCTAAAAAGCGTCAGAGCGGCAGTATTAATGACCGCAGAAATACCACTAAGCAGAGTAAATAACCATAAATAACCACGCCCCATTTTTGCATAACCCGCCACCAAGCTTTTACCGGTTCCCATGGTATAAATCACACCCGCTCTAAAGAAGGGGTATTTAAGCACGTTAACCAATAAAATTAACAGCGCAAGTTGCCAGCCAAAAATAGCCCCCGCTTTGGTAGAAGCAACAAGATGAGAGCCCCCCACTGCAGCCGTGGCCATCATAATTCCTGGGCCAAGAGATTGAATAATGCGTCCTATTTTACTTTGTGCAGGGGGTTTTAACGCGACACTCGTTTCCATAACATATTGTCCTTATTGATTTTATATGTGTTTAAAAAAGCACAGAGAAGTCAATGGCGCAATACTATTGTATTAAAAGTGCATATTTATTCACGCTTTAACTGTTAATAAACGGAAAGAATAATGCGTTCATTTGTATTATTCATGATTGTAGTGGCGCCGTTATTCTGGCCATTAACTTAAAGAAAAATAGCTTAAGATCCCTAAGTCGCTTTGCCCATCGTGACTTTGCGGAAAAATATCGTCATTGGTTGAGCGATAACTTTATCGGCGGTTCATGAGTTGATAAAAGTAAATATGCTCTTTTGTTATTTCTATAAGCTAATATTGATTGGTGAATATTAACTGAAGAACTGTATTATCATGGATAGGCAGAGTGAGTGAGTGAGTAAATATCTTACCTATCGATTTTATTCACCATAAAAATATAAGGAAGTAAGTAGTGAAAAAAATAGCAGCGCCGTTAGATATGTTTAACGGAAGTAAATTTAAAACCAATAAATATGGTTATGTGAGTATTGTAGAATATTACAATTGTCATACTGTTATTGTTGCCTTCGAAAACACGGGTAATATTCGTGCTATTAGTGCGGCAAAGCTCAGAAGTGGTAATGTGCCTGATCGTGATGTTCCACCTGAGTCGATCCTGATTGGTGAACGAGTTAAATCTTTGAAACATGGATGGCTAACCATCACTAAAGTAGAATCTGAAAATATTGTGCTACTGGTAAATGAATACAATGAAGAGGTTCAGATGCTTTTGCCTGCCGTACAAAAAATGAAAAACAAATTAAATGAAATTGAAGGTGAAAAATCAGAGCTTAACAAACCTATCTCATTGAAAGATTTAACAAAAAGAAATAAAAATGTTAATTCCATCGTGAAAAAAATGCTTACGGACTATGGTAAGTAAGTAGCTTAATTTTATTGTAACCCCATGTTTTTAATCGAAAACATCAAAATATAAATTTATTTCAGCACTGAATCCCTCTTTGTTTTTGTCATCTATCACACCACCATAACAAAACCTTAACTTTGTGACTTACGTCGCAATACCACTTTCGTTTCGCGATAGTCGTCACGTTTGGGTTTTCTTCATTCAGTTATTATTCTGCCATACAGTTAAGAACGCAATGTTGCATTCTAACTTCCCCGAACAGAGAGAAAATAACATGAAAAAAATATTAGTTGTGTGTGGAAACGGTTTAGGTACTTCATTAATGATGGAAATGGCTGTTAAAGATGTCGTGAAAAAAATGGCTCTTGATGCTGAAGTTGATCACGAAGACTTATCCTCGGCAACGGGTAGCCAAGCTGATATTTGGGTTGCGGCTGCTGATGTTGCTACGCAATTACAAGAGATGGGTAAAGAAAATATTATTAGCTTAATTAATATTTTTGATAAAGCGTCAATTGAAGAACAGCTAAATACTATTCTAAAAGGTTAAGGGGATTATCATGGTTGATTTTTTTGAATTCATGCTCGGCTTATTAAAAGAGCCAGCATTAATGGTCGGTCTTATCGCTTTTATTGGCTTAGTGGCACAAAAAGCAGATGCGTCTTCAATATTGAAAGGCACCATTAAAACGGTAATGGGCTTTTTAATTCTTGGTTTTGGTGCCGGTGCATTGGTTGGTGCGTTGAATAACTTCTCAACTGTATTTACTGAAGCCTTTGGGGTAAGCGGTGTTATCCCTAATAACGAAGCCATTGTTGCCATCGCACAAGAAGCGTTTGGTTATGAGATGGCATTGATTATGTTTTTCTCTTTTGTTGTCAACATTGTATTAGCGCGTATCACGCCGTTGAAATATATTTTCTTAACCGGCCATCACACCATGTTTATGTCAATGTTAGTGGCTGTTATCCTTTCAACAGCGGGTATCACTGGCGTTACTTTAGTGGCATTAGGTGCGGGTATTGTCGGTTCGTTGATGGTTATCATGCCTGCGATTGGTCAGAAATATACTGAAAAAGTAATGGGTACTGACCAACTTGCTATTGGGCATTTCTCAACGCTTTCTTACGTCGTCGCTGGATATATCGGTAGTAAATTTGGTGATACGTCTAAATCAACGGAAGAAATCAATGTACCAAAGAGCTTAATGTTCTTGCGTGATACACCTGTTGCTATTGCAACTACGATGGGCATTTTCTTCTTAATCTCTTCTATCTTTGCTGGTAGTGCCTTTGTCGAAGAAGTCTCTGGCGGACAAAACTGGGTTGTATTTACCTTTATTCAATCTTTAACGTTTGCTGGCGGTGTATACATCGCACTGCAAGGTGTGAAAATGTTGATTGCTGAAATTGTGCCTGCATTTAAAGGTATTTCAGATAAGTTAGTCCCTGGTGCAAAACCGGCGCTTGACTGTCCGATGGTATTTCCAGTTGCACCCAACGCAGTACTTATTGGTTTCTTATGTTCTTTTGCTGCAGGTCTTGTGGCAATGGGCATTCAAGGTGCCTTTGGTTGGACGATTATTGTTGCTGGTGTTGTACCACACTTCTTCGTGGGTGGTGCTTCAGGTGTTTACGGTAATGCGACGGGTGGTTTACGTGGCGCGATTTTAGGTTCATTTGCACAAGGTTTATGTATTTCATTCTTACCGATGTTATTACTACCCGTACTCGGTGGATTAGGCTTAGAAGCAACAACCTTCTCTGATTTTGACTTCGGTGTTGTCGGTCTTATTCTTGGGTGGTTAGTACTATGAGTTTATTCGATTTAATCGGTCATGACGGTATTGTCATTACCAATGAGGAAAACTTAAGCGTTGATGCAACATTAGAACTAACTTGTTCTGCACTTGTAGCAAGCGGTAAAGTTGAAGAAAGTTATGTTGATGCCATTAAAGCAACGCATAAAAAAATTGGTCCTTATTATGTATTAGCACCCAAAATTGCAATGCCTCATGCACGCCCAGAAGACGGTGTGAATGAAACTGCATTACAACTGACTGTGTTTAAAAAGGGTGTTGACTTAGGATCGGCTGATAATGGCGATGTATTTTTCTCAATTACATTAGCAGCAATAGATTCCGATGGTCATGTTCTCACTATTATGGCGCTTTCAGAGCTATTTCAAAATGATGATGATATTGAAACAATTATCAATGCGGAAAATAAGACTGACATTATTAATATACTTAAAAAGTACTAAGTGAAATAAGTCGTTATAATAAGGCGATATTAAAAGTTATCGCCTTTATTTTCGTCTGTATACCTCCACCAAACTCCCTACCACTAATGAAAATAATGATCTCGTTATAGGCCGAAGACAGTGAAATTTTATTGCTATTTTCGTAACACTAAAGCGAATACAAAAAATACGCCTTTTGAGATTAAAAATAGAATATAAAGGATAAATAATGATGAATAATAAATTAGATCAGCTTCGTAAAATGACCACGGTTGTCGCAGACACAGGTAATGTTTTAGATATCGTTAAATATCAGCCTGAAGATGCAACCACTAATCCATCTCTTATTTTAAAAGCGGCACAAATTCCTGAGTATCAAGAGTACATTAGCCAGGCTATCACTTACGCTAAAAAACAAAGTGATAATGGTAAGCAACAGCTGACTGATGCCGCCGATATGCTGACGGTAATCATTGGCTTAGAGATCTTAAAAGTGGTACCAGGGCGTATCTCTACCGAAGTAGACGCTCGATTATCTTACGATACAGAGGCGAGTATTGTTAAAGCGCGTAAGCTCATTAAATTATATAACGACGCCGGTATTGCTAATAACCGAATTTTGATAAAGCTAGCGTCTACTTGGCAAGGTATTCGTGCTGCTGAAATATTAGAAAAAGAGGGCATTAACTGTAACCTGACACTTTTATTCTCATTTGCGCAAGCACGTGCTTGTGCAGAAGCTGGCGCCTTTCTTATTTCGCCTTTTGTAGGTCGAATTATGGATTGGTATAAAGCAAAAGAAGGCCATGGCTTTGAGGGAGCTGACGATCCTGGCGTACAATCGGTCACTGATATTTATAATTATTATAAAGAACATGATTATAAAACTATCGTGATGGGAGCGAGTTTCCGAAATATTGGTGAGATATTAGAGCTTGCGGGTTGCGACCGTTTAACAATTGCTCCACAACTTCTACAAGAACTAGAAGAGTCAGAAGGGCTAGTAGCGAGAAAACTGACACCAACGACTGAGATTAAAGTACGCCCAGTCACAATGACCCATGTTGATTTCCTATGGGATCATAATCAGCAACCAATGGCGGTAGAAAAATTAGCCGAAGGCATACGTAACTTTGCAGCCGATCAAAACATACTTGAAGTCATGTTGACTGAGAAGCTTAAATAAAGGTAACCACTACCCTATCAATTTTACGCGATGTTAGAAGTGCAATTATTAGCAAATCAAAAGGCCGTATTACCTAAGTAATACGGCCTTTTCTAAATGAAAATACCTTCCACAAAACCGACACCAAAGAATCTAACCTTAAGGCGCTGATTCTATAACAACAACCTTGGCCCCCTTTAGATCACTGAGAGCCATTAGATTATCTGAGCTCTATTTAACGATTACTTTCACTTTCAAAAAAACTAATCTGCTTGCGCATTTCACCCGCTTGATCGCTCATCGACTCACTAGCGGCGGCTTCTTCCACTAATGCTGCATTTTGTTGGGTGACAACATCCATTTGTGCAACAGCGGTATTAACCTCTTCAATCCCTTGAGACTGTTCTTTTGATGACACCATAATCTCTTCCATTACAGTACAAATACTTTCTACAGAGGCCACTATTTCGTTTAGTGTTTCTCCTGATTTGTTAACCAGTTTGGTGCCTTCTTCAACTTTTTTAACCGAGTTTCTTATCTGGTCATTAATTTCTTTAGCGGCAGCTGCTGAGCGCTGTGAAAGTTTTCAGACTTCTCCAGCAACAACGGCAAATCCTCTCCCCTGTCCACCCGCTCTTGCGGCTTCAACAGCGGCATTCAAAGCGAGTAAATTAGTTTGAAATGGCATTTCATCAATAACACTAATAATATCCGATATCTGACTACTCGCTTTAGTAATACTGTTCATCGCACCAATCGCATCATTAACGACTTGGCCGCCTTCTTTCGCCGTTAGCTGCGCACTTTTAGCTAACTCATTAGCCGTTATAACCTTGCTTGCATTTTCTTTAACAACAACTGAAAGTTGCTCCATGCTTGCCGATGTTTCCTCTAATGATGAAGCTTGTTGCTCAGTACGCTGGCTCAAATCGGTATTACCAACCGCAATTTCTTGGCAGCCTGTGCGAACACTTTCGGCTGACTTACTAATACTTTCTACTACTTCAGTCAGTTTAATCACGGTTTTATTTGAATCGTCTTTTAATTGTTCAAAAGCACCTTGATAACTGGTATTAATTTGCTGTGTAAGGTCGCCATTAGATAAACCTCCCATTACCCTAGAAATATCATTAAGCACACTTTCGTTAACATCTACCTGCTTATTGATACTTTGACTAAGCGTGAGGAAAAAGCCTTCTTTATCTTTGAGCTCAATGCGCTGTGATAGATCACCCTCGCACGCTACATTAACAAGCGGCTGGATATCCCCTTCTATTACTTGGGTAAGCTTACTCACTGTCATATTGGCATCTTGTTTAAGCTTATCAAATGAACCTTGATATTCTGTCTCAATCCGCTGGCTAAGATCACCTTTCGCCATAGCGGCAAACATTCTTACAATATCATTGATCACGTTTTCATTAAGGGCCAGTAGATCGTTGATACTGCCACTTAGCTTCTTATAAAAACCTTCTTTATCACCTAATTCTATACGCTTAGATAAATCACCTTGTTTTGCCGCATCAATAACAACTTGAATATCTTCTTCTATCACCTTCGTTAGCTTCTCTTTCATATATGCCATCGATTGCTGTACACCAACAGAATTTTGACTACTCAAGTCCATGGTTAAATCACCACTTGATATTTTTTCCGCTATCTCTTTAAGATCAACAGGATCGGCACCTAATTGTGTCAATACCACTTTTGTTAAAACGTACGAGATCAAGGCGCCAATAATTAATGCTAATAAAGCACCGATCAGCGTGACTGCGGTTGTGAAGAAAGCGGTTGATTCCTGTTGTTCTTTTCGCACTTGAATAAGCGCTGCTTCAGCACCTACAAACTCAGTAAGAACGCCCCTCATTTTATCCATATATTTTTTGCCGATGCCCTTCTCGATAAACGCAGTGACATCACTTATCGAACGGCTCACTTTATTCATTTCTCGTCGAGCTTCAATTTCCGGGAAAGCAGCTTCAACCTTCCAATCGTTAGCTAGCTGAACCGCACTATCTAAATCTTTTTTGAGTATCTCTTTTTCGCTAGCATTCTCAATAATATTTTCAAGGCTCTGCTTGTGTTGCTTAAATGTTTCTATACCAGCAAGGTAAGGTTCGAGGGAGGATTCAACACCAGATAACAGAAAACCACGCTGCGTTTGATCTATCAGTGATGCCTCTTGCACCATAATCACCATTATTGTCATCTGTTACATAGGTACGACAATCTGGATTACGATTTGTTAATACCGCATTCAACATGCCGTTAGTGGTTTCATTCAAGTCTGGATTAGCAATATAGCCATCAATTGGCTCAGGTGCAGGATCGGGTATAGGTTCGGGATCGGGTATTGGGTCTGGTATAGGCTCTGGGTCAGGCACTAAAGGTGCTTCACTATCGCTATCACCTCCTCCACAGGCAAAGATACTAAACGTTAATAATAATAAAATAATGGTCTTAAAACCACGCTGGGCTAACTTAACTAACAAAGTCTTATACATGAAAGATCCTTTCTTAACTACTTATTGAAATTACTTATTGAAACTGCTGTCTGGTGTACCAGAAAAACACGAGAGTACATACGGATAGCTCGCTGTAATGTAGTAACCATAACCACTATCTATTGTCATGCCGTTACATTCATCTAAATCACCCAAGCCTTCAACATATTCATAATCATCTCTGAATGCTCCATCATAACTTCCCCCTGGTTCGCCTGTTCCACTGGGTCTATCACCTGATTTCAAGCGATAGCTAGAGGTTACTGAACGAACTTGTCCTTCATCATCAAAGTAGATCCCGTAAAGAGGAAAACCATCGGCGGCAAAACCTATTACCGGTGAATCTTGGCTGGCATCATTTTCAAATAACGCGATTGGTGAACCATGATAGTGATAGGTACCGTCTGGTTGGGCATGAGCATTATGAGAGTCAACGGCAAAGCCATTCGCTGCATGCATAGGGTCGTATCGCCAAGGTTCATTAATATCATTACAGCCAATTTTTCCATTACCTACTCCATAGCAACCCGCCGCTAAAAGATCGACCTTAACGCCATTAAGTAATATCGCATTGTCTACTTGTAAAGAAAGCGGGGTAACTTGACTGGCTTTAGTGGGGGATATAGTAATTTCAAACTGATCATTTTGTTCACTCACATCGTTAGGAAATGCGCTACCGCCATCATTAAAGTCGTGATTAGGAATAGCATTAGTATTAAAAACACACTTATCACCTATTTGCAAAATCACAAGATCTCCCTGGAATACCATGCCTTTATTTATGTCATTCACCGTTGAGGTAAATTGCTCAATATAATCAACACAGTTTTTACTTTGGCTACTTAGCGTAACATTCGTTATATCAATGGGGCTTTGTGTTTCTTCGCCATATATAACCGCAGAGACAGTCGCTAAAATTGTCACCTGTGCAAGTAAGTCTGCATCATTTGTCGGCAGTAAATTATTCGTTTCAGCAAAACCTTCCGCTAAAGCATCAGATATGTCACCCGTAACACTACCTGATAATAAATACAGCTCTTGGCTGCCATCTTCAAACTCAATCAATTTATAGTCTTTTGATCGCGTCGCCCATCCCGTTACGTCTGCTGATTTATACGCGGTATAGCTATACTCTCTTCCGCCGTTAGTACCATCAGTAAATAAAGCTTTAAAACTTTGGCTATCATGTACTTTCGTTGCGGATACTCCTGCAACTTCAGCGATGGTGGCATATAAATCAGTTGCCGTAACTAAGGCACTTTCTCTTTCATTAAGTCGTGTTACGCCCTGCCCTGAGACAATAAAGGGCGTAGCGATGCCGCCTTGATATAAACTACCTTTCGAATGTGTTTGACTATAAGTAGATGCATCAATTACGTTAGCAGGAGTACCATTATCACCAATATAAATAATAATGGTATTGTTGCGCGTCTCTTCATCTAATGACGATAACAAGCGTCCAATTTCAGTATCCATCGCTTCAATTGCCGCTAAATAGTAATCGCGTTTATTGTCAGTAATATCACTTGATGTACCTGATAAACTTCGACTGTGTAAAGATTCCGGAGGTAAATGAAAAGGCGAATGTGGTGCGGAATAAGCTACCCAGGCAAACCAAGGCGTTGTTTGTTCAGCTACCCAGTTAAGGGCTAAGTCAGTAATTTTAGTAGAGTGGTATTCTGTTGAATTTTCTACCACGCCATTAATGGTGAGTGACCAATCGTAGTAATCAGGTAAATTTCCGGTATTACCCGCATAATAATCAACACCGACATCATTGGGGTGTGTATCACTCGTACCACCTATA
>NZ_PJBZ01000103.1 GCF_002835995.1 Psychromonas sp. Urea-02u-13 | reverse complement strand
TACAAAGGCAGGAAGTGCGCTAACAAGGCGAATAAAGAATATCGTTATATGCAAGCTGATATGCACAATCTATTCCCTGCTATTGGATCTGTGAATGCTATGCGTAGTAATTACAATTTCCAGATGCTACCGAGTGAATCAAGCATGTTTGGCAGTTGTCCTATGAAGATCAATGATCGTAAGGCAGAGCCTCCCGTGGGAGCTAGAGGGCGCATAGCTCGTACATATTTATACATGGATCAAACGTATTCTCGCTACAGCATGAGCAAGTCACAAAAACAGTTAATGAATGCTTGGGACAAGATGTACCCAGTTAGTAAATGGGAATGTCAGCGTAGTAAAAAGATTGAAGCTGTTCAAGGTAACCCTAATAAAATAGTTAACAGCAGGTGTAGATGATCTGCCTTACAACGCAGATCTTTTTTTTTGAGTTATAAATATGTGGTTAAACTGGAGGGCTATTCAGCAATATATAGAAAATTACAATCTTGCTGAATGTCTAGACACCAAATTTTTTAGCTGTACTTCAGTAGCAAATAGGTGATGTTGTAGGGGTAAATTTAGCCCATTTTTTTCCCCATGAAATAGAGTTATTGCACTTATTCTTTTTTCAAATAACTTCACCAATACATCACAGTTTTCCAGAGAAACATCTTTGTTTTTGGGATTGTAGAAAAACAATTCTACATGGCAATGATGCATCCATAAGTGATTGCTTTGTCGATATATATCCGAAGAACTAATAACATCAGAGAAACTAATTAATTCCTTCAAGAAAGTATTTACTTCTTGTTTGTTAGGTATATAAGAGCTTCTGTAATGAGGTGTGTAAAAGAAACTAGACAAAGATTTTTGATAAACATTCGTTCTTTGATGATTGATATTCGCAGGTAGTTCATTTCCAGAAAAGCTAAGCATCTCAAAAAATACATTTTGCATAACAATAGTGCTTTTAAGTGAATCAAAGATATTTAATATATACACTTTACTATTAAGCTGATCAACATTCCAATATAGGTCACCGGTTTTATTATCATCGTTAAAATTAATGTGTAGTAAAGATGAAAAACGAAGTAGTTTATTAAGATGATCTTCAATGTGCTTTTGTAACTTGATACCTGAGAAATTAACGAACTTAGATAGTGACTCCGATATATCATTAAATAGGTAGTGGAGGTTTTTGTGTCCAAGTGCGCCATCGTCATTTAGGTCTACTTCATAATCACAATGATCAAATCTATTTTTAGGGTAAATGCTGGAATATAGATTAGAGCGATTATAAAAACTAATTGAATGCTCTTTCTGTAAATCATTTAGGGTGTTGTAAAACTGCTGCTTATGCTCTCTATGCTTTTGGAAAAATAGCATCTCTTTTTGCTCTTTCCAGACATTCTTTTCATGTTCAAACCTATTTGTGTTTTCTGTAGCTAGATCTGCATGCTGTATTCTCATGAATGACAGAGTTTTTAATGCTCCTCTTGCAGCTATACCTGCTGCGATAGCTGCAAATAAAGTAAAGAAGGCTCCTGTCCACGCAGCCCAATTGCCGAATTTTGCTGAACCAGATGCCACCCAATTAGTGAAGATAAGGTCTACAAGAAAACCTAGAATCAATCCTCCAATTAGAGTCCCTACAATCCCAGCAATAAAAGCTTTAATATAAAACACAATTTAGTCCATATACGTATCGGTTACAGTGTATCTATTTTACTTCTATGGGTTAAAACAGCAACCTATTTGATGTTTACGTTAGTACGTCTGAATTGGTATTGATTAATAAAAACTTAAACATTTGATGTGTTAACAGTGGTTTAAGCACCTCGGCTATATTATTTACGGTTAATTAAGCCTGTATGGTACGCACCTGTGCATTATTTTCTATAGGGGAAATATCTCAAATTTTTTATATAGAAACCGACTTTTACCTTTTCCTATAAAAGACTTTTCTCTCAGCTATTATATTTTGCAGTACAACTTTTTTCCTCATCTTAGTATGAGTGTAATATCACTATATATGCGCCACAGTAACCGACCACCCCCCCCACCTACGGCCACTCTCAAACTTCTAGCGCTACCCACACCACACACACTCACAAACCTCTGCAAAAATTTCACCATCTATACGTAAGACTCTGTTACTTATAACTAAACGATCTATTCATATACCCTTAAGATCTAACTGTAGTGTACACAATATGTGTACATCATTAATCATTCCTATATCATGCACCTCTTAAACAAAGCCACTAACAACAAGGGTAAGACAATGAATACAACATTAACAACTGGCCAGTATAAGCAAGCGGATAATGAAGCGGTACAAGCAGACCTAATTGAATTGCTTGCAGATCTTGAAGCTAGTGAAGAGATGGCAATGAATAACCATTCCGCAATCCTTAAGCAGTGTAAGCAAGCAAACATTGATAGCCGTTACTGCACTGAGTTAGCTAACGAACAGGCATTGATAGAAAAGTACAGCGCAATGATCCGCATCATTAAGAAAGAGGTATAAACCGTGACAACATTAACCGTAAACTGCATCAAATCATCAATCGCTCACAAGGTCGCTGAGGCGCTTAACCTGCCTGTTTTGGCTATCACTGCTGATATGGATAAAGACGATATCAGCGAATTATTACGTGAACAGGTAGAAGCTCAAAGCGTACATTATGAGGTGATTTACAATCATGAAGCTATTGAGATTGTTTACGGTGAAATTGGTAATACTTACGATGCTGAGTGCTTAGACTTTACTGGTATCACTTCTTCACGTGACGCTGTAATGATTGAAGCGCAGGGCATTGTAGATGCTGTTCTTTATGAAGCGATAAGCGAAACCATAGAAGAGATAGCAGAACGATTTACAGAGATTTGTGCAACTGCTAATGGCTTAGGTTACAGCGGTAAAATGAGTGCATCAACTGGTGACAATTACGGATGGAATAGTCATGCCTATGAAACAGAAGAGGGTACTTGTGTGCATCTTAACCTTGAGGGGGAAAACCTTACGGCTGTAGTTGGTGGCATTAACAGTTTGTACCTTTCTGCTTGCTTCACTTAATATGAAAGAACTACTAAAGCAATATCTCAAACTTAAGCCAGTTAATTTAATAACAGGCAATCCTTTATCATTTGAAGAGTTTTGCTGTGCATAACTCGTAACATTCCTCAATTTAGCACACAAGTACACCTACACAACTTTGGTCACAGCGATGGCAACACCGGCCATACTTTTAGCCGCTTCAATACGAGCATGGGCATAGGCACCCGCGATACCCGAAATAACAGCCACCGCTAAATCTAATAAACTAGGACTTAATCGCGCTGCAATTTCGGAGGTGACTGTTTCCATTGGCATAATAAAGCTTGCGCAAGCTGCGAACCCTAAAGACAAAAATAACCCGGTGAGTAGGGTTTTGATACTTGCAGTTAATAAATTGCTGTCTTGTCGTGCTAGCGCCATGGAAAGTGAAATAATCGGCGCCATTAACGGGGCTAAAATCATCGCGCCTATAATCACCGGCGCAGAGTTTGCAAAGAGGCCGATACTGGCTAATAACGTCGACAATACCATCAAGGTTAAAAATGCAGGAGAGGTTGTGGCGTTTTCACGCAACAGTTGATAAAGGCCTTTAAACTCTTCCGTGGCCGCATGCGCGATAAAAGGCAACTCTTTGCTGACCATTGCAGTAATGGCTTCACCAGCGGGTAAGCGTGTGACTTTGCGTTGTTCTTTGTGACTTGGCGAGGTTTCAGTGATGGCAAGCGCCTCACTCACTAACAGGTTCAAAACACGCGATTGTGTTTCAACGACTAATTGTTCTGCTTGATAATATTGTCCATCAATCTTGTAAGATAATGGTTCACCATTACTCACAGTAAATGATTTTGTTTTTAATAATCCCAGAAAATTAGGCAGATTAAGTGTTTGTCGTAGGGGCGACATAACAAAAAATCGCAACATCTCCATCACACTGCGCGGGGCAATAATCATCGAGTGACACATACCATCATTAATATGTGTCTCGGGTAATATGTTTCTTGATAACGAAGAGCCGTGTGCATGTTCAACGATCACCAAACCAATTGCCGCCGTACTAAAAATATTTTCATTCTCGGTTGCAAAATGCATTTTTTGCGGACGAATAGTACGTACATTAATCATGTTATTAACAGCGAATTTTATGCGTTCTCGCCAATTTAAGCTCTGCGCGCTAGGCAATAAATTAAAACACTCTCCGAGCACAACACAGCTCAATACCAATTGGTTATTACAACGCAGTACATCTACTTTTTGTGGGTTGACGGTTTGCACTGCTTGAATGGCTTTTTGCAGGTTACTTTCGATACAAAAACCACGGTTGGCAAAACGCGCATCAGCATGGGGAAGAATCGCTAAAAACCAACCACCGAGAATCGCCGCCTCGATAACCGCTGGCGCATTCTCATCACTGATATAAGCATAAACGCGGCTTTCAGCATGAAATTGTGCCGGCGAATCACTTTCCCATGCTTTAGGAAAAACCTTATCGTCAAATAAAGGTAATACTTTGTCACTAATCTGCTCTTTGGTTTGGTTATCAAAAAGTAAAAAACTATCCGCCATAGGTTCTCTCGTATGCTTAAAATATAAGTACAGTATGAGGCGTATTATGATTGAGGCAATATTTCATCAGTTATTTTAATAGCTTGTGCGCATATCGTCACTAATCGGGACGATTGTTAAGGGGCATCTTTCTTTTTGCCTCTCGAGTAAGCGCCAAGTGTTTTGATCTAAACACTATCCTAAAAAAGAAAAATCTATAAACTAGGGCTTCTAAAAATAATCGCAAAATTGACTTCTCAGTCATAGCAATACTGTCTCTTTATAGGTTGTAAATTATGATAAAACTGATCGCGCTGGATATGGATGGCACACTTTTAAATAACGAAAAATGTATCTCAGAACGTAACTACCAAGCGATTCAAGCTGCAAAAACGGCGGGAATCAAAGTTGTTTTAGCCTCGGGTCGTCCGCTACAAGGTTTGCAGTCACACCTTGAACACTTAGGATTAACTGGCGATGATGATTTTGTTGTTTCATATAATGGCTCTCTCGTTCAGCGTGTTGGCAATGGTGAAGTGCTGCATAAAACCAGCTTAAAAGGCAGCGATGCAAAAGCTATTTTTGAGGTTTCGCAGCAACTTGGTGTTTATATCCACGCATTTTCAGTGAAACAAGGGCTTATTACCCATCAGAATAATACCTGGACCGATATCGAAGCGACGTTAAATGGTATGCAAGCGACACAAGTGGATTTCACGCAACTTGACGATAATGAAGATATTATTAAAGTGATGTTAGTGGCAGATGAAAAAGACTTAACGCCTGCGATTAAAAACCTTCCTGCACATTTAAGAGAGCAATATACCGTTGTACAAAGTGCACCGTTTTTCTTAGAACTGTTACACCCAACGAGCAATAAAGGCATTGCGATTGAAAAGCTGAGTCGCGTAATGAATATTACCGCTGATGAAATCATGTGTGTTGGTGATGCAGAAAATGATCATGCCATGTTGATATTTGCTGGATTAGCGGTTGCGATGGAAAATGCAGATCCTGCCACTAAAGCCTTAGCGCATTACATCACCAAAAGTAATGTAGACGATGGTGTTGCGGTTGCGATTGAAGAAAAAGCGTTAAAAGCACAGTTATCACCGGCTTAATCGCATAATCCTAATAGCTATCTGCAAATTACGAGGGCGCTTTAAATCAATTATAATAACGATTTAAAGTGCCTATTCTTCACTTTCTTCACTAGTAAGTTATCCCTTTAAGCCACTCCCTTCGCATATTGCTAATGCACCAACTCATTAACCCCCTGTGTCAGTAAATACTTGTAACAACAAAGCGATTTCCCCATTCTCGTGTTAGGGTGATAAAAAACGAATAAGGATTGATAACATCATGTTAGACAAAGCAAAAAAACTCATCACTTACCTTAAAACAAAAGGCGCAGATTACGCTGACATTCGCATTCATGAAGTTGATGAAGAAGAGCGAATTTCAACCATGAACGGTGATATTGAGGACTACCAACTCAATAGTAAACAAGGTTATGGAATCCGTGTGTTAGTGAATGGCGCATGGGGTTTTTCATCAAGTGAAATTATGTCATTCGATGCGATGATCGCGACAGGCGAAATTGCCATTGAAAAAGCACAATCAGCAAGCGATTTTATTAAGCAATCAATTAACCTTGCCGAGAAAGAAACCCTCATAGACAGCTATCACTCCCCCTGTGAAATTGACCCTTTTAGCGTGTCTACGGCAGATAAAATAGCGCGTTTACAGCAACTCGATAAACAACTGCAGCATGAAAAATTTGAATATTCAGGTCTTTATTGTCATTTTTACAAACGTCATATTTTATATGTCGACAGTGATGGCAGTGAAATAAAACGTCAACTAATTGAAATTGATGCCGGTTATTTCGCGTATGCCACCGATAAAGAGGGTCATAAACAACGTCGTACTTTTAATATGCCTCAAAACGCCAATGGCACGACGGGTTGGGAAAATATCATTAACGATCAACAATTTGATCATACCTTACGTATTCAAACTGAATTGCTCGCACTGCTAGATGCCCCTGTTTGTGAAAAAGAAATCTGTGATGTGATTTTATTGCCAGAAATGATGGCGCTACAAACACATGAGACCATCGGCCATGCATTAGAACTTGACCGTATTTTAGGTTATGAACTTTCTTATGCTGGTGGTTCGCACGTAGAACTTGAAGATTTTGGACAGTTACAATTTGGCAGTGAAAAACTAACCGCACGCGCCGATGGCACCGTACAAAATTCGCCGGGCTCTATCGGTTTTGATGATGATGGTGTAAAAGCCCGTAATGTGACCTTAATCGAAAAGGGCAGATTACAAGACGCCATCACCTCTCGACAAATGATCATGGAAGCAAACGATAAAGCAGGCAAGGTCATTTTTACGGCATCAGGTGCAACAAGTCGATCGCAAAATTACAGTAACTTACCCATTGAACGCATGAATAATATCAACGTTGATGCCGGCCAAGATGGGTCTTTACAAGACATTATTGCAGCCACAAAAAATGGGCTATTGATGGAATCACCGCGCTCTTGGTCAATTGGCTCAAACCGTGAAAACTTCCATTTTGCGACAGAAATCGCGTGGAAAATTAAAGACGGAAAAATCACCAATATGGTGCGTAATGCGACCTATAGTGGCGACAGTTTACCTTTTTGGCGTTCACTCGATATGGTGGGCAACCAAAGCACATGGGAACTACAACCTGTGTTCCATTGTGGCAAAGGCCAGCCAAATCAAATCATGCGATTAGCACACGGCGTGCCCGCTTGTCGTTTTAGCAATGTTCAAGTAGGGAAATAAGCATGCAAACACAAGATAAAGCACAAGATAAAGTGATTCGTTCAGCAGCAAAAAAATCGACAATGCAATCGGTAAAAATGCAGCTTGAGCAAATCAACCAATTTATGCAAGCGCAAGGTATTACAGGCTCTGTGGCTTATGAGCAAGAAACCTCGCATATGGTACGTTGTGGACGCAGCCAAATTTCGCTTAACGTGTCAGAACAAGGTGAAAAGTATTTCATCGAGTTACAACAAGGTAAACAAAAAGTAGCGGGCAGTACGACAGCACAGATCGATGAATTAGATAAGCTGAAAACGTTTGTTTTATCACTAAATGAAAAGTTAGTATTTATGCCAGAGGTTGCACATCGCCGTCCTATGATGCCGATTGCACAAGCTACTTTAGATAATCATGTTGATTCGACTACTGACAAAACGCTAACTAATGGCTTAGACAAGTGTAAGGTTGATCCCGCACTCGCGAATCTCGATTCGAAACGCTTAGTGGATCTATTCAAACAGTGCGCTGAATATTTTAAAAATGAAAATGTTGAGATATCTGGCGCTTTTTCAGCGGGCATTCAACGTTATGCCGTGATAAATACACTGGTAGAAAAAGCGCTAAGCTATGAAGGCAGTGATTATAATGTAGAGATGGTTTTACAATTATTAGATCACGATAAAAAAGAGCTACGAGTTTCCGATGTAGGCCATGCGCTTAATCAGTTTGACAGTGAAAAATTGATTAAACATTTGGCTAAAATGTACCAAATTAAAACACAAACCCCACGACAAGAGATAACACCTGGCGAGTACGATGTCATCTTCTATGCCGATGCGTTTGCCGATCTCACTAACTATATGGGCTATCTCACATTGTATGGCGAAAGCTATGAATATGGCATGGGCATGCTTCAAAAAGACAAACATAAAGTTGGCAATAAACTGTTTTCTGACAAGCTTTCTATTGTTGATGATCCTGAAGATACTGACATTTTATTCAACCGTCCCGTCGGTCGTAATGGCATTAAGCGTCCTCATTTTCCACTGATTAGTGAAGGTGTCTTAAATAACCTCTTCTACAGTGAAAAAGAAGATTGTGATCGTTTTAATGTGGCACTCAATAACGATGCAAATGTCGCGGGAATGAAAGTACAAACAGGTACAGGGCCTGCTACGTTTGACGAAATGGTAAAAAGTTGTGTCAAACCCACGTTATTTATTCCCTACATTCATTACATGAACTTTACCAATGCAGCAAAAGGCGAGTTTACGGGAACGAGTCGTTTTGGCACTTTTTTGATTGAACAAGGTGCCATTAAAGCGCATCTCTATAACCAACGTATTAATGATTCTTACCATAATACGTTTAACAATATAGAGTGGTTATCGAGCACCTTGACACATATTAATACGTCAAATACCTACGGAATGCGTAACGCCGCAAGTATTGCCTGCCCACTCTTTGTGAAAGTGAATAAGGTCAAAATAACCGGTTCAAATAAACAAAACGGATAACTAAATTTACAGGGCATTGTTTATTTTAAGGGATAAGTCATTCTCAGCTAACTTGAGGATGACTATCAAAGCAAATATTGTCAGTGGAAATAGAGCTCGTAAATGGGGGAGGGTAGTGACGAACTTTCTATATATTCACCGTTTATACGGACTATTTTATTAAAAAATAAAATGTTTTGTATTTTTATCAATATCTATCGAAAATTATATAGCTAACACTTTGATAATAAATTCATTTGTTGTATCTTAATCATCAAAGAATTTTATATTGAATTGAACTATATCTTTGCACGATTAAAGGTTTATTCAATCTAATATGCTGTTAGTTGTGTTTTTTACGTAATTATTAACATTGGAGAATAAGATGGTTAGTGCAGAAACGTTAATGGAACAAGCTGGGGAAACAGCTGAAGCTTGGTTACGCCAGGCGATAACAGCAACTGAACATATTCCTGTTTCCGAAGAAGCTAGAGCAACTATCATTGCTGCTTTTATACAAGCAGCTGCTCAAGATCAGCATACAATGACAATCCGAGCTTTGGCAGAAAATGGTCTTTTAAATCAGAGTGTTGAGTAGCAACACAACTAACAAGTCGTTTAACGAGGCGTTAAGCGAGGCGTTAAGCGCATTAACTTAATTTATGGAGATGTAATGGTAACTATTTTATTTGGAGCTGGTGCAAGTTTTGGGTCAGGCAGTTGCACTCCGTATAATCCCCCACTGGGAAATGATTTATTTCACAAATTAAACGAACAAGGCGGTAATTTTTCGAAACTGAATGAAGAAGTAAAATCCCAATTTATCGATTATGGTTTTGAAGCTGGCATGGCAAGTATAGAGGATGATAGTAGGAATATTACTCCGATGCAAAAGGAGATGGCTTGTTACCTATCTAAGTTTTCAGTAAAAAATGATAATGCTTATACTCGTCTATTTAATAGGTTAAGGAGTGAGCTTTCTAAAATGACAATAGTTACTCTAAACTATGATTTATTAATTGAGCAAGCTTTGTCACACCATGGGCTCCATATTGATTACAATGCGACGGGGCAAGGTGTTTCTCTGTTAAAGCCTCATGGGTCTTCAAACTTTTTACCACAATTGCCTGCAGGGTTTAACGTGTCCGGCAACGTCTTTAAAGGTTGCGGTTCCTATTTCGAAGGCTTAGAAACAAAAGCTGTCGAAAGTCATGATGAAATTATTAAATGGACTAAAGACCTTAGAAACAGTGATTTGAGCCCTGTGCTAGCTCTCTATCAAAAAGGTAAGAGAATAGTCGTCAATAACGAACTTATTAATAATATACAAAAGAAATATGTAGAAGCTATAAGTAATTCAAACCTAATTTTTGTCATTGGTGTCAAATATGTTGAACACGATAATCATATTTGGGACTGTATCTCTTCTTGCAAAGGCAAAGTTGTGATTGTTGACCCATATCCTAGTGATACTATGAAGTGGGCTGAAACTAATTCATTACAAAATATTGAAGTTATGGAAAGTGGTTTTGAAGATATCGTATTGAAAATTGCTAGTGATATAAAAAAACACATGCGTAGTATTTAAAACAAAACAAGCGGGGACATCCCAGCCTTTTTGACTGTATTCCAGAGTTAATCTATGGTTGTTTAATGACCATAGATTAACTATTCGAGGCATGATGACTCAATCTCGCGACACATTAATTTCACTTTCTGCTATTCCTTAAAATCCCATTGTATTTCTCGTTGTGTACGACGAGCATTTTTATGTGCTGATGATAAATACACAGGCCAAAGCTTTGAACATCGCCGCCAATGGATGGTCGATATAATTCGATTTTTGACCAATGTGTTTTCAATTGATGTCTGTGCTTATGCCTATGCCATCATGTCGAATTACTATCAGTTTGTTTTACATGCCAATGAAGAGGCGTTAGCGGCTTGTTCTAATGAAGATATTTACACACCTTGGAGTAAAATATATCCGCTTTGACACTTGTCGTGCGCTGGAAACAACGCGAATTAACATCAAATATTCAACAAGAGGCCGCGCTTGAGATTATTGCAGAGTGGTAAAAGATTGGGATGTCCAGTTTTGTTCTTTTTGCTTTCGTTTTTTATTATTTCGCAACAAATAATCGACGTACACGCCTCAAAAAATCGGTTTATCACTCAATTTAATCAATCAATGATTAAAAACAGAATAATCTATTGAATGTCAAATATATGTGAATTATCGTGGTTTTAATTTAACTAAAGTGGGCTGGGAATGAGTTGTTCTGCAACCTAGTTAGCTGATATTAAGTTTCACACACATTACAAAGATAGGAGGACTTATGAAAGGTAAAGGAAAGTGTCTATGTGGCTCTGTTAAGTTGGAAGTCGAGTATGCCAGTAACGAATTAGCTGCCTGTCATTGTAGTATGTGTAGAAATTGGTCTGGTGGCCCAATGTTAGCCATTGATTGCGCTGATTCAGTTAAAATATCAGGAGAGTCAAATGTTGTTAGGTATCAGTCATCAGAGTGGGCAGAAAGAGGTTTCTGCGCTAAATGCGGCACACATTTATTTTATTTTTTAGTGCCAAGTAATCAGTATCACCTTCCAGTTGGGTTATTGATGTCGGGGGATGACTACAAGTTAACTCATCAAATATTCATTGATGAAAAGCCAGAATATTACGAGTTTAAGAATGAAACACAAAATATGACTGGTGCGGAAGTTTTTGCCCATTTTGAAAGTGGAGAGTAAACAGCTGATAAGTTGCTCAAACAGACACGTACAGTTTGCTCGCGCTCCGCGGTTTTTGGCAAATTGTACTTAGCGCTTAGCAAAGTGTTATATATTTATCATTTTTATCTACGATTTAATTATTTACTATAAAAGGGAAGTTATTATGAATAAGATTTTTGGTTTAGTAATATTAGCGGCTAGTTTTCAGGCATCAGGCGCCGATCGTGAAACAATTACAGTCTCAATGTTTGATCAGCCGTTAAGTGAAATTGTTGTGGCAGTAAATAAAGTATGTAGCAATAGTAAGTTAGAACTTGATAGTTTTAGCCACCCAGATAAAAAAGTTTCGATTAATTTTAAGAATGAGGATTGTGCTAAAGTTCTCGAATTATTATCAGACTTTGAGGGCTAAAGTTCAACTTATAACAAGTCGCTTATACAGAATGATAGCGGTTGTTTATCGTTCTCGATTAATTTTAGCGTTATAACGTTATGGTGCTATAATATTTATTAAGCTAAATGAGGAATATTATTATGAGTGCATTATCGAAACGTTCAACTGTTTATTTTGAACCGCATATCCACCAAGCATTGAAGATGCGTGCTGCTTCTACACATGTATCAGTATCAGAATTAATTGACGAAGCTGTTCGTCTTTTAATGTGTGAAGACCAAGAAGATTTGAAAGCTGTTTCAAATCGAGCTTCTGAAGAAGAAGTAAGCTATGAAGAATTGCTCAACGACTTGAAGAAACATGGCCAAATATAAATTAACTTTCAAAAAGTCAGTCAGCAAGGATTTGCGAAGCATTCCGAAAAAAGATGTTCCAAAAATCCTAACTTGTATAGAGTCTTTGGCAGAGAATCCAAGAGCTGAAGGTTGTATAAAGTTATCAGCTCAAGAAAATTACAGAGTACGTCAAGGGTCATATCGTATTGTCTATGAGATCAGAGATGAGGTTTTAATTGTGAACGTCATCAAAGTTGCCCATCGTTCAAACGTATATAAAAACAACTAACAAATAAGGATAGGTGTCGCGCAGCCGACACCTATCTGGGGGTTGGACAACTGTTTTAAATCTTGTGTCGTTAATGTCAGGGCACCGGTCAAAGTAGGCGGTAATACGACACACAGCACGGGAATAGGCATCGATAGCGGAAGGTCGCTTCCCTTGTAAGGTTAAGTTGGTAAGATGTTGACGATAAAGGAAATCGAAATGCTGTTGATGGTATTTTTCCATAATAGTTATCCAGTGGAGACCTCAGAATGAGGGGGTACTAGAGAGTATGGGACTTTGTTTTTTCTGCTGCATAGCGGCTTCGTTCAACAAGCAATTTTAGTCCGCTTAATGTAGGCGTTAAATGGCATGTAAATTTATCTGAATGTCGGAGTTATCATGAAATTAGAGAAAGAAATAAAGGTATTAGAAGCTCTAGCTAATGGAGTAGATCCAGTCACTGGTGAAGTTTTGGATGACCAATCCCCATATAATCAACCTGAAGTAATCAGATCTTTATTCGTAATTCTTAATGAATTGAAAAATCCAACTAACAAAGCCAAATTGCCAAAGAAAACCACAGAAGAAAAGCAGGCTGAGAATATTGAAAATGGTTTGCCTAAGAATGCGGGACTTCCGTGGGCTGTTAATGAAAAAGAAGAACTTGTTGAAAAATATAAATCGGAAGTTTCAATCGTAGAATTATCTGAAATACATGGTCGTACAAAAGGGGTTATTACCTCCGAGCTTAAAAAGCAGGGCTTAATCGAATACTAGCCACTTAGTTTCAAGTTAGAAGTGCTACAAAGTATTTTAGTCCACTTAATGTGGGCGTTATATGTTCTCATTTACAAATAGGATTTGTATGCAACTCGAACAAGTAGAAATCAATACGCTGAACAAAGCCCAGAAAAGTGTAGATAATTGGAAGTGGAAAAGATGGGTACATATAACCTTTGTTGCTGTGCTCCTTTTCTTAATCGTTTATCTCGCCTCAGATGCGCAGCAAATTGGTACTGTTGGCGCTTTTAGTGGCACTTTAGCGGGTCTGTATTTACGAAACATATTTAGCAACTGGCATGGCCTGAAACAAGAATTACTTTTGATAAAGTATTTTGAGTCTACGCAGGACAACACTAAATAATACTGTCTCTCGTCAGTACAAAAACAGTTGGTGCTATTCCGCTTAATTAACAAAATGGTTAATTCTTTTAGCGGGTGCTAGCCATTATCTAAAGGAGTCACCATGGAAAATCCAAGTATCCCTTTTCAAACTATAGATTGGGAAGGTGTTCCACGAACAGAGCACAAGGGAGAAACGGGCGTCGCTTACTGGCAAACACTTCAATTCGGGTCTTTGAGAGTGAGGCTTGTTGAGTATTCTGCAAACTATAAAGCAGATCATTGGTGTGAAAAAGGGCACATTGTTTACTGCTTAGAAGGTGAAGTGGTCAACGAATTGAAAAATGGTGATAAATCAATTCTACGTTCGGGTATGTCATATATTGTTTCAGACGATCTGAGCTCTCATCGTTCACTCACTGAAAGTGGTGTTAAGTTGCTGATAATTGATGGTCAATTTTTACAGTCAAATACCTAACTTGGGCTTAAACGTAAAGAACCGTTGGGTATTGTAATACGACGATAGCCAACGGTTCTTTACGTATAACAAGCTGTGCATGTTCCCCTATATCCATATTACCTTCCTTACACTGCCTGACGAGTTTTTGAATGCTGTTTTGTCAGAATTTAAGCCAATGAACCCTTAGCTCTGTTTATTCACGCCTTTTCTCATGTTATATTGTTGATATATATGTTACGTCTCTGCTTGAAAAACTAACGTACTACAATGGGTTATTACTTTCGTGGTAACTCTCTTTAGAGCAGGAAAGCAACGTGGTGTTAGGCACTGGGATTAACTTAAATTAGGGATGAATTATGCGTTTTAAATCTATAATTATATGTTTTACATTGGTTTTACCCATCGCTTCTTGCGCAAAACAAGAGCCAAACAATGTAGCAGATGAACAATCAAAGAACTTTTTCTCCCTTACTGAGTTAAAACAAGCTGAGATAAAAAGAGCAGAGTTAAAAAAATCTGGGTTAAAAAATGCTTCTGAAAGCTTGTTACAACCTATTAGCGTGATGCAAGCAACTGATGATGTGTCTTTAGCATATCGGGCTTACCTTCCTGAACAGGCACAAGCGATTCTCATTTTTTACCATGGTGGTGGTGCTCATAGTGGGCTGAGTTATCATCACATTGGCACGGGTTTACGTAATGATTTTGATATCGCTGTTTATATGCCCGATATTCGTGGCCACGGGGCTTCTGGAGGAGAGCGTGGAGATGCTCCTAATGTTGAACAGGTATGGTCTGACATTAATACAATGGTGAATACCGCGCGTGATACCTATCCTGATCTGCCTATTTTTATTGGTGGACACTCGGCGGGTGCGGGTTTGGCGCTTAACTATTCTAGTTGGGATGAAAAAGCAGAAATTGAGGGTTATGCATTTCTAGCTCCCTATTTTGGTTATCGTTCAAAGACTAACTATGATGAGGGCGATTCTGAGGTTGAGTTTTCTAGCGTCACCGTATCAGACTTTGTCATTAATACCCTGAGTGGTGGTTTGCTCTTAGGTCATTCAAAGGCCGTTAAGTTCAATTTCCCGGATGCCGTGTTAAAAGCGAACCCTGAAATTGTGCCGTTTAATACGGTTAATATGGCAAATGCTGTTACGCCTCATTCACCTGAGTCTCAATTTTCTGATGTGGAAAAATTTGGGTTATGGATAGGCAAGCAAGATGAGGCCTTTGATCCCTTAAAAGTCATTATGTTTGCACAAGATAACAGCGCGACCAAAGCAAAAAAGGAAATTGAAATGATTGATAATGCTAACCATTTTTCAATCATTTTGAATGGATCTGATCTTATTGGGCCCTGGTTACAAAAAACGCTTGAGTAGTCAGGTAGAAAACCTAACTCGTTACTTAAACGGAAAACAGCATTTTTCTATCGTAACGAGTTTAACGCTTCGCAGGCGCTAGTCTTTCTGCTTAAAAGGCTCAATCTTTAACACTTTCCAACTGCACATGACACTGTTCTAACGTCAATTGAATTAGACTATTCCCCATTCTGCACATGACACTGTTCTAACGCCAATTGAATTAGACTATTCCCCATTTATAATTCCCTACAACCCATTCAGTAGAGAATACGAGCGTTAAAACATCGATATGTTTGACGGCCTGTCTCATTTGAGTTGATTCCCCTCAAGTTATATTTCAATAATCCACATAATCCCTTTTTACTAATAGCCTTACATAAGTGGCATCAGTTAAGATGCCTCGCCTAGAGGTAAAGTAAATAAAGGCAAAGTGAATCTCTGCATACTATTAAGGAATGAATACGTTGAAGAATGAAGCGCTTAACTGGACTATTTGTCTTGAATGTCAGGGACGAGGTCAGAAAACCAAAAGGCTTCGTAAAAAAGTGCGCCTTAACTACCAAAGAGCATTAGAAAAATTTGAAAATACGAATGGTGAAGGGCTGGCGCCTGTTCGTCCTAAAGGTCATTTGTATGATTGTTTGAATTGCCATGGGGCTGGCGTGGTTCATTGTGAGAGTGCTGTCATCGCAGATAATGAAAATCTTCCCCATATTGCCATTATTGGTGGTGGCATTGGTGGCGTAGCACTCGCTATTGCTTGTTTACACCGTGGTATTCCTTTTACGCTTTATGAACGCGATAGTAATTTTGATGCACGCTCTCAAGGTTATGGGCTGACTTTGCAACAAGCGAGTCGAGCGATTCAGGGATTAGGTATTGCCTCATTAACCGATGGGTTAATTTCAACAAGGCATGTGGTGCATACCACTGAAGGTAAAGAGATCGGCGAATGGGGTGTTAGAAAGTGGTTGGATAGCGATGATATAAGTGATTCTAAGCGTACAAATATCCATATTGCACGACAGTCTTTACGCCTCGCGTTGCTTGAACAACTCGGTGAACAGGATAGTAGCCAAAGTAGTGGTCAAAGTCGGATAAAATGGAATCATCAGTTATTGGACTTTAAAGAATGTACCGAGAGTGGCGTTGATCTTCGTTTTCAAGTGAACGGAGAGATACAGCAGGCTAAAGCAGACCTGATTGTCGGCGCGGATGGGATTCGTAGTTCAGTGCGTAAACAACTGATTGGTGATGACATTAGTCCTTTACGTTACTTAGGTTGCATTGTGATTTTAGGTATTTGTCCTTTGATCGCGCTTAATGGCCTTGAACATAGTTTATTAGATTCTGCGACCGTATTTCAAACGGCCAATGGCCATGAGCGCATCTATATGATGCCTTATGATGCAGACTCCGTTATGTGGCAACTCAGCTTCCCCATGGAAGAAGAAGCCGCAAAAGCATTAAGTGCACTTGGTTCTTTGGCGCTTAAAGAAGAAGCTTGTCGTCGAACACAATGGCACACGCCTATTCCTGAGATATTAATGGCAACGTTAGAAGCGCAAGTATCGGGTTATCCTGTTTATGATCGGGCGTTATTGGAATCGCAATTGTTAGAGAGAGGTAATCAGGTTACCTTGATCGGTGATGCAGCTCATCCTATGAGCCCCTTTAAAGGTCAAGGCGCGAATCAGGCGCTGTTAGATGCATTATCATTAGCAAGAGCAGTCGCAAAAGGCTGTCGAGTTTCATCGCAATGGCGTGATGTTGGCATTAGGGAAAGTGTACTTAGAGAATTTGAGTCAGAAATGTTACAACGTAGTGCGTCCAAAGTGAAAGGATCAGCAGAGGCTGCTGAATTTCTCCATTCTGATGTGGTGCTTCACGAAGGTGATGAACCAAGGGGACGCTGTTTACTAAGAAAAGAAGACTAGGATAGATACATATATCGAGGAAAAGTTAAGGCCAATAACGCTGTTTTACGTTAGCCTTTTGGCCTTAACTTTTCCTTTTATATCTATTCGATATTAGCTTCTAAGGTTGCTGTCTTGTAGGCGCAACAACAATCTCTCTGATACACACGTTTTGAGGCTGGCTATAAGCAAAGGTCACTGTGCGTGCAATGTCATCCGGACAAATAACGCCACCCATGCTGTCTTTCCAGGCTTGATAACCTTGTTTAATCTCATCTGATGTTGTGTGAGATAACAAATCAGTTTCCACTGCGCCAGGGGCAATCGTGATAACACGTACATCACTTTCAGCAACTTCTTCACGTACATTTTCAGAAATGGCGTGTACCGCAAATTTAGTACCGCAGTAAGCCGCATGATTACCAAAGGTTTTACGTCCTGCTACTGAGCTAATGTTAATGATGGTGCCAGTGTTACGCGCTTTCATTGGCGCAAGTACAGACTGCATGCCATTTAATAAACCAATCACATTAACATCAAACATTGATTTCCATTCATTGGCATCTTGAGTTTCAACTTGTCCTAACAACATAACACCGGCATTGTTAACTAAGCAGTCTACTGGGCCATATATTGCTTCAGCTTTTGCTATCGCAGCAGATAATGCGCCAGTGTCCGTCACATCAACTTGTTCGCAAAGTGCGTTAGGTAAGTTTAATGCTTGTAACTTTTCAATGCGACGTGCCACCAGCAGTAAGGGGTGATCCAATTGACTGAAATGCTCTGCAATTGCTTGGCCAATACCTGAACTTGCGCCTGTAATAACAACTAGTTTTTTCATTGTGTTTTTCATAGTGGTCTCTTTATATCATGTTAATTAAAAGGTAAGACTTAGAAGCGTTGCTCCTTTGATGTGTTGTAGTTTACGCAAAGGATTATTGTTGATATATACGGCATTAGTTAAATCATTGTTTACGTATGCTTACATATAAACTTCTGCTAGCATGTTCTTAACTATTAACTATTAACTATTAACTATTAACTATTTCCTTTCGATGAGATGGACCCACTATGAATGCAGACCTCAATATTACTGATATCCGTGCTTTTGTTTTAATTGCTAAAGCGGGAAGTTTTACGGCCGCCGCTGAATTGCTTTCTTGCTCACGCTCGCATTTGTCTAAACAGTTAACACAATTAGAGTCGTCACTGGGCGTAAAGTTAATTATTCGCACCACCAGAACGCAGCGTTTAACGGAGCAGGGGAAAGTGTTTTTTGAACAATGTAGTCGATCATTAGAAGGCATTGATCAGGCAATAGAACAAGTTATTGATAGTGCTTCTGCCGTTAAAGGGGTGATCAACATTAACTGTGTTGGCGGTATTATTGGCGAAGAGATCATCACGCCCTTGATCAATGATTTTATCAATGCTTATCCAGAGGTCAGAATTAACTTAGATTTTAGTAGTCGACGTGTTGATCTGATTGCGGGTGAGTTTGATATTGTTTTTAGGATGGGCGCGTTAGAAGACTCAAACCTGATTGCTAAAAAGCTTATCGATATGCCGATATGCACACTCGCTAGCCCACAATATTTACAGCAAAAAGGGCAGTTAACCCATCCTAGCGATCTAAAGCATCATCAATGTATTACAGGTACGGTAAATCATTGGCGCTATTTTAATATTCTAACGCCAGACAAAAAAATAGAGGTGAGCGTTGATGGCGCGTTTAAATGTAAAAATGGTCGCTCAATGATTTTTAGTGCCTTAGCCGGAAATGGCATCGTACGTTTACCGCTTTTGTATTGTTTTAAAGAGATCGATGAGCAGAAGTTATTGCCAGTTTTTAAAGACTGGGATTCGCCAATATCCCCGTTCTACCTTGTTTATCTGCAAGACAAATATCAACCCGCTCGATTAAAAACATTTATACAATTTGTTAACAGTCATATTACTCGCTACACACAGACCAGCTAAAGTCGCGACATTTTTAATTAAGGTGGGAGAATAAAAGCTTTAAAGGTTAATACTCGGCTATTTTAGCCTCAATAAGTGAGGAAATAACAATAAATACAACATAACTGTATGTAAAAACAGTTATTTTGTTTGAGGTATTTTACCTTTATTCGTTATTTCCTGCGTATAAAAGCAATAAAGTAACGATAAACGCCTATATAACCCGATATAGTGTAAATAAACCCACGACAACTGTGTTTGTAT